>NZ_CP136625.1:0-970000 GCF_032917965.1 Bradyrhizobium sp. BWC-3-1
ATGACAACCCCGGAACAGGATCGCTGGTCACGCGTGAAGAGTCGGCTGCGCTCGAACGTAGGCGAGGACGTCTATACGAGCTGGTTCGCGCGCATGGATCTGGAAGGCGTCCAGGACGAGAGCGTGCGTCTGTCGGTGCCAACCCGCTTCCTGAAGAGCTGGATCCAGGCCCATTATGCCGAGCGCGTGCTGTCGTGCTGGCAGGCCGAGATGCCGGAAGTGCATCGCATCGATCTCACCGTGCGCTCGGCCGTGCGCCCCGTGGTGCAGCAGAAGGAAGCGCCCGCGCCGGTCGAAACGCGCCGCTCGCCTGCGCCGGAGCTGCGCTCGACCGCGACCGCGCCGGTCTCGGCCAATCATGATGCACTCGGCGGCTCGCCGCTCGATCCGCGCCTGACGTTTGCGAGCTTCGTCGTCGGCCGTTCCAACACGCTGGCGCATGCGGCTGCGCGTCAGGTCGCCGAGGGTCGTCGCGGCGATCCCGTCATGTTCAATCCGCTCTACATCCATGCGGGTGTCGGCCTCGGCAAGACGCATCTCTTGCAGGCGGTGACCTGGGCCGGCAATTCCGGCAACGAGCGCAAGGTGCTTTATCTCACCGCCGAGAAATTCATGTACGGCTTCGTCGCCGCGCTGAAGACGCAGACGGCGCTCGCCTTCAAGGAAGCGTTGCGCGGCATCGACGTGCTCGTGATCGACGATCTCCAGTTCCTGCAGGGCAAGTCGACCCAGGCCGAGTTCTGCCACACGCTGAACGCGCTGATCGATGCCGGCCGCCAGGTCGTGATCGCGGCCGACCGTCCGCCGTCCGACCTCGAAAGCCTCGACGACCGCGTGCGCTCGCGGCTGGCCGGCGGCCTCGTGGTCGAGATGGCCTCGCTCGGCGAGGAGCTGCGGCACGGTATTCTCAAGTCGCGCGTCGCAGCCGCCCGCGCTCATCATGCGACCTTCGAGGTGCCGGAGGAGGTGCTGACCTATCTGGCCCGCGCCATCACCCATAACGGCCGGGATCTCGAAGGCGCGATCAACCGCCTGCTCGCGCATTCGAAGCTCAACAATCGGCCGGTGACGCTGGAGATGGCGGAGCACGAGGTGCGCGACCTGATCCGGCCGCAGGAACCGAAGCGGATCAAGATCGAGGACATCCAGCGCGTGGTGGCACGGCAGTATAATGTCAGCCGCTCCGATCTCCTGTCCTCGCGCCGGACCGCCAACGTGGTCCGTCCGCGCCAGGTGGCGATGTATCTCGCCAAGACGCTGACCTTGCGATCGCTTCCCGAGATCGGCCGCCGCTTCGGTGGGCGCGACCACACCACGGTGCTGCACGCCGTGCGCAAGATCGAGGCCCTGGTTTCCAAGGACACGGCGCTGTCGGACGAGGTCGAATCGCTCAAGCGCCAGCTTCAGGAATAAACGCCTATTTGCTTCTGCGCGGGTGCGACCACATCCAAGCTGCATCGGAGGTCGTCATGCCCGGGCCTGTCCCGGGCATCCACGTTCTTAGGACCGCGAACCCAGACGTGGATGGCCGGGACAAGCCCGGCCATGACGGGCGCAGAGACGTCCCTGGCCGGCGAGGCGTTCAGCGCGTTGCGGAAACATAGGTAAATCGTGGGGAACTGCCCGCAATCCCTTGAATCCGGGGGCCATCCGCGCCACCTTGCGCGACCCTGACGGCTTTGGTCATATCGGCTGGATGATCCGGCTTTCCGGGGTCTTCGGTGCCGTGGCGCGCGTCCCGCCGCCCGGCTTTTCCAGATTTGTGTTTCCTTGGGGATCGGGCGAGTAGTGCAATGAAGGTTACGGTCGAACGCGCGCAACTCCTGAAGTCGCTGGGCCACGTCCACCGCGTGGTCGAACGCCGCAACACGATTCCGATCCTCGGCAACGTGCTTGTTAGGGCCGAGAACGCGAAATTGTCGCTGAAGGCGACCGACCTCGACCTCGAGGTCACCGAAACGCTCGCGGCGGAAACCGCGACCGCGGGCTCGACCACCGTGCCGGCGCACATGTTCTACGACATCGTGCGCAAGCTGCCGGACGGTTCGCAGATCGTGCTCGAAGCCGACGGCGACCGCGCCGTGCTGGCGATCCGTGCCGGGCGCTCCCGCTTCACGCTGCAGACCCTGCCGGAAAACGATTTCCCGGATCTCGCCGCCGGCGACATGTCGCATTCGTTCAGCCTCGCCGCCAAGGACGTCAAGCGGCTGATCGATCGCACCCAGTTCGCGATCTCCACGGAGGAGACCCGCTATTATCTCAACGGCATCTATCTGCATGCCGCGGGCTCCGCCAAAGCCGCCACCCTGCGCGGCGTCGCCACCGACGGCCACCGCCTCGCCCAGCTCGACCTAGTGCAGCCCAAGGGCGCCGAGGGCATGCCCGGCGTGATCGTGCCGCGCAAGACGGTGGGCGAGGTGCAGCGCCTGATCGAGGACAACGAGGCCGAGGTCACGATCGAGCTGTCGCAGGCCAAGATCCGCTTCACCATCGGCAATGTAGTGCTGACCTCGAAGCTGATCGACGGCACCTTCCCCGATTACGGCCGCGTGATCCCGCAGGGCAACGACAAGGAACTCGTCGTCGACAAGAAGGATTTCGAGAACGCGGTCGATCGCGTCTCGACGATTTCCAGCGAGCGCGGGCGCGCCGTGAAACTCTCGCTGTCGCCGGGCAAGCTGGTGCTGTCGGTGACCAATCCGGATTCCGGCAGCGCGACCGAAGAGCTCGAAGTCGAATACGCCTCCGACGCCCTCGATATCGGCTTCAACTCCCGCTATCTGCTCGACATCGCCGCCCAGATCGAAGGCGACGTCGCAACGCTCCGGCTCGCCGACCCGGGCTCACCGACCCTGGTGCAAGACCGCGACGACAAGAGCGCGCTCTACGTGCTGATGCCGATGCGGGTGTGAGGGACGTGGTCCTCCTCTCGCGACACCTTTTATGCGGAGACAAC
The DNA here is from genome assembly GCF_032917965.1 of Bradyrhizobium sp. BWC-3-1. Lineage (NCBI taxonomy): Bacteria > Pseudomonadati > Pseudomonadota > Alphaproteobacteria > Hyphomicrobiales > Nitrobacteraceae > Bradyrhizobium > Bradyrhizobium sp. BWC-3-1. The sequence goes on from NZ_CP136625.1 coordinate 2,957, forward strand.
CCCTCACCCGGCCTCGCTGCGCGAAGCCCCCCTCTCCCACAAGGGGAGAGGGTGAAGCTACAGCTTCGCCTGCCGAAACAAGCGCAATGCACGTTGCTGCGCCCTCTCCCCTTGTGGGAGAGGGCATCTCCACGGGCGGATACATACTCAGTCGGGTGAGGGGTTCGTGCCGCAGGAACCATCCCATCGGCCAGTCTCCAAACGTCTTCGCCAATTCGCGAAGAATATGCGGCACGAACCGGCGGATGCGGAAGCGGCAATGTGGCGCCTGCTCAGGCACCGGCAACTCTCCGCTTTCAAGTTTCGCCGGCAGGTCCCGTTCAACACCTACATTCTCGACTTCGTCTGCTTTGAGAAGCGCCTGGTGATCGAGATCGACGGCGGTCAGCACGGAGAATCACGACGCGATGCAGCGCGTGACGCAGCTCTCTCGCCGAAGGCTTTGTCATCGCGCGCTACTGGAACAACGACGTGCTCCAGCGACCCACTTCTGTATTGGAGGACATCCTTGCAAAGCTCGCCGAGCGGTAAGATACCCCTCACCCGTCGCCTCACTTTGTGAGGCGCCACCCTCTCCCACAAGGGGAGAGGGGAAGAATCGCGGCCACGACAAAGATCTGATGACCCCCTCCCGCATTCATCGCCTGACGCTGACGCATTTTCGTAATTACCGGGCGGCGGGGCTCGAGACGGCGGCCGACATGGTGGTCCTGGTCGGGCCGAACGGAGCGGGCAAGACCAATTGCATCGAGGCGATCTCGTTCCTGTCGCCGGGACGCGGCCTGCGGCGCGCGACGCTGGACGACGTCGCCGACAACCAGGGCGACGGCTCCTGGGCGGTGTCGGCACAGGTCGAGGGCGCGCTGGGCCTTGCCACGCTCGGCACCGGCATCGATCCGCCGCGCGCAGATAGCCCGGTGAGCCGGCGCTGCCGCATCGACCGCGAACCGGTCAATTCGGCGGCGGCGTTCGGCGACCACATCCGCATGGTATGGCTAACGCCGGCGATGGACGGGCTGTTCATGGGAGCGGCGTCCGAGCGGCGGCGCTTCTTCGACCGCCTGGTGCTCGCCATCGACAGCGACCATTCCAGCCGCATCTCCGCGCTCGAACGTTCGCTGCGTTCGCGCAACCGACTGCTCGAGACGCGCAATTACGACGACCATTGGTGTGACGCGATCGAGCGTGAGACCGCGGAGCTTGCGGTCGCGGTCGCCGCAACGCGCGGCCAGACCGCGGCGCGTCTGACCGGCATGCTGAACGCTCGCGCGCAGGCCTCCGCCTTCCCTTCGGCGCAGATCGCGCTCGACGGCTGGATGGAGAACGCGCTGCTGACGGAGACCGCGACGTCGGTCGAGGACCGCTACCGCCAGATCCTGCGCGACAACCGTCCGCGTGACGCCATCGCCGGCCGTACCACGGATGGTCCGCATCTCACCGATCTGCAGGTGATCTACGCGCCGAAGAGCATGCCGGCGCGCGATGCCTCGACCGGCGAGCAGAAGGCGTTGCTGATCGGGCTGGTGCTGGCGCATGCGAGCCTGGTCGCCGAGATGACCGGCATCGTGCCGCTGCTGCTGCTCGACGAGGTCGTCGCGCATCTGGATCCCGGCAGGCGCGCGGCGCTGTTCGACGAGCTGCGCAAGCTCGGCGCGCAGGTGTGGTTGACCGGCGCAGACCCTGCCGCCTTCGCCGAGATCGGCGCCGGGGGCGAGATCTTTGACGTCGAAAGCGGACAGGTATCGGCCCGGCGCTAGTCGCCGCCGTTGAACCGGCCCCATTTCTGCCGCGACTAGTTGCCGGAGGCCGCGCCGACGGCGTCGCAGCCGTTTTGCAATCGCGCAATGACATGCCGCGCGAGACCCCTGGAGAGTGAGATGCGGACGGCAAGGTCCGGGGCGCAAGCTCCGGCACGATGGCGGGCGTTTGCGTGCGGCCTCGTCCTGCTCGCGATCTGCATGCTCGCTGCAAGCGCCGGCGCCGGGATGCCGCATCTCGCGGCGCTGTTTTCCGCCGATCTCACGCCGGATCCCGATGCCAGGCTGCTCGCACCGACCCGCTACAGCTTTCGAGGAATCCACACCACCCTGATGCGGGGCGTCGAAGCGCCGCTTCGGGTCAAGCTCGAAGCCACCGTGCCCGCCGAACTCGGCGACGTCCTAGCCTTCTACCGCAGGGAGCTCGGAAAGCTCGGGTGGCAGGAGCAGCACGATGGCGCCGTCGTCTCCGCCGATCACGTCCAGCTCGCGTTCGCATCTCCGCTCGGTCCGGCGATGCTGGAGCTCGGCCGCAAGGGCAGCAGCACCTTGGTTCATCTCGTGCAGAAGAACTCGGATACTGCAACCCGGGCGAACGTCATGCCCGAGCCGGGCCAGGCGAAGCTGGTGTTCAGCAACATCGGCGAGACGGAAGCCGTGCTCGGGATCAACGCGCAGATCATCAAGCGCTCCGCCGGCGCTAACGCCGTCTCGCTGGATCTGGCGCCCGGCAGATATTCCTACGAACTGGGCGTGCCCGGCCGTCCGGCCCACAGCAACATCCTCACCGTCGCGGCCGGCGACGCCTGGGAGCTCACCGTCGGGCGCGACGGCGAGGCATGGTCGCCGCTCCAGCTGTATTGAGCCGTCCGAATCTTTGAACCTGCCCGGTTCCTGCCGCGACTTCTGGTCTGAGGCCCCGCCGACGGTGTCGCAGCCGTTGCAATCGCGCGCGCCCAAGCGCCGCGCGGCATCCTGGAGACGTAACGATGGCGATGATCCCGCGCGGGGTGCAAGTCCCGGCACGATGGCAGCTGCTTGCATGCGGTCTCTTCCTGATGGCGAGCTGCTCGATCGCGGCCGGCGCCGACGAGGGCATCGTCGACGTCCACGCGCTGCCCCAGCTCGAAGGTGCGGTGGAAGACATTTCGCGCCCCGATCCCTATAGCGTCGAATATCGCGTACCGATGCGGCAGGCCGTGACGCTGCCCGCGGTCCAAAAGCTCCTGCGCGACAACGGATGGGTGCCCTATGTGATGCCGCTTGAGGAGAAAAGCAGCCTGCTGAAGTTCAGGAAGGGACGACAGGGCCTTTCCGTTCATTTCACGCAGGCGCTCGGCCGGCCAGACCAGTCCGTGGTTTACTACACCACCGACCGGATCTACGGGAACGTGCCATTTCCGGAAGGCGCAAGTGACATCGTGTTCGACGGGACCCGGCCCTATCTCGGCTGCATCGCGCCGACGCCGCTCGATGCAACGTCGGATTTCTACAGCAGCCAGATGGCTGCGATCGGCTGGCAGAAGCTCACGCCGGAAACCGCCGCACGCTGGACCACCAGCCTGAATGAAACCGTTCCCAACGGCCTGCGCGCGTTCTACGCGCATGCCGATAGCAAGGAGACCGGCTTCTATCAGCAGAAGCCCGTGATGCTGACGCTGACGCGCCGCGACGATGGCCGCACCAATGTCGATATCCGGGTCGCCCCCTTCGCGCTGCCGAGCGAGCTCAAAGCCGATAGCGATCTGGCCGGCCTGCCGCGGCCGAGCCCGACCAAGACGGCCAGGGGGCTCGGCGGCGCGAGCGACAACAAGCGCGAAATGTCGGCCGCCGCGATGGCCGAGCTGCCGGCCGTGCTCGCCTTCTATCACCGCGAGTTCGCCGCGCGCGGCTGGCAGGAGGACGGCAGCGCGCAGCTCGCACCCGGTGACGAGGTCGCGATCAAGATCTCTTCGGCGGAGGAAACCGGCGTGCTGCGGCTTGGCCGCAAATATGATTTCACCATGGTCAGCCTGACCGCGCAGGTGAAGGACTCCGCGCTTGCCGCCCGTGCCAAGGCGAAGAAAGAGGCGGACGACAAGTTCCTTGGGGATGCGTTAGGTGCGGCCAAGCAGCTCATCACCGCCGACGAAGCCAGGCGCAAGGTGCAGGCGGCCGCATTGTCCGACGCGCCGCTCAACGCGCAGGCCGACAGCAAGATTCCGGTGCCGCTGCCTGAAAACGCCGAGGGTGTGAAGTTCGAGAGCGACGAGGGCAGGCTCGAGTTCTCCTCGACCTCGAGCGTGAAGGCGCTCACTGCGTTCTATCGCGCATCGCTCAAGCCAGCGGGCTGGAAAGAGCAGCCCTCCGTCATCAATCAGCCCAACATGGCGGTGATGGAGTTCGCAAAGAGCGGCAAGTCGATCTCGATGACCGTGATGCAGATGGGACCGAAGGTGAACGTTAGCGCCAACGGCTCCGGTCTGGTCGTCGCCGCGGCGAAGCCCGTCGAGGCCAAATCGACCCAAGCCAAGGCGGTCCAGACCAAATCGAAGGAGCCGCTCACGCCCGATCCCGATTCGGCCCTGCCGGTGCCGACGCAGCACAGCTCGACCGGCATCAGCTCCACGAAATTTCCCGGCAGCGACCAGTCGTTCCGGACCGAGCTCGAAGCCAGCATCCCCGCCGACCTTGGCGAGGTCCTCGCCTTCTATCGCGCGGAGCTGACCAATCGGGGCTGGCAAGAGAAGGCCGACGGCGCGATCGTGACGGCCGAGCGGGCGGAGCTCGCGTTCACCTCGCCGCAGGGGCCGGCCGTGCTGAAGCTTGGCCGCGCCCGAGACGAGACCACGGTCAGCCTGATGCAGCGAAATCCGCAGGCCGCGGCCAAGGCCGACATCATGCCGAAGGCCGGACAGGCCAGGCTGATGCTCGGCAATATGGGGCCGAAAGAAGCATCGCTGACGATCAACAATCAGACCGTAAAGATCGCGGCCGGCGCCGGCGGTCCGCAATCGCCGAAAGGCCCGATGCTCGATCTGCCGCCAGGCAAGTACCAGTACGCGCTGCGTCTGCCGGGACGCCCCACTCGCACCGAGATTCTCACAGTGGCCGCCGGCGATGCCTGGGGCCTCCTGGTGGGGCCAAACGGAGATGTGCTGCCGCTTCAGATGTATTGAGCTGCAAGGCCGTTCCGGGGCGTTCCAGGCGCCTCGGAACGCCCTCGTCCCCGCAAAATCCACGCCTTCCACGGCCCGAAACGGCTTCCCGAATCGCGCTTTTTCCAAGCCGCCGAATCGGGCTTCGAAGGCCTTGAAAATCGGCCAAAAAATTCTATTTAATCAAAGACTTGCCGGGGGATACTTTGCGCTAGGCGCAATCCGTCTTTCGTGGCACAAATAGCCCGCATATCAGCGCCTTTTGCGCCGCTGATTCGGGCGACATCTCGAAGGCCTCTCATGACAGAACCTGCTCGGCAGACGCCTGCCGAAAACGAACCCTCAAATCCGAGCGATTACGGGGCGGAATCGATCCGCGTGCTCAAGGGTCTCGACGCCGTCCGCAAGCGTCCCGGCATGTATATCGGCGACACCGATGACGGCTCGGGCCTGCATCACATGGTGTACGAGGTCGTGGATAACGCGATCGACGAGGCGCTCGCGGGCCACGCCACGCGCGTGGACGTGATCCTCAACGCCGACAATTCCGTCACCGTGCGCGACGACGGCCGCGGCATTCCCGTCGACATCCACAAGGGCGAAGGCATCTCGGCAGCCGAGGTCATCATGACCCAGCTCCATGCCGGCGGTAAGTTCGACCAGAATTCCTACAAGGTTTCCGGCGGTCTGCACGGCGTCGGCGTCTCCGTGGTCAACGCGCTGTCGAGCAAGCTCGGCTTGCGCATCTGGCGCGACAACAAGGAACACTACATCGAATTCGCCCATGGCGATGCGGTCGCGCCGCTCAAGGTGGTCGGCGACGCGCCCGGCAGGCGCGGCACTGAGGTGACGTTCCAGGCTTCGACGGAAACCTTCAAGAACATCGAGTATGATTTCGCCACGCTGGAGCACCGGCTGCGCGAGCTCGCCTTCCTCAATTCCGGCGTCAACATCGCCCTCTCCGACATGCGTCACGCGGTCGAGAAGCGCGAGGAGATGCACTATTCCGGCGGCGTCGAGGAATTCGTCAAATATCTCGACCGCAACAAGAAGGCGATCGTGCCGGCGCCGATCATGGTGCGCGCGGAATCCAACGGCATCGGTGTCGAGGCCGCGTTGTGGTGGAACGACAGCTACCACGAGAACGTGCTGTGCTTCACCAACAACATCCCGCAGCGCGACGGCGGCACCCATCTCGCCGGCTTCCGCGGCGCGCTGACGCGCCAGGTCAACGGCTATGCCGAGGCCAACGCGAAAAAGGAAAAGATCGCGCTCACCGGCGACGACTGCCGCGAAGGCCTCACTGCGGTGCTGTCGGTGAAGGTGCCGGACCCCAAATTCTCGTCGCAGACCAAGGACAAGCTGGTGTCCTCGGAAGTGCGCCCCGTGGTCGAGAACGTGCTCAACGAGGCGCTGCAGGCCTGGTTCGAGGAGCACCCTTCCGAAGCCAAGATGATCGTCGGCAAGGTGATCCAGGCGGCGGCTGCCCGCGAAGCGGCGCGAAAGGCGCGCGAGCTGACGCGCAAGAGCCCGCTCTCGGTCTCTTCGCTGCCCGGCAAGCTCGCCGACTGCCAGGAGAAGGACCCGGCGAAATCCGAGCTCTTCATCGTCGAGGGTGACTCGGCAGGCGGCAGCGCCAAGCAGGGCCGCAACCGCGAATTCCAGGCTGTACTGCCGCTGCGTGGCAAGATCCTCAATGTCGAACGCGTGCGTCCCGACAAGATGCTGCACAGCGAGCAGATCGGCACGCTGATCACCGCGCTCGGCACCGGCATCAGCGACGAATTCTCGATCGAGAAGCTGCGCTATCACAAGATCATCGTGATGACGGACGCCGACGTCGACGGCGCCCACATCCGCACGCTGCTGCTCACTTTCTTCTACCGGCAGATGCGCGAGATCATCGACGGCGGCTATCTCTATATCGCCCAGCCGCCGCTCTATAAGGTCAACCGTGGCAAGTCCGAGCAATATCTGAAGGACGAGCGGGCGCTGGAAGATTATTTGATCGATACCGGGCTGGACGATTGCGTCTATATTCCCGGCACCGGCGGCGATCGCACCGGCCGCGACCTGCGCTCGCTGGTCGATGACGCCCGCGCGGTCCGCGGCGTCCTGCGCAGCCTGCACACCCGCTACAATCGCAAGGTGATCGAGCAGGCCGCCATCACCGGCGTGCTCAACAAGGCGATCTACGGCGATCCGGAGAAAGCCGCCGCGGCAGCCCAATACATCGCCGCCCGCCTCGACACGCTCGCCGACGAGGTCGAGCGCGGCTGGATCGGTCAATACGTTGAAGGCCATGGTTTCCAGTTCGAGCGCACCGTGCGCGGCGTCAAGGACGTCGCCCTCATCGATGACGCGTTCCTGGGCTCGGTCGAAGCCCGCAAGCTCGACGAGTACACGGTCAAGCTTCAGGACGTTTACGCCCGCCCCGGCAAGCTGCGGCGCAAGGACACCGAGCACATGGTCTACGGCCCGGTCGATCTGTTCGAAGCCGTCACCGACGCCGGCCGCAAGGGCGTCTCGCTGCAGCGCTACAAAGGGCTGGGCGAGATGAATCCGGAGCAGCTCTGGCAGACCACGCTGGACGTCAATGCGCGATCACTGCTCCAGGTGAAGGTCAAGGAGGTCGACGAGGCCGACGACATCTTCACCAAGCTGATGGGCGACGTGGTCGAGCCGCGCCGCGACTTCATCCAGGAACATTCGCTGAGCGCGACGATCGATATCTGAGATCGGATGGCTTGGACGGTCGTCATGCCCGGACTTGTCCCGGGCATCTACGTTCTCCGTGCATCTGGCAAAGGCGTGGATGGCCGGGACAAGCCCGGCCATGACGTAGAGACACGGCTGAACCTCCCCCGCCCTCGCGACAAGTGCAGAATTGCTCCCGCGCTCAATTCTCGGTAGTTTCCGCCTCGAAAACCCGCCCCCCACTCAACACGACAGCGAGAGACCCCGTGGCGCCCATCCAGTACATTGTCGAGGGCGGTCACCGGCTCTCGGGCTCGATCGAGCCTTCCGGCAACAAGAATGCGGCCCTGCCGATCATCGCGGCAGCCCTGCTCACCGAGCATCCGGTGACGCTGGAGAACGTGCCGCGGATCCGCGACACCGAGACGCTGGTCGAGCTGATCCGCTCGGTCGGCGCGGCGGCGGAATGGACCGCCCGCAACACGCTTCATATTCACGCCAAGAGCATCCGCGCCGCCGATCTCGATCCGGACTTGTGCGTTCGCATCCGCGCCTCGATCCTGCTCGCCGGCCCCCTGCTCGCCCGCTGCGGCGAAGTGATGCTGCCGCCGCCCGGCGGCGACGTCATCGGCCGCCGAAGGCTCGACACGCATGTGCTCGCACTCGAGCAGTTGGGAGCCAAGGTCACCGCGACCGACCGGCTCGAATTCCGCGCTTCGAAACTGACCGGCGCCGACGTGTTCCTGGACGAGCCCAGCGTGACCGCGACCGAGAACGCGCTGGTCGCAGCCGTCGCCGCCCAAGGCACCACCTATTTGCGCAACGCCGCGTCCGAGCCGCATGTGCAGGACCTCGCCAACTTCCTGGTCGCGCTCGGCGCAGGGATCGAGGGCATCGGCACCAACACCATGATCGTGCACGGTCCGGCGACGCTGGGCGGCGCGACCTACCGGATCCAGCCCGACCATATCGAGGTCGGCTCGCTGATCGGACTCGCGGCCGTGACGCGGTCGCCGCTTCGCATCGTGCGCGCGGGCGTCGAGCATCTGCGCTCGATCCGCATGGGATTCGAACGGCTCGGCATCGTCTGCCGCATCGAGGGCGACGATCTCATCGTGCCCTCAAACCAGACGCTGAAGATCCAGGACGATTTTGGCGGCCATGTGCCGAAGCTGGAAGACCAGCCCTGGCCGGCCTTCCCGGCCGATCTGATGTCGATCGCGATCGTCACCGCCACGCAATGCGAGGGCGTGATCCTGATGTTCGAGAAGATGTTCGAATCGCGGATGTTCTTCGTCGACAAGCTGATCGCGATGGGCGCGCGTATCGTGCTCTGTGACCCCCATCGCGCCATCATCGCCGGCCCCAGCCGCCTGCGCGGTGCATCGATGATCTCGCCCGACATTCGCGCCGGCATGGCCATGCTGCTCGCGGCCGTCTGCGCCGAGGGCACCTCCACGATCAACAACGCCGACCAGATCGAGCGCGGCTACGAGCGCATCGACGAGCGCCTCAACGCGCTCGGCGCGAAGATCAGGCGCGTGCCTGAACGGAAGGGCTGAGAGTTTCTTCCTTCTCCCCTTGTGGGAGAAGGTGGCGTAGGCGGCCTTCGGCCGCCGTTTTTGAGAACGCCGAAGCTTCGCATCGGCTATAGCGCCGGATGAGGGGTTGCTTCAGCGAGTCTTGAGGGCCGTACGCGGAGAGATCCCCCTCACCCGTCTCGCCGCTGCTGCGGCGAGCCACCCTCTCCCGCAAGGGGAGAGGGAGAAGACCAAGCCATGTTTTCGTCGCCCGGCTGTGCTATTGACCCGGCCATGCTCGACACCGTCCAGCCTCGTTCGCAGCCGCAAGCCGGCGTGCCGCCAAATCCTCTCGCCGACGAATTCGTCGCGACGCTGCGGCTGGCCGTGCCGATGATGCTGACACAGCTCGGGCAGATCGCGATGATCACGACCGATCTCGCGCTGATCGGGCGGCTCGGCGAGAGCGCGGTCGCAGCAGCAGCGCTGGCGCACACGGTCTATTTCGTCAGCTTCACCTTCGGGCTCGGATTGATGGCGGCGGTGTCGCCGCTGGTCGCGCAAGCCTTCGGCGCCGGCGATGTCAGGCGCATCCGCCGCTCTCTGCGCGTCGGCTTGTGGGTCGCGTTGCTGATCTCGCTGCCGATGATGGCCTCGCCGCTCTATGGCGAGCACATCCTGGTCGCACTCGGTCAGGCGCCGCACTCGGCCGCGCTCGCCCAGCGCTATCTGAATGGGCTGGCCTGGGGCATCGCGCCGGCGCTCGGGTTCATCGCGCTGCGCAGCATGATGAGCGCGGTGAACCGGCCGCAGGCCCCGCTATGGATCACGCTCGCGGCGATCCCCGTCAATGCCGCGCTGGTCTACGCCCTGATCCACGGCCTGTTCGGCCTGCCGGAGCTCGGTCTGTTCGGCGCAGGGCTTGCGACCACCATCGTCAATCTCGGCACGTTCGGCGCCACGCTCGCCATTGCGGGACTGCGCAAGCCGTTCGCGGATTATCGTCCGCTTGCCAATCTCTGGCGGATCGACTGGCCCCTGATGCGCAAGCTCATCGCGATCGGCGCCCCGATCTCGTTCTCGCTGCTGCTGGAATATGGCCTGTTCTCTTCGGCGGCGCTGCTGATGGGGTTGATCTCGACCACGGCGCTTGCGGCGCATCAGATCGCCCTCCAGGTCACCGCCGTGCTGTTCATGGTCCCGCTCGGCATCGGCATGGCGGCCACGGTGCGGGTCGGCCACGCCTTCGGCCGCGGCGACCCGGCTGCGGTGAGGCGCGCAGGTCTCGTCGCAGCCGTGATCGGGATCGCGTTCGTCTCGGCCCTCACCGTCGCAATCATTCTCGGCCGCTATGAGCTCGGACGGCTGTTCTTCGGCAGCGGCGAGGCGAGCATGGCGACCGTCGAGCTGACTGCAACGCTGCTGCTGGTCGGCGCGACCTTCTTCATCGCCGATGCCATCCAGACCATCATGGGCGGCGCACTGCGCGGCATCAATGACACCAGAATGACGTTGGTATTCGCCGCGATCGGCTACTGGTGCGTGGGCTTTCCCATCGCCTGGTTGCTCGCTTTTCACGCTGATTTCGGCGCGGTCGGTGTCTGGATCGGACTGTCGATCGGATCGTTCGTCTATGCCGGACTTCTGATCTTGCGCTTCCGGATGCTGACGCGCAAACTGGCGGGATGAACGGGACCGTCCGCGAAGTCATCCCCGATGTCGACGCCGGCACGCTGCTGGCCGGTGCGCAATTCATCGACGCCTTTCGCGTGGAGATCGGCACAGCACCGGTGAATGCCCGCGAGGCCTGCACCAGGATGGTGTTGCACGGACCGCGCTGGATCGGTGCACTGACACGCCTGCGCAACATCCTCGTGAGGCCCTTTGGATTGAAGACATCGGGTGAAGGCGCACCAGCGCCGGGCGGCCTGATCGGCTTGTTTCCGGTGCTGAGCGAAACGCCGGAGCAGCTGGTCGCCGGCTTCAATGATTATCATCTCGACTTCCGCATCGTGGTCGATGTCGCCGGCGAAGCGGTGCTGCGCCACGTCACCCTGACCACGCTGGTGCGGACCAACAATCGGCTGGGCCGCGCCTATCTCGCGTTCATCACGCCCTTCCACAAGCTCGTCGCCCGCAGCATGATGGGGCGGCTCGCGGAGCCGGCCCGATGACGCTCTCCGTCGACCTCTACTACTCCTTTCGCAGCCCGTTCAGCTATCTGGCGCTGCCAAAAACGCTCAAGCTCGTCGAAACCTACGATCTGGCGGTGAATTTGCGGCCGGTCTATCCGCTCGCAGTCCGTGTGCCCGGGTATTTTCAAGAAGGCCAGCCCGAACTTCATTCGCTATGTGGTGCTCGACAGCACGCGCGTGGCGCAGCACGAAGGCATTCCGTTCCGCTTTCCCAGGCCCGATCCGATCGTGCAGGACAAGGTGACGTTCGACGTCGCGGCCGAGCAGCCCTACATCCACCGCCTGACCCGGCTTGGTGCCATGGCGCAGCTCGAGGGACGCTCGCTCGCATTCACCGATGCAATTGCCCGCGTGCTGTGGGACGGCTCGGTGTCGGGCTGGAACGAAGGCGATCATCTCTGGCGCGGCGCCGAAAAGGCCGGCTTCGATCTCGCCGCGATGGATGCCGCAATCACCGCGGACCCTGATCGCTACGAGCAGGTGATCACGGAGAACGAGAAGGACCACGCCGCCTCCGGCCATTGGGGCGTGCCGACCTTCGTGTTCGACAACGAGCCGTTCTTCGGCCAGGACCGCATCGATTTGCTGGTCTGGCGCATGCAAGGCAAGGGCCTGATGCGGCGCTAGCTCACTCGGCCAAGCGCGCTGACTTGTCCGACGAGGCTTCCGACCACTCGCCGACGACGCGATCGAGATCGCAGAGATTCTGGTGCATCTGCTCCAGCGAGAAGCCGATCGCGAAGAAGCGCTCGGCGGTGTCGCTCGGCTGGCCGCGGATCAGGCCGTCCTGGCGAACGGCGGCAACCGCCTCGGCGTAATGCTGGAGCGCGACGTGCACGGGATGAATCGGCGGCGCGCCGGCACCAGCCCGCAACGCTTCGGCCGCCGAGCGCAGAAAGCGCACGATCGCCGCACTGACCTCCGCCAGCGGCGCGGCGAGCCGCAGCTGCACCTCGGCCGGCAACGGCACCACGGTCGAGCGGCCGATCATCACGACGTCGTGGCGCAGCCGTAGGATCGTTCGCAGCAAGGGACCGGTGTCGGGCCCGCTTGACAGGCGCGCGGCCCGCTCGCGCTCGGCTTCGGCACCGATCGCATTCATGCCCACCATCGCGGTGCCGATGCCGTCCTGGATCCGGTGCAGCGCATCGTTGTCGCGGCCGCGCGTGAGACCCGCGAGCAGCTCGGTGAAGGCGTCCGCGATCAGCTCGAGCAGCCTTGCCGCGCTGGCGCGGATCTGGCGCACCGCGCGCGAGGGCAGCACCAGGAACGAGACCAGCAATCCCGTGATTGCGCCGACCCCGACCTCGCTGACCCGATCGATTGCCGATGTCATGGGATCGGAATGATGCATCGTCGGAACCAGCAGCACGATGATGGCGGTGACCGTCGCTGCATTGAGGCTCGGGTTGATCGCGGCGACGAAGGCGAGTGGCGCGACCGCCAGCACCAGCAGCCCCAACAGGCCGGCCTCGGTCGAATAAGGGATCAGGATCGCGATGGCGCCCCCATAGATGGCGCCGCCGATGGTGCCGAGCACGTAATCGCGCGTCGCCTTCAGCGAGCGCCCGACGCTCAACTGGGTCACGATCAGCGAGGTCAGCACCGCCCAGAGCGGCAGCAGCAGATGCAGCGCGGTGGCGATCGCGTAGGCCGCGGTGGCCGCGACCGTGACCCGGATCGCCAGGCCCAGTTGCGTTCGCCGCGCCCGGACCCGGTCGAACACATCTTTTGGAAGTCCCATCGTGGAATATCCCGATCCTCTTGGAGCCTGCCAAAAGCATAGCTGATGCCCGCAGCCCATGGCCGCTTGAAAGGCCAAATCAGCCCGCCTAACTTGCGCGCCAAAACGAGGAAACACGATGGCCCACGAAACCGCAACGCTCGCTGCCTATGTCTTCAATCTGAAATACGGGGATATTCCGGCGGAAGTGCTGGATCGCGCAAAGGTGCTGACGCTGGACTTCCTCGGCAGCGCCATCCGCGCCCGCAGCGAAGCGGAATCGACCCCCTCGATCCTGAAGATGCTGGAGGCGCTCGCGCTCGACACCAGGGGCGAATCCACCGTGTTCGGCGACAGCAAGACCTGGACGCCGGCGGTCGCGGCGCTGCTCAACGGCGCGCTCGGCCATTCCCTCGACTTCGACGACACCCATGCGGACTCCTCGCTGCACCCGAGCGCGCCGGTCGTTCCGGCCGCCTTCGCCATCGGCGAGATGGTCGGCGCGTCGGGCCGCGACGTGCTGACCGCGATCGTTGCGGGCTATGAGGTCTGCTGCCGGCTCGGCAACGCGCTCGACCCGACCTCGCATTATGCGCGCGGCTTCCATCCGACCGCCACCGCTGGCACCTATGGCGCAGCAGCGGCCGCCGGAAAACTGTTCGGCCTGTCCGAGCAACAGCTCATCGCCGCCTTCGGCGTCGCCGGCAGCCAGGCCGCGGGCTCGCTGCAATTCCTGGTCAATGGCGCCTGGAACAAGCGCTACCAGGTCGGAGCCGCCGCGATGAATGGCGTGATCGCCGCGACGCTGGCGCGCAACGACTTCGTCGGGGCGACGGAATCCGTGGAGGGCAAACATGGCCTGCTCGCCGGCTACACCGACGATGCGCATCCCGACAAGGCGGTCGCCGAGCTCGGCAAGACCTACGAGACCATGAAGATCGGCGTCAAACCGTATCCGAGCTGCCGCTACACTCACGCCGCGATCGACGCGCTGATCGCAATGCGGCGCGAGCACAATCTGACGCCCGATCAGGTCAAGCGGGTCGAAATCGGCCTGCATCGCAACGGCATCACGCTCACCGGCGACGCCGCGACCAAGCGCCACCCGACCTCGATCGTCGGCGGCCAGTTCTCGATGTTCTTCACCGGCGCGCTCGCGCTCGACCAGGGCTCATTTGGCTGGGACGACTACAATCGTCTTGGCGACGCCGCCATCGACGCACTCGCCGACAAGTTCGACGTAGTGCAGGACGATCGCCTCGAAATCGGCCGCACCCACCCCTTTGGCGCGCGCGTGAGTATCACGACGGACGACGGCGTGCATGAGCGGCTCTACGCCGATCCCTCGGGAGAGCCGACCTCGTTCCCGGATGCACAGGCGATGCAGCAAAAATTCTTGACGCTGGCACGCCCGGTGCTGAATGCGCGCGCGGAGAAATTCGCGGACGCGATCATGACGCTGGAGCGGTTCGATCGCGTGGCAAAGGCGACGGAGCTGGGAAGGTAAAGCACCTCAATCCATCCCCGCCACCTTCCCTTTAGCGCGCGTTGCCGCAATCACATCCCGCACCAGATCAAACACACCGTCCGCTTCTGGCGGTGAGTTCGGCGAACGGCCGAGCCGCACTATCACGAGTCGTTCCGACGGAATCACGATTGTATACTGCCCGATCGTGCCCTTGGCGAAGAAGGCATCGCGCGGCCAGCCGTGATCGACGCGAAAGGTCGCGCCAAAGCTGTCGCCCTGGTTGGTCCAGAATCCGGCGCCGATACCGACCCAGGCATTGGGCGTCGCCGACGCCGAGTAATTCACCCAGCCCTCGGGCAGGATGCGCCGGCCGCCGGCGACGCCGTCGTCGAGATAGAGCTGGCCGAAACGCGCCCAGTCGCGCGCGGATGCGAGCATCTCGCTCGACCCCTCGATCGTGCCGGCGCCGTCGAGCTGGAGCGTGACGTGTCGCATGCCGAGCGGCGCGAACAATTCGCGGCGCGCGAAGGCAAGCGCATCGGCGGGATTGCCGCCGGCGGCGTTGCGGATCAGATGCGCGAGCATGATGGTGTTGCCATCGTGATAATTCCACACGGTGCCCGGCGCGGTCGCAAGCGGCATGCTCGCTGCATAGGCGGCCATGTCGGCCTCCACGAATTTCATGCGATTGACCGGCTCGAACGCGGAGCCAAGCGAGGCCTGAAGCGAGCTGCCGAGCGCCAGGCCCGCGGTGTGGCGCAGCAATTGATCGACGGTGATGGCGTGACGCGGATCGTCCGGATTTGTCCAGGCGGCGACCGGTGCGGGCCCGTCGAGCTTCAGTCGGCCCTGGCGCACGAGGATCCCGGTGAGAGCCGAGATCACGGACTTGGTCATGGAGAAGCCGAGCAGCGGCGTCTCCGGTCCGATGCCGTCCGCATAGCGCTCCGCGATGATGCGGCCCGACTTCATGACGACGATTGCGCGGGTGCGGCGGAATGGCGGCGATGGCGGCTCGGCGAAGGCGCGATCGAGCGCGGCTGACAGTTCCGGGCTTTGCGGCGATACGACCGCGGGCCCGGCGATCTCGGGCAGCAACGCCGGCTGCCTGTCATCAGGCGGCAGCCTGACGTCGGCGATCTCAGCACCGTGCTCGAGTGTGCAGCCGAGGCCCTCGCGATAGACGGCATGGCTGCGACCGATGCCGAACAGCGTCACCGTGACGTCCTTGCGCGCGCGATCGACCTGATAGTCCATCGCCCAGGTGAGCAGACCGGCGCCCGGCATCGCATCGGCGGTCTCGGTCAGGTTGCGCCTGATATCGAGGCCCGAGACAAACGTCTCCGAGCAGAGCACGTCGGCGATGAAGCCGGTGGCGACCTTGGGCAGGTCATGGGCGCGAACCGCGCCGAGCGCGAGGCCGGCAAAGGCGACGGTGGTGATGAGAAGGACGATCTTGCGGCGGCGGGTCACGGGCTTGCTCCGGCTTGAGGCGCGTGCCGGAGACGAAGCGGCATTCACGCGATGCCCGCTCGCCGGATTTGGAAAACGGCAGAGCCGAAAGCAGCGAGACGCTCGCCGATTCCAAAATAACCTAGATGTTTCAGTGCACTAAAGGTTAGACAGCATTCACCTTGAGCCGACGATATTCCGTCGGCGTCACGCCGGTCACGGCCTTGAAGGCGCGGTTGAAGGGACCGAGCGACTGGAAGCCGGAGTCCATCGCGATGGTGATGACCGGGACCTCGGCCTGGGCGGGATCGGCCAGCGCGGCCTTGGCCTCCTCGATCCGGTGGCTGTTCAGGAACACATTGAAATTGCGGTAGCCGAGCCCCTGGTTGATCAGCCGGCGCAGCCGGTATTCGGGAATTTTCAGCCGGCCCGCCAGCACGCCGATGCTGATGTTCTCCTGCCGATAGATCCGCTCGTCCGCCATTAGCCGCATCAGGGCGTCGATGAGCTTTTGGTCGGCGGCATCCTCGCCGACAGGCTGGCTCGCCGCGATCGCGGGCGCAGCCTCCGCAGCAGCTGGAAACAGGTCGGCGCCATCGACGCGCATCATCGCATAGGCGATGGCCGTGACGATGCTGGCAAGCACGCCGGTATTGACGGTATTGGCGACGTCGCCGACGTCGCTGCCGGCGAGGATCTGGAGCAGCGCGTTCAATCCGCCATAGAGCGCGGCAGCACAGACAATGAAGATACGGACGCGGCGGCGGCGCTCGACCAGATCGGCTGACCATGAGGCGATCGTCTGCACGATCGCGAGCGCAATGAAGCCGAGCACGATCAGGTTCACCGCGGTGACGGCGACCCGGACATGTCCGCCGGGTGCGATCCAGAGACAGCTGACGAAGCTGAAGGCTGCCACCAACGCCCAGGTCAATCCGTGCCACCGGCGCAGGCGAAACTCATCGTCGAACAGCGCGCGCGTGAACAGCCAGAACACCACGATATTGCCGGTCGACAACGCGATCAGCGGCGCATGCCATGCCGGTACCAGCGATGATGTTCCGACAGAATAGCTCACAGCATGCGCGGCCGAGCCGAGCGCAAAGGCCGCACCGAGCCGGGCTGCCAGCACATTGCGGAAATCCGAGAGTAATGACGCTGCCAACACCAGCAGCAGCGCCACGGCGGCGGCGCGAAAGGCGAGCTCGGCTGCGGCTGGGGTCATCGGGTGTTGCGATGGGTCGCGGTTGACATCAGCCGAACATCCTTCGTCAGGCGTATGTTTTCAAGCACCATCCGCACCACAGCTGTCATCGTCCGGCTTGACCGGACGATCCAGTACTCCGAGACGGCCATGATTGAACGGATAGGCCGCCGCGTACTGGATGCCCCGCCTTCGCGGGGCATAACAGCGGGCTTAGCCGCGACGCTGGCGCGGAATCCTGCTAGTATCGAGCCCAAGCAATTTAGACGGAGTTTTACCATGAGCTGGCAACCCTCGAACGATCCCGTGCTCGGCGATCCCATGTCCTGCGATGCGCTCGATCTCGTCATCGTGCCGCGCACGCGCGATCTCGGCGACGGCTTCGCGGTGCGGCGCGCGTTGCCGCACGGCAAGCGGCAGATGGTCGGGCCCTTCATCTTCTTCGACCATTTCGGGCCGGTGCAGTTCGTCTCCGGCAAGGGCATGGACGTGCGGCCGCACCCGCATATCGGGCTTGCCACGGTCACCTATCTGTTCGACGGCGCGATCATGCATCGCGACAGTGAGGGCAACATCCAGGAGATCCAGCCTGGCGCGATGAATTTGATGACGGCCGGCCGCGGCATCGCGCATTCCGAGCGCACGCCGGATGTGCAGCGCGCCTCGGGGCAGAAGATGCTGGGCCTGCAAAGCTGGATCGCGCTGCCGGCCGGATCGGAAGAGATCGCCCCGTCGTTCCAGCACTACGGCGCGGGTGACCTGCCGATGGTCACCGAGCGCGACTTCACCGCAAAGGTGATCGCGGGCTCGTCCTTCGGCATCACCTCACCTGTTTCGATGGTGTCGCCGTGGTTCTATACCGAGGTCACGGCGGCCGCGGGCGCGGTCGTGCCGCTCGACCCTGATCATGAGGAGCGCGCCATTTACGTGGTCGACGGCGAGGTCGAGATCGCGAACGAGCGCTACGAAGGGCCGCGACTGCTGATCTTCCGCCCGGGCGACCGCATCACGGTGAAGGCGCTCAAGGCCACGCGGATGATGTTTCTGGGCGGCGACGCCCTGGAGGGCCCGCGCCACATCTGGTGGAATTTCGTCTCCTCCAGCAAGGAGCGGATCGAGCAGGCCAAGCGGGACTGGAAAACCGGCCGCTTCGCCGCAGTTCCGCAGGAACATGAGTTCATTCCGCTGCCGGAATAGGCTAATCCGGCTTCCGGTCGCGCGATCAGGCGCGGCCGGATGTCCCGTCGCAAGACCTTGCCCCGAAAGTTCTGCCGATGACCACCATGCTCTCCAGCGACCTGCCCCTGCCCAAGATCGGGCGCGGCAAGGTGCGCGATATCTACGCCGTCGACGACGACCGCCTGCTGCTCGTCACCACGGACCGCATCAGCGCCTTCGATGTCGTGATGGGCGAGACCATCCCGATGAAGGGCGCGGTACTGACGCAAATCAGCGCCTTCTGGTTCAACGAGCTCGAAGGCGTGGTGCCGCATCACATGATCAGCGCCGACACCGACGAGATCATCGCCGCCGTGCCGGCCTTGAAGCCGCATCGCGCCGAGATTCTCGGCCGCGCCATGCTGTGCCGCCGGACCACGGTGTTTCCGATCGAATGCGTGATCCGCGGTTATCTCTCGGGCTCGGCCTGGAAGGAATATGCAGCAAGCGGAACGCTGGCCGGCGAGAAGCTGAAGGCGGGCCTGGTCGAGAGCGAGAAGCTGGAGCCCTCGATCTTCAGCCCGGCGACCAAGGCCGAGACCGGCCATGACGAGAACATTACCATCGCAAAAATGCGCGAGGTCGTCGGCGACGAGACGGCCTACACGCTCGAGAGCATGACGCGCGCGATCTACACGCTCGGCGAGGAGCTCGCCCGCGAACAGGGCATTATCATCGCCGACACCAAGTTCGAATTCGGCCGCGACAAGGACGGCCGCATCATCCTGATCGACGAAGTCATGACGCCGGATAGTTCGCGCTTCTGGGCCGTCGATGCCTACAAACCCGGCCAGCCGCAGGCGAGCTTCGACAAGCAGCCCTTGCGCGACTATCTCGATGTCGAGCGCCGCGCCGGCCGCTGGAACGGCGACGCCCCGCCGCCGCCTTTGCCCGCAAGCGTGGTGGACGCGACCAGCAAGCGGTATCTGGAAGCATATCGCCGCGTGACGGGAAGCGAACTCAAGATCTAGTGCAGGCCTTAGCGTCGTCCTGGACCAGCGAACGAAGTGAGCGCCGATCCAGGACCCATTACACCGGGCGCGGTTTGGCGAAGACTGTGGCCGTCACCTCGCGCCACGACTCCTCCCTGGGATAATGGGTCCTGGCTTTCGCCAGGACGACACCGAATGGCGGGCGCTTCGGTTTCTTCCATCCGGCTTGCAAGAATCTTGTTGCGCTAAGTCTCCAGTCGTCTACCTCTCGGAGGGGAATACTCAGCGAGTGGCACGGCGTGACAGATCCAGCGATTGGCTTCACTCCGTCGACCGGGCTCAATCCGGCCCTCAAGCGCGCGCTGAACGATATATTGGGCGGGAGCGCCGCCAGCGTCCTGACCGTCACGTTCGGACTGTCCTACGCGCTGCTGATCTTCGCGGGGCCGTTGTCGCCCTACCTGTCCTACGGCATCACGGCCACTTTCGTCAGCTCCGCGGTGCTTGCGGCCGTCGTCGAGCTCGGCAGCTCGCTGCCCTTCGCGATTGCAGCCCCCGACAGCTCGACCGCCGCGGTGACGGGTATCCTGGCGGCCTCGGTGGTCGAACGCATCGAGACGGCGAACCTGTCGACGCCGTTGCTGTCCCCGATCCTGATCACGCTCGGCCTGTCGACGATGCTGACAGGATTGGTGCTGTGTGGACTGGGCCTGACGCGGCTTGGCCGCGCCATCCGTTACGTGCCTTATCCGGTGGTCGGCGGCTTCCTCGGCGCCACCGGACTTCTCATCGTCATGGGTGCGGTCCGGGTGATCACCGACCATCCGCTGCAGTTCACGACGCTGTCGCACTTCGCCGACCGCACCATCCTGCTGGAGCTCGGTGCCGCCTGCGCGATGGCGCTGGTGCTGTATCTCACCTGGCACCGCTCGCGCAGCCCGTTCGGACTGCCGATCATCCTGGTCGGCGGCGTGCTCACCGCGCATCTGGCGTTCTGGATCACCGGCGTTTCCTTCGATGAGGCGCGCACATTGGGCTGGACCTTTCAGCCACCGCCGCAAGCGGTCTTCATGCTGCCCTGGCATACCGACGATCTCGCCCGCTATCCCTGGTTTGCCATACCGGACCTGCTTGGCAATGTCGTCGCCGTCATCTTCGTCACGGCCTCCAGCACGCTGTTCAACACCACCGGCATCGAGGTGGCCACGCGTCGCGAAGCCAATCTGGAGTGTGAGCTGAACGTCACCGGCGCCGCCAACATCCTGACCGGCATGCTGGGCGGCTACCCCGGTTGCAGCTCGACCAGCCGCTCGATGCTCAATTTCGGCAGCGGCGGCCGCGGGCGACTGTCCGGCCTCACCGCCGCAGCGCTGTCGCTGCTGGTGCTTGCCGTCGCACCCGAGCTGCTCGGCTTCATCCCCAAATGCGTGCTCGGCGGCCTGTTGCTCTATCTCGGCGCCGACCAGTTGCACAAATGGATCATCGAGTCGCGCAAGCGGCTGTCGAAGCTCGAATATCTCTCGCTGATCGCCATCATCGCGATCATCGTGGCCTGGGGTTTCGTTCCGGGCATCCTGATCGGCGTCATCATCGGCTGCGCGACGTTTGCGTTCAGCGCCGCGCGGGTCGAGTCGATCAAATACAGTTTCGACGGCTCGGAGTACCGCTCCTCGCTCGACCGCTCGCGCGACGACCAGGACGTGCTGCTTGCCCACGGGGGCAAGATCCAGGGCCTCAATCTCCAGAGCTATCTCTTCTTCGGCTCCGCCAACCGGCTCTACCAGCACGTCAAGCAGCTGCTGCAGGAACGCCCCGAGTGCCGCTATCTGCTGTTTGACTTCAAGCTCGTCACCGGCGTGGATTCATCGGCTGCCTATAGTTTCGCCCAGATCAAGCGCAGCGCCGGCGATCTCGGAGTCGAGCTGATCCTGGTGCATCTGTCGGCTGCGGCCGAGAAGGTGCTGCGCTCCAGCGACTTCGTCGGCGAGGGCGTCACCATCATCCCCAAGCTCGATCGCGCGCTGGAATGGTGCGAGAACGAGCTCATCTCGCAGCATCAGGAGCTGGCGCAGGAAGAAGCCAGCCTGCGTGACTGGTTCACGCGAATGCTCGGCAGCGAAGACGGCGCCGACGAGCTGATCCGCCGCTGCCAGCGCATCGAGGTCGAAGCCGGCGAGGTCATCGTGCAGGCCGGCGCCCCCGCCGATTCCATGCATTTCATCCTCGACGGCCGCGTCGGCATCATGATCCCGGCCGATCACGACCGCACCACACGCGTGCGCAGCCTCGGCCGTTACACCACGATCGGCGAGATGGGGCTGGTGTCACAGACACCGCGCAGCGCGACCATCCAGGCCGAGGTCGACAGCGTGCTCTACGTGCTGAATACGCACCAGTTCGACGCCATCAAGACCGAGGATCCAGCGCTCAGCCACAAGCTGCTGACCTATTTCGTGTCGGTCATGGCGGAGCGGCTGACCTTTGCGAACCGCACGATCGCGGTGCTCAGGCGGTAGCCCTCGCATCCAGAAACGTTCTGCAATGTGCTACGAACAAATCCGGGTATTGGAAAGGTGCGCCGTGTCCGGAGTCGGGATACAGGATGAGCTGCGCATCACTCATCGCCTTGAACATGTTGTAGGCGTTGATGCTCGGGAACATTGAATCGTCGCTGCCGTGAACAATCAAGGTGGGCTGCGCGATTGCGCGGAGGATGGACGCCTCGTCCTTGCGGGCACACCAGGTGATGATCGCCTTCGCCTGAGGTTCGCTCACACTGTCTCCGCTTTCGGGATCCCGGTCCTGTGCGCGCGCAGTCGCTCGCGCGATAAAGCCCCTACCGGCGCGCTGGCTGGCCTCGGAGGGCGTAAAGAACAGCGGCAGCCTGACATCGGCAGCCCCACGGGCAAAGGCGTCGTTGACGACGGCCATCAGATGCTCCTCGCCGCCGCGCGGCGCCGCTCCCGCCACGATCATCTTGCGGACGAGCCCCGTCCCCCGGGCAGCGAGCACCTGAGCGATCATGCCACCGAGCGAGAAGCCGAGAAGATCGACCTCACCGAGATCGAGCGCCCTGATGAAAGTTTCGGCATCCGCCGCCATCTGCTCGACGTTGTCCGGCGTCGCGCCGGAGCTCGTGCCGACGCCCGCATTGTTAAAAACGATGACCGGCCTGGTTTCCGCGAGCCGGTTCACCACGGCCGGATCCCAGGAATCCATGTTGCCTGTGAAATGCTGAAGCAGGACCAGTGGCATACCCTTTGCCGGGTCGAGGCGCCTGAAGGCAAAGCGCATACCGCCGGCCTCGATCAATTCCGTTCGCGCCGTTTCAAGGGACATGCCTTTTCCTTTTTCTTGAAGTGCACGGATGGCTGCTGGCACGACGGCGAGCACTCCATATATGACGCTCGCCATATGTATGTCGTCTTCCCGCGCTCGAGGGTGGAGACGTATCAGCCGGCTTACGGCATCGACAGGACGTAGATGCCATCATTTCGGCCATCCAATTGGCGAGGGGAGCAGGCGCACAAACAGGTGGTCCGTCGCATCCAGGAGTCATCATGAGAATCGGCTTGGTTCTGTCTCCGAGCTTCCAGGCCGTCTGTTTCGGCGCCGTCGCCGCTTTCGACGTGGCGAACAAGCAGGCTGGAGAAAAAATCTACGATGTTCGTGCGTTCTCGGAAGACGGCGGGCTGGTCACCTCGTCTGCTGGGATGCAAGTCATGACGGAGCCTTTCGATCAGGCCGCTTTCGACACCCTCATCGTCGCGGCGGGCCTCGACATTCCAACCTCATCACCCGGCCTCGTCCGGCTGCTTCGCGCAGCGGCCCGGAATGCGCGGCGGGTTTCGTCGATCTGTCTCGGCTCGTTCGTGCTCGGTGACGCCGGGCTGTTGAACGGGCGGCGAGCGACCACGCATTGGCGCTACGCACAGGAGATGCAGGCCAGATTCCCGGGTTGCAATGTGGACGCCGACAAGATCTTCATTGCCGACGGCCAGATCTGGACGTCTGCCGGCATGAGCGCCGGCACCGACATGGTCGTCGGCATGATCGAACGAGACCTCGGTGCCGAGAGGGCTCGCTCCGTGGCCAAAGGCATGGTCATGTACCACAGCCGCCCCGGCGGACAATCGCAGCATTCGGTTTTGCTGGAGGTCGGAACGAGCGAAGACAGGATCCAGAAGGCCCTGAACTACGCCCGGCAAAACCTGCGCGAGAGCCTCACGATCGAGGATTTGGCCCGCGCCGCCTGTCTCAGCCCGCGGCAATTCACGCGACTCTTCCGCTCGGCGACCGGCACGACGCCGGCCAAGGCCGTCGAAGCCTTGCGCCTCGAATCCGCGAAGCTGATGCTGGAGCAGACTCGTTTGCCGATCGAGGTCGTGGCGCGCGAGACCGGCTTTGCGACCCGTGAGCGCATGCGACAGGCTTTTGTCCGCGTGCATGGCGAGGCGCCGCGGACCTTCCGCAAGGAGGCTGGGCCACTCGCCATGCTCTGACGTGCCTCAAATCAGCTCAGCCGGATATTGGACAGATCGATCGAGACGACCAGCGGCTCGGTGCTGAAGCTGCCGTCGGGTTGCCGTGCATAAATGCGACGCTTGGTCGGAAACCGGATGCCCGAGACCTCGACATAGCCATCGATCAGATGCGCGCCGGGCGTATTGCCGGCGATCTCCACGTCGTAATCGTGCCGCTTCAAGAGTCCGTCCGCATCGAAATAGAGCGTCTGCACCGCACTGTGCGTTGCGATGTCATTTGGAAAACGGACCGCAAGACGGCGCCACAGCCCGTCATTCGTACGCACCGGCTCCAGCTCTTCTGCCTCGACTCCGGGCCAGGCGAGCACGAACGGGGTGTTGAGGTAAGTCCACATGGCGCAGCCGGCGAAATAGGCGAGCTGGAGATCGGTCCACGGCGTTTGCAGAGTATGACCTGCAAAGCTGCTGCGCGGGTCACGAAGCTCGTCGAGCACCGTGCCGTCGGCCGCTTCGAGGGCGACCCGCCCCGGCTCGAACCGCGAACGGCGGCGCTCGGCGCCGAAGGGCGAGTGGGACGCCCATTCCTGGCGCAGACCAGCCGTCACGGTGGTCTGCTGAAGCGTCTCGGGCTGCCCTTTCAAGGACCACAACACGCCCCCCTGCTGAAGGTCGGCCGCGACCTGCTCGAACTGGTTCCAGCGCTGAAGCCCACCATGGGCTTCGATCGCCAGCTCACTTAGTTTGGTCATCACGTTCTCCTGCGTAGGGGCCGTTGCATTGAGCCCTGCTGCAGAGAACGTTAGGCCCTCACGGGAGGACGGCGAACGCCGTAGATGCCGCGTTTCAGGCCACGGCGACCAGCAGCTAAACCCCCGCCATCATCACATATTTGATCTCGACATATTCTTCCATGCCGTGATGCGAGCCTTCGCGGCCGAGGCCGCTTTCCTTGACGCCGCCGAAGGGCGCCACTTCGGTGGTGATCAGGCCGGTGTTGACGCCGACCATGCCGGATTCCAGCGCCTCGGCGACGCGCCAGACGCGGCCGAGATCGCGGGAGTAGAAGTAGGAGGCGAGCCCGAACGGCGAGGCGTTGCACATCGCGATGACGTCGGCCTCGTCCTTGAAGCGGATCACAGGTGCGAGCGGGCCGAAGGTTTCCTCCTGCGCCACCAGCGAGTCCGGCTCGACGTCGGCAAGCACCGTCGGCTCGAAGAACGAACGCCCGAGCTCGCTGCGCTTGCCGCCGGTGACGATCCTGGCGCCGCGCTTGACGGCGTCCGCGATATGGCGCTCGACCTTGTCGACCGCTTTCAAATTGATCAGTGGGCCCTGCGTGACGCCGTTCTCGGTACCGTCACCGATCTTCATCGCCGCGACTTTCTTCGACAGCTTCTGCACGAACTCGTCGTAGATCTTGTCCTGGGCGTAGATGCGGTTGGCGCAGACGCAGGTCTGGCCCATGTTGCGGTATTTCGAGACGATCGCGCCGTCGACCGCCGCATCGATGTCGGCGTCGTCGAACACCACGAACGGCGCGTTGCCGCCGAGCTCGAGGCCGAGCCGCTTCACGCCGACGGAGGCCTGCCGGTAGAGAATCTTGCCGACCGCGGTCGAGCCGGTGAAGCCGACGAAACGCACGGCCGGATGCTCGCACAACACCTTGCCGATCGGCGCTGCATCGCCCGTGACGATGTTGAACACACCCTTGGGCACGCCGGCTCTCTCCGCGAGCGCGGCAAGCGCCAGCGCCGACAGCGGCGTTTCATTGGCGGGCTTCAGCACCACGGTGCACCCGGCCGCAAGCGCCGGCGAAACCTTTCGTGTGATCATCGAGTTCGGGAAATTCCACGGCGTGATCGCGCCGCAGACGCCGATCGGCTGCTTGATCGCGAGCAAGCGCGCATCCGGCCGCTGCGTCGGAATCGTCTCGCCATAGACGCGGCGGGCCTCCTCGGCGAAAAATTCGACATAGGCGCCGCCGATGTCGACCTCGCCGAGCGCTTCGGCGAGCGGCTTGCCCTGCTCGGAGGTGAGGATCAGCGCGAGGTCCTCGCGATTGGCGATGATCAGCTCGAACCATTTGCGCAAAATATTGGAGCGCTGCTTGGCGGTGTGCTTGGCCCAGCCCGGGAACGCGCGCTCGGCGGCCTCGACCGCCCTGGTGGCGTCATCGGCCGAAAGCTGCGGAACCTTTGCAAGCTCGATGCCGGTTGCGGGATTGTTGACGGCGAAGACCGGCGAGCCGACCCAGGTGCCGTCGATGTAGCAGGCCTCCTTCAGCAGCGACGGGTCCTTCAACCGGTCGCGCAGATTGGACGTGGCGTGCTGGGCACGTGCGGCGGCGGTCGGGGTCATGGCGTTGCTCCTGCGGGGCTTTTGCGGGCTGTTCCGGTTCGGCCGGAATATAGGGAGACGCGGCGCGCAATGCACCGTCCCGCAACGCACATCTGCTGGGAGCCAGGCTCGGAGCGGCGGAGTTACGCCGCGCCGCTCAGATAGGTCTCGCGCCGCCCGATCATGCGCTCGGCGGCGGCCTTGGCGTCGGCCTTCGAGGAGGTTGCGCAGGTCCGGTATTCGAGATCAGGAACGTCGGACGCGTTGCGGCGGCCGAACCAGGACTTTGAACCGACCGGCAGCAGCGCCAGCGCCTGTGCCAGATTGTCGACAGCGCCGAAGGAATAAAGTGCGCCGGTGCCGGCGATGCGGACCTCGTAGATGCCGGGCGCGATCGGCGCTTCGAGATTCTCGCCCCGTCCGGGACGGGGATAGCGCTTCCATTCGCTCCAGGTCGAAATCATCTGAGGTCCCCCCTCGCGGCCGGTGGGCGGCCGCCAATTTGCATCAAGTCTTAACGTTGACCGTCGATCGGCCGAGAGCTGAACGCCGCAGCTCACAAAATGTTTCAAGTGCTTCAAACAGTCGAAACATCTCGCCAGCACCCATCCACGGTCACGGCTGGTTGCGGCCATCCACCACAGATTGTGACGGAGTGTTGCAGGTCAACCGCCTTGTCGTCGTGCGAGGGGAGCCGACCGTCAAGTCACGACATCGCGACCGCGGCAGGTACGCGGATGTGCTTGCCGCGCGGCGCACGCGGGAGGACAATCGATCGCTTCCAACAATAATCAAACCGGAGGAAACGCGGATGCAAGGCAAAGCTGAGATCGACCAGATTCTGCGCCAGAAGAGCGAGGCCAGGGAGATTCCCGGCGTCGTCGCCATCGCCGCCAGCGGTACCGAGGTGCTGTATCAGGGCGCGTTCGGCAAACGCGACCTGTCCAAGCCGGATGCGATGACCGCCGACAGCGTGTTCTGGATCGCATCGATGACGAAGGCGGTGACATCAGCGGGCGCGATGCAGCTCGTCGAGCAAGGCAAGCTGTCGCTGGATGCGCCGATCGGCGAGGTGTTGCCCGATCTCGCCAAGCCGCAGGTGCTCGAAGGTTTCGATGCCAAGGGCGAAGCCAAGCTGCGGCCGGCCAAGGGGCCGATCACGCTGCGCCAACTCATGACCCACACCGCCGGCTTTGCCTACAACATGTGGAACGGCGATCTCGCGATCCATCTCGAGAAATCCGGCATCCCCGCCATCACCACCTGCCAGAACGCGGCGTTGAAGACGCCGGTTATGACCGACCCCGGCACGCGCTGGGAATACGGCACCAATATCGATTTCGTCGGCAAGGCGGTGGAAGCCGTCAGCGGCAAGCGCCTCGATGCCTATCTGCGCGACAATCTGTTCGCACCGCTCGGCATGAGCGATACCGCTTTCAAGATCACCGACGACATGCGCAAGCGTCTGGTCGGCATGCATGCGCGCGGCGAGGATGGCCAGCTCGCCGCGATCCCGTTCGAGCTCGAGCAGGAGCCGGAATTCCACATGGGCGGCGGCGGCCTTTATTCGACCGCGGCCGACTATATCAGGTTTACCCAGATGATCTTGAACAAGGGCCGCGGCAACGGCAATCAGGTGCTGAAGGCCGAGACCATCGCGACGATGGGGCAGAACCACATCGGCGACCTCGCCATGGGCAAGATGACCACGGCGGCGCCGATGTACACCAATGACGTCGATCTCTATCCGGAGCAGGTGAAGAAGTGGGGCCTCAGCTTCATGATCAACACCGCCAAGACCGCCGAGGGCCGCAGCGCGGGCAGCCTCGCCTGGGCGGGCCTCGCCAACACCTATTACTGGATCGACCCGGCGCGCGACGTCACCGGCGTGATCCTGATGCAGCTGCTGCCATTCGCCGACGCAAAGTGTCTCGAGGCTTTTGCCGGCTTCGAGCGCGGCGTCTATGCCGGGCTCGATGCGGGAAGCGGGCAGAAGGCGGCGTGAGGCGCGCCTGACTCTCACGACGCGTCACGGCCGGGCTTGTTGTCCCGGCCGTGCACGCACCTGACTGGAGGACACGATCTTGGCAGACAAAGCCGACAGTTACGTTTGCGGCACCTCCGACACGCCGCTGCTCGGCGACACCATCGGGCGCAGCCTCGATCAGGCCGCGCGGCGCTGGAGCGATCGTGAGGCGCTGGTCTCGCCCAGCCACGGCGTGAGATGGAAATGGGGAGAGTTTGCCCAGCGGGTCGACGCGCTCGCCGCCGGCTTTGTCGCGCTCGGCCTCGAACGCGGCGGGCGGATCGGCATCTGGTCGCTGAACCGGCCGGAATGGACACTGACCCAGTTTGCCGCCGCCAAGGCCGGCCTCATCCTGGTGACGATCAATCCGGCCTACCGGCTGAGCGAGCTGGAATTCGCGTTTCACAAGGTCGGATGCAGCGCCATCGTCACCGCGACGGCATTCAAGACCAGCAACTACATGGACATGCTCAACACGCTGTTGCCGGAGCTCGCGAGCGCCAAGCCCGGGCAATTGCGCGCGGCGCGGCTGCCGGCCTTGCGCATCGTGATCCAGATCGGCGGCCCCGCCTGCCCGGGCACGATCCCGTTCGACGAGGTCGCCGGCATGGGCGGTACCCTGCATCGCGAACAGCTCGCCGCGCTCAGTGCCTCGCTGCAATTCGACGATGCCGTCAACATCCAGTTCACCAGCGGAACGACGGGATCGCCCAAGGGCGTGACGCTGACCCATCACAACATTCTCAACAACGGCTATTTCGTCGGCCGCGCCATGCGCCTGACCGAACAGGACCGCATCTGCATTCCGGTGCCGCTCTATCATTGCTTCGGCATGGTGATGGGCAACCTCGCCTCCGTCACGCTCGGCGCAACGATGGTCTATCCCGGCGAGGGGTTTGATCCGCTCGCAACGCTGCGGACGATCGAGCAGGAAAAATGCACCGCGCTGTACGGTGTGCCGACCATGTTCATCGCCGAACTCGACCACGGCGAATTCTCAAACTTCGATCTGACATCGCTGCGCACCGGCATCATGGCCGGTGCACCCTGCCCGATCGAGGTGATGAAGCGCGTCAACAGCGAGATGAACATGGGCGAGGTCACGATCGCCTATGGCATGACCGAGACGAGCCCGGTCAGCTTCCAAAGCGCCGTCGACGACCCGCTCGATCGCCGCGTCTCGACGGTCGGGCGAATCCATCCGCATGTCGAGGTCAAGGTCGTCGATCTCGAGGGCAAGATCGTCAAGCGCGGCGAACGGGGCGAGCTCTGCACCCGCGGCTACAGCGTGATGCTGGGCTACTGGGAGGAGCCGGAGAAGACCGCGGATGTGCTCGACGCCAACGGCTGGATGCATACCGGCGACATCGCCATCATCGACGACCAGGGTTATTGCAACATCGTCGGCCGCATCAAGGACATGGTGATCCGCGGCGGCGAGAACCTCTATCCCCGCGAGATCGAGGAATTTCTCTACCGCCATCCCAAGATTCAGGACGTGCAGATCTTTGGCGTTGCGGATACCCGCTACGGCGAGGAGCTCTGCGCCTGGATCCGCGTCAGGCCCGGCGAGACGCTGACGAAGGAAGAGGTGCGCACCTTCTGCGACGGCCAGATCGCCCACAACAAGATTCCGCGGTACGTGGAATTCGTCGACGAGTTTCCGATGACCGTGACCGGAAAGGTCCAGAAATTCCTGATGCGCGACGACGTGGAGCAACGGCTTGGACTGAAAGCCGCGAAGACGGCGTGAGCCGCAGCTGTCATTCCCCGCGAAGGCGGGGAATCCAATACGCCGGAGCCTCTCGATAGAACCACGACCGTCTCGGAGTACTGGATCGCCCGGCCAAGCCGGGCGATGACAGCGAGGATGAGGCTATTCCACCTTAAGCCGTCAGCCCGCGCTGCCGGGCGAGCTCCTTCAGCGACACCTGTGGACGCGCGCCGATGTGCTGGATCACTTCGGCGGCCGCGAGCGCGCCGAGTTCGCCGCACTGCTTGTGGGGCAGGTTGCGCGCCAGACCGAACAGGAAGCCGGCGGCGAAGAGATCGCCGGCCCCGGTGGTGTCCACGAGTTTCGCGATCGGAGACGCCGGGGCTGCGACTGCGTCAGTTGGCGTCACCACCACGCAGCCTTTCTCGCTGCGGGTGACCACGCCGAGATTGACGTCGTTGCGCAGCTGCTTGAGCGCGGTGTCGAAGTCCGAGGTCTGGTAGAGCGAATGCAGCTCGGACTCGTTCGCGAACACGATATCGACGGTGCCGTTGCGCATCAGCCCCAGGAACTCGTCGCGATAACGATCGACGCAGAAGGAATCCGACAACGTCAGCGCCACCTTGCGCTTGGCATCA
Source organism: Bradyrhizobium sp. BWC-3-1 (assembly GCF_032917965.1). NCBI lineage: Bacteria > Pseudomonadati > Pseudomonadota > Alphaproteobacteria > Hyphomicrobiales > Nitrobacteraceae > Bradyrhizobium > Bradyrhizobium sp. BWC-3-1. The sequence continues at coordinate 33,459 of NZ_CP136625.1, forward strand.
TGAGCGATCTTGGCCGCCTTGACGAAGGCGTCCTTGGCGTTCTTGGGGTCCCAGAGATAGCCCTCGAGGTAGACGATGCCGGCCGCGGCGATCTCGGCCGGGTCGATGTCGGCGGGCGACAGGTCCTGCGCGGCGCCGAGATAGGTGTTCATGGTGCGCTCGCCGTCGTCAGTCACCAGGATGTAGGAGCAGCCGGTCGCAGGACCGTCCTTCGCCGCGGGCGTGTTGAAGGCGACGCCGGCCGCGCGGATGTCGTGGACGTAGAGCTTCCCGATCTGGTCGTCCTTGACCTTGCCGACATAGGCGGCGCGCGCCCCGAGGCTGCCGATGCCGACGATGGTGTTGGCGGCCGAACCGCCGGAAACTTCCGTCGCCGGGCCCATGTCCTTGTAGATGGCGGCGGCCCGCGCCTCGTCGATCAGGGACATGCTGCCCTTGGTCATGCCGTGCTTGCCCAGAAAGGCTTCGTCGGTCTTGACCAGCACGTCGAACAGCGCGTTGCCGATGCCGAGAACGTCATATTTCACGTCAGCCATTCACCTTGATCCTGTTTGGCGGATTGCGATACCCGCGGAAATCCGCTTCCTGTCGGTCTGAAATCTGGCTCGCGGCCTATCACGGCCGGCCCTTCGCGGGCAAGCAACGGTATTATGCAGTTCCGATGATCCGCTCCTTCCTGACCGTCTCGACGGGGACACTGGCTTCACGGCTGCTGGGCTTTGCACGCGATTCCCTGATCGCGGCGCTGCTCGGCACCGGCGCCGTGGCGGACGCGTTTCTGGCGGCATTTCAGCTCGTCAATGTGGTGCGGCGCCTGCTCAGCGAGGGGGCGCTGAATGCGGCGCTGATCCCGGCCTGGCTGCGCGTTCGTGACCGCGACGGCGAGGCGGTTGCGGCGGCGTTCGCGGGACGCGTGCTCGGCTCGGTGAGCGCGGGCCTGATCGCAATCTCAATCGTGATTGCACTGCTGATGCCGCTGATCATCATGATCATCGCACCGGGCTTCGTCGGCAGCGCATCGCTCGATCTCGCCGTCCAGAATGCGCGGCTGATGCTGCCTTATCTTGCCTTCGCGGGACCCGTCACGGTGCTGATGGGCCTGCTCAACGCGCAGGGTCGCTTTGCACTCACCGCGTTCTCGCCGCTGCTGTTCAACATCGCCCTGATCGCTGCGATCACAACACTCCTGCTGTGGCACGTCGACGCGACCGTCGCCGCGTGGATATTGGCGGCCTCCGTCGGCATCGCCGGCCTGTTGCAGCTCCTGATGCTGCTGTCGCAGCGAAGTGCGCGTCTGGCGACACCGTTGCGCGTGAGCTTCGACAAGGACATGCGCGGCTTCTTCGCCAAGGCGATCCCGGGCATGATCGCGAGCTCCGGCCCGCAATGGCTGATGGTTGCCGGCGCGATCATCGCCTCCGCCACGCCGGCCGCGGTCTCCTGGCTCTATTTCGCCAACCGCTTGATCGAGCTGCCGCTCGGTATTGTCGGCGTCGCCATGGGTACGGTGCTGGTGCCGGAGCTGACGCGCGCGGCGAGGAGCGGTGACCGTGACGCGGTTGCGCATGTGGAATCGCGCGCGCTGGAACTCGCGACCGGGCTGGCATTGCCGGCGACGCTCGGCCTGATCGTGCTGGCCGAGCCGATCGTGCGGCTGCTGTTCGAACACGGCGCCTTTGGCGCGGAGGACAGCGCGGCCACGGCGCGCGCCCTGATGTGGCTGGCGCTGGGACTGCCGGCGCACGTGCTGATCAAGGCGCTGTCCCCGGCCTATTTTGCCCGCAGCGACACGATGACGCCGCTGCTTGCGACTGCCAAAGGGTTCGTGGTCGCGGTCGCGCTCGCGATCCTGCTCGGTCACTTCTTCGGCGCGAGCGGGATCGCCGCCAGCATCGCCGCCGGCGCCTGGAGCAGTGCGATCTCGCTGCTCCGGAAAGGCACGCGTGAATTCGGCTTCTCGGTCGACGCCGCCGCCCGCAAGCGGCTGCCGCGAATCGTGCTCGCCGCGCTCGCCATGGGCGGCCTGCTGTGGCTGACCGCGGGCCTCTTGCCTTCACAGGCCCATGGGCTCATCCGCTTCATTGCGCTGGGATCACAGATCGCCGCCGGAATCGTCGTCTATGGCTTGCTCCTGCAAATCCTCCGCGTCGCGTCCTGGCGCGAGGCGGCCGGTGCCTTTAAGCGCCCCGCCCAGCCCGATCCCGGCGCCTGAAGTCAGCGAAATTCCCTTGACGGGGCAGCGCCGCTGTTGGAAACGACGCCCCGTATCTTGCAGGGAAGCTGCCATGCCATTCGTTGAACGGGTTTTTTCGGGCGTCCAGCCGACGGGCAATCTGCACCTCGGCAATTATCTCGGCGCAATCGTCAACTTCGTGAAGATGCAGGAAACCCACAACTGCATCTATTGCGTCGTCGACATGCACGCGATCACGCAGGGCGTGGACGTCTGGGGCGGACCAGTCGAGCTCGCGCGCAACACCCGCGAGGTGACCGCGGCGTTCATCGCCAGCGGCATCGATCCGAGCAAGCACATCGTGTTCAACCAGAGCCAGGTCTCGGGCCACGCCGAGCTCGCCTGGATCTTCAACTGCGTCGCGCGCATGGGCTGGCTGGGTCGCATGACCCAGTTCAAGGAGAAGGCCGGCAAGGACCGCGAGAACGCGTCCGTCGGTCTGTTCGACTATCCCGTGCTGATGGCGGCTGACATTCTGCTCTACCGCGCCACCCACGTGCCGGTCGGCGAGGACCAGAAGCAGCATCTTGAGCTCTCGCGCGACATCGCGCAGAAGTTCAACAACGACTTCGCCGACTCGATCCGCAGCCAGGGCGCCAATGACGGCCTGTTTTTCCCGCTGCCGGAACCCTTGATCACGGGCCCGGCGACGCGCGTGATGAGCTTGCGCGACGGCACCAAGAAGATGTCGAAGTCGGATGCGTCGGATAATTCGCGCATCAATCTGACCGACGACGCCGACACCATCGCGCAGAAGGTCCGCAAGGCCAAGACCGACCCGGAGCCGCTGCCGACCGAGGAGAAGGGTCTGGAAGCGCGTCCCGAGGCCGACAATCTCGTCGGTATCTTCGCCGCGCTCTCCGGCCGCTCCAAGGCCGACGTGCTCAGGGATTTCGGCGGCGGCCAGTTCTCCAGCTTCAAGAACGCGCTGGTGGATTTGTGCGTCACGAAGCTCGCGCCGATTGCCGGCGAGATGAAGCGCCTCGTCGCCGACCCCGGCCATATCGACGCGATCCTGAACGATGGCGCCGACCGCGCGCGCGCGATTGCCGACGAGACCATGAAGCTCTCGAAGGACATCGTCGGCTTCATCCGTCGGCGCTGATAATAAGTTCGCGAAAACGCGGCCGACGCCACGGCGCCGGCTCGCTTCTGCTCTCCCCAAGTACGACGGAGTGTGGCAGCATGTCAGCGTGGACATTCCGGGACATGCATGACCAGCAAGCGACTTTGCTTCGAGCCGGGTCACAAACCCAAATGCCTCGTCATCGTCGACGACACCGCCGAATGGGATCGCGCGGTCTATTACGCCAGCCGCTGGGCGATTCGGGCCGGTGGCGGCGTGGTGATGCTCCGCATCATCGAGCCCGAACAGCAGAGCCAGGAATGGCTGGGGGTCGCCGACATCATGCGCGCCGAAGCGCATGAGGCGGCCGAAGCCGCGCTCGACCGTGCCGCCGGCCGCGCCAACGGCATCGCCGCGATCACGCCGGAACGGGTGATCCGCGAAGGCGCTGCGATGGAACAGCTGCTGGCGGTGATCGACGAGGACCCCGACATCGCCATGCTGGTGCTCGCCGCGAACCCGGGCGCGGAAGGCCCGGGGCCATTGGTCGCGCTGCTCGCGCACGCGCTGGGCACGTTCCCGGTGCCGGTGACGGTCATTTCCGGCGCGCTCAGCGACCAGAGCGTGGATTCGCTGTCCTAGACTGCTGCTCGTTCGCCTCGCCCCGTTAGCCGGCAGAGGGAAGAAGCGGGTACCCTAACCCGCTGATATAACAGGTGAACGGCCAGCTTACCCCTTGACCGTGCGTTCGCCGTCGCCATCTGCTAGTGGATAGAGCACGCGCCGGCCTTGAACCGGCGACGTCTGGAGAAAACCATGTTCATTCAAACCGAAGCCACCCCCAATCCCGCCACGCTGAAGTTCATTCCCGGCCGCGTCGTGGTCGACGGCGGACCGATGGAATTTGCCAACCGCGAATCGGCCGCACGCTCGCCGCTCGCCGAAAAGCTGTTCGAAGTCCCCGGCGTCACCGGCGTGTTCTACGGCTCGGACTTCATCACCGTGACCAAGGCGAACGGTGAATGGCAACAGCTCAAGCCCGCGATCCTCGGCGCCATCATGGAGCACTACATGTCCGGCGCGCCGCTGCTCGCCGACGGTGCGGCCGCGAGCGATGTCGATCTCGACGAAGAGGACGAGTTCTTTGACGAAGCCGATGCCGAGACGGTCGACATGATCAAGGATCTGATCGAGACCCGCGTGCGGCCAGCGGTCGCCAATGACGGCGGCGACATCACTTTCCGCGGCTTCAAGGATGGTATCGTCTATCTCAACATGAAGGGCTCCTGCGCCGGCTGCCCGTCATCGACCGCGACGCTCCAGCACGGCATCCAGAACCTGCTCAAGCACTTCGTCCCCGACGTGGTCGAAGTCCGGCCGATGTAGGCTGGGGCCGCAAAGGCGTGGATGGCCGGGACAAGCCCGGCCATGATGACGAGCATTCCATGACGGATGGTGCTACCATCGTTCCATGCTGATCCTTGCCATCGATACCGCGCTGGAAGCGTGCGCGGTTGCCGTTCTCGACACCGATGCCGGCCAGCTCCTCGCGCAGGAGCAGCTTCTGATGAAGCGCGGCCACGCCGAAGCGCTGATGCCGATGATCGCGCGCGTGATGCAGTCAGCCAACCTCGCCTTCACAGCGCTCGAGCGCATCGCGGTCACCATGGGCCCCGGAAGTTTCACCGGCCTGCGCGTCGGCATTTCGGCCGCCCGCGGCCTTGCGCTTGCTGCGAAGCGGCCCGCCGTCGGCCTGACCACCTTGTCGGCCTATGCCGCCGCCGTCGTCGGCCAGAGCGGAGCGGCGCCGGTGATCTCGGCGATCGACGCGCGGCACGACCACGTCTATTTCCAGATCGTGGCCGGTGACGGCAGTCAGCTGGTGCGGCCGGGCGTCGCTCCCATCGACGAGGCGATCGCGGCGTCGCAATTCGGCGCGCCGCATCTGGTCGGCAATGCCGCGAAGATCCTCGCCGAGCGCTGGCCGAAAGATATGCCGCAGCCGGTCGCGGTCGACGCGCAGCCCGCGCCCGACATCGGCTGGGTCGCATGGCTTGGCGCCGCCGCCGATCCCGCGACAAATCCGGCGCGGCCGTTCTATCTGCGGGCGCCCGACGCAAAGCCGCCCGCACAACTGCCGCTTGCAGCACAAGCCGCAAGCTCACGATGAAATGGTTGTCGGAATGGTGGCGCGGCGGTACGGCCGTCGTCGAGCCGGCTGTCGCGCGCGACGTCGCACGGCTTGCGCAACTCCACGGCGCCTCCTTCGCGCGCGGTTGGGGCGAAGGCGAGTTCGAGAGCATGCTCAGCGAGCGCAACACGCTGGTGCACCGGTTGCGGCTCGGCCGCAAGACCGTGGGCTTCGCGGTGTCGCGGATCGGCGCAGACGAAGCAGAGATTCTCTCGATCGCGGTCGATCAGGCCCATCGCGGCCGCGGCCTCTCTCGCACGCTGCTGATGACCCATCTCGGCCACCTGGCAGGACGCGGCGTGCGCACAATATTTCTTGAGGTCGAGGAAAATAACCAGCCGGCGCGGCGGCTCTACGACCGAGCCGGATTCATGGTGGTCGGACGCCGCGAACGCTACTATAAGCAGCCGAACGGGGAACAATTGAACGCACTTCTGATGCGACGTGACTTGTCGTAACATTGATGGCAGAAAGCGCCCCGTCAGGCGGACATCACATGACTGGTCTTAAACCTTCCCCCGCTTCCAAGGCGTCCGGCATCGAGGCGCGCTGTGCCGCCACAGGCATGCGCATGACCGAGCAGCGTCGTGTCATCGCCCGCGTGCTCGCGGAGGCGGTCGATCATCCCGATGTGGAGGAACTATATCGCCGCTGTGTCGCGGTCGACGACAAGATCTCGATCTCGACCGTGTATCGGACCGTCAAGCTGTTCGAAGATGCGGGCATCATCGAGCGCCATGATTTCCGCGAAGGCCGCGCGCGCTACGAGCAGATGCGCGACAGCCATCACGACCACCTCATCAACCTGCGCGACGGCAAGGTGATCGAGTTCACCTCCGAGGAGATCGAGAAGCTCCAGGCGGAGATCGCCCGCAAGCTCGGCTACAAGCTGGTCGATCATCGGCTCGAACTCTATTGCGTCCCGCTCGACGACGACAAACCCACAAGTTAAGTGGCGATCGATCTCGTCATCTTCGATTGCGACGGCGTGCTCGTGGACAGCGAGGTGATCTCCTGTCGCGCGCATGCAGATGTGCTGTCGAGGCACGGCTATCCGATCACATCGGAGCAGGTGCTGGTCCGCTTCCTCGGCGTATCCGAGAAAGATGCACGGCGAATGGTCGAACAGGAGATCGGCCGCAATCTTCCCGATGATCTCGAAAGCCAAGTGAATGCTGCGACGCTGCAATTTTATGCCAGCGATTTGCAGCCGATCACCCATGTGGCCGCAGCGATTGGCGCAATCGATTTGCCCAAATGCGTTGCGTCGAGCGGCACACCGGAGAAGATCCATCATGGCCTGACCTGCGCCGGTCTCTACGATCTGCTTGCGCCGAACATCTTTTCCGCGAGCCAGGTCGCGCGCGGCAAGCCCGCGCCCGATCTTTTTCTGTTCGCCGCCGCGCAGATGAAAGTCGCGCCGGAGCGGTGCCTCGTGATCGAGGACAGCGTCCCCGGGGTGACCGGCGCGCATGCCGCCGGGATGACCGTGCTGGGCTTTCACGGTGGCAGCCATTGCCCGCCGGGCCACGCTGAAAGGCTCCGGGCCGCCGGGGCCGGATTGACGTTCGACGATATGCGGCAATTGCCGGAGCTGGTCCGGCGGGTCGCGGCGGACACCCTGGCGGGCTGATTCAGGGTATTTTCTGAGTGCAGCTGGCGGCTGCCGGGACACGCACACGCCCGGAATCCCGAGGTTTTGGCGGGATTCCGCACTTCCCGCCAGCGCTCGCCCCGGAATGACAGCCCAAAGGGCGCCAATCGCTGGATTTTCGCCTCCCCAGCCTATATCTGAGGGCGGTCCTCCACCTCAATTCCGGATTCCATGACGCCGCCGCGCAAGCTGCACATCAAATCATATGGCTGCCAGATGAACGTCTACGATGCCCAGCGCATGGTGGACACGCTGGCCCCGGAAGGATTCGTGGAGACGGCCAGCGCTGATGACGCCGACCTCGTCATCCTCAACACCTGCCATATCCGCGAGAAGGCCTCGGAAAAGGTCTATTCGGAGCTCGGCCGCCTGCGCGTCGCCAAGGACGCCGCCGCGCGCGACGGGCGTACCATGCAGATCGCGGTCGCAGGCTGCGTGGCACAGGCCGAGGGCGAGGAGATCGTGCGCCGTGCACCCGCGGTCGACGTCGTGGTGGGACCGCAGAGCTATCATCATTTGCCGCAGCTGTTGAAGCGCGCCGGCAATGAAGGCCGCGCCATCGAGACCGAATTCCCGGCTCAGGACAAGTTCGGCTTCCTGGCCCAACCCAAGCCCGGCGCGATCCGCGCCCGCGGCATTTCCGCTTTCATCACGGTGCAGGAAGGCTGCGACAAGTTCTGCACCTTCTGCGTCGTGCCTTACACGCGTGGCTCGGAAGTCTCGCGGCCGGTGACAAAGATCGTCGACGACGTGAAGCGGCTCACCGAGAACGGCGTGCGCGAGCTCACGCTGATCGGACAGAACGTCAACGCCTATCACGGCGAGGGACCGGACGGAAAAAGCTGGCCGCTCGGCAGGCTGCTGGAGCACCTCGCGGCGCTCCCGGGCGTCGCGCGGCTGCGTTATTCGACCAGCCATCCGCGCGATGTCGATGACAGTCTGATTGCAGCCCATCGCGATCTCGATGCCTTGATGCCGTTCGTGCACCTGCCGGTGCAGTCGGGCTCGGACCGGATTCTGGCTGCCATGAACCGGAAACATACCGCCGATGATTATCGGCGTGTCGTCGACCGTTTCCGGTCCGCACGCCAAGACATTGCTTTCTCATCAGATTTTATCGTCGGCTTCCCCGGCGAGAGCGAGCAAGATTTTCTCGCGACCCTCGCGCTTGTCACGCAAATCGGCTACGCTGCGGCATATTCGTTCAAATACTCCGCCCGGCCGGGAACGCCGGCCGCGGACATGCAGGAGACGGTGTCCCCCTCCGAGATGGACCAGCGATTGGAGCGGCTCCAGGAACTGATCGACAGCCAGCAATCGGCCTTCAACAAGGCTGCGATTGGCTCAACGGTCGATGTGCTGTTCGAGCGCCCGGCCCGCAAGGACGGCCAGATCGTCGGCCGCACCGCCTTCCTCCAGCCCGCGCATGTGATGGCCTCCCCCGACATCATCGGACAGATCCTGCCGGTCCGGATCGACAGTCTCGAACGCTACAGCTTCCTCGGCGAGCTCGCCATGGCGCGCGTGCCCGCTTTATCGCCCATCGCCACTGGAGCCTGAACCCTTGCCAAAAAGCGCATCGGATTCGTCTTCTTCCATCGCTCCCAGCCGCAAATTTGACCGCGACATGCAGGTTCCGCCCGAGACCCAGGTCGTCATCGACTTCGACGACAACCGCGCCGCGTCGGTGCTGGTCGGTCCTTACGGCCAGCATCTGGCACAGATCGAACGGCGGCTCGGCGTCGTCGTCGATTCCAAGGGCAACCACATCACGATTGGCGGCTCGCGCGACGGCTGCGATGCCGCGCGCCGGGTGCTGGAGACGCTCTACGCCCAGGCCGTGAAGGGACAGGATCTCGACCAGGGCGAGGTCGAGGGCGCGATCCGAGCCGTGATCGCGCAGGGCTCGCTGTTCGAGTTCGATGCCAAGTCGGCCAAATCCAGCTTCGACAGCATCAATCTGCGCAAGCGCCCGGTGCGTGCGCGCACGGCGGCGCAGGATTCCTACATCCGCGCGCTGAAGCGCCACGAGCTGGTGTTCGGCATCGGCCCCGCCGGCACCGGCAAGACCTGGCTCGCGGTCGCGCATGCCGCGCAGCTATTCGAGCGCAAGGAAGTCGACAAGATCATCCTGTCGCGCCCGGCGGTGGAAGCCGGCGAGCGGCTCGGCTTTTTGCCCGGCGATCTCCGCGAGAAGGTCGATCCTTATCTCCGCCCTATCTACGACGCGCTCTATGACCTGATGGACGCGCGCATTGTCGAGCGCGCGCTGCAGACCGGCGAGATCGAGATCGCGCCACTCGCCTTCATGCGCGGTCGCACGCTGACCAACGCGGCCATCATCCTGGACGAGGCGCAAAACACCACGTCCATGCAGATGAAGATGTTCTTGACCCGCCTTGGCGAGAACAGCCGCATGATCGTCACCGGCGATCCCTCGCAGATCGACTTGCCGAACGGCCAGACCTCGGGCCTCGCCGAGGCGACGCGCCTGCTGAGCGGCGTCGAAGGCATTGCGCAAGTTCATTTCAAGGCCGAAGACGTGATCCGCCACGAGCTCGTGGCGCGGATCGTCTCCGCCTACGAAGGGTCGCCGCAGCGGCCGGCCGCCGGTAAATCCTGACGAGACAGCAACCGGACCATATGGGCGCGGACACGGCGCCCCTTCGTTCGGAACAAGGACAATGTCACACCCCAACCTTCCCATCACCGAGGTCCTCGTCGTCGCCGATTGCTGGCAGCGGGAGCCCGAATCCGAAGCCGTGATCCAGCGCGCCGTGGCGGCCGCCGCCGAGAATGTCGACGAAGACGTTGCGGAGGCGGAAGTGGCGGTGATGCTGACCGATGATGCCGGCATCCGCATCCTGAACAGCAACTGGCGCGGCATCGACAAGCCGACCAACGTGCTGTCGTTTCCCGCGCTGCAGCCGGAAGGCGACTGGAAGCCTGGCGATGCGCCGCGCATGCTGGGCGACATCGCGATCGCCTACGAGACCATGCGGCGTGAGGCGGACGAGGAACAAAAGCCGTTCGATCATCATTTGAGCCATCTCGCCGTGCACGGTTTCCTGCATCTGGTCGGCTACGACCACGAAAACGAAGACGACGCCGAGGAAATGGAAGCGCTCGAACGAGAGATCCTGGCTCATCTCGGCATTCCCGACCCCTATGCCGACCGCCCAGGGACGCATTGAGATGCCGGATTCGGACCCGACTCACGACAATCCGCGCAACACGGCCAATTTACCGGTCGTGGTGACCTCAGGCGAGGTGATGCGCCCGACCGCGGAGGGCTGGCTGCTGCGTGCCATTCGCAGCCTGTTCGGCTGGAAGGCAGGTTCGGTGCGCGACGACCTCCAGGTCGTGCTCGACGCCACGACGCCCGACGACACCGGCTTCTCGACGGTCGAGCGCACCATGCTGCGCAACATCCTCGGCCTGCACGAGCGTCGCATCGCCGACGTCATGGTGCATCGCGCCGACATCGTCGCGGTCAAGCGCGACATCCCGCTCGGCGAGTTGATGGACCGTTTCGAGAGCGCCGGCCATTCGCGCCTCGTGGTCTACAACGAGACGCTCGACGATCCCGTCGGCATCGTCCATATCCGCGATCTGCTCGCCTTCATGACCGCGCGTGCGCGCGTGTCGGGGGTCACGAAAACCAAGCGCAAGAAACCGCTGCCGGCCGGGCTCGATCTGCGTACGGTCGATCTCGCGCTGCCGCTCGAGGAAGCGCGCATCATCCGCAAGCTGCTCTACGTGCCGCCGTCGATGCGGGCGATCGACCTGCTTGCGCAGATGCAGGCCACCCGCATCCATCTGGCGCTGGTGGTCGACGAATATGGCGGCAGCGACGGCCTGGTCTCGCTCGAGGACATCGTCGAGCAGATCGTCGGCGAGATCGACGACGAGCATGACAGCGACGAGCCGCCCTCGATCGTGCGGCTGCCCGACAACGCCTTCATCGCCGACGCCCGCGCCAGCCTCGACGACGTCCGCACCGTGATCGGCGAGGACTTCGTCACCGGCGAGGCCGGCGAGGAAGTGGAGACGCTGGGCGGCTATCTCGTCAGCTTCGTCGGGCGCCTGCCGGTGCGCGGCGAGGTGATCTCGGGCCCCGGCCATTACGAGATCGAGGTGCTCGATGCCGATCCGCGCCGGGTCAAGCGACTGCGGATCTCGACGCGAAAGGAGCGCCCCGCGCCGCGCACCCAGCGCGAGAGCCGGCGCCGCGAGGCTGCGCCGGATGGCAGCCAGCCGACGGCCAGCGACACGCCCACCCCGCCGCCAAGCGACGGGACCGGTCCGCAGTGAGCCCTTTCCAGCGATTTCGCCAGATCGCGCTTGCCATCATCCTGACCTGGGGATGGAAGCGCGCGCTCGTCGCGATGGCTGCCGGCGCGCTCTCGGTGCTGGCGCTGGCGCCGTTCAATGTATTCCCGGTGCTATTCGTCACCTTCCCGGTGCTGGTCTGGCTGATCGACGGCACCGGCGCCGGACGATATCGCGGCGTCCCCGCCGCGGCGCTTACCGGCTACTGGTTCGGCCTCGGCTATTTCGTGCCCGGCCTCTACTGGATCGGCTACGCCTTCTTCGTCGACGCCGATGTATTCGCCTGGCTGACGCCGTTCGCCGTGCTGGGCCTGCCGGCCTATCTGTCGATCTTCACGGCAATGGGCTTTGCGCTCGCCCGCCTGCTCTGGACCAAGAACGCGACGCGCGTGCTTGCGCTCGCGGCAAGCCTCACCATCACGGAATGGCTGCGGGGTCATGCGCTGACCGGCTTTCCCTGGAACGCGTTCGGCTATGCGCTGTCCGATCCGCTGCCGCTGGCACAAACGGCGTCGCTGATCGGCCTGTGGGGCATGACGTTCCTGACGGTTGCGATCTTCGCAAGCCCCGCGGCGCTGATCGACCGCACGCCCGATCGCCGCCTGGCGTGGCGCGCACCGGCCGCGGCCCTGGCGCTCCTGCTGGTCATGAGTATCTTCGGCGCGATCCGCCTGTCGCTGCATCCGACCACGATGGTCGCGGGCCCCAAATTGCGCCTGATGCAGCCGGATCTCCAGCAGGACGCGAAATTCAACTACGCCGCCAAGGCGGAGGTGATGAAGAAATATCTGGCCTTGTCGGACCGCGCCTCCGGACCGCAATCGACCGGCGTGCGCGATGCCACCATCCTGATCTGGCCGGAATCCGCCTTTCCGTTCTTCCTGACTCGCGAAGCCGATGCGATGGCGCAAATCGCGGAGCTTCTGCCCAAGGGCACGGTGCTGATCACGGGCTCGGTCCGCGCGCCCGACCTGCCGCGGGGCACGCCGATCACACGCGCCTACAATTCGATCTACGTGATCGACCACGATGGCAGCGTGCTCTCTATGTACGACAAGCTGCATTTGGTGCCGTTCGGCGAGTTTCTTCCCTACCAGGGTCTGATGGAGAAGCTCGGTTTCGAGCAACTCACGCGTGTGCGCGGCGGCTTCATTGCCGGCACCGTGCGGCATGCGCTGCCGGTCCCCGGCGCGCCGTCCGCGCTGCCGCTGATCTGCTACGAAGCAATCTTTCCCGGCGAGGTGGCCGGACGCAATGAACGTCCGGGCTGGATCGTGAATCTCACCAATGACGGCTGGTTCGGAATTTCGACCGGTCCCTACCAACACCTCGAACAGGCGCGGATGCGCGCGATCGAGCTCGGATTGCCGCTGGTTCGCTCCGCCAATACCGGCGTTTCCGCAGTGATCGATCCGGTGGGACGCATCGTCGCCAGCCTCGGTCTCGGGATCGAAGGCATTTTGGATGCAAATCTGCCCGCCGCGATCCCGCCGACCATCTATGCGCGCGTGGGCGATGTACCCGCGGCCATGTTTGTCGCGCTCGCCGTGTTTCTGGCGGTCCGCCGACGTGTTGCCAAACGGCATCCCTGATCACGCAGCCGCGGCCGATAGCTTTTGACAACCGTAGTCCCACGGTTGACAGACTGCACGCGGCCTCCTCATTCTGCACCGGCTGCAAAAGACAGTGGGTATTGCTAAATTTCTCCGCAATGTTTCCCAATAACAGGGTCTGATTTTGACGTTGCTTACACCTCAGGCATTCCTGATTGCGCCGAAGGTGATGTTTGGAGGGCTGAGGAAATGTCGAAAGCGCCCAACCCTGTTGACAAATATGTCGGCAGTCGCGTGCGGATGCGCCGCATCATGTTGGGCATGAGCCAGGAAAAGCTCGGTGAAGCTTTGGGCCTGACTTTCCAACAAGTTCAGAAATACGAGAAGGGCACAAACCGGGTCGGCGCGAGCCGCATCCAGCAAATTGCCGAAATTCTCCAGGTGCCGGTGTCCTTCCTGTTCGAGGGCGGTCCGAGCGGCGTGGCGGGGCCGGACGGCTTCGCAGAAGGCGCATCGCCGTCTTACGTCTCGGATTTCCTCGCGACTTCCGAAGGACTCGCTTTGACCAAGGCGTTCACCCGAATCACCGATTCGAAGATGCGCCGCTCGATCGTCGATCTCGTCGAGCAGATTGCGGCCCGCGAAGGCCCCGACAAGCGCTGACGCGCCATCTCAATCCGATTTGAGACTGCGTCAAATCTGGCCTATGTCGTCATTTGTGGCCGCGCTTTGATGCGCGTCCTCCTTGATGATGCGATTCAAAGGCACAGATGCGCCCATGGCCAGCTCCAATTGGTTCGATTCTCAAACTATTCTCGATGGCATCCGCCGCTGGGTGGAGGTCGAGACGCCAACGGACACGCCTGAACAGGTCAACAAGCTCGTCTCGATGGTCGCGGAGCAATACCGCGATCTCCCTGTTACGCTCGAGCGCATCGCCGGTGTCGATGGTTGCGGCGATCATCTCGTGGCGCGCTCGACCTGGGGCCAGGACCGGCCGGGTATCCTGGTGCTGAGCCACCTCGATACCGTTCACCCCATGGGATTCATCGAGCGCCTGCCGTTCAAGGTCGAAGGCGACAGCGCGTTCGGTCCCGGCATCTACGACATGAAGGGCGGCGCCTACATCGCCCACCACGCCTTTCGCGCGCTTTGCGCCACGGCCGATCGCCCGCCGCTCGGCATCATCCATCTGTTCACTTCGGACGAGGAGATCGGCAGCCCCACCTCTCGCGCACTCATCGAGACCGAAGGGCGCAAGGCGAAATACGTGCTGGTGACGGAGCCGGCGCGCGAGGGCGGCAAGATCGTCACCGGTCGCAAGGGCGTCGGGCGATTCGAAGTGTTCATCAAGGGCGTGCCCGCGCATGCCGGCACGCGGCCCCAGGATGGCCGCAGCGCGATCCGCGAGCTTGCCAACGTCATCCTGGCGCTGGAGGCGATGAACGATCTGGCGCGCGGCGTCACCGTCAATGTCGGCGTGGTGCGCGGCGGCACGCGGCCCAACGTGACCCCGGAAGAAGCCTATGCTGAAATCGATCTGCGCGTGCCGAGCTTCAAGGACGCGGATGAATTCGTCGGCAAGATCCTCGCTTTGACATCGAAGACAGATGGCGTCACCGTCAAGGTCACGGGCGGGCTCAATCGTCCGCCTTACGAGAAGAGCAATGCAGGCGCTTCGCTGTACGAACATGCAAAGACGGTTGCCACGGAGATCGGCTTCGATCTGGTGGACGTTCACACCGGCGGCGGCTCGGACGGCAATTTCACCGCCGCCCACACCGCGACGCTCGACGGGCTCGGCGTCGACGGCAAGGGCGCGCACACCCATTATGAGCAGCTCTATGTCTCGTCGCTCGCACCGCGCGCGCGGCTGCTCCACCGCCTCTACCAGACGCTACGATGAGTGAGCGCAAATCAGATCCGGATCGCGAGGACAGCGAGCGCGCCTTCTTCGGACGCCGCAAGGGCCACAAGCTCAGGCAGCACCAAGCCGAGCTGATCGATCATCTGCTGCCGCGTCTTGCGCTCGCCATCGACCGCGCAGCACCGGCGGATGCCCGCGAGATCTTCGCCCCCGCAGCCGACGATTTGCGGCTCGAGATCGGCTTCGGCGGCGGCGAGCATCTTGCGGCGGAAGCGCAGACCTTCGCCACAACCGGCTTCATTGGCTGCGAGCCTTACGTCAACGGCATGGCGAAGATCCTCGCGCAGATCGAGGCCGCCGAGATCGGCAACATCCGCCTGTTCGCAGGCGATGCCGCCGAGCTCCTGGCCTGGCTGCCGGAAGCTTCGCTGTCGCGGATTGACCTGATCCATCCCGATCCCTGGCCGAAACGGCGGCACTGGAAGCGGCGCTTCGTCCAGGACCGGACCATCGCCGCGATGGCGCGCGTGTTGAAAGCCGGCGGCGAATTTCGTTTCGTCTGCGACATCGACGATTACTGCGCCTGGACGCTGTCGCATCTGTCGCGCTCGCAGGACTTTGTCTGGCTCGCGGAGCGCGCCGATGATTTTCGCCTGCCGTGGGCCGGATACACGATGACGCGCTACGGCCGAAAGGCCACGCGCGAGGGGCGCAAGGCGGCGTATCTGCGGTTCAGGCGGGTCTAGATCGTCTGCCGGTTGCGCCAGAAATTCACGACGCGCTCGGCGGTCGTCGGCATCAAGCGCGTGAAATTCGCGCGCGCCTGCTCAAGATCGGCATCGGCTGGCGTGCGATTCGGGCCGTACCACATCAGGATCAGCGCCCGCACCGTCGGCCAGCTGACATTCAGCACACGCCCCAGAACCAGGATTGGATCGTAGCGGTCGCCCGTGATCAGGCGGTCGAGGACCGAGAGGCGGACTCCGGACATCGCCGAGAGCGAAGCGATCGCCTCCTCGTATTTGTAGGCCTTCGCGAAGCCAAACAGCGCGCTCTCGCCAAGATGGCCCCCGCGATGCAAGGCCAGCACCGTACGTTGCGCTCCCGAGAAATCGCGACGCGGGCCCGGCGGCAGCGTGGCTTCCTCGATGGCCGCCATGGCGCGCGTGATCTCGACCTGGCGCACGGGATTGACCACGCTCGAGAGGCGACGGCGGATGACGTCGAGCGTACCGTCGAGAAGCTGTTTCAGGTTCTCACCCGAAAGATCGCTGCGCTGGCCGATCCTGAGCGTCAGCACGCCATCCTGCGCGGCACGCTTGATCAGCTCCGAATAGCTGCCAGGCGAGAACACCGCGCCGGCATTGCCCGCGGCGCGGCGCACCACGTCGCGATCGCCGCGCTCGACCAGCACGTCGGTGATGACAGCCGACAGCGTGGGGCGTTCGCTCATCGCCAGCAGATGTCCCTGGCCCTTCAGTCGCGCGATTTCGACGAGAGCGGCGTCGTCGAGCACGGGCGAATGGCGCAGCACGGGGCCCGCCACCGCGATTTCGTTTTCGCGCGCGAGCTCGCTCACGAGACGCCGCGGCGCGTTGTTCAGGCGCGAGAAGCGTTCGGCGAGATCGACGCGCGAGGCGAGCTCGGCATGCGGGACGAGATCGATCAGCAGATTGTCGAAGAGATCGATGACATCGGGACGGAGGTTCTCGGCGTCCTGAAAGAACAATTGGGAAATGGCATGCGCGATCTCGCCGCGACGCCGCGGGTCGCCGCGTTTGACGATATCGTCCAGTCCGGGAATGAGCGACGTGGCAACGGTCATGAAAACGCAAACTCGTAGGGGGCACGCCGCGGGTACGCCCTGGTCCAAGCCGCCCCACAATCAGGGAATCTAGGCCTTGGAGGTGAAGGAAGCGTTGCGCCAGCGGGCCGCACAGCGGGCGCAAAAAGCCTCGCGCGCCGTGCAATGGGCCTTGTCCGAGAGGGCGGAAAGGGCTATATCACCGGCAATTCATCTTCTCATACGATCCGCGTAGTGAGAGTGGGCCCGAAAGGACCCGCTCTTTTTTATTACCTGAACGCGGCCTGGTGGAAGATGTGCGGCCCGCCGATCTGTCGGGAGAGTTCCGAAGCGGGCTTGAAAGCTTAACCAAGCCTTAACCATACCGAGCGCCTTGACCTCTGACATGACCGAACCGAACCCTGGTTCCACGGATGCCGAATTGCTGGCCGAGCCGAGGCTCGTGGTCGAGCCGGGCGTCGCGGCGCGGGTGTCCGCGGTCGCGGGGCCGGTGCTCGAAGGCATGGGCTACCGCCTGGTGCGGATCCGCATTTCCGGGGAATCCGGCTGCACCGTGCAGGTTATGGCAGAGCGGCCGGACGGCTCCATGCAGATCGAGGATTGCGAGGCGATCTCGCGGGCACTGTCGCCCGTGCTCGACGTCGCCGATCCCGTCGATCGCGCCTATCGGCTGGAAATCTCCTCACCGGGGATCGACCGCCCGCTGGTGCGCCGCTCCGATTTCGAGCGTTATGCCGGCCATCTGGTGAAGGTCGAAATGGCTGTCGCCCATGAGGGGCGGAAGCGGTTCCGCGGCACGATCGGCCCCGTCGAAGGCGACCGCGTGCATCTGCATCGCGACGACATCAAGGCGGGCGAGGCTGCCGACGTTCTCCTGACGATGGAAGACATCGCCGAGGCACGGCTGGTGCTGACGGACGAGTTGATCGCGGAATCCATGCGCCGCGGCAAGGCCCAGGCCCGCGAAATGCGCCGCAATCTCGGCCTCGAGCCGCCGGCGGCGCCGCACGCCAGCATCAGCGAAAAAACGACCAAGAACACCAAGCCGACTAAGAAACCGACGCCGGCCGCGACGAAGAAGCCGGCTCCGACCAATACCAAGAAACATCGCCTGGCCGCCGAACGCGCGCGACGGGGCGAAATCGATCCTGACGAAGGAGACTAGCCATGGCAGTCAGCGCCAATCGACTTGAATTGCTTCAGATCGCCGACGCCGTTGCGCGCGAGAAATCGATCGACCGCGGCATCGTCATCGCGGCGATGGAGGATGCCATCGCCAAGGCGGCGCGGGCTCGCTACGGCAGCGAGACCGACGTTCACGCCGAGATCGACCCGAAGAAGGGCGAGCTGCGGCTGTCGCGCCACATGCTGGTGGTCGAGACGGTCGAAAACCATTCCAACCAGATTTCGCTGGTGGATGCGCAGCGCGCCAATCCCGGTGCCCAGGTCGGCGACACCATCGCCGACACCCTGCCGCCGCTGGAATATGGCCGCATCGCCGCGCAATCCGCCAAGCAGGTGATCGTGCAAAAGGTGCGCGAAGCCGAGCGCGACCGGCAATATATGGAATTCAAGGACCGCATCGGCGACATCGTCAACGGCGTCGTCAAGCGCGTCGAATATGGCAGTGTGATCGTCGATCTCGGCCGCGGCGAGGCCATCATCCGCCGCGACGAGATGCTGCCGCGCGAAGTGTTCCGCAACGGCGACCGCGTCCGCGCCTACATCTTCGATGTCCGCCGCGAGACCCGCGGGCCGCAGATCTTCCTCTCCCGCACCCATCCGCAGTTCATGGCAAAGCTGTTCGCGCAGGAAGTGCCCGAGATCTATGACGGCATCGTCGAGATCAAGGCGGTCGCCCGCGATCCCGGCTCGCGCGCAAAAATCGGCGTGATTTCTCGTGATTCCTCGGTCGATCCGGTCGGCGCCTGCGTCGGTATGCGCGGTTCGCGCGTGCAGGCGGTGGTGAACGAATTGCAGGGCGAGAAGATCGACATCATCCCCTGGTCGCCCGACATCGCGACCTTCGTGGTCAACGCGCTGGCGCCGGCCGAAGTCTCCAAGGTCGTCATCGACGAAGACCGCGAGCGCATCGAGGTCGTCGTGCCCGACACCAACAACCAGCTCTCGCTGGCGATCGGCCGCCGCGGCCAGAATGTGCGTCTGGCCTCGCAGCTCACCGGCTGGGACATCGACATCCTGACCGAGCAGGAGGAATCGGAGCGCCGCCAGGCCGACTTCGAGAACTCCACCCGCGTCTTCATGGAATCGCTCAATGTCGACGAAGTGGTCGGCCAGTTGCTGGCGTCCGAAGGCTTCACGTCGGTCGAGGAACTCGCGATGGTGGACGTCAAGGAACTCGCCGGCATCGAAGGTTTCGACGAGGAGACCGCGCAGGAACTCCAGAACCGCGCCCGGGAATATCTCGAACAGCTGGAAGCCGAGCTCGAGGCCAGGCGCAAGGAACTCGGCGTCGAGGACGCCGTGAAGGACGTGCCCGGCGTCACCTCGAAGATGCTGGTGAAGTTCGGCGAGAACGACATCAAGACGGTCGACGACCTCGCCGGTTGCGCCACGGACGATCTGGTCGGCTGGACCGAGCGCAAGGAAGGCGGCGAGCAGACCAAATATCCGGGCGCGCTCGATGGCCTGGAGATCTCCCGTGACGATGCTGAAGCGATGATCATGCAGGCCCGCGTCAAGGCCGGATGGATCACCGAGGCCGATCTCGCCAAGCCTGCTGAAGAGGCCGAGGCGACCGAAGATCAGCCGGCTTAGGGCGAAGGAGGATGTCACCCGGATGCTCGCCGATACTGACCCCGAACTCGACCATGGACCGCGGACCGAAAGGTCCGCGACCGTGCGGATGTGTGCGGTCAGCCGCGAGGTCCGGCCGATCGACGAGCTGATCCGCTTCGTCGTCTCGCCGCAAGGGCACATAGTTCCCGATCTCAAGCGCAAGCTGCCCGGACGCGGCATGTGGGTCACCGCCTCGCGCGAGGTGGTTGCGGAAGCCGTTCGGCGTCACCATTTTACGAAAGCCTTCAAGCGCGAGCTGCGCATCCCTCAGACGTTTCCCGCCGACCTCGAGGCGCTCCTGGTCCGGAGCGTGGTCGAAGCCCTTGGGATTGCGGCCAAAGCGCGCCAGATCGTCGCCGGTTTCGGCAAGGTCGAAAGCGCGCTTCGGGAGGGTACGGTCGAGGTCCTGATCCATGCCAGCGACGGGGCCGCGGACGGAATCCGCAAATTGGACATGCTGGCGCGTCAAAATGAGGGAAATCGCGGCGCCAAGCCGGAGATTCCCGTCGTCACTGCACTAAAATCGACAGAATTGGATTTGGCACTTACCCGGTCAAATGTGATACATGCTGCCCTGCTCGCGGGCCCGGCGAGCAAGTCATTCCTGTCACGTAGCCAGATGCTGGTCCGATACCGGATGGCGGACGCTGACAGGACTGCCGAAAAGCCCGGCCAGGATTTCTGAGAGACAACGACCACCCGATAGCACGGTGCGGCAACGCACAAGACAACAAGATCAGGATTAGGACTGCTTAATGGTTGATACCAAGACCCCTGGCGACAAGAAGCTGAGCGTTCCGAGCAAGACGCTATCGCTCAAGCCGCGCGTCGAAACGGGCACCGTGCGCCAGAGCTTCAGTCATGGCCGTAGCAAGCAGGTCGTGGTCGAGAAGCGTGGCAAGCGCCGTGTCGACGGCAGCCCTGAACCGCAGGTGGCCGAAGTGGCGAAGCCCGCGCCGGCCGCCGCGCCCAAGCCTGCCCCGGCACGCCACGCGCCGCCGCGCAACGCCGGCTCCGGCGTGGTGCTGCGCACGCTGACCGAGGACGAACGTTCCGCCCGCGCCAGCGCGCTGGCCGATGCCAAGGTGCGCGAAGTCGAAGAGCGCCGCCATGCCGAGGAAGAGGCCCAGCGCCGCGCGGTCCGCGAAAGCGCCGAGCGTGCTGATCGTGAGGCCGCCGAAGCCCGCCGCAAGGCCGAGGAGGAGCGTCACCGTCACGAGGAGGAAGCCAAGCGGAAGGCCGAAACCGAGGCCAAGAAGCGTTTTGGCGAAGGCGAGCAGCCGCAATCTGTGGCGCGCCCTGCAACGGGGACCTCGGCCGCTCCTGCAGCGCGGCCCGGAGCGCCGATGGCGCGACCCGGCACAACCACCACGGCACGCCCGGGAACAACGACCGCGCGACCCGGAACGACCACGCAGCGGCCGGGAGGCCCGGTGGGCCGCGCCCCCGCCGTCGCAGCCGGACCGGACGAGGACGACGGTCCGCGCCAGATCCGTCGCGGCCCCGGCGGCGCTGCGCGGCCTGTGGTCGCTCCCAAGCCCACCCACAAGCCCGGCCCGCAGAAGGAGCGCGGCCGCCTGACGGTCGTCACCGCCTTCAATGCCGACGACGTCCGCGAGCGCTCGATCGCCTCGTTCCGCCGCCGCACCCAGCGCCTGAAGGGCCATGCCGCGAACGAGCCGAAGGAAAAGCTCATCCGCGAGGTGGTCATTCCGGAAGCGATCACCATCCAGGAGCTCGCCAACCGCATGTCGGAGCGCGCGGTGGAAATCATCCGCATGCTGATGAAGCAGGGCGCGATCCACAAGATCACCGACGTGATCGATGCCGACACTGCGCAGCTGATCGCCGAGGAGCTTGGTCACACCGTCAAGCGCGTTGCCGCGTCCGACGTTGAAGAAGGCCTGTTCGACGCCATCGACGATTCGACCGACACCGAGCCGCGCTCGCCGGTGGTGACGGTGATGGGTCACGTCGACCACGGCAAGACCTCGCTGCTCGATGCGCTCCGTCATGCCAACGTGGTCTCCGGCGAAGCCGGCGGCATCACCCAGCATATCGGCGCCTATCAGGTGCTGTCGCCCGAAAGCGGCAAGAAGATCACCTTCATCGACACGCCCGGCCACGCCGCGTTCACCGCGATGCGCGCGCGCGGCGCCAAGGTGACCGACATCGTCGTGCTGGTGGTTGCGGCCGACGACGGCGTGATGCCGCAGACGATCGAAGCCATCAACCACGCCAAGGCGGCGCGGGTGCCGATCATTGTTGCCATCAACAAGATCGACAAGCCCGACGCCAAGCCCGAGCGCGTGCGCACCGAGCTGCTCCAGCACGAGGTGCAGGTCGAATCCTTCGGCGGCGAAGTCGTCGATGTCGAAGTGTCGGCGAAGAACAAGACGAATCTCGACAAGCTGCTCGAGATGATCGCGCTCCAGGCCGACATCCTCGACCTCAAGACCAATTCGGATCGTCCGGCCGAAGGCACCGTGATCGAAGCCAAGCTCGATCGTGGCCGCGGTCCGGTCGCGACCGTTCTGGTCCAGCGCGGCACGCTCCGTGTCGGTGACATCATCGTCGCCGGCGCCGAAATGGGCCGCGTCCGCGCGCTGATCTCGGATCAGGGCGAGACGGTGCAGGAGGCAGGTCCATCCGTGCCGGTCGAGGTGCTCGGCTTCAACGGTCCGCCGGAAGCCGGCGATCGTCTCGCCGTGGTCGAGAACGAAGCCCGCGCCCGCCAGGTCACCAGCTACCGCGCGCACCAGAAGCGCGAGAACGCGGCTGCCTCGATCTCCGGCATGCGCGGCTCGCTCGAGCAGATGATGTCGCAGTTGAAGACGGCGGGCCGCAAGGAATTCCCGCTGATCATCAAGGCCGACGTGCAGGGCTCGCTGGAAGCGATCCTCGGCTCGCTGGAGAAGCTCGGCACCGACGAAGTCGCCGCGCGCATCCTGCATGCGGGTGTCGGCGGCATCTCGGAATCGGACGTGACGCTCGCGGAGGGCTTCAACGCCGCGATCATCGGCTTCTCGGTTCGTGCGAACAAGGAGGCCGCTGCGGCCGCCAAGCGCAACGGCATCGAGATCCGCTACTACAACATCATCTACGACCTCGTGGACGACGTGAAGAAGGCCATGAGCGGCCTGCTCGCGCCGACCCTGCGGGAAACAATGCTCGGCAATGCCGCGATCCTGGAGATCTTCAACATCTCCAAGGTCGGCAAGGTCGCCGGCTGCCGCGTCACCGACGGCACCGTGGAACGCGGCGCCAACGTGCGCCTGATCCGCGACAACGTCGTCGTGCACGAAGGCAAGCTGTCGACGCTGAAGCGCTTCAAGGACGAAGTGAAGGAAGTCCAGTCCGGTCAGGAATGCGGCATGGCCTTCGAGAACTATCACGACATGCGCGCCGGTGACGTCATCGAGTGTTACCGCGTGGAGACGATCCAGCGCTCCCTGTAAGTCCAAATCTTACCGAAGCGCCTGGATCTTTTTTGAACTGAATTGCGGGAGTACGATGGCCGGATTTTTTCCGGCCATCCACCCCTCTTCGTTTCAGCAAGACAAATGACAATGCCTGTGTCCCAAAAGCGGGCATGACGAGGTGATTTTCAGACCATGCCCCGCCATCATCAAAAAAAGAGTTCCGCGTCCGGCGGCTCGCAACGTCAGTTGCGGGTCGGCGAGCAGGTTCGCCATGCGATAGCCGAGATTCTGGCGCAAGGCAGCGTGCATGATGCTGACCTCGAAGGTCACATCATCACCGTGCCGGAGGTGCGGATGTCGCCCGACCTGAAGCTCGCAACAGTCTACGTGATGCCGCTCGGTGGCCGCGACACCGAGATCGTCCTCGCTGCGCTCGAGCGCAACAAGAAATTCCTGCGCGGCGAGGTCGCGCGGCGCGTTAACCTGAAATTTGCACCTGACCTTCGCTTCCGCGTCGACGAACGATTCGACGAAGCCGAACGGATCGAGAAGCTTTTGCGAACACCCGCGGTGCAGAAGGACCTGGAACAGGATCCGGATACGGATCGGGAAGAAGAACGATGACGATGGACCCGGCTCACGGCACGATCGGCGGCGAAGAGGCCGATCAGCTCGACGTGCAGAAGAATAATTTTGCGGACATGAGCGGCAATTCTCAGCCCGCTCAAGAGCCGCGCCGCGTCAACAACGATCCGCGCGCCAACAAGCAGAAGGGCAACCAGCCGCGCCGCGACCGTCGCGACGTCCACGGCTGGGTCGTGCTCGACAAGCCGATCGGCATGACCTCGACGCAGGCCGTTGCCGTGCTCAAGCGCCTGTTCAACGCCAAACGCGCCGGCCATGCCGGCACGCTAGATCCGCTGGCCTCCGGCGGCCTGCCGATCGCGCTCGGCGAGGCCACCAAGACCGTCCCCTTCGTCATGGACGGCCGCAAGCGCTACCGGTTCACGGTGTGCTGGGGCGAGGAGCGCGACACCGACGACATCGAGGGCCGGGCGACCGCAACCTCGGACCAGCGCCCGACTCGGGGGGCCATCGAGGCCCTGCTGCCCCGTTTCACCGGGGTGATCCAGCAGATCCCGCCGCGCTATTCCGCGATCAAGGTCCAGGGCGAGCGCGCCTACGACCTCGCCCGCGACGGCGAGATCGTGGAACTGGCCCCGCGCCCGGTCGAGATTCACCGTTTAAACCTTGTAGATCAACCGGATAGCGACCGCGCCGTGTTCGAGGCCGAGTGCGGCAAGGGCACCTATGTCCGCGCGCTGGCCCGCGATATGGGTAGGATTCTCGGCACTTACGGCCATATCTGCGCGCTGCGGCGGACCCTGGTCGGCCCATTTGGCGAGAACGACATGATTCCGCTGGATCAGTTGGAGGCTTTGTGCGATAGAGCCGCGTCCGGCGAGGGTAGCCTCGCCGACGCGCTTATGCCCGTTGAGACCGCGCTGGACGACATCCCGGCACTGGCCGTCACTCGGGCTGATGCGGCAAGGCTCCATCGGGGCCAAGCCGTTTTGTTGCGCGGACGGGATGCGCCCACTTGTAGCGGCACAGTCTATGTCACGGTGGCAGGCCGGCTTCTCGCGCTTGCCGAAGTCGGCAATGGCGAAATCATCCCCAAGCGTGTGTTCAACCTGACCGGCCTGACTGCCAGCGCCGATCGCAACGAGAGAAATTGACCGATGTCGATTGCCGCAGAACGCAAAGCGGAAGTCATCAAGACGAATGCCAACAAGGCCGGTGATACCGGCTCGCCAGAGGTTCAGGTCGCGATCCTGTCGGAACGCATCGCCAACCTCACCAACCATTTCAAGACCCACGTGAAGGACAATCATTCGCGTCGCGGTCTCTTGAAGCTGGTCTCGACCCGCCGCTCGCTCCTCGACTATGTGAAGAAGAAGGACGAGGCGCGCTACAAGGCGCTGCTCGAGAAGCACAACATTCGTCGTTAAGAGTTCTTGCGCGCGCCAACCGGCGCGCGTTTTCGCGCGTGATTTCGAACGAAAGCGTTTGTTTAAAGGTTTTTCGTCGAGGCTGCGTGCGCGTCGGATGCGAGCCGTTGACGGCGAGCATCCGGGCATGATGGGCGAACACCGCGCTTCGGTGTTCGCGTTCGTGCCGACTGACAGTCCAGCAGCAATCCGGCGGCTGGGCACAACGGGCAAGGCGCCCGTATGACCCGAAGGGATGGACGCCATCCGAAATCCAAAAACCATGGCAGGATCGCAGGACGCTGATCGCCCGCTTCGATCAACGTCCCGCAATCTTGCGCATGGTTTTTGTTTTTCGACCCGTCCTTCTTTCGAGAACCCATGAAAGAAGACCTCTATGTTCAATAAGCATTCAGTCGAGATCGACTGGGGTGGACGCCCTCTCAAGCTCGAAACCGGCAAGATCGCCCGTCAGGCCGACGGTGCCGTCGTCGCGACCTACGGCGAGACCGTGGTGCTCGCGACCGTCGTAGCCGCGAAGTCGCCGCGCGAAGGCGTCGACTTCCTGCCGCTGACCGTCGACTACCAGGAGAAGACCTACGCAGCCGGCCGCATTCCCGGTGGCTATTTCAAGCGCGAGGGTCGTCCGACCGAGAAGGAAACGCTGGTCTCCCGCCTGATCGACCGTCCGATCCGTCCGCTGTTCGTCGACGGCTGGCGCAACGAGACCCAGGTGATCGTGACCGTGCTCTCGCACGATATGGAGAACGATCCCGATATCGTCGCGCTGGTGGCCTCATCGGCTGCGCTGACCCTGTCGGGCGCTCCCTTCAAGGGCCCGATCGGCGCCGCGCGCGTCGGCTTCGCCAATGACGAGTTCATCCTCAACCCGACGCTCGACGAGATGGTCGACACTCAGCTCGACCTCGTCGTCGCCGGCACTGCGGACGCCGTGCTGATGGTGGAATCGGAAGCCAAGGAGCTGAACGAAGAGATCATGCTCGGCGCCGTGATGTTCGGTCACCGCCACTTCCAGCCGGTGATCAACGCGATCATCGAGCTCGCCGAAAAGGCCGCGAAGGAGCCGCGCGAGGTCACCACGATCGACAATTCGGCGCTCGAAAAGGAAATGCTCGGCATGGTCGAGCAGGAACTGCGCGCCGCCTACGCCATTCCGGTCAAGCAGGATCGCTACGCCGCGGTCGGCAAGGTCAAGGAAAAGGTGATCGCGCACTACTTCCCGGAAGGCCAAGAGCCGAAATACGACAAGCTGCGCATTGGCGGCGTGTTCAAGGAGCTCGAAGCCAAGATCGTTCGCTGGAACATTCTCGACACCGGCAAGCGCATCGACGGCCGCGATTCCAAGACCGTGCGCAACATCGTCGCCGAAGTCGGCGTGCTGCCCCGCGCCCACGGTTCGGCGCTGTTCACCCGCGGCGAGACCCAGGCGCTGGTCGTGACCACGCTCGGCACCGGCGAGGACGAGCAGTACATCGACGCGCTGTCGGGAACGTACAAAGAGACGTTCCTGCTGCACTACAATTTCCCTCCCTACTCGGTCGGTGAGACCGGCCGCCTCGGCGGTACCAAGCGCCGCGAGATCGGCCACGGCAAGCTCGCCTGGCGTGCGATCCACCCGGTGCTGCCGCCGCACCACGAATTCCCCTACACCACGCGCGTGGTGTCGGAGATCACCGAATCCAACGGCTCCTCGTCGATGGCATCGGTCTGCGGCGCCTCGCTCGCGCTGATGGACGCCGGCGTGCCGTTGAAGCGGCCGACCGCGGGCATCGCAATGGGCCTGATCCTCGAAGACAAGCGCTTCGCGGTTCTCTCGGACATCCTCGGTGACGAGGACCATCTCGGCGACATGGACTTCAAGGTCGCCGGTACCGAGCAGGGCATCACCTCGCTCCAGATGGACATCAAGATCGAGGGCATCACCGAGGAGATCATGAAGGTCGCGCTCGGTCAGGCCAAGGATGGGCGTATCTACATCCTCGGCGAGATGTCGAAGGCGCTCACCAACGCCCGCGCCGAGCTCGGCGAATACGCGCCGCGCATCGAGACCTTCAAGATCGCCACCGACAAGATCCGCGAAGTGATCGGCACCGGCGGCAAGGTGATCCGCGAGATCGTCGAGAAGACCGGCGCCAAGGTCAACATCGAGGACGACGGCACCGTGAAGGTCGCTTCCAGCGACGGCGAGGCGATGAAGGCCGCGATCAAGTGGATCAAGTCGATCGCCTCCGATCCGGAAGTCGGCCAGATCTATGACGGCACCGTCGTCAAGGTGATGGAGTTCGGCGCTTTCGTGAACTTCTTCGGCTCCAAGGACGGCCTTGTCCACATCAGCCAGCTCGCCTCGGCGCGCGTGCAGAAGACCTCCGACGTCGTCAAGGAAGGCGACAAGGTCAAGGTCAAGCTGCTCGGCTTCGACGACCGCGGCAAGACCCGCCTGTCGATGAAGGTGGTCGACCAGGAGACCGGCGAAGACCTCGAGGGCAAGGGCGAGAGCCAGCAGCCCGCGCGCGAAGCGGCCGGCGAGTAAATCTCGCTACCTGCCAGAAACACGAAGGGCGGCCTCGCGGCCGCCCTTTTTGTTTGTCGCTTGCCGAACTTTGGAATCAGGCCGCGATGTCGTAGCGATCGAGGTTCATCACCTTGGTCCAGGCCTTGGCGAAGTCCTTGACGAACTGCTCCTTGGAATCCGACGTGGCATAGACCTCTGCGTAGGCGCGAAGCTGCGAGTGTGCGCCGAAGATCAGGTCGACGCGCGTGCCGGTCCACTTGACCGCGTTGGTCTTGCGGTCGCGGGCCTCATAGGTGCCGTCGGTGCCGGCCGGCGTCCACTGCGTGCTCATGTCGAGCAGGTTGACGAAGAAGTCGTTGCTCAGCGTTCCCACCTTCGAGGTGAGGACGCCGTTCTTCGAACCGTTCGCATTGGCACCGAGCACGCGCAGACCGCCGACGAGCACCGTCATCTCCGGGCCGGTAAGCCGGAGCAGCTGCGCACGATCGACCAGAGCCTCCTCGGGCATCATGAACTGCTGCCGCTTGCCGATGAAGTTGCGGAAGCCATCGGCCCGCGGCTCCAGCGGAGCAAACGAAGCGGCGTCGGTCTGCTCCTGCGAGGCATCCATGCGGCCCGGCGTGAAGCCGACCTTGACGTCGACGCCGGCATCCTTGGCGGCCTTCTCGACCGCGGCGGTGCCGCCGAGCACGATGAGGTCCGCCAGCGAGACCTTCTTCGCACCGGATGACGCGTTGAAGTCCTTCTGGATCGCTTCGAGCTTGCCCAGGACCTTCGAGAGCTGAGCCGGCTCGTTCACTTCCCAATCCTTCTGCGGGGCGAGGCGGATACGCGCGCCGTTGGCGCCGCCGCGCTTGTCCGAGCCGCGGAACGTCGAGGCCGACGCCCAGGCGGTCGAGACCAGCTCCGAGACCGACAGACCCGAGGCCAGGATCTTGGTCTTCAGCGAGGCGATATCCTGCTCGCTGGCCAGCTCGTGATTCACAGCAGGGATCGGATCCTGCCAGATCAGGGTTTCCTTCGGCACCAGGGGGCCGAGATAGCGCACCACCGGACCCATGTCGCGATGGGTGAGCTTGAACCAGGCACGGGCGAAGGCGTCCGCGAACTGATCGGGATTCTCGAGGAAGCGGCGCGAGATCTTCTCATAGGCCGGATCCATACGCAGCGAGAGGTCGGTCGTCAGCATCGTCGGCCGATGCTTCTTGGACTTGTCGAAGGCATCGGGAATGATCGCCTCGGCGCCCTTGGCCGTCCACTGCTGCGCACCGCCGGGGCTCTTGGTCAGCTCCCATTCGTACTTGAACAGGTTCTCGAAGAAGTTGTTGCTCCACTTCGTCGGCGTCGTGGTCCAGGTCACCTCGAGACCGCTGGTGATGGAATCGCCGCCAATGCCCGACGCGTGCTTGCTCTTCCAGCCGAGGCCCTGATCTTCGAGCGCGCCCGCTTCCGGCTCCGGTCCGACCAGCGACGGATCGCCGGCGCCGTGCGTCTTGCCGAAGGTGTGGCCGCCGGCGATCAGCGCGACGGTTTCCTCGTCGTTCATCGCCATACGGAAGAAGGTTTCGCGAATGTCCTTGGCCGCGGCGATCGGATCCGGCTTGCCGTTCGGGCCTTCCGGATTGACGTAGATGAGGCCCATCTGCACCGCGCCGAGCGGCTCGGCGAGCTGGCGTTCGCCGCTGTAGCGCTCATCGCCCAGCCACGTGCCTTCGGGACCCCAATAGAGCTCTTCCGGCTCCCAGACGTCGACGCGGCCGCCGGCAAAGCCAAAGGTCTTGAAGCCCATCGACTCCAGCGCGACGTTGCCCGCCAGCACCATCAGATCGGCCCAGGAAATCTTGCGGCCGTATTTCTGCTTGATCGGCCAGAGCAGACGGCGTGCCTTGTCGAGATTTGCGTTATCGGGCCAGCTGTTGAGCGGCGCGAAACGCTGCTGTCCGGCGCCGGCGCCACCGCGACCGTCGGTGGTGCGGTAGGTGCCCGCGCTGTGCCAGGCCATGCGGATCATGAGGCCGCCGTAGTGACCGAAGTCGGCGGGCCACCATTCCTGCGATTCCGTCATCAGAGCGGTCAGGTCCTTGATGACCGCGTTCAGGTCGAGCGACTTGAATTCCTTGGCGTAGTCGAAGTCCTTGTCCATCGGGTCGGACTTGGGAGAATTCTTGTGCAGCATCTCGATGCTGAGCTGGGTTGGCCACCAATCGCGGTTCGCCGGCACACGTTTTCCACCCGAAAACGGGCACTTTGAAGTGTCGTCCATGAATACCTCCTCTGGTGGCGTCGAACTCGCGCCTTTGACCAGGTAGAGGCACTCTAAGCTTCACGTTCGATCAGGGGAAGTTGACTTTAATGATCGCAGCGATAAGATTTTCTGATGCTAAACCTCACGCTGCGCCAGCTCCGTTATTTCGACGCCCTGGCGCGTCACAGTCATTTCGGGCGCGCGGCTGAGTCTTGCTCGATCTCGCAGCCTGCCCTGTCGATGCAAATCAAGGAACTTGAGGAGGCGCTCGGCGGTCTGCTGCTGGAGCGCAGCGCCCGGCAGGTGGCGCTGACCCGATTTGGCGAGGAGCTCGCGCAGCGCGTCCGCGACATCTTGCGCTCGGTCGACGAGCTCGGCGATTTCGCCCGCGCCTCGCAGGACCGGTTCTCCGGACGGCTGCGCATCGGCATGATTCCGACGATCGCGCCCTATCTGCTGCCGACGATCACCAAGAATCTGACGCGCATGCATCCGGAGCTCGATATCCGCGTCCGCGAGACGATGACGCCGCGGCTGATCCAGGAACTGGTGGAGGGTCGGCTCGATACCGCCATCGTGGCGCTGCCGGTGTCCGAGCCCTCGCTCACCGAGGTCGCCCTGTTCGAGGAAAAATTCCTGCTGGTGCGGCCGAGTGCGGATGAGGGAACGCCGGCACCGTCGCGGGAGATGATGCGCGAGATGCGGCTGCTGTTGCTCGAAGAGGGGCACTGCTTCCGCGATCAGGCGCTGTCATTCTGCAACATGCAATCGGCGCCGCCACGCGAGATGCTGGATGCCAATTCGCTATCGACGCTGGTCCAGATGGTCAGCGCCGGCATCGGCGTCACGTTGATCCCCGAGATGGCGGTGTCAGTTGAGACGCGATCGGCCTCGGTCTCGCTCGCGCGCTTCCGCGACCCGCAGCCGTCACGCACCATCGGCATGGTCTGGCGCAAGACCAGCCCGCTGGCGCGGCAACTGCTGCAAATCTCCGAGGTGGTGTGCCTGTCGGCGGGCAAGGTACGCGCACGCCCATCCGTGCGCAGCAAGCCGACCTGAGGCCTCGATGTCGCATCCCCTCATCCGCCCGGCCCGCGCGGACGAATACGACGAGATCGGCCGTGTCTGGATGGAGAGCTGGGTCTCGACCGGCCTCGGCGAGACGAGCGACTTCCTGCTGGCCAACCTGCGCGCACGCATCCGGCGCGAGATCGAGGACGGCTGGAGCCTGTTCGTCGCCGACGACAACGGCACGATCGCCGCAATGCTGGCGCTGCATTTGCCAAAACTCTATCTCGACATGCTGTTCGTCGCGCCCGCCTATCAGGGCCAATCGCTCGGCCGCCAATTGCTTGGCTTCACGCGCACACAAATGCCCGACGAGATGTCTCTGCGCTGCATCCGCGAGAACGAAAAAGCCTGGCGCTGGTACGAGCGCGAGGGCTTTGTGTTCGAGAAAGAAGAGGTCGAGCCGTCGAACGGGTTCATGATGAAGTATTATCGGTGGCGGCGGCAGCGACCCGCCGGATAGGCAGTGGTCGCCTGGTGCAGCTTGCGGTTGTCACGGTTCCAATTTACTGTGGCGTATCCGCCGTCCTCCTGTCCCCTGATCTCCCGGAATCGATGCTTCGAATTGCTGTCTCGCTGATCGCGTTGCTGTCCCTGCTCACTACGGCAGCCGCGCAAACCCCTCCCGCAACCACCGCGCCTCCCGCTCAGACGGCGGCGCCAGCCAAGAAGGCAGTCAAGAA
The DNA here is from genome assembly GCF_032917965.1 of Bradyrhizobium sp. BWC-3-1. Classification (NCBI taxonomy): domain Bacteria; kingdom Pseudomonadati; phylum Pseudomonadota; class Alphaproteobacteria; order Hyphomicrobiales; family Nitrobacteraceae; genus Bradyrhizobium; species Bradyrhizobium sp. BWC-3-1. The sequence goes on from NZ_CP136625.1 coordinate 64,900, forward strand.
CGGCGCCGAAGGCCAAACCGGCTGCACAACAGCCAGTTGCGGCGGAGAGCGGCCCCTGTCAGATCGGCGTCATTTCCGCGATCGGAGACCAGTTCTCGGTGCAACATGTCGGCCTCACGATGTTCGGCAACGAGTATATGGAGGCGCCGATCGAGACGTGGGGTATCGATGATCTGTTCGTCGCGAGGGTTCGCGCCACGGCTCCCGGCACGGCTGTCCGAAAGGTCGCTTACGCAAGCGGAGCCTTTAGGCCGTACTATCATCCGGAAGCGAAACTGTTCCGCAATGACCGCGACGACCTGACGGCGCTGGTGCGGCAGATCGCCGGAGCTGCAAATTGCGAACGCTACGTCGTAGCCACGAAAGCCCGCGTTTCGGTGGATGGCACCAATCAATCAATCGAGGGCCTCGGGGTCTACAAGAATTGGGCGAGCCCTTCCGGGCGCGGCGTCGTGGTTTCCTATTTCCGCATAAACGTTTTTGACGGACGGACTTTCGACATCCATCGGGCGCCTACCCGCAGCTTCGGCGATGTGATTGCTTCGAGTTTCTCCAACAAGAACGACAATATGCAAATCCTCAACAATCTCGAATTTCCCAAGACCCCTGAACAGGTGACCAGCAGTGCATTGCTGCGTGACAGCACACGCAGTCTGCTCACGGCCCAGCTGGACAGGTATCTACCCGCGTATATCAAGGGCGAGTAAGCGCCTTTGCCGAGGGGACGCGACAAAGACTATCGCTCGTCAGCTTCCTGCGGCTGGGCTGCATTTGACGTTTTGGCCCGGCTCGTCGTCCTTGCGGCCGTCGCGTGGTGCTTTTCGACATCTGCTTGGGCGCAGACCAAATTGGTACCACCAGGGGCGGAAACGGCAGGATCAGCCGTCAAGCAAAGCAACAACAAGACGACCACGCGGCGTGAAGCGACGGGCAAACCCGCTCCCGTGGTCGGCGGCCCGTGCGACTTCGGTGTCGTCGTCACCACCGGCGATGAGTTCACCGTGCTGACGACCGGCCTGACCGTATTTCAGCACAAGAAGACGGTCGTCCCGATCCCGGGCTGGGGACTCAATGATCTGATCTTCGCGCGGATTCGCGCCACGATCCCTGCCGGCGTGTCCGTTCTGAGAATCCCCTACAACCCGGCGAAATTTCCTCCCCGCGATGAGTCCAAGGACACATTGAAGGACAGGTTGTTCCGCGATCTCAATGCGGAGCTGGCCCAATACATGCGCGACGTCGTGAAAGGAACGAATTGCCGGCACTACATCCAGATCCTCAATTCAATCAGCCCTTTCGGATCATCCAACTATACGGTCCGCGGCTTCGGCATCCTCAACCATGATGTGGTGCTCGGGCGTCGCATCTATCTCTACGCCCTGGCGTTTGTCCGCATCTTCGATGGGCGCGACTTCTCCGTTGTCAGACAGAGTTCTGCGCTGATCAACACGCATCATTCCCTTATGGTGCAGAGGCTCTTGGGCGTGCAAATCGGCGGCCCCTATCGCGAACTACCCGCAGAATCGTTTCCAACCCGCCCTGAAGATGCCGCCGACAATCCCGCACTGCGCGACGACGTGCGTGCCATGCTGACGGAAAGCCTCGACAAGACGCTGCCGCTGCTGATCGGGGTTCAACGAGCGGCGCGCAACAGCGACGCGCGCTGATCGACACGTCCTTCGCAGCAGGAACTGGTCTCGATTATTGAGAAATCGTGGGCACGTCGCTTGCGCGCCTTTGCCCACTCTACGAGAGCTAATCCTGCGCCTTCAAATCGTCCGGCCGCGGCATCAGGACGGTGTTGTAGCCGGAATCGACATAGTGGATCTCGCCGGTCACGCCGCCGGAGAGATCCGACAACAGATACAGCGCCGAGCCGCCGAGCTCGTCGAGCGTCACGCCCCGGCGGAGCGGCGAATGTTTTTGCATGAAGGCGAACATGGCGCGCGCCTCGCCGATGCCGGAGCCGGCGAGCGTGCGGATCGGGCCGGCGGAGATCGCGTTGACGCGGATGCCGCGCGGTCCGAAATCCGAGGCGAGATAGCGCACCGAGGCTTCCAGCGCCGCCTTGGCCACGCCCATCACGTTGTAGTTCGGCATCGCGCGTTCCGAGGCGCCGAAGGTCAGCGTGATCATGCTGCCGCCCTCCGTCATCAGCTCGGCGGCGCGTTTTGCCACTTCCGTGAAGGAGAAGCAGGAGATCACCATGGTGCGCGAAAAATTCTCGCGGCTGGTGTCGGCGTAGCGACCCTTGAGCTCGTTCTTGTCGGCGAAGCCGATCGCGTGGATCACGAAATCCAGCCGGCCCCACTTTTCGCGCAAGGCCGTGAATGTGGCGTCGACGCTGGTGATGTCCTCGACGTCGCAGGGCAGCACCATGTCGACGCCAAGCTGCTCCGCCAGCGGCTTAACACGCTTGCCCAGCGCCTCGCCCTGGAAGGTGAAGGCAAGCTCGGCGCCGTGGGCATGCAGCGTCTTCGCCATGCCCCAGGCGATCGAATGATCATTGGCGATGCCCATGATCAGACCGCGCTTGCCTTTCATTAAGCCTTCCATTGCCTGATAGCTCCCATTATTCCGGCGTCATCGCCCGCCTTGCGCGCACTTGCGCACTGGGGCAGGCGATCCAGTATTTCGAGGCGATTACTGCAAATCGAGAAGTTGCGGCGTGCTGGATGCCCGCCTTCGCGGGGCATGACAGCGTGCCAAAATTACGCATCCAGCCGGCTGAACACCAGCGTGGCGTTGGTGCCGCCGAAGCCGAAGGAGTTCGACAGCACGGTGCCGATTTTGACGTTGTCGATTCGCTTGCGCACGATCGGCATGTCGGCGAACACGGGGTCGAGCTCCTGGATGTGGGCGCTCTCGCAGATGAAACCATTGTTCATCATCAGCAGCGAATAGATCGCTTCCTGCACGCCGGTTGCGCCCAGGGAGTGACCGGTCAGCGCCTTGGTCGCCGAGATCGGCGGGCACTTCTCGCCGCTTCCGAACACCCTGCGGAGTGCGTCGATCTCCGGCGGATCGCCGGCCGGGGTCGATGTCGCGTGCGGATTGATGTAGTCGACCTTGGTCTTCACGGTCGACATCGCCATGCGCATGCAGCGCTCGGCGCCCTCACCTGATGGTGCGACCATGTCGTAGCCGTCGGACGTCGCGCCATAGCCGACGATCTCGCCGTAAATGCGTGCGCCCCGCGCCTTGGCATGCTCGAGCTCTTCCAGCACCAGCACGCCGGCGCCGCCGGCAATCACGAAGCCGTCGCGGTTGACGTCGTAGGGACGGGAGGCCGTCGCAGGCGTGTCGTTGTACTTCGAGGACATCGCGCCCATGGCGTCGAACAGCACCGACAGCGACCAGTCCAGCTCCTCGCAGCCGCCGGCGAAGATGACGTCCTGCTTGCCGATCTGGATCGTTTCATAGGCATTGCCGACGCAATGGTTCGACGTCGCGCAGGCCGACGAGATCGAATAGTTCACGCCCTTGATCTTGAACCAGGTCGCAAGCGTTGCGGAGGCCGTGGAGGACATCGCCTTCGGCACTGCAAACGGCCCGACACGCTTCGGTCCCTTGGTGCGGGTGATGTCGGCGGCTTCGACGATGGTGCGCGCCGACGGACCGCCGGAGCCCATGATGATGCCGGTGCGAATATTGGAAATTTCGTCGGGCGAAAGACCGGAATCCTGGATCGCCTGTTCCATCGCGACGTGATTCCACGCCGCGCCCTGACCGAGGAAACGCATGGCGCGGCGGTCGACTACCGTCGAAGGATCGAGCGTTGGCGCACCCTGCACCTGGGAGCGGAAGCCGAGCTCGGCATATTTCTCAGCCCGCGAAATGCCCGACTTCGCCTCGTGAAGGCTCGCAAGCACTTCCTGGGTGTTGTTTCCGATGGAGGAGACAATGCCCATCCCGGTGACCACAACCCGCCTCATGACAGCCTCGCCTCAATCGTTGTCTTCGTGGTGATGCGCTCAGCCCAGGCTCGTGCCCTGCTTGAACAGGCCGACCTTCAAATCCTTTGCGCGATAGATAATCTGGTCATCCACCGAAAGCCATCCGTCGGCGATACCGAGCACCAGCTTTGAACGCATCACGCGCTTGATATCGATGTTGTACACAACCTTGCGGGCCTCCGGCAGCACCTGGCCGCTGAACTTCAGCTCGTTCAGGCCAAGCGCGCGACCACGACCTTCACCGCCGCTCCAGCCCAGATAAAAGCCGACCATTTGCCACAGCGCATCGAGCCCGAGGCAGCCGGGCATCACCGGATCGTTCTTGAAGTGGCAGCCGAAGAACCAGAGGTCGGGCTTCACGTCGAGCTCGGCGCGCACCACCCCCTTGCCGAATTCGCCGCCGGTCTCGCTGATGTCCGTGATGCGGTCGAACATCAGCATCGGCGGCAGCGGCAATTGCGCATTGCCAGGGCCGAACATCTCGCCGCGGGCACATGCCAGCAGATCTTCATATTCGTAACCGTTGCGCCTGTTCAGCATGCGGAAGCCTTTGTGTTCAAACCCCGATTGAGCGGCGTTTCCGGCGAAAATGGGCCCCATCCTGTTCGAAAGGCGACATCTGTTGCCATTGTCAGCGAGAATACCGAAGGACCCTGGATGGATAGCGAGCGGCCCTCAATGCCGGGTCGCGCCAAAATGGGTTAAGCGGAACCGCGGGCTCTCTAACACAGGCCATTTCGGGTAGCAAAGCGCTCTCATGAAGGTAAAATGACGGGCCGCCACCCCGGTTCCCTGCCTGATTAGAACCACTCTAGTTGCGAGAAACTTGCATCTGCATCTATCTCTCCATATATGTTGGGCAACGACAGTGTTCACGCGTGCCCGAAGCTGGAAATGAACGAAAATAACGCGCCCCATCGCGACGAAGAGGCCCATGCGGCGGCTCTTATGTCCGGCCGCCAGCCGGCGTTGACCGGCTGCCCGTGGCACGACGTCAACGAAATGCTCCAGTCCGCAGGGCTTCGCCCCACGCGCCAGCGCATGGCGCTCGGCTGGCTCCTGTTCGGCAAGGGTGCACGTCACCTCACGGCTGAAATGCTTTACGAGGAAGCGACGCTGGCCAAGGTGCCGGTCTCGCTCGCGACCGTCTACAACACGCTGAACCAGCTCACCGATGCCGGTCTGCTGCGTCAGGTCAGCGTCGACGGCACCAAGACCTATTTCGACACCAACGTCACGACCCACCATCACTACTACCTCGAGAACAGCCATGAGCTGGTCGACATCGAGGATCCGCATCTGGCGCTGTCCAAGATGCCTGAGGTGCCCGCGGGTTACGAGATCGCCCGCATCGACATGGTCGTACGGTTGCGCAAGAAGCGCTGAGATCTATCCTGAACTGCTGATTTGATCGTCATGGCCGGGCTTGTCCCGGCTATCCACGTTATTCGGTCAGGCGTCAAAAAATGCGTGGATGCCCGGGCATGACGGTGGAGCAACAGCTCCGCTCCCGCCCAGATCAGTTCACCTGCTCGTCCGAGTAGACGCCCCAGAGGCGCTCCTGCTGGATCCAGCCGTCAAAGCCGTTACCGCTGACGCGGCACCAGTTTGCAGTGCACTTCTTCACCTGGGTGACGACACCGGCCTGGAGCCTGGCCGCAACCGCGCTCTCGGGATCGGCGCGGTCGTAGATCGGCGCGAGCTCGTCCTTGTGCTTCATGGTGACGACAGCGGTACGGCGGCCCGACAGCAGCGAGTGATAGACCCAACCCTCGGCGCCCTCGGAATCGCGGACCCGGCGCCAGTTCTCGAACTCGGCGGTGATTTCGACCGGCAGGCCGGAACGGGTGTAGACCCAGGCGACGTCGTTGTCCTTGGTCGGGCCGGCGCGGACGTTGACGTGATCCGATTTCAGGCTGACGTAGCGCGGCACCGGGAGGCCCGAGGCCGTCTGAGGGGTGTTGTCCTTTGCCGAATGCCCGGGACTGACCGAAGCGCTCAACCAGGTGCAAACGAGCGCCATCACCGAACAAAAACGCCCCAACGCCATCAACCCGTCTCCTGTCGAAGGTCCGGCCGAGCCGATCCCTCGCCCCTAAATTCCCAAACCAGGCCGCTGTCGCCCCTGACCCCGCCCCACGCGGGTGTTCCCGAGCCCTTTACCCGTGGTTCTTGTCTTGGCCCCGCCTTCTGCTAGAGAGGACGGACATCTGAACAACCGGTTTGTCCCGATTTTCCGGCCGGAAATGTCGGGAGAGCTTGAAGGAAACGCCGGGGACGACACGGCAAGCGCAGTGTCGAACAACCGGGTTAATGAGGCCTCAACGGCCGGCCTTTGGCGACAGAGGCGGCTCGCAACGCCTCATGAGGGCAGGACATGTCGGTGAAGAAAAAGCCCCTCGTCGTGGTGACGCGCAAGCTTCCGGACTCGATCGAGACCCGGATGCGCGAGCTGTTCGACGCGCGGATCAATCTCGACGACACGCCGATGTCGCCCGAGCAGATCGCGGAAGCCGCCCGTACCGCCGACGTGCTGGTCCCAACCGTGACCGATCACATCTCCGCCGACATCGTCAACCAGCCCGACTGCAGGTTGAAACTGATCGCGAATTTCGGCAACGGCGTCGACAACATCGATGTCGAGGCCGCGCATGCCCGCGGCATCACCGTCACCAACACGCCGAAAGTTCTGACCGAAGACACCGCCGACATGACCATGGCGCTGATCCTCGCCGTGCCCAGGCGGATGATCGAAGGCGCCTCGATTCTGACGGAAGGAAAACCATGGCCGGGCTGGTCGCCGACCTGGATGCTCGGTCATCGCATCGGCGGAAAGCGCCTCGGCATCATCGGCATGGGCCGGATCGGCCAGGCGGTCGCACGCCGCGCCCGCGCCTTCGGCTTGCAGATCCACTACCACAATCGTCGGCCGGTGGCGCCGAAGATCGCCGAAGAGCTGGGCGCGACCTATTGGGAAAGCCTCGACCAGATGCTGGCACGGATGGACATCATCTCGGTGAACTGTCCGCACACGCCGGCGACCTACCATCTGCTGTCGGCGCGCCGGCTGAAGCTTATTCGCAAGGACGCCTACATCGTCAACACCGCGCGCGGCGGGGTCACCGACGAGGACACCCTGATCAAGCTGATCGAAGGCGGCGAGATCGGCGGCGCCGGCCTCGATGTCTACGAGCACGAGCCCGCGGTGAATCCGAAGCTGGTGCGGCTCGCCAAGGCCGGCAAGGTGACGTTGCTGCCGCATATGGGCTCGGCCACGATCGAGGGCCGGGTCGAGATGGGCGAGAAGGTGATCATCAACATCCGCACCTTCCTCGACGCCCACAAGCCGCCGGACCGCGTGCTGCCGAGCATGCTCTGACGTCTATTTGCTGCGTGTTTCGCGCTTGCGCCAGTCGGCAACGAAATCGATAAAGGCCCGCAGCGCCGGCGGCGTTTGTCGCCGGCTTGGATAGTACAGGAACGGCCCGGGAAACGGCTCGCACCAATCCTGAATCAGACTGACGAGCGCGCCGGACTTCAGGGCTTCGCCGACATAACCATCAAGCGTCGCCCAGATGCCGGCGCCGTCGAGCGCGGCGCGCATGGAAAGGCCCATGTTGGTCGAGATCAGCTTTGCCGGCGGATCGACCTTCACGAGCTGGCCGGCCTTCTCGAACTCCCAATCGTGCATGACACCGCTGGAGTAGCGGGCACGGATGCAATCATGGTCGAGCAGATCCTTCGGATGCTCCGGCTTGCCGCGGCGCGCGAGGTAATCGGGCGAAGCGACCACGACATAGCTCTGCGGGCCGCTGAGCGAGATCGCGACCATGTCCTGCGCGAGATGCTCGCCATAACGCACGCCGGCATCGAAGCCCGCGCTGACGATATCGACGAACCCGCTCTCGGAGACGATGTCGAGGTCGACCTGCGGATAGGCCTTGAGGAACGGCCCGATCATGGGGGCCAGCACGAGATCGACCGCGGGCGGCGGCGCGTTGATGCGCAGCCGGCCCGAGGCCATCTCGCGCAGGCCGCGGACCTGATCGAGGGCGTCGCCGACATCGCGCAGCGCCGGAGCCACGCGCGACAGCAGCAGCTCGCCCGCCTCGGTCAGGGCGACGCTGCGGGTGGTGCGGTTCATCAGGCGGACGCCGAGGCGCTCCTCCAGGTCCCGCAATCGCTGGCTAAGGCTCGACACCGACACACGAATATCGATCGCCGCGCGCCGGAAATTGCGGGTGCGGGCGACCGCCATGAAGACGTCGAGATCACGCAGGTCGGGCTCAGCCATTGTTCGTTAATGTGAACAAGCCATTCTCGATTGTCCAGCTTATCGGCGCAATCGATCAAGCGCATATCAGGCCTCGTCACGCGGCGCAGTCAGCGCCTTTCGAGGAGAGCCATCATGGAACAGCGCAAACTCGGTTCGACCGGTTCCACCGTCTCCGCTCTCGGTCTCGGGTGCATGGGCATGTCCGAGGTCTACGGCCCCGCCGATCGCGGCGAGAGCATCGCCACGATCCACGCCGCACTGGATGCCGGCATCACCCTGGTCGACACCGGCGATTTCTACGCCATGGGCCACAATGAAATGCTGGTGCGCGAAGCGCTCAAGGAGGTGCCGCGCGACAAGGTGCAGATCAGTGTCAAGTTCGGTGCGCTGCGCGGTCCTGCTGGCGAATTCACCGGCATGGACACGAGGCCGGCCGCAACGAGGAACTTCCTCGCCTATTCGCTGCAGCGGCTCGGCACCGACTACATCGACGTCTACCGTCCGGCGCGGCTCGATCCCAACATTCCGATCGAGGAGACCATCGGCGGCATCGCCGATCTCGTGAAGGCCGGCTACATCAAACATATCGGCCTGTCCGAGGTCGGCTCCGCCACCATCCGCCGCGCGCATGCCGTGCACCCGATCGCCGATCTTCAGATCGAATATTCGCTGATCGAGCGTGGCATCGAACGCGACATCCTGACGACCTGCCGCGAGCTCGGCATCGGCATCACGGCTTACGGCGTGTTGGCGCGCGGCCTCATCAGCGGCCATTGGTCGAAGGACTCCGGCAAGACAGGCAAGGACTACCGGCTGATGACGCCGCGCTTCCAGGGATCGAATCTCGATGCCAATCTCGCATTGGTGGAGCAGCTGCGCGCCATCTCCGCTGAGATTGGCGCGACGCCGGCACAGGTCGCGATCGCCTGGGTGGCGGCGCAAGGCAAGCAGATCGTGCCGCTGGTCGGCGCCCGCACCCGCAACCGCCTCACCGAAGCACTCGGCGCGGCCAAGGTCACGCTGACGCCGGCTCATCTCGCCGTGCTGGCAACGGCCTTCCCGCCCGATGTCGCTGCCGGCACGCGTTACGCCGCCGAGCAGATGGCGCATCTCGACAGCGAGAAGCCGGCCACAGCATAACGTCTGCAATCAAGTGCGATGGGCGCTGAGATCGGTGATCACAGGCCCATCGCCATTGAGCGGATTGGCGGGATCGCGCGCGTAACGCAGCGTCTCGAAGCGCATCGCGCGCGCATCGATCATCAGGAGGCGGCCGACGAGGCCGTCGCCAAAGCCGACGATCTCGCGGATCGCCTCCAGCGCCATCATCGAGCCCATCACGCCCGCGAGCGCGCCCATGACGCCGGCTTCCGCGCACGCCGGCACGGTCCCGGCCGGCGGCGCTTCCGGGAATAGGCAGCGATAGGTCGGATTGAATTCGCCCTGCTCGTTTGTCTCATGCGCGCGGATGGTGGTCAGCGAGCCATCGAAGGTGCCGAGCGCCGCCGTGATCAGCGGCCTCTTGGCGAAGAAGCAGGCGTCCGAGGCCAGATAGCGGGTCGAGAAATTGTCGGAGCCGTCGAGCACGAGGTCATAGTCCCCGATCAGCGACAGCGCATTGTGGGCATTGAGCCAGGTGGCGTGACCGACGAAGCGGACATGCGGGTTGAGCGCCGAGATCCGTTCGGCCGCGCTCTCGACCTTGTGCCGGCCGATATCGGGCGTGGTGTGAATGACCTGGCGCTGGAGGTTCGACAGCGACACCACGTCGTCATCGACCACGCCGAGCGTACCGATGCCGGCGGCCGCCAGATACATCAAAGCGGGCGCACCGAGCCCGCCGGCGCCGATCACCAGCACGGAGGCCCGCTTCAGCGCAGCCTGGCCGGGGCCACCGACATCGCGCAGCACGATATGGCGGGCATAACGTTCGAGTTCGTCCGGGCTCAGCATCGTTATCCTTCCAGATCCTCTCCTCATGGTGAGGAGGCGCGAAGCGCCGTCTCGAACCATGCAGGCCCCGCTGCGGCTGCACGGCCTTCATCCTTCGAGACGCCGCTTACGCGGCTCCTCAGGATGAGGAGCTAGACCTCTCCTGCCGGTCTGAACCACCGCAACATTGTTCGCGACCAACGAGATGTGCTTCAATGGCATTGCGTTCAATGGGCGGGCTGGATTTGTCATGAGATCGATGCTTGCGGCAACACTGATGTTTGCGGCTGCGACAGGCGCGAACGCCCAGATGACGACACCGCAGCTTCCCGGCACCAAGCCGAAGCCGGTCCAGACCGTTCCGATCCGGCCTCCTGCATTGCAGACGCCGGCTGCGACGGCCGATGCCATGGCGCAGGCGGAGCGGCTGTCGCTGCAGTCCGACCTCGCCTGGGTCGGCCAGTATAACGGCGCCATCACCGGCGACGTCAGCGCGCGCCTGGTCGAGGCCATCAAGGAGTATCAGAAGGCCAAGGGCGGCAAGGCGACCGGCGTGCTCAATCCGCAGGAACGCGCAGCGCTCGCCGAGACCGCGCGCCGCAAACAGGACAGCGTCGGCTGGAAGATCGTGACGGAAATGACCAGCGGCGCGCGGCTCGGCATTCCCTCAAAGCTGGTGCCGCAGCAGGCGACCGACGCCAACGGCTCGAAATGGACCTCGCCCACTGGCACGGTGCAGGTTCTGCTCAGCCGCCGCAAGGAGGCGAACCCGACCACAGCCAAGCTTGCCGAAGCGGAGAAGAAAGAGCCGGGTCGCAAGGTCGACTACACCGTGGTAAAGCCCGACTTCTTCGTGCTGTCGGGTCTGCAGGGCCTGAAGAAATTCTATTTGCGCGGCACCTCCAGGGGTGACGAGGTCCGCATCATGACGATCCTCTACGATCAGGCGACCGAGAACACGGTCGAGCCGGTCGTGATCGCGATGTCGAGCGCCTTCAACGCGTTTCCGTCGGGGCCACAGGCGGGGCCGCCGCCACGCAAGACCGTCGAATATGGCACCGGCATTGTCGTCAGCGACGATGGCGCGATCCTCACGGACCGCCTCGTCACTGATAGCTGCCTCGCGATCACGATCGCCGGCTATGGCAGCGCCGACCGTCTCGCCGAGGACCGGGAACACGACCTCGCGCTGCTGCATATTTACGGCGCCCGCGGCCTGAAGCCCCTCAACCTCGCGGCCGGCGCAGCGAAGACGAGTGTCGATGTCATCGGTATCGCGGATCCGCAGAGCCAGGGCGGAGCCGCGGGTGTGTCGAGCCTCAAGGCTACGCTGGCATCCGTCGGTGGTGGCGATTCCCCACTCTCACCGCCACCGTCTGTCGGCTTCTCCGGCAGCCCCGCCATCGACGGCGACGGCAAGTTCGCCGGCATCGCACTATTGAAGCCGGCGATGGTTGCGGGCCCCGCGACGTCGGTGCCGGCGTCGCAGGCGGTGATGGTCTCCGCGGAGACGGTGCGCGATTTCCTGAAGGCGAACGGTGTCGCGGCGAACGGAACGTCCACAGATGCGAAAGCCGCTGTCGTGCGCGTGATCTGCGTGCGCAAGTAGCTCTCGTGTCCCGGGCGCGGTGCGGCATGAAATGCGCGCCGCTGAAGAAGCGCTGCGCTGCGTCCGGGGCATGAGACCTAGCTCAGCCTGAACCTGATCCCGGCCTTCGCAAGACCACCCGAGATCCCGACCGGCGTGCCGTCCGCACGCCAGCAAGCGGCGCCACTCATGGTGCCGTCGTCGTGGAAGGCGATACCATTCATGCCGCCGGCGACTGCCGCGACAGGCTGCACCTTGTGGCCGAGCTCCGCGAGCTTCGCGCGCACGCTCTCCGGCACCCTCTGCTCGACCTCAAGCGCATTGCCTTCGGTCCAGACCCGCGGCGCCTCGACTGCTTCCTGCAAGCTCATACCGTGGTCGATCAGATTGAGCAGCGCCTGCATCGCGCTCGGGAAGATTCGTTTTCCGCCGGGCAAGCCGAGCGCATAGCGCAACTTTCCATCACGGAGTGCCATCATCGGCGACATCGAGGTCGTCACCCGCTTGCCCGGCGCCAGCGACAGGGCGTGGCCTGGACGCGGATCGAACAGGTTCATGTAGTTGTTGGCGATGGCGCCCAGGCCCGGGATCATGATCTTGGCGCCGAACAGATTGTTGATGGTCTGCGTGGTCGCAACCACGTTGCCGAACGCATCCGCCGCCGTCATGTGCGTGGTGTGAGCGCCTTCAAGCTGCGACACGCCGGCGCCCCAGCTCTGCGCCCGTGCCGGATCGATCGCAGCGCGGCGCTCCTCGGCGTAGGCCTTCGAGGTCAGCCGCTCCACGGGGACGCCGACATAATCAGGATCGCCGCTGGCCGCGGCGCGGTCGGCGAATGCGATCTTCAGGACCTCGGCAAGATAGTGGATGGTCTCGGGCGTACCGAAGCCGAGGCCTTGGATGTCGTAGCCTTCCAGGATGTTCAGCATCTGTGCGATATGCACGCCGGAAGCCGCGGGCGGCGGCGGGCCAAAGATAGTCCAGCCGCGGTAATCGGCGCGGATCGGCTGCCGTTCGACGGTCTTGTAGCTGGTGAGATCGTTGCGCCGGATGAAGCCGCCGGCCTTTTCCATATAGTCGACCAGGATATCGCCAAGCGGCCCCTCATAGAGCGCCTTTTCGCCGTGGTCGGCGATATGCCGCAACGTCTCGGCATACTCGGCCTGTACCACGCGCTCGCCGACCTTGAGCGGCTCGCCGTCTGGCAGATAGATCGCCGCGATCGGCTTGTCCTTGCGCATCTCGGCGGCGCTCTCGGTGATGCATTCGTGCAGATAGGGTGTCGTCGCATAGCCGCGCGCGGCGTGCTTGATCGCGGGCTGCATGACGTCGGCAAGGCTCATGGTGCCGAAGCAGCGCAGCGTCTCGCACCAGGCTTTCGGCGAGCCCGGCGTAGCGACCGCCTTTGGTCCGTTGAGATTTTCATTGCCGACGGTGTCGAACACATCATGCGCGGAACCCGGCGTGGGGGTGTAGCTGGTGTCAAGCACCGCCGCAGGCACGGTGCTCTGCCCGTCGATGAAACGGTGGCTGCCGTCGGCGAGCCGGATGTGCGCCATGCCACCGCCGATGATGCCCACCATCATCGGCTCGACCACGGTCAGCGTGAACAGGGTCGCTATCGCGGCCTCGATGGCGTTGCCGCCGGCGGCCAGCATCTCCGCGCCGGCGCTGGAGGCCAGTGGATGGTTGCTGACCACCATGCCGCGGCTCGATACCGCGGGCATCTTCTGGCATTCGAAATTCGCCGTCGTCCGGTCGCGCCAGTTTCCGCCCATGCCGCTTGTCCTTATTATTCACGGCTGCAAGCACAGCACACGTACGAGTACGGGTCCAGTAATGGTACGGATTCGCTGGTATTCCCGATTCCGCCATCATCGTGACTGCTGATTCGGACCTCGGCGATCTCCTTTGGATCGGGCCGGCACGTCCTGAGCGAGAAGAGCTCAGCATCGAGATCGATGCACGTTCGCGTGGCGTTTCCCGAGACCCAAGCACTCCAAAGGATTGATCTTCAATGCACACGATCGCACTGGCCACCCAAAAGGGTGGCAGCGGCAAGAGCACGCTCGCCATCGGCCTCGCGCTGGCAGCCAAGCAGGCCGGCTTCACCGTTCGCCTGATCGAAACCGACCCGCAGGGCACACTGTCGAACTGGCAGCGCCGCCGCACCACCGATGATCTCGTCGTCGAGCCGATCTATCACGCCGCCGATATCGAGCCGCGCCTGAAGATGCTCGCCGACGGCGGTCTCCAGATTGCGATCGTCGATACCGCCGCCGGCCTCAGCGCCGCGACCACCGCCGCGATCCGCCATTCCGACCTCTGCCTGATCCCGGCACGCCCGAGCGTCGCCGACATCGAAGCCACCGTTTCGACGCTGAGCGTCGCGCGCGCCTGGAAGCGGCCTTACAGCTTCGTGCTGAACCAAACCCCGATCCGCGGCCAGCGCATCGACAACGCCGCCAACACGCTCGCCGAGGAAGCAGCGCTTGATCTCGCCGAGGTGCTCGCGCGTCCCCTGATCGTGATGCGCAACGATCACCAGGACTCGCTCGCCAGCGGCCTTGCGGTGAGCGAATTCGCGCCGAACGGCAAGTCGACCGAGGAGATCCGCGGCCTCTGGCATTGGATTGAGACCCGGCTCGAGCTCGACGTCACCACCAATGTCTTGATCGACCAGGTCATCGCGGCCGCGGATGGAATGTTGCACGTCGCCGCCGAGCTGGCCGCCGATGAAACTACGATACTGGCGTCCTGAGCGGGGGTATCGCTCGGATGGCAGCCGGACCTTCACCATCCGGAAGGGCCTTAGCGACGAAGCAATCCGGCCACCAGCCCGGCCGGATTGCTTCGCTTCGCGTTTTTGGGAAACCCTATCTCCGCTGTCATTGCGAGGAGCTTTGCGACGAAGCAATCCAGACTGCTTCGTTGGAAAGATTCTGAGCCTCCCCTAAATCGGTGGACACCTATAGCTTAGACGGCAAGAGGTGTCATATGACGAAACGGCAGCGACGTTCTTATTCGGACGAGTACAAGCGGCAGGCAGTTGATCTGGTTTTGTCGAGCGGCCGCTCGGCGAAGTCGGTATCGAAGGAGCTCGGGCTTGACGGCTCCGTGCTGAGCCGATGGGTGGCGGAGCAGGGCACGGCGAGAGCCGGCGGCAGCGCCGTGGCGCCCACATCGCAAGCGGCGGTGCCGTCGGCGGACCAAGCTGACGTGATTGCGCGGTTGCAGCGGGAAAACGAACAGCTGCGCATGGAGCGCGACATTTTAAAAAAGTCGATCGCGATCTTTGCTGGACCCCGGACATGAGGTTCCGTTTTATCGAGGATCGCCGCACGGACTATCCGGTCAAGGTCATGTGCCGTGTGCTCGGCGTCTCGCCCGCGGGCTACTATGCCTGGCGGTCGCGCCCGGAAAGCCTCCGGGCCTTGGCTAATCGAGCGCTGCTGGAAGGCATCCAGCGGGTTCATCGCGATAGCCATGGCCGCTATGGCAGCCCGCGCATTCATGTCGAACTCAAAGCCCAGGGACATCATGCAAGCCGTGGCCGGATCGAGCGGCAGATGCGCCATCATGGCATTCGAGCCATCTCGGCCGGGCCGCGACGATGCCGCACCACCGACAGCGGGCATGGCTATCCGATCGCGCCGAACCTGCTCGGCCGGAACTTCTCGGCCGCCATGCGCAATCAGATCTGGCTCGCCGACATCACCTTTGTCTGGACCGGCCAGGGCTGGTTGTATCTGGCGGCCGTCATGGATCTGTACAGCCGCCGTATCGTGGGCTGGGCGATGGACGACCATCTGCGCGCAGAACTGCCGCTCGCCGCATTACGAATGGCGATCAAGGGGCAAAGACCAGGTCCCGGGCTGATCCATCATTCCGATCGCGGCACACAATACGCTTCAACCGAGTACCGCCAAGCACTGCAAGCCGCCGGCTTCCGGCCTTCAATGAGCCGCAGAGCCGACTGCTACGACAATGCCCCGATGGAAAGCTTCTTCCACACTCTCAAGACCGAACTGATCCATCACCGTCAATATGAGACCCGCAATGAAGCCGAGCGCGACATCTTCGCTTACGTCGAAGGCTTCTACAATCAGACCCGAAGACACTCGGCCATCGGCTATATCAGCCCGGTCGAGATGGAGCTAAAATCGGCTTGATCCATGTCCACTTTTTTGGGGGAAGATCAGATTCTGGATTGCTTCGCTGCGCTCGCAATGACGGTCGTGGTGGGCTCGTCACCGCCGCTGAACTTACGACCTCTCGGATACGAGCCTGATTTTCACTTCTGACATTTCGGACACCAGAAGGTCGACCGGCCGTTCTGCGTAAAACGCTTGACGATGCCGCCACATCGCGGCGTGGTGCATTTCTCGCCCTCGCGATCGTAGACCTTGAACGAGTGCTGGAAATAGCCGAGCTCGCCCGAGGTCTGGCGATGATCGCGCAAGCTGGAGCCGCCGGCTTTGATGGCGTCGTTCAGCACGGTGTGGATCGCGCCGACCAGTCGCTTTGCATGGTCGGTCGGCTCGCCCCCGGCAACGCCCTTGCGTTGTCCGGCCTTGGTCGACAACGTCGCGGCGATCCGGCGCGGCGACAGATGCGAGCGATGCAGGGCTTCGCAGACATAGATATTGCCGAGCCCGGCGACCACGCGCTGATCGAGCAGCGCGGCTTTCAGGCTCGTGGTCTTGCCGGCGCAGGATCGCGCCAGCATCGCGGCGTCAAATTCGTTGCCAAGCGGCTCGGGCCCGAGCCCGCGCAGCAGCGGCTCCTCGTCGAGCGCGCTGCGCGCGATCACTTTCATGTAACCGAAGCGGCGCGGATCGTTGAAGATGATGTCGGCGCCGGAGGACATCCGAAACAGCACGTGATCGTGCGCGGAGTCCTTGGCTCGCGGATAGTGAAACTCGCCCGGCTGAGCCTCGTTGTCCGGCTTGATGACGCGAAACGAACCCGACATGCCCAGATGCATCAACAGCACGTCGCCGGAGGCGAGATCGGCCATGAGATATTTTGCACGGCGGCCGAGCCCCGTGACGACCTGCCCCTTCAGTCGGGCCACGAAATCCGGCTGGAAAGGAAAGCGCAAATCGGGCCTGCGGGTCTCCGCGACCAGGATTTTCGCACCCTCCATGACAGGCTGAAGGCCGCGGCGGACGGTCTCGACTTCGGGCAATTCGGGCATGGTCAGGCATTCACCTTATGAGGGCGGTGTGATAGCGCCATTGCGGCGGGCGCGCTATGGTCCGCCTCGTGGAGTAGAGTAATGGATCGGCCGGGCGAAACCACGCATTTTGGCTTCAGGGACGTCCCCCTGGGCGACAAGCAGACGCTGGTGAACGATGTGTTTCACAGCGTGGCGTCGCGCTATGATTTGATGAACGATTTGATGTCCGGTGGCCTGCATCGGGTCTGGAAGGACATCATGATCACCGCGCTCGACCCGCCGCGAGGCGACCGGCGGTTCGCGCTGCTCGACGTTGCCGGCGGCACCGGCGACATCTCGTTCCGCGCCGCCAAGGCCGCAGGCCCCGGCTTCCATGCCACCGTCTGCGACATCAATTCCGGGATGCTGGAGGTAGGCCGCGAGCGCGCCGCAAAGCGGCATCTCAAGACCCAGGTCGATTTCGTCGAGGGCAATGCGGAAGCGCTCGCCTTCGCCGACCGCAGCTTCGACGCATATACGATCGCTTTCGGCATTCGCAACGTGCCTCGGATCGATCTCGCGCTGGCCGAGGCCTATCGCGTGCTCAAGCCAGGCAGCCGCTTCCTCTGTCTGGAATTCTCCACCGTCGAGATGCCCGGACTCGATCGTCTTTATGACCTGTTCTCGTTCAAGGTCATCCCGCCGCTCGGCCGCATGATCACGGGTGACGCCGAGTCCTACCAATATTTGGTCGAGTCGATCCGCAAGTTCCCAAGACCCAACGCCTTCGCCGATATGATCCGTAATGCCGGCTTCGCCCGCGTGAACTGGCAGATATTGTCCGGCGGCATCGTCGCACTGCATTCGGGCTGGCGTTTGTGATCTCTGCCATAACCCATAGTGCGCGCCTGATGCGCGCCGCGTTCGTATTCGCGCGCGAGGGCGTGTTCGGCGCCGTCGATCCCAGCCTGGTGCCGCCGCCCGGACAGCTCGCGCTGAAGCTTGCGCGCATCGTCGAACGGGGCGGCCCTAAGGACGGGCCTCGGCTGTCGCGCGCGCTGACCCGGATGGGCCCGGCCTATCTCAAGCTCGGGCAATTTCTGGCGACGCGCCCCGATGTGGTCGGCGTTGCCATGGCGCGTGATCTGGAAAGCCTGCAGGATCGCCTGCCGCCGTTTTCGCAAGTCGAAGCGGAAGCCGTGATCGCGACGTCGCTGGAGCGTCCGCTGACGGACGTATTCGCGAGCCTCAGTGCGCCGGTCGCAGCGGCCTCGATCGCACAGGTGCATCGCGGCGAAGTCTTGCGCGATGGCATCCGCAAGGCAGTCGCCGTGAAAGTGCTGCGCCCCAACGTGGCCGCACGCTTCCGCCGCGACCTCTCCGACTTCTTCTTCGTCGCATACAAGGCCGAGTCCTATTCGTCCGAAGCGCGGCGCCTGCGTCTCATCGAGGTCATCAACACCATGTCGCGCTCGGTCGCGATGGAGATGGACCTGCGCCTCGAGGCCGCGGCGCTGTCGGAGATGGCGGAGAACACGCGCGACGATCCTGATTTCCGCGTACCGACCGTGGACTGGGACCGCACCACGCACAACGTGCTGACGATGGAGTGGATCGACGGCATCGCGCTGAACGATCACAAGCGCCTGGCCGAGTCGCAGGTCGACCTGCCCGATCTCGGCCGCAAGGTGATTCAGAGTTTCCTGCGCCACGCGCTGCGCGACGGCTTCTTCCACGCCGACATGCATCCGGGCAATCTGTTCCTGGATGACGCCGGTCGCCTCGTCGCGGTTGATTTCGGCATCATGGGCCGGCTCGGCATGAAGGAGCGGCGCTTCCTTGCCGAAATCCTGCTCGGCTTCATCACCCGCGACTATCGTCGTGTCGCGGAAGTGCATTTCGAGGCAGGCTACGTCCCGGCGCATCACTCGGTCGAGAACTTCGCGCAAGCGATCCGCGCCATCGGCGAGCCCATTCATAACCGCACGGCGGAAGAGATCTCGATGGCGCGGCTGCTGACGCTGCTGCTCGAGGTCACCGGCCTGTTCGACATGACCACGCGGCCCGAGCTGATCCTGCTCCAGAAAACCATGGTGGTGGTCGAGGGCGTGGCACGCGGCTTCGATCCCAAGCTCGACATCTGGAAGGTCGCCGACCCCGTGGTGCGGGAATGGATCGAGCGCAATCTCGGTCCGATCGGCCGGGTCCAGGGCGCGATCTCCGGCACCGGCGATCTCGCGCGCATCCTGATGCGCCTGCCTGATATCGCCGCGCGCTCGGTTGCGGTGCTCGAACAGCTGGAGACCATGACCCGGGAGGGCATCCGGCTGTCGCCGGAGAGCATCGCGGCGATGGGCCGCAGCGAAGGCCGCAAGAACCGTTGGCGCACCGTGGCGCTCTGGATCATCGCCGCGACCTTCATCGGCATCCTGATCGCCGTCCGGAATCTTTGATTGCAGTGCAATCATGCGAATGATAGCATCGCCATCATTTGTGCTGGAGGGGCGTCATGGCGAGCCTGACCATTCGCAAGCTCGATGAAGGCATCAAAACTTACCTTAGGCTGCGCTCGGCCAGGAACCGCAGGTCGGTCGAGGAAGAGGTCCGGGTCATCCTCGGCGAGCTGATCGAGGGCCGCGAGGAGCCCCTGACGCCGTTCACGGCGCCGCCCGCGGCTTCCGCCACCCCCACGCCCCAGCGCAGCGGCGCCCTCCCCGAGGCCAACGTCACCCTGATCATCGGCGGCGGGATCGCGGCCTACAAATCGCTCGACCTGATCCGCAGGCTCAAGGAGCGGCGGATCGAGGTCCGCTGCGTGCTGACCAAGGCGGCGCAACAATTCGTCACGGCATTGGCCGTGAGCGCGCTCTCGCATGAGCGCGTCTACACCGACCTGTTCGATCCCCAGAGCGAGTTCGACGCCGGTCATATCCGGCTGGCGCGCGAGTGCGACCTGATCGTGGTGGCGCCTGCGACCGCGGATTTGATGGCCAAAATGGCCAACGGCCATGCCGACGATCTCGCCAGCGCCATCCTGCTTGCGACCAACCGCAAGGTCCTGCTCGCGCCGGCGATGAACCCGCTGATGTGGAACAACGCGGCGACGCGGCGCAATGTCGCGCAACTTCAACGCGACGGCGTGATGCTGATCGGGCCGAATTCCGGCGAGATGGCGGAAGCCGGTGAAGCCGGCATCGGTCGCATGTCCGAGGCGATCGAAATTGCGGCTGCCACCGAGCGACTGCTGCGGCCGCCGGTGCCGCGCCCCCTCGCCGGCAAGCGCGTGCTGATCACGGCTGGTCCGACCCACGAGCCGATCGATCCGGTGCGCTACATCGCCAACCGATCCTCCGGTAAGCAGGGCTTTGCGATCGCCGCCGCGGCACAGGCCGCGGGCGCCGAGGTAATCCTGGTCAGCGGCCCGGTCGATCTCAGCGATCCCCAGGGCGTGACAGTCAAGCATGTGGAATCGGCACGGCAGATGCTGGAGCAGGTGCGGGCCGCGCTCCCCGCTGACATCGCGATCTTCGCCGCCGCCGTCGCCGACTGGCGGGTCGCCAATGAAGGCGAGCAGAAGCTGAAGAAGACTTCGGCCGGCATGCCGCCGCTCCAGCTGGTCGAAAACCCCGACATCCTCGCGACGATCGCCAAGCTGACCGACCAGCGGCCGCCACTGGTGATCGGCTTTGCCGCCGAGACCGAGCACCTCATCGACAACGCCAAGTCGAAGCTTGCCCGCAAGGGCTGCGACTGGATTGTCGCCAACGACGTCTCCCCCGCAACCGGCGTCATGGGCGGGGACCGCAACACCGTGCACCTCATCAGCCGCAAGAGCGGTGAGAAGGATGGCGAGCTTGCAGTTGATTCCTGGCCGGCGATGACCAAGGAACAGGTCGCCATCGAACTGGTCGCGCATATCGCAAAGAGCGTGACCGGCAAATCCCGGGAGCCCGCATCTTGAGCACCAAAGTCACCGTCGAACTGCAACGCCTGCCCCATGCGGAGGGGCTGCCGCTGCCGGCCTATCAGACCAATGATGCCGCCGGTCTCGACCTGATGGCGGCGGTGCCTGAGAACGAGCCGCTGACGCTCGCGTCCGGCCAATACGCGCTGGTGCCGACGGGACTCGCGATCGCGTTGCCGCCCGGCTACGAGGCGCAGGTGCGGCCGCGCTCCGGGCTTGCGGCCAAGCACGGCGTCACCGTGCTGAACTCACCGGGCACGATCGACGCGGACTATCGCGGCGAGATCAAGGTGATCCTGATCAACCACGGCCAGACCGCCTTCGTGGTCAAGCGCGGCGAGCGCATCGCGCAGATGGTGATCGCGCCAATGGTGCAGGCCGCGCTGGTTCCCGTGTCGACATTGTCCGCGACCGATCGCGGGACCGGCGGATTCGGCTCGACCGGCCGCTAACACACGGCACATCCTGCCGAATCACCCGAGAAACTACGTGAATTGGAACACCGCCTCCGGCATTTTTTTGGGACCGCCGTTGCGTTCACGATCTGGACTCTTACCGGTGGAGTCACGGTGAGGGTATTGTCGTTTGATTCGCGCGCGACGGGGGTCGCCGCGCGCAAATTCGTGCGATCTTGGGGCAACTATGTCAGGCGTGATCGTGTCGATGCGTCGGACGCTGCTGTCGTGCACATCGCTCGTGCGCAACGGCTTGTTGGGAAGCGCTCTCGCAGCGCTGCTGCCGGCTGCGCCGGCTGAGGCCGCCGACCTCGTCGACACACTCTCAACGTTGCTGGATTTCAACCGGCAGGAGCTCGCGGTGCTGGCCACCGCGCTGGCCTTGCTCGGCTTCTCGGTGGTCGCCGCGATCCTCCTGATGCGCACGCGCGTGCGCACGGCGAAGAACGAGGCGCGGCTGCGCGCCCGGATCGGGGAACTCCAGCTCCAGGCCGACCGCTTCGGCGCATTGCTGTTCGCCGAGCCGCAGATCCTGATCTCCTGGCCGGCCGGCGACAATCGCGCGCAGATCTCCGGTGACATCTCCATGGTGCTGCCGCGCGACTCCTCTCCCCAGCGCGTGCTCGCGTTTGGAACCTGGTTGCCGCCGGAACCGGCGCTGCAGATGGATCACGCCGTCGATGCGCTGCGCGACCGCGGCGACGGGTTCCAGCTGACGCTCACCACCGCGCATGGCCACACGCTGGAGGCCATCGGCCGCGCCATCGGTGGCCAAGCCATCGTCAGGATTCGCGAACTCTCGGGGCTCCGCCGCGATCTGGCCGAGACCAATCTGCGTTACAAGGCACTTTCCGACGAGACGGAGATGTTGCGCGGCTTCGCGACCGCCGCCCCCTGGCCGATCTGGGCCAAGGGCGAGAACGGCGCGCTGGCTTATGCCAATCCCGCCTATGTCCGTGCGACCGAGGCGGCGAGCATCACCGACGCCCAGGAGCGCAAGCTCGAGCTGCTCGACAGCGCCGACCGCACCGCGATGGAGCGGGGACTGAAGGAAGCGGCCAATTTCACCTCGCGGCTGCCGATCGTGATCGGCGGCGAGCGGCGCATCTATGATGTGCGCGCCGTCAATGTCGGTGGCGGCAATGTCGGCGTTGCCATCGATGCCAGCGAGGCGGATGCCTTGAGCTCGGCGCTGGTGCGGATGGCGGAGGCGCATCGCCGTACGCTGGACCAGCTCTCCTCGGGCGTTGCCGTGTTCGACGGCCAGCGCCGGCTTGCCTTCTACAATGATTCCTACCGCCAGCTGTGGGACCTCGACCGCACCTTTCTCGACGCCAACCCCGATGATTCCAGCGTGCTCGACAAGCTTCGCGCCGCGCGCAAATTGCCGGAGCAGCCGGACTTCCGCGCCTGGAAGGCCAAGCTGCACGAGGCTTATCGGGCGGTCGAGGCCGCCAAGGACACCTGGTATCTGCCCGATGGGCGCGCGCTCTCCGTCGTCACCACGCCGAATCCCGAGGGCGGCGTCACCTATCTGTTCGACGACGTCACCGAGAGCCTGGAGCTCGCCCGCCGCTTCGACGGCATGATCCGGGTCCAGCGTGAGACGCTGGATAGCCTCGCCGAGGGCGTTGCGGTGTTCGGCAGCAATGGCAGGGCGCAGCTGTTCAACCCGGCGTTCGTCCGGATGTGGAAGCTGTCCGCTGACGCCATGCGCGACGAGCCGCACATCCAGACGGTCGAGGGCTGGTGCCATCAGCTGTTCGACGACGCGATCGTTTGGCGGCAGATCCGCGAGGCCGTCACCTCGATCGAGAGCCGCGCCGACATTCCGCTGAAGCTTGAGCGCAAGGACGGCAGCGTGCTCGACGGCATGATCCGGCCGCTGCACGACGGCGCCACGATGCTGACGTTCCAGGACATCACCGACACCGAGAACGTCGAGCGCGCTCTGCGCGAGCGCAACGAGGCGCTGGAGGCGGCCGACCAGATGAAGGTGGATTTCGTCCACCACGTCTCCTACGAGCTGCGCTCGCCGCTCACCACCATCATTGGCTTTGCGCATTTCCTCAGTGATCCCTCGACCGGGCCGCTGACCCCGAAACAGGCCGAATATCTCGACTACGTCACCAAATCGACCAATGCGCTGCTGGCGCTGACCAACAACATCCTGGATCTCGCCACCATCGACGCCGGCGCCATGAAGCTGGAACTCGGTCCGGTCGACGTCAGCAAGACCATCGAGCTCGCCGCCGAGGGTCTCCAGGACCGGCTCGCCACCGACCGCATCCGCCTCAAGGTCGAGATCGCGCCCGATGTCGGCAGCTTCACCGGCGACGAGAAGCGCGTGGTGCAGGTGCTCTATAACCTCCTCGCCAACGCCGTCGGGTTTTCTCCACCGGATTCCACCGTCGGCATCAGCGCCCGCCGCACCGAACGCAGTGTGGTCTTCACCGTGACAGATTCCGGGCCTGGAATACCTGCCGACATGAAGGACAAGGTGTTCAACTGGTTCGAGAGCCGCTCGCAAGGCTCGCGTCATCGCGGCGCCGGGCTCGGCCTGTCGCTGGTGCGCTCCTTCGTCGAGCTGCATGGCGGCAATATCCGGGTGGATTCGATCGTGGGCAGGGGCACGGTGGTGATCTGTGACTTCCCGACCGACCAGGCGGCGCATCGCGACGCCGCCGAATGACTGCGCCAACCACATTCGCCGTCGCGCTCCACAACGAGACAGCCACTGCGCAACTGATGGCCGACCTCGCGCTGCTGGTCGGCCCCGGCGATGTCATCACGCTCACCGGCGATCTCGGGGCCGGCAAGACCGCGGCGGCGCGGGCCATGATCCGCTACCTCGCCGGTGACGATGCACTGGAAGTGCCGAGCCCGACCTTCACGCTGGTGCAGGGCTACGAGCTGCCACCGTTCCCGGTGATGCATGCCGACCTCTACCGCGTCGAGGACGAGAGCGAGCTCGAAGAGATCGGGCTGTCGCCGCTGCCGGAAGCAACCCTCGTCCTGATCGAATGGCCGGAGCGCGCGCCGTCGGCGATGCCTCAAGACCGCATCGACATCGCGCTGACGCACCGGCCGGCGCTGGGCTCGAATGCACGCGCCGCCGACATCACCGGCCATGGCAAGGCTGCCGCCATCGTCGCGCGGCTGCAGGCGCTGCGCGAATTCCTCGATGCATCCGGCTACATGGAGGCAACGCGCAAACGCATGGCGGGCGACGCCTCGACGCGCTCCTATGCGCGGCTGCAGCGCGACGACGAGATCGTCATCCTCATGAATTCGCCGCAGCGCCCCGATGGTGCTGCGATGTACAACGGAAAATCCTACAGCGCCGCGGTGCATCTCGCCGAAAACATCAAACCCTTCGTCGCCATCGACGAGGGCCTGCGCGCGCAGGGAATCTCGGCGCCCGCGATCCATCATTCCGACCTCGACCACGGGTTCCTGATCAGCGAAGACTTCGGCACCGAAGGCGTGATCGAGGGCGATCCGCCGCGCCCGATCGCCGAACGCTACGAAGCCGCGGCCGATCTGCTGGCCGTGCTGCACGGCAAGACGCTGCCGCAAACGCTGCCGCTCGGGCGGCAGACCTACGCCATTCCCGTCTTCGATATCGAGGCGCTGCTGATCGAAATCGGCTTGATGCCGGAATGGTACCTGCCTGATCGCAACGCGCCGCTGGACGACGCGAAGCGCGCCGAATTTTTCGCCATGTGGCGCGAGTTGCTGCAGAAGGCGCAGGCCGCGCCGAAGACCTGGATCATCCGCGATTATCACTCGCCGAATCTGATCTGGCTCAGCAATCGCACCGGCATCGAACGCGTCGGCGTGATCGATTTCCAGGACACCGTGCTGGGGCCGCAATCCTACGACGTGGTGTCGCTGCTCCAGGACGCCCGCATCGACGTGCCCGAGGCGATCGAGCTGACGCTGCTGTCGCGCTACATCAAGGCGCGCCGCGCCAGCGAGGCGAGCTTCGATGCGGCCGGCTTCGCCGAGCTCTACGCCATCATGTCGGCGCAGCGGAACACGCGTCTGCTCGGCACCTTTGCCCGCCTCAACCGCCGCGACGGCAAGCCGCATTATCTGCGTCACCAGCCGCGGATCTGGACCTATCTCCAGCGCTCCCTGGCGCATCCCGCGCTCGCCCATCTGCGCGACTGGTATCTCGCCAACGTCCCGCCGCCCCAAAGGCAGGCCCAAGGCTGAGGCCCAAGGCTGAAAAGGCTAGTAGGGGCTGAAAAGGCTGATTCAGGGCTCGATTTACCGGCTGTTAGCCAAGACGCCGGTAATCTGGCGGCGGAGCAGCCGGATGATTACGGGCTGGAGCAGGGCAGATGGCGGTGAAGACGGACCAGCGCGGCAGCAGCCGGGTTGTTTTCGAGCGCGGGATCGCGCCCCAGATGATGGGTATCGACGGCACCTGGCGGCGCGACTGCACCATGGAGGACGTCTCCGACAGCGGCGCCAAATTGACCATCGACGGCTCGGTCGAAGGCTTGCATCTCAAGGAGTTTTTTCTGCTGCTATCGTCCACCGGACTTGCATACCGACGCTGCGAGCTCGCCTGGGTCAATGGCGACCAGATCGGCGTCAACTTTCTCAAGCTCGGCGACAAGAAGAAAAAGACGCGGTCAACGTCCATCGGGGCGTAACGGCAACACCTGTCGTACAAGCGTCACGGCAGGTGGTTAAGGCGGTTAAGACGCGGTGCGGTCGGTCGAACCTCATGTTAGGATTGCTGCGAACGCGAGATCAGTAGGTCTGAGAAAGCGAAGGATGCCCGTCAAACCGACCAAAGCCATGGTGCTCGCCGCAGGGTTCGGCCTGCGCATGCGTCCGTTGACGGACAAGATGCCGAAACCGATGGTTCCGGTGGCCGGCCAGCCGCTGCTCGACCATGTGCTCGACAAGCTCGGTCGGGCCGGCGTGAGCGAGGCGGTGGTCAACGTGCATTACCTGCCGGACCAGATCATCGATCACACCGCATCCCGCCAGCATCCGCGCGTGACCATCTCGGACGAGCGCGACCAGGTGCTCGGCACCGGCGGCGGCGTGGTCAAGGCACTGCCGCTGCTCGGGGACGCACCGTTCTTTCACGTCAATTCCGACACGCTGTGGATCGACGGCGTACGCTCCAACCTGACGCGGCTCGCCGAAAACTTTGATCCCGCGCGGATGGACATTTTGCTGCTGATGGCGCCGACGGCGACCAGCATCGGCTATAGCGGCCGCGGCGATTACGGCATGCTGGCCGACGGTGCCCTGCGCAAGCGCAAGGAAAAAGAGGTCGTTCCGTTCGTCTATGCCGGCGCTGCGATTTTGTCGCCGTCGATCTTCGCCGATGCCCCCGCGGGCGAGTTCTCGCTGACCAAGATGTTCGATCGTGCCAACGAGCAGGAGCGGCTGTTCGGCCTTCGCCTCGACGGCGTCTGGATGCATGTCGGCACGCCTGATGCCGTGCACGCGGCGGAAGAGGCGTTTCTGGAGAGCGTGGCGTAGGGCTGCGCCATTGTCCCCTACGGCACCTGTTCTGGTCCGGCAAACAGCGGGGACTATCCCACCTCCGCCCATGACCATTTGACTCCGCCTCCCTATATTGGCGCCTGATTCCCGAATCAGGCAGCTCATGCGCGTTTTCAGCGTTCCCATCTCAGTTCCGTTCCTGCGCACCGTCGTCTCAGGCTTGCTCGACGGCCGGCTGGTCGAGGGCTTTGAGGCACGCAAGGAGCCGGCACGGCTGGCGGATACCACACTGTACCTGCCGACACGGCGCGCCATGCGCGTCGTCCGCGAGATCTTCCTCGACGAGATGAAGGCGGATGCTGTCGTGCTGCCGCGGATCGTCGCGCTCGGCGACATCGACGAGGATGAGCTCGCTTTCGCCGATGAGGGCGAACAGTTTTCCGGCGCAACGCCGCTCGACATTCCGCCGCGGCTCGGCGAGCTCGAACGGCGGCTGACACTGGCGCAACTCGTCGCGGCCTGGGCCAAGGGTCCGGTGCTGTCTCCGCTGGTCGTCGGCGGCCCCGCATCGACGCTGGCGCTCGCTTCCGATCTCGCGCGGCTGATCGACGACATGGTCACGCGCGGCGTCGACTGGAGCGCGCTCGATGGCCTCGTGCCCGATATGCTCGACCGCTACTGGCAGCATTCGCTCGAATTCCTGCGCATCGCGCGCATCGCCTGGCCCGGTCATCTCGCCGAAATCAAACGCATCGAACCCGCTGCCCGCCGCGACCTCCTGATCAATGCCGAAGCCAGGCGGCTGACCGTGCATCGCCATGGCCCCGTGATCGCGGCCGGTTCGACCGGCTCGATGCCGGCCACGGCAAGATTTCTCCACGCAGTCGCTTCGCTGCCGCATGGCGCCGTGGTGCTGCCCGGCCTCGACACTGATCTCGATGACGATGCCTGGCGCAGCATCGGCGGCGTCCGCGAT
Source organism: Bradyrhizobium sp. BWC-3-1 (assembly GCF_032917965.1). Taxonomy (NCBI): domain Bacteria; kingdom Pseudomonadati; phylum Pseudomonadota; class Alphaproteobacteria; order Hyphomicrobiales; family Nitrobacteraceae; genus Bradyrhizobium; species Bradyrhizobium sp. BWC-3-1. The sequence goes on from NZ_CP136625.1 coordinate 92,686, forward strand.
GCGCTCGGCAAGTTTGCGGAGCATCCGGTCTCGAACCATCCGCAATATGCCATGCACGCGCTGCTGGATCGCTTTGGCATCAAGCGCAGCGACGTCGATATCCTCAAGCCTCCGGCGGAAGGCGGTCGCGATCTGCTCGCCTCCGAATCGATGCGGCCATCGGCCAAGACCGAGATCTGGCACGACCGGTTGAAGCAGCCGGATGTGGCCTTAAAGATCACCGGCGGCATGAAGAACCTCGCGGTTGTCGAAGCTCCCAACCCTGAAATGGAAGCGCTCGCCATCGCCATTGCGATGCGCGAGGCGCGGCACCTCGACAAATCCGCCGCACTTGTCACGCCCGATCGCGCCCTGGCGCGGCGGGTGATGGCCGCGCTGACCCGGTGGGATCTCGCATTCGACGATTCCGGCGGCGACGTCCTGATGGAAACCTCCGCCGGCGTCTTTGCCCGACTGACAGCTGAGGCTGCGACCAAGGGACTGGAGCCGCCGACGCTGCTCGCAATGTTGAAGCATCCGCTGTGCCGGCTCGGCCGGGCCCCTGGCGCATGGAAGGCTGCGATCGAAGGCCTGGAGCTCGCCTTGTTGCGCGGCACGCGCCCGCCTGCAGGCACCGCCGGCCTCTTGCGCGAATTCAATCGCTTTCGCGAGGAGCTGACCAAGCTGTGGCGCAGCGAAGTCTCCGCGCTGCATAAGGCCGAGCCGCGCGCACGTCTCAAGGCGGAAGACCTCGATCGCATCCAGGCGCTGATCGATGCCTTACGACAAGCCTTGGCGCCGATCGAGAGTCTTGCGTCATCAAAACCGTATGACTTCGCCGAACTCGCGCATCGGCATCGCGAGATCATGATCGAACTGTCGCGCGACGAGCAGGGCATTTCCGTGGCCTTCGAGGACCGCGAGGGCCTCGCGCTCGCGAGCGCCTTCGACGATCTCCTGCGCGGCGGCACGACCAGCGGACTGATGGTCACGCTGCCCGACTACGCAGACGTGTTCCAGACCGCGTTCAGCGATCGCGCGGTGCGGCGGCGGGACAGGCCAGGCGCGCGGCTCCAGATCTACGGACCGCTGGAATCACGCCTGATGCAGGCCGACCGCATCATCGTCGGCGGGCTGATCGAGGGGGTCTGGCCACCGGCGCCGCGCATCGATCCGTGGCTGAGCCGGCCGATGCGGCACCAGCTGGGCCTCGATCTGCCGGAACGCCGTATCGGCCTCTCCGCGCATGATTTTGCGCAACTGCTGGGCGGCGACGAGGTCATCCTCACCCACTCCGCCAAGGCTGGCGGTGCCCCGGCGGTTGCCTCGCGCTTCCTGCACCGGTTGGAGGCGGTCGCGGGCGATGCGCACTGGAAGGCCGCGATTCGCGCGGGCGAGAAATACGTGCAGTTCGCAGCCGCGCTGGACCAGCCCGACGAGGTGAGGCCGATCAAGCAGCCCGAGCCGCGACCGCCACGCGCGACCCGGCCGCTCAGGATGTCTGTGACTGGGATCGAGGACTGGCTGCGCGATCCCTATACGATCTACGCAAAACACATTTTGCGGCTCGACGCGCTCGATCCCGTCGACATGCCGCTGTCGGCCGCCGACCGCGGCTCGGCGATCCACGATGCGCTCGGAGAGTTCACGGAACGCTACGCCACCGATCTGCCCGACGATCCGGCGCGCGTGCTGCGCGCGATCGGCGAAAAATACTTTGAGCCGCTGATGGAGCGACCCGAGGCGCGGGCGCTGTGGTGGCCGCGCTTCCAGCGCATCGCACGCTGGTTCGGCGAATGGGAGACGGCGCGGCGCGACGCGATCGAGGCGATCGCCGCGGAAACTCGCGGCGAGATCTCGATCCCGCTCGACCATGGGCGCAGCTTCCGTCTCTCCGCGCGCGCCGACCGCATCGAACGGCGCCGGGGCGGCGGCTACGCCATCCTCGACTACAAGACCGGCCAGCCACCGACCGGCAAGCAGGTCCGCATGGGCCTGTCGCCGCAGCTCACGCTGGAAGCCGCGATCCTGCGCGAGGGTGGTTTTCCCGACATTGATGCCGGCGCGTCCGTGAGCCAGCTCGTCTATGTTCGCCTGAGCGGCAACAATCCGCCGGGCGAAGAACGCATTCTCGAACTCAAGTTCAAGCAGGGCGACGAGCCGCAGCCGCCGGACACCGCGGCTGCCGAGGCCAGGGCCAAGCTCGAGGCGCTGATTCGCGCCTTCGAGGACGAGAACCAGCCCTATACCTCGTTGAACCTGCCGATGTGGACCAACCGCTACGGCGCCTATGACGATCTCGCCCGGATCAAGGAATGGTCCGCGGCCGGCGGATTGGGGATCGAGGAATGGTGAAGGCACCGCGCCCCATCCCGGATGAGGTGCGCGCCAGGCAAGCGCGCGCATCGGACCCGTCCGCGTCGGCCTTCGTGTCGGCCAATGCCGGCTCGGGCAAGACGCATGTGCTGGTGCAGCGCGTGATCCGCCTGCTGCTCGCGGGCGTGCCGCCGGAAAAGATCCTCTGCATCACCTTCACCAAGGCGGCCGCCGCCAACATGGCCGAGCGCGTGTTCACCACGCTCGGGCATTGGGTGACGCTCGACGACACGGCACTCGATGCGGCGATCCGCGCGGTCGGCATCCCGCACCCCACTACAAAATTGCGGCGCGACGCACGTAAGCTGTTCGCCTGTGCGCTGGAGACGCCCGGCGGGCTCAAGGTGCAGACCATCCACGCGCTGTGCACGCGTTTGCTCCAGCAGTTTCCGTTCGAGGCCAATGTCCCCGCGCGCTTCGCCGTGATCGACGAGCGCGACCAGACCGACATGATGGAGCGCGCCAATCTGAAGGTGCTGCTGGAGGCCGCGCGCGATCCTGACAGCGTCACCGGCCGCGCGCTGCTGACCGCGATGGCGAGCGCCGCCGATGTCACCTTCAAGGAAGTGGTGCGCGAGGCTTGCCTGAGCCGCGATCACTTCATGGCCTGGACCGATGAAGCCGGCAGCGCGGAGCTGGCTGCCGCGCAGATGGCAGCGGCGTTGGGGGTGGACGCGAACGATCGGATCGAGGACATCGAGACCGAGATTGTCGACGGTCCGTTCCTGCCGCGATCGCGCTGGGACGACATCGCCGTTGCGCTGGAGGACGGCAGCAAGTCCGACAACGACCAGGCCTGCCGGCTTCGCGAGGCAATGGTCTTTTCCGGCGCCGCGCAGGTCGATGCCTATCTCAGCGTCTTCCTCACGGACGAAAAGCTGCCGCGCAAGGCGGTGCTGACCAAGAAGTTTTGCGATCACAACCCGTCCGTCGCCCGCCTGTTCGAGAACGAGGCGCAGCGCGTCAGTGGGTTAATCGAGACGCGCCGTGCGGTCACCATGCGAGACCGCACCGCGGCCCTGCTGCATATCGCGACCGCGGCTGCCGCAAACTACCGCCGCGAGAAGCAGGAGCGCGGGCTGCTTGACTATGACGACCTCATCGACAAGACGCTGGCGATGCTCGATCGCGTTTCCTCGGGCTGGGTGCATTACAAGCTCGACCGCGGCGTCGATCACGTGCTGATCGACGAGGCCCAGGACACCAGCCCGCGGCAATGGGACATCGTCGCGCACATCATCTCGGAATTCACAGCCGGCGAAGGTGCGCGCGAAGGCCTGAACCGCACCGTCTTTGCTGTCGGCGACGAAAAGCAGTCGATTTTCTCCTTTCAGGGCGCCCAGCCCCGGGAATTCGATGCGCGCCGGCGCGAACTGCACCGCAAGTTCACGGGGGCCGGACTGAAATTCGATCCGGTCGCCTTCACCTATTCGTTCCGCTCCGGCGCCGCGATCCTGCATTCGGTGGACCACGTCTTCCGCGAGCCCGCGATCTACAAGAGCATCCATTCGGTCGAGACCGGTCATCCCCTGCACAATGCACTCGGCGATGCCGGCCCCAGCGTGATCGAGCTGTGGGACCTGGCGGAAGCCGACGACAGGCAGGAGATCGAGGGCTGGCGCGCACCGTTCGACGGGGTCGCCGCCACCAGCCCCGAGGTGAAGCTCGCGCGCCGGATCCAGACCGAGATCAAGCGGCTGGTCGAAAGCGGCACGCTGACCGGGCACGAAGGCGAGCGGCGTCCCCTACGCTATGGCGACATGCTGATCCTGGTGCGCCGGCGCGGCAATGCGTTCGACGCGGTGATCCAGGCGCTGAAGCACGCCAACGTTCCGGTCGCCGGCGCCGATCGGCTCAAGCTCACCGAGCACATCGGAATCATCGACCTGATGAATCTCGCCGATGCGCTGCTGCTGCCGCAAGACGATCTCGCGCTCGCGGTGGCGCTGAAGAGCCCGCTGTTCGGGCTCGATGACGACGATCTGTTCCAGCTGGCCCATGACCGCAAGGGATCGCTGCGTCGCGCGCTCGGCGAACATGCCCCGACAAGCGAGACATTCGCTGCGGCCCTGCGACGCCTCGAAGCCTGCGAAATCCGAGCCCGCGAGGAGACGCCGTTCGCCTTTTACGCCTGGTTGCTCGGGGGAGACGGCGGACGCGCGCGCATGCTGCGCCGGCTCGGTCATGAGGCCAATGACGCGCTCGATGAGTTCCTGGAGCTGGCGCTGAACTACGAGCGCAAGGCGCCCGCCTCGCTGCAGGGTTTCATGGCCTGGCTGCGCTCGGCCGATACCGAGGTGAAGCGCGACATGGAGATCTCGCGCGATGAGGTGCGGGTGATGACCGTGCACGGCGCCAAGGGCCTGGAGGCCTCGGTCGTGTTCATGGTCGACACTACATCGTCGCCAGCGGATTCGCAGCGGCTGCGGCTGATCCATGTCCCGCGCGGCAATGGCGGCGAGGTGGTGGTCTGGGCCGGACGCAAGGCGGATGATCCCAAACCCGTCGTCGAGGCGCGCAAGGCGATGCTCGAGGAGACCGAGGACGAATATCGCCGCCTGCTCTACGTCGCGATGACGCGCGCCGCCGACCGGCTCATCGTCGGCGGCTGCATGCCCGGCAACATGAAGACGGTTCGCAAGCTGAGCTGGTACGATCTGGTCGACACCGGGCTCGCCGGCTCGGGCCTGACGAAGGAGACGATCGAGACGCCGCTGGGAAAGGCGACGCGCTTCTCCCGACCGGAGGATGTCGTGGCGCTGGGCACGCCCGCGGCCTCGTTGGACCAGGCGACCGCGCTCCCGGACTGGCTGCGGACGCCGGCACCGCGCGACACCATCGACGACGATCCGGTGCGCCCCTCCGGCCAGCCGTCCGGGGACGGCCGCGCCGTGCAGTCGGGCGAATCAGTGCAGTCCCGCGCGCTCGCGCTGCAACGCGGCACGCTGGTGCACCGGCTATTGCAATCGCTCCCCGACATCGCCACTGAGCGCCGACGCGAGGCCGCGCTCGGCTTCATGGCGCGCAACGCGGCGGATTGGGCGGAGGCCGACCGGACCGCGCTGGCCGACAAGGTGCTCGGCTTGATCGCCGAGCCACGGTTTGCGCCCGTGTTTGCGGCCGGCAGCCGGGCGGAGGTCGCGATCGTCGGCCGGCTGGAACGGCCGGGCCACGCCCGGGCGCTGGTGTCGGGGCAGATCGACCGGTTGGTCGTTCGGCCGGATGAGGTCCTCATCGTCGATTTCAAGACCAATCAGGCGGCTCCCAGGAGCGCCGATGCGGCGCCCGCCGCCTATGTCCGGCAGCTTGCGCTCTATCGGGCGGTGCTATCGCGGCTTTATCCCCAAAAGCCTGTCCGCGCCGCCCTGCTTTGGACCGAGGCCCTTGAATATATGGAGATTTCGGCTCCCGCGCTGGACGCGGCGCTGGCATCTCTTCATCTCGGTGTGAGCGTCCTTGACCCGGCAAGGAGCCATTCATAGGTTGACGCCATGATCTTGGCGCGATTCCCGTCGCGCCGTTCTCTCAGGTACGAGGTACTCCCATGGCCGTTGGTAAGGTTTCTGACACCGATTTCGAAGCCGAAGTGCTCAAGGCAAACGGCCCCGTGGTCGTCGATTTCTGGGCCGAATGGTGCGGCCCCTGCCGCATGATCGCACCCGCGCTCGACGAGATCGCCGGCGCGATGGGCGACAAGGTCAAGATCGTGAAGCTCAACGTCGACGAGAGCCCGAAGACCGCGTCGAAATATGGCGTGATGTCGATCCCGACCCTGATGATCTTCAAGGGCGGCGAGATGGCCTCCCGCCAGGTCGGCGCGGCGCCGAAGGCGAAGCTGCAGCAGTGGATCACTTCCGCGGTCTGATCCGCCGCGCGCAAGATTATTTTTGGAAACGGCCGGCGAAAGTCGGCCGTTTCGCGTTGATGGGACATGTCCAGCGTATGATGAGTCCCGCCTGTTGCCTCCTCCTCCCGCAAAACGCGCGCGAAAGTCGGACCCCCTCGTGGCGATGGAGGCGCGCTCGGTCGACGCGATCCCGCGCGGCAAGGAGTGGCAATACGAGCCGAAATGGGATGGCTTTCGTTGCCTGCTCTCGCGCAACGGCGGCAGCATTGATCTGCGCTCGAAATCCGGTGAAGACCTTGCGCGTTATTTCCCCGAGATCGTCGCCGCGGCGCTGAAGCTGAAGGCGGATCGCTTCACCCTCGACGGCGAGATCGTCGTGCCGCACGGCAAGGGGTTTTCCTTCGACGCGCTGCTGCAACGCATTCACCCTGCGGCGAGCCGCGTGAAGAAACTCTCGGAGGAGACGCCGGCGCTCTATCTCGCCTTCGATCTGCTTGCGACGGCCAGGGAGAAGCAGCTTGCCGGGCAACCGCTGAGGGAGCGGCGACCGGCGCTGGAAGCGTTTGCCAAGGCCAATCTGAAAGGCAGCATCTTCCGCCTCTCACCGGCGACGACGAGCTACGCCATTGCGAAGAAATGGCTGGCGCAATCCGGCGGCGGCTCGGACGGCGTCATCGCCAAGCGCGTCGACCTGCCCTACCAGGCGGGAAATCGCGACGGCATGCAGAAGATCAAGAAATTCCGCAGCGCCGATTGCGTGGTCGGCGGTTTCCGCTATGCGACCAACAAGATCGCCGGCCGGAGCGTGGTCGGTTCGCTGCTGCTCGGGCTTTACGATGACGATGGTCTCCTGCACCATGTCGGCTTCACCTCGGCGATCAAAGCGGCGGAAAAGCCTGACCTGACCGATCGGCTTGAGGCGTTGATCGGCGAGCCCGGCTTCACCGGCAACGCGCCGGGCGGCCCCAGCCGCTGGTCCACCGAGCGCTCGGCGAAGTGGTGTCCGCTCAAACCGAAACTCGTGATCGAGGTCTGCTATGATCATTTCAGCGGCGAGCGCTTTCGCCACGGCACCTCGATCCTGCGCTGGCGCCCCGACAAGGCCCCGCGGCAATGCAGCTTCGAGCAGCTGAAGCAGAAGGCGGTGGATCCGATGAAGCTGCTAAAACAGCCGTAGCCGGTCGCCCGGATGGAGCGGCAACTATCCGATCCATCCCGTCGCCAGCGCATTCGCCAACTCCGGCTGGCCGTTGCGGCGAGCGAGCGTGGCCATCGCCTCGTGATCATAGACCACATGGCGGAACGTGACCTGCCAGGCACCATCGGTTAGCTCAAGGATCGCATAGCGCGCGTGCGGCGTGCCGGCCTCCACGACATGCGGGAACGGATGCTTGTCACGGAAGCCCGGGCCGCCCAGGCTGCCGGGATTGACGATCAGCCTTCCGTCGCGAAGTCGCACGGCACGGGCGAGATGGGTGTGGGCGCACAGGATCAGTGATTGCGCGATACCTTGCGCAAACTGCTCGATGCGATCGAGCGGCGACAGCGCCACCGCGCCGTCGGGATGCACGGTATCGAGCCAATACACCTCGTCATTGTCGGGAGTCGCATGACACATGAAAATCTGCTCGCGAAAGACGCGCGTCATCGGCTGCGCGCGCAGCCAGTCGAGTTGCGCGGCATTGAGCGCTGCATGGGCCGGGCGATCCCACGAGCCCATCTTCTCGGGCGCACGGTCGAGCAGATAGCGATCGTGATTGCCGAGCACGTGCACGGCATCGAGCTTCATCAGGATTTCGATGGTTCGGCGCGCATCAAGCGGGCCGCTCAGCATGTCGCCGAGATCGACAATCTCGGAGACGCCTTGCGCGCGGATGTCGGCGAGCACAGCTTCCAGCGCGAGGTAGTTTCCGTGAACGTCGGCAATCGCGGCAAAACGCATGGGTCTTCCCGTAGCTCGGATGGAGCGAAGACTATACAGGAGGCGTGCCGTTGATGGCGAGCACGTGGCCGGCGAGATAGAGCGAGCCGGTGATCAGAATGCGCGGCGGCACTTCGTAGGCGAGCTTCGCCAAGGTGCGCAGTGCGGCCTCCACGCCGGGCGCGGGCTCGACGCGCATGCCGAGGCTGCGCGCGGCATCCGTAAGGCGGTCGACCGGCATCGCGTTGTCGGTGTCGGGAATCGGCACCGCGATGATGTGACGGGTCAGACCGGCGAAATTGGCGAGAAAGCCTTTCGCGTCCTTGTTGGCCATCATGCCCGCGATCACGACCAGCGGCCGCGACACCCGCTCTTCGAGATCGCCGAGCGCGGCCGCCGCGACGCGGCCGCCTTCCGCATTGTGGCCGCCGTCGAGCCAGATCTCCGAGCCCTGCGGGCCGAGAGCGAGCAGCTCGCCCGAAGCGATGCGCTGCATCCGCGCCGGCCATTCCGCACCGACGATCCCCGCCTCGAACGCCGCCTGGTTGATCTTGAAGGCGTTGGTGGCCCGCAACGTCGCGATGGCGAGACCGGCATTGTCGAACTGGTGCCGGCCGAACAGGCGCGGCGCTGTGAGATCCATCAAGCCGCGCTCATCGGAATAAACCAGCCGCCCGTTCTCGACATTGACATGCCAGCTCTCGCCCGCGGCAAACAATGGCGCGCGCATGCGCCTGGCCTGCGCCTCGATCACGGCCATCGCCTCAGCCGGCTGCTCGGCGCAAACCACGGGCACGCCACACTTGATGATCCCAGCCTTTTCGCCCGCGATCGACGTCAAGGTGTCACCGAGCAAATCCATGTGGTCCATGCTGACAGGCGTGATCACGCAGGCCGCCGGCGCGTCAACCACATTGGTTGAATCAAGCCGGCCGCCAAGGCCGACCTCCAGCAGAACCACATCGGCCGGGTTCCGCGCGAACAGATGAAATGCAGCCGCCGTCTTGAGCTCGAACACGGTGGCCGGCTCGCCGGCATTGACACGCTCGACCTCTTCCAGTGCCGCGCGCAACTCGTCGTCGCCGACCAGCACGCCGCCCCCGACGCGGCCGAGCCGGAAGCATTCGTTGATGCGAACGAGATAGGGTGAAGTGTAAGCGTGGACGCGCAGGTTAGCTGCCTCCAGCGTCGCGCGCAGATAAGCGAGCGTCGAGCCCTTGCCGTTGGTACCGGCGATGTGGATCACCGGCGGCAGCTTGCGCTCGGGGTGACCGAGCCGCTCGAGCAGGCGGTGCATCCGCTCCAGCCCGAGATCGATGCGTTTCTGATGCAGGGCCGACAGCCGCCCGATCAATTCGCCGAGCGGCGGCTTTGCGCTGTCAGAGGAAGCGTTCACGCGTGCGGCGCGGCCGGCGCCGTTTCGGGAGCCGATACGATCTGCGCCGGACTGACGACCGGCTGTACCGGCTGTGATGCGGCCTCAAGCGCAGGTGCCCTGGTCAACAGTCGGCAGAGCCGCGCCAGGGTCGGGCGCAATTCGTGGCGATGCACGACCATGTCGATCATGCCGTGCTCCTTGAGGTATTCGGCGCGCTGAAACCCCTCGGGGAGTTTTTCGCGGATGGTCTGCTCGATCACGCGCGCGCCGGCAAAACCGATCAGCGCACCGGGCTCGGCAATCTGCACGTCGCCGAGCATCGCATAGGACGCAGTGACGCCGCCGGTGGTCGGGTTGGTCAGCACGACGATGTAGGGCTGTTTTGCTTCACGCAGCATCTGCACCGCGACCGTGGTGCGCGGCATCTGCATCAGCGACAAGATGCCTTCCTGCATGCGCGCGCCACCACTGGCGGCGAACACGATGAAGGGTGACTTCTTCTCGACCGCGAGCTCGAGCCCGCGCACGATGGCTTCGCCCGCGGCCATGCCGAGCGAGCCGCCCATGAAGTCGAAATCCTGCACCGCGACGACGACGGCGGCACCTTCGAGCTTGCCGTAGCCGACCTTGATCGCGTCGTTCAGATTGGTCCGCGCGCGGGCATCCTTGATGCGATCGACGTACTTCTTCTCGTCACGGAACTTGAGCGGATCGGGCGTGACGTCAGGCAGCGCGACGTCGTACCAGGTCTCATTGTCGAAAATCGACTTCAGACGCGCCACCGCATTCATGCGCATATGATAGTTCGAGCCGGGGATGACGAACTGGTTGGCCTCGACGTCCTTGTAGAACACGAGCTGTCCGGAATCCGGGCACTTGATCCACAGATTCTCCGGCGTCTCCCGCCGCAGCATGTTGCGGATCTTCGGCCGGACCACATTGGTAAGCCAGTTCATGGTTTGCTCCGATGTGCGATCCCGCCTGGGGACCACCTGAAGGGATATATGGCGGCCGGGACCCGGCCCGGCAAGCCGCCGTATCGTCCGCCTTGCTCGTCGGACTTGGCAGCGGAATTAAGGCCTATTCCGCCGCCTGTTGCGCGCCCTTGACGCCCTGGGCCAGTGCCGCCGTCAGCTCGGCGACGGCGTTGACGGTTTTGGCCGTCGCGCGCCCTTCCGCATCGAGGCTGTTCTTGAGCGCATCGACCAGCGCGGTGCCGACTACCGAGCCATTGGCCTTTTCGGCAATGGCGCGCGCCGCCTCCGGCGTGCGGATGCCGAAACCGACGCATATCGGGAGCTTGGTATGCCGCTTGATGCGCGCGACCGCGTCGCCGACGGCATTGGCGTCCGCCTCCGCTGCACCGGTGATGCCGGCGATAGAGACATAGTAGACAAAGCCTGACGTGTTCGCGAGCACGGCCGGCAGGCGCTTGTCGTCGGTGGTCGGCGTCGCCAGGCGGATGAAATTGAGGCCGGCCTTCATCGCGGGCAGGCAGAGCTCGTCGTCCTCTTCCGGCGGCAGGTCGACGATGATGAGGCCGTCGATGCCGGCACTCTTCGCATCACCTAAGAACTTGTCGACGCCATAGATGTAGATCGGGTTGTAGTAGCCCATCAGCACGATCGGCGTGGCATTGTCGTCCTTGCGGAAGCCGCGCACGAGATCGAGCGTCTTCTTCAGCGTCATGCCGGCCTTAAGCGCGCGCAGGCCTGCCGCCTGGATCGACGGACCGTCGGCCATCGGATCGGTGAAGGGCATACCGAGCTCGATCACATCGGCGCCCGCCTTCGGCAGCGCCTTGATGATCTCGAGCGAGGTGGCCGGATCGGGATCGCCGGCCATCACGAAAGTGACGAAGGCCGCGCGGCCGGCTTTCTTCAGCTCGGCGAAGCGGGTGTCGATACGCGTGGTCACTTGCTCTTGCCCCTCAGGATGTCGCCGACCTGCGGGACGTCCTTGTCGCCGCGGCCGGAGAGGTTGACGACCATCAGGTGATCTTTGGTCCGCTTCGGCGCGAGCTCCATCACCTTGGCGATGGCATGTGCCGGTTCGAGCGCGGGGATGATGCCTTCCAGCTTTGACAGCACCTGGAACGCTGCGAGCGCCTCGTCGTCGGTCGCGGAGAGATAGTTCACGCGGCCGATCTCGTGCAGCCAGGAGTGCTCGGGGCCGATGCCGGGATAGTCGAGCCCGGCGGAGATCGAATGCGCGTCCTGGACCTGGCCGTCGGCGTCCATCAGGAGATAGGTGCGGTTGCCGTGCAGCACGCCGGGACGACCGCCCGCGATCGACGCCGCATGCAGTTGCGTCAGCCCGTGGCCCGCAGCTTCGACGCCGAAGATCTCGACGGTGGAATCGTCGAGGAACGGATGAAAAAGGCCCATCGCGTTGGAGCCGCCGCCGATGCAGGCCACCAGCGAGTCCGGCAGGCGGCCTTCGATCTCCTGCATCTGCGCCTTGGTCTCATTGCCGATGATCGACTGGAAGTCGCGGACCAGCGTCGGATAGGGATGCGGACCCGCGACCGTGCCGATGCAGTAGAAGGTGTTGTGCACGTTGGTGACCCAGTCGCGCAGCGCCTCGTTCATGGCATCCTTCAGCGTGCGCGTGCCCGACTGCACTGGAATGACCGTTGCGCCCAACATCTCCATGCGGATGACGTTGGGCTGCTGCCGCTCGACGTCGACGGCGCCCATGTAAACGATGCATTCGAGGCCGAAGCGCGCGCACAGCGTCGCGGTGGCGACACCGTGCTGGCCGGCGCCGGTCTCGGCGATGATGCGCTTCTTGCCCATGCGTCGCGCCAGCATGATCTGGCCGAGCACGTTGTTCACCTTGTGCGAGCCGGTGTGGTTGAGCTCTTCGCGCTTGAGGTAGATTTTCGCGCCGCCCAGATGCTCGGTCAGACGCTCGGCGAAATAGAGCGGCGAGGGCCGGCCGACATAATTCTTGAGATAGCCGTTCATCTCGATCTGGAAGGCCGGATCGACCTTGGCCTCGGTGTAGGCTTTCTCCAGATCGAGGATCAGCGGCATCAGGGTTTCGGCAACGAAGCGTCCGCCGAAAATGCCGAAATGGCCGCGCTCGTCGGGGCCGCTGCGATAGGAATTGGGTTTTGCAACATTCATCGGACGCTCAACTCTTGACTTGCATCTTGGCTTGCGCGCGCGGCGCGAATGAAGGCCTTGATCATCTCGGGGTCCTTCACGCCCGGGGCGCTCTCGACACCGGAGGAGACGTCGACGCCACCGGCCCGGGTGACGCGAACGGCTTCGGCGACGTTGTCGGCGCTGAGGCCGCCCGAGACCATATACGGCAACGCGAGCTCCAGGTTTCCGAGCAGATGCCAATCGAATGGTGCGCCGAGGCCGCCTGGCCGCGTTGCGTCCTTCGGTGCGCGCGCATCGAACAGGATGCGTTCGGCAACCTCTGCGTAACCGGGCAGCACGGCGAGATCGGCTGACGTTGCGACCGGCACGACCTTCATCACCGGACGACCGACCCGTTGCCTGATGTCGCGCAGCCGGGCCACGCTCTCCGTGCCATGAAGCTGGAAAATGTCCGGCGACAGCGCGTCCATGATGTTGTCGAGCGTGGCATCGTCGGCATCGACGGTGAGCGCGACCTTGAGCGCGCGCCGCTTCACCTGCCGGCCGAGCTCCCGGCCGGCTTCCAGCGACAAATGTCGCGGCGACGGCGGGAAGAACACGAAGCCCACCATGTCGGCACCCGCCTCGAGCGCCGTTTCGAGCGTCTCGGGCGTGGACAGGCCGCAGATTTTGACGAGCAAGGACATGTTCTCGACGGATATGGGCTCAAAGCAAATGGAGGGCCGCGGGTCCGCGGCCGGAAAACGGGCTTTTCGGTTGCGGCCGCTTCTACAACGTCGCGCGCTGCTTGTCTCGCCCGACGGGCCCGTAAAGCCCCACACCGGAGGGAACGGGGAGGCGCTGGGACTCAGGCCTTGCTGCGGCAGACTGGGCCCGCAGATCAGCCAGCTCGCCTCGCGCGGCCCGGGCATCCGCGTCATGCCGGCGCGCCGCACGCCGCCAGTGCCGCTGGCCCAACCAGACGGCACAACCACCCGCGACCACCCCGAGCGCAGCCACCACGATCAGGAGCAGGAACAGCGGCAGCGTGACCGAGAATGACGGGTCATTGGACACGAAGGGATCGAACGAGACCGTGACGAAATGCCGGTTGGCGACGGCAAACACCATCAGGATCAGGCCCAGCGGAATCACGACCAGCGCGGTCAGGAATTTTCGCATCTCGGCTCGCTCGCCTTGAATCAAGCTTGCGGTCGCATCGCTCGCGACCGCGGGAAACCCTGAGGTGGACCTCAGTCTGGCGCGCCTGGATCCGGATGGTCGCGATTCAGCCGTTCGCGCATTTCCTTGCCGGTCTTGAAGAACGGAACGCTCTTCTGATCGACAGGCACATGGGCGCCGGTGCGCGGATTGCGCCCTGCGCGTGCAGGGCGATGCTTGACCGAGAAGGCACCGAAGCCGCGCAACTCGACGCGATCACCGCGCGCGAGAGCCGCTACGATCTCTTCGAGAATCGCATTCACAATGTTCTCGACATCCCGCTGGTACAGATGCGGGTTGTGCTCGGCGATACGCTGAACAAGTTCGGATTTGATCATCGAGAGATAGGACCCGGGAGCGTGCGGACGACCATTTCCGTGAAAATACCGTGATCTGTCAAGACGCTAAATGAGGGTTGAGCGTCGTGAAAACACGTGACAAATGCCGAAAAAGCGGGCTGGACCTACACGCGCCGAACGGGAAAAACCTCTGTAGCTCGCCCGGTTCCGGTCAGTTCGACGCCGCCGGCTGCCACAAGGCGAGCATTCCATCCATTCCGAGCCGATCGACCGCCTGTGCGACGCCGGTTTGTCCGATTTGATGCGCAATCGAGCCTAAACCCAGTGCTTCCAGCGTTACTGCGGCCGCCGTCTTGAGGAACGGCAGATCGCTGAAGCGCGGCTGCAGCTTGTAATCGCGCACGGAGAGCCCCTTCTTGACGCCCTTCTGCTCGACCAGCCAGGTCACGGCGGTCTTCTCGTCGCCGATCTGATCGATCAGCTTGAGATCGATGGCCTGGCGTCCGGTGAAGACACGGCCATCAACCACTTTCTCGAGCTGCGTGTCATCCATGCCACGCCGTTCCTTCACCAATCCCTTGAACCAGGCATAGGAATCCTTCACCAACGCATCGAGCGCCGCCCGTGCCTCAGGGCTGGTTGGCTCGAAACCGTTGGGCGCGGCCTTCAGCGGCGTGGACTTTACCTCCTCGACCTTGACGCCGACGGTCTTCAACAGCTCCGAGACGTTCGGAAACTGGAACAGCACGCCGATCGAGCCGACCAGCGAGCTCTGCTGGGCGATGATGTGATCGCTGGCGATCGCGGTGATGTAGCCGCCGGAGGCGGCGAGGCCTTCGACGACGACAACGAGCGGCTTCTTTGCCTTCAACCGTACAAGCGAATCATAGAGCTGCTCGGAGCCGGCGGTGGTGCCGCCCGGCGAATTGATGTGAACGATGACGGCGGCGGCCTGCGAATTCTCCAGCCGCTCGAGCGCCTGGGTCCGATCGGAATCGCTGCGGATCAGGCCCTCGATCTGGACCCGCGCGATCGAGCCGGCGGACGCGAACGTGCCGCGCGCACCAGGCGTCGCGACCAGCGCGAAGCCTGCGATCGCCGCGATCGCGATCAGCGCGGCCAATACGCGCCAGAACGTCAGCTTGCGGCGGATCCTGCGGCGATCGACGATGATGTCCGAATCGAGTGACATCTCAATATCTCCAAATGAAAGGCCAGGCGCGTTGTGCCGTCGCAGCGTCGCCATTGGCTTATCTGGATACATCAATTGCGGCGCAATTAGAAGAAAACAAGGCCGGCTGCCGCGTAGCCCGGATGGAGCGCAAGCGTAACCCGGGGTTCTCGCCTCACGGAGAGGCTTTCCCGGATTTCACTTCGCCCCATCCGGGCGACGACCTCACTACAAAAAAGCCCCGGCTCGCGCCGGGGCTTTGATGCAGTGAAACCTGCGTTTCGCTTACTTGGTGTCGCGGTTCTTGAGCGCGGTGCCGAGGATGTCGCCGAGCGTTGCTCCCGAATCGGAAGAGCCGTACTGCGCGATGGCTTCCTTCTCTTCGGCGACTTCGAGCGCCTTGATCGACACCTGGACCTTGCGGGCCTTCTTGTCGAACTGGATCACGCGGGCATCGACCTTCTCGCCGACGGCGAAGCGTTCGGCGCGCTGATCGTTGCGGTCACGAGCGAGCTCCGAGCGCTTCACGAACGTGGTGAAGTCGGTACCGGTGATCTTCACCTCGATGCCGCTCTCCTTCACTTCGATCACTTCGCAGGTCACGACCGCGCCCTTCTTGACATCGCCCGGCTCGGCGAAGGGGTCGCCTTCAAGCTGTTTGATTCCAAGAGAAATGCGCTCCTTCTCGACGTCCACATCGAGCACCACGGCCTTCACCATGTCGCCCTTCTTGTAGTTGTCGATCACCTGCTCGCCCGGCTGCTTCCAGTCGAGGTCGGAGAGATGGACCATGCCGTCGACGTCGCCCTCGAGGCCCAGGAACAAACCGAATTCGGTCTTGTTCTTGACCTCGCCCTCGACCGTCGAACCGGTCGGGTGACCTTCGACGAAGACCTCCCACGGGTTGCGCATGGTCTGCTTGAGGCCGAGCGAGATGCGGCGCTTGACGGAATCCACTTCCAGCACCTGCACTTCGACTTCCTGCGAGGTCGAAACGATCTTGCCGGGGTGCATGTTCTTCTTGGTCCACGACATCTCGGAGACGTGGATCAGGCCTTCGATGCCCGGCTCGAGCTCGACGAACGCGCCGTAGTCGGTGATGTTGGTGACGCGACCGGTGAAGCGGGCACCCAGCGGGTACTTGGCTTCGATGCCCTGCCACGGATCGTCCAACAGCTGCTTCATGCCCAGCGAGATGCGGTGCGTCTCGTGGTTGATCTTGATGATCTTGACCTTCACGGTCTGGCCGATCGAGAGCACCTCGGTCGGATGGTTGACGCGGCGCCACGCGATATCGGTGACGTGCAGCAGACCGTCGATGCCGCCGAGATCAACGAACGCACCGTAATCGGTGATGTTCTTGACCACGCCGTCGATGACCTGACCCTCTTCGAGGTTCTGCACCAGTTCCTGGCGCTGCTCGGCGCGGGTCTCTTCGAGAACCGTGCGGCGGGACACGACGATGTTGCCGCGGCGACGGTCCATCTTGAGGATCTGGAACGGCTGCGAGTTGTTCATCAGCGGCGCAACGTCGCGGATCGGACGGATGTCGACCTGCGAACGCGGCAGGAAGGCCACGGCACCGTCGAGGTCGACGGTGAAGCCGCCCTTGACCTGGTTGAAGATGACGCCGTTGACCTTCTCGTTGTTCTGGAAGGCCTTCTCGAGCTTGCCCCAGCTCTCTTCGCGGCGCGCCTTGTCGCGCGACAGCACGGCTTCGCCGAGGGCGTTCTCGATCCGATCGAGGAACACTTCCACCTCGTCGCCGACCTTGAGCTCGCTGTCACGGCCGGGGCCGGAAAATTCGCGCAGGGCAACGCGGCCCTCCGTCTTCAGGCCGACGTCGATGACGGCCATGTCCTTTTCGATTGCAACAACCTTGCCCTTGATGACTGAGCTTTCCTGCAGGTTGCCGCCTGCGAAGGACTCGTCGAGCATCGCGGCGAAATCGTCGCGCGACGGGCTATAGGTATCAGCAGAAGTCGAAGCCATTTGTTCTCCAGTTGCGGATGTCGTGCCGGCCGTTGGGTTCTTGGGCGCCTCGTACGCGCAGTGTCGGAAGGTCCGCAGAACCTTCGAGCGACCGCTCGCTGCTCCGACCTGGAGGGCGGAACAGCGGAAGCGGGCCGGCTGAGGCCCGCGCGTTCGATACGTGGAAATCTTTTGTCCGGAGCCTGGATCGCGTCGGCCCCAAGCAGGGACCGAGAGTATCGACCTCAAAGAGCGGGAGCGGGCGCTTCCTCCAATGACGGCAGCGGCTTAACCCCGCGACCGGCCCGCTCGGACGGCCTCGATAATGTCGATGGCGGCCCGGACGCCGCCTTCTATATCCAGTTGGGAGTTATCTAGCAAGTAAGCATCCGCGGCCGGCTTCAGGGGGGCGATCGCCCGGTTCTTGTCGCGTTCGTCGCGCTGGATGATGTCGGCGAGCACGGCCGCCTCGTCGGCCTCCTCGCCCCGCGCCTTGGCCTCCATGGTCCGGCGGCGGGCACGGACCTTGGGGTCGGCGACGACGAAGATCTTCACGTCGGCATGGGGGCAGATCACGGTTCCAATATCGCGCCCATCGAGCACGGCGCCGGGCGGATCGGCGGCGAATTGCCGCTGAAAGTTGATGAGGGCCTCGCGCACCTTGGGGATCGCCGAGACGATCGAGGCGCCCTCGCCGGCCTTCTGGGTCTTCAGCGCGGGATTGCCGAACTTTTCGGGATCGAGTTCCAGCGCCGCAGCGACCGCCGCCGCCTCGTCCCGGAGATCATGACCGGACTGCATCAGGGAATAGGCCACCGCGCGATAGATCACGCCGGTATCAAGGTGACGGTAGCCGTAATGGTGGGCAAGGCGCTTGCCGAGGGTGCCCTTGCCCGACGCCGCGGGCCCGTCGATGGCAATGATCATGAAAAATCGGCCCCAAGCGAACGCATCATCGGGATGAAATCCGGAAAACTGGTGGCGATGAAGGCGGTGTCATCGACGGTTACCGGCTGATCGGAGGCGCAGCCCATCACCAGCGCGGACATCGCGATGCGATGATCCATGTGGGTGGCCACGACGCCGCCCCCAGGAACGTGGCCGCGGCCTTCGACGATCAAATCGTCGCCGGAGACCTCGACCTTGACACCGTTGACGCGGAGCATGGCGGCGGTTGCCTCCAAACGGTCGGATTCCTTGACGCGCAGCTCCTGGAGGCCGCGCATGATGGTCGTGCCCTCGGCAAAGGCGGCCGCCACCGCCAGCACCAGATATTCGTCGATCATCGACGGTGCACGCTCCGGCGGCACCTCGACACCGCGCAATTTCGAGGCGCGTACCCGCAGCTTTGCCATCGGCTCGCCAGCGTCGCCGCGAACTTCGCTTTCCTCGATCGAGGCGCCCATTTCGCGCAGCGTGGTGAAAAGACCCGTCCGCAGCGGATTGGTCATGACGTCGGGCAGGACGATTTCGGAGCCTTCGACGATCAGCGCAGCAACGATGGGGAACGCCGCCGACGAGGGATCGGCGGGCACGACGACATTGGCGCCATGCAGTTCCGGCTGCCCCACGAGCGTGATACGGCGGCCGTGCTGACCTTCTTGCACCGAGCTGATCTCGGCGCCGAAATGCTTGAGCATCAGCTCGGTGTGGTCGCGACTGGCCTCGGTCTCGATGACGGTCGTGGCGCCCGGCGCGGCCAGGCCCGCGAGCAGCACGGCGGATTTGATCTGGGCCGAGGCCACAGGCGTCTTGTAGGTGATCGGCAGCGGATCGCGCGCACCCTGGACGGTCAGCGGCAGACGGCCGCCCGCGCCGCCGGAGACGACCTTCGCGCCCATCTTTTCCAGGGGATCCAGGATCCGGCGCATGGGCCGGCTGCGCAGTGAGGCATCGCCGTCGAAAACCGCGGAGATCGGACAGCCGGCGACGGCGCCCATGACGAGCCGGCAGCCGGTGCCGGAGTTGCCGAAATCCAGCGGCGCTTTGGGCTCCGCGAAGCCTGCGACACCCACGCCGTTCACCTTCCAGGCGAAATCTCCGGTACGCTCGACCCTGGCGCCGAGCGCCTGCATGGATTTGGCGGTGTTAAGGACGTCCTCGCCCTCCAGGAGGCCCGAAATCCGCGTCTCTCCGACCGCGAGCGCGCCGAGGATGAGGGCACGGTGGGAGATCGACTTGTCTCCGGGCACCCTTACTTTCCCGGTCAGGGGACCGCTGGCGCGCGACTGGAGCGGCGTCGGCTTGTCGGAATCGGTCAAGTTTGTGTCCTTGGGTAGGCCCGAAACGTCCCTGCGGGACTCGCGGGGCAGGTACCACATGGTCTCCCCGCCGTCACGGGCATGTCGTTCTCCCGCAATGCGCTATTGACAGCGGGCCGCCAACTAGCCAAGTGAAGCACCGCTTTTCAGACATTTCCAGGATTCCTCTGCCGTGGCCAAGTCCGAACTCGGAACTAAACGTATTTGCCCGACCACGGGCAAAAAGTTCTATGACCTCAACAAGAATCCGGTGATCTCGCCCTATACCGGTGAAGTCGTGCCGATCGCGCCCATCGCGCCGGCTCGCGCACCCCGCGGTGCCGAAGCCCGTCACGCAGCCGCTGCCGCCGACGCCACGCCAGAGCCGGCGGAGGTCGAGGAGGTCTCGCTCGAGGAGGCCGATGCCGAGGAGAACACCGGCAAGGTCAAGGCCGTCGTGCCCGAATCCGAGGACGACATCGAAGTCGATGAAACTATCGAGGACGATGACGACGATGATTCGACCTTTATCGCCGACGACGAAGAAGGCGATGAGGACGTCACCGACATCATTGGTGATGTCGGCGGTGACGAAGAGACTTGAGATAATTCCAGAACTGTGGTTCTGGGTCTTTCCCGACGCGTCGCCCAAGGCGCGTCGGACGGTTAAGGGGCCATAGCTCAGCTGGGAGAGCGCTTGCATGGCATGCAAGAGGTCGGCGGTTCGATCCCGCCTGGCTCCACCACGCTTCGCCCTTCGGGCTACGCGTGGCGCAGCCGCGCGGAGCTCGAAGGGCGAAGCGTGGACTGGTGAGACTCCCACGCAGCGGCTGCCCGGGCGATAATCGTCAATGTGGTACGTCTACATCCTCCGCAGCATCGAATTTCCCGAGCAGGAATACGTTGGGGCTACGGAAGATCTGAAGCGCCGGTTTCCAGAGCACAATGCTGGCAAATCCACCCACACTGCCAAGTTCAAGCCTTGGAAGCTGATCTGGTACTGCGCCTTCCCTGACAAGCACAAAGCGCTCGCTTTTGAAGCCTACCTGAAGTCTCACTCCGGCCGAGCCTTCACAAAGAAGCGGCTGTCCTAAGAGCGCACCTCTAACCCTACTCCCCGATCACCGCATTCAACCGATCGCGCAACGCCACAATCTCGTCCTTCATCGCGACAAGCTCCGAGACCGAGCAGTCCGATGCCGCCAGAATCGATTGCGGCACGGCCCGCGCCTTGTCCTTCAAGGCCTGGCCCTGCGGCGTCAACGCGATCAGCACCTGACGCTCGTCCTCGCTCGAGCGCGTGCGCTTGACGAGGTGGGCCGCCTCGAGCCGCTTGAGCAGCGGTGTCAGCGTGCCCGAATCCAGGTGCAGCTTTTCGCCGATGCTCTTGACCGGCACGTCGTCGCGCTCCCACAGCACCAGCATCACCAGATATTGCGGATAGGTCAGGCCGAGCCGGTCCAGCAGCGGCTTGTAGACGCGGTTGAACGCATGCGCGGCGGAATAGACCGCGAAGCAGATCTGGTTGTCGAGGCGCAGCGGCGCGTCCGCTGCCGAATGTTTCCGGGGCATCGAGAATCTCACAGGACTTGCTCCATTCTGGGGCCGGCCGTCGCTACATTCAATTGCGAACAATTAAATGTGAGACGCTATAATTTCAATTGCGCGCAATCTAATTGCTTGCGATAAAGATGGCGCCCCCACCCCGAAAACACAGGGAGACAAAAATGTCAGTGAACGTCCTCTACAAGACCAGCGCAAAGGCCACCGGCGGCCGCGACGGCCATGCCGCGACCCTCGACGGCGCGCTCGACGTCAAGCTCACCACGCCGAAGGAGCTCGGCGGCGGAGGCGGCGCCGGCAACAATCCCGAGCAGCTGTTTGCTGCGGGCTATGCCGCCTGCTTCATCGGCGCGATGAAGTTCGTGTCCTCGCAGGGCGGCCCCAAGGTTCCGGCCGACGCCTCCGTGACTTCGACCGTCGGCATCGGCCCGCGCGCGGCCGGCGGCTTCGGTCTCGACATCGACCTTGCCGTCTCGCTGCCAGGCCTCGCCCGCGCGGAAGCCGAGGCGCTGGTCGAGAAGGCGCACCAGGTGTGCCCGTATTCCAACGCGACGCGCGGCAATGTCGACGTCCGCCTGACGGTGGTCTGACCGGTTTCGGTGAAGCGGCTGGCCCGGGATACCCCCGGGCCGGCCGCTTCCCTTTATTTGCCATCTCGCGGGATTGCGGCGAGCGGCCTGCATGACGCCCTACGCGCGAAGCCATTGCCGGCTCGGACGAACCTCGTTAGGCCTGTGATCACATCGACACAGGGGACGCGAAGGCATGACTGAAGCCGCCAGTTCTGGAGCTGCCATGGGTGCAATGAGCGGCCTGCGCGTCATCGATCTGACGCGCGTGCTCGGCGGCCCCTATTGCACCCAGATCCTCGCCGACCATGGCGCCGACGTGATCAAGGTCGAGCCGCCCGCAGGCGACGAGGTACGCGACTGGGGCCCTCCCTTCCACGAGGAAGACGCGGCCTATTTCATCGGCATCAACCGCAACAAGCGCTCGATCGGCCTCGACCTCGCCTCCGAGGGCGGCCGGACCGTGCTGCTCAAGATGCTGGAGAGCGCCGACGTCCTGATCGAGAACTTCAAGCCGGGCACGCTGGAGAAATGGGGCATCGGCAACGAGGTGTTACGCGAGAAATTTCCGCGCCTCGTGCATTGCCGGATCTGCGGCTTCGGCGCCGACGGCCCGCGCGGCGGCAATCCCGGCTATGACGCCATCATCCAGGCCATGACCGGCATGATCGCGGCGACCGGCTCGCCCGAGAGCGGACCGATGCGGATCGGCGTGCCGCTGGTCGACATCGGCACCGGCCTCTATGCGGCGATCGGCATCTTGATGGCGCTGTCGGAGCGGCAGCGCTCGGGCCAGGGCCAGTTCCTGGAGACCACGCTGTACGAGACCGGTCTCGCCATCATGCATCCGCACACCGCGAATTATTTCATGCATGGCAAGCCGCCGTCGCTCACCGGCAACGAGCATCCCAACCTCGTGCCCTATGCGATCTTCCCGACCAAGACCGACGACATCTTCATCGGCGTCGGCAATGACGGCACCTTCCGCAAGCTCGCCAAGGAGATCGGCAAGCCCGAGCTCGGCACCGATCCGCGCTTTGCGCGCAACAAGGATCGCATCGGCAATCGCGAGGCGCTGCGGGCCGAGCTTGCCGCCGTGTTCAGCCAGCACGAGGCCGAGCCGCTGTGCAATCGCCTGCTCGCCGCGGGCCTGCCCGCCGGCCCCGTGCAGAAGATCGACCAGGCATTGACCAACCCGCACACGATCGCGCGCGGCGATATTATCGAGAAGGATTGGTACAAAGGCGTGGCGTCGCCGATCCGGCTCGACCGCAGCAAGCCGAGCCTGCGGCGCCTGCCGCCGAAATTCAGCGAGCACGCCGCCGAGGTCCTGGGCGAATTCGGCTACTCCAGGTCCGAGATCGACGCGATGGTCGAGCAGGGCACTGTCTGCGGCCCCGAGCGCAAGCGCTAGCGCCCTCGCCTTCCACATCCCACGGCAATGCCGCAGTGCGGTGCGGGCGCTCTGTGCACCGCGAACGGAGGACGCTGCGCGCGCGGCATTCGCCTATTTGACGGCTTCCCTTTTCCAGCGCTTGCCGCTTTCGTTTCGGCCGCTTACACAGTCATGTGAACGTCATATGGCGCTGCTAGCGCAAGCGATCATTTTTGACGGCCCAAGGGAGGTTTACTTGATGGCTCTTCGACATTTTGGAGCGGCTGCCGCTATTGCACTCACGGTTGGACTATCGGCCTCGCCGGCCTTGGCCGTGACCGAAATCCAGTGGTGGCACGCGATGACCGGCGCCAACAACGACGTCATCGTCAAGCTCGCCACCGACTTCAACGCGTCGCAGAGCGACTACAAGGTGATCCCGACCTACAAGGGCAACTATCCCGATACGATGAACGCCGGCATCGCGGCGTTCCGCGCCGGCAACGCCCCGCACATCATGCAGGTGTTCGAAGTCGGCACCGCGACCATGATGGCCGCGACCGGCGCCGTGAAGCCCGTCTACAAGCTGATGGCCGACGCCGGCGAGAAGTTCGACCCCAAGATCTACCTGCCCGCCATCACCGGTTATTATTCGACGTCGAAGGGCGAGATGCTGTCCTTCCCTTTCAACTCGTCCTCGACCGTGATGTGGGTGAACCTCGACGAGCTGAAGAAGGCGAACGTAGAGATCCCGAAGACCTGGCCCGAAACGTTCGAGGCCGCCAAGAAGCTGAAGGCTGCCGGTCATGACACCTGCGGCTTCTCGGGCTCCTGGATCACCTGGGTCAATCTCGAGCAGCTCTCGGCGTGGCACAACGTGCCGCTCGCCAGCAAGGCCAACGGCCTCGACGGCTTCGACACCGTGCTCGAGTTCAACGGACCGCTTCAGGTCAAGCATCTCGAAACCCTGGTCGAGCTGCAGAAGACCAAGACCTATGACTACGCCGGCCGCACCAACACCGGCGAAGGCCGCTTCACTTCGGGCGAGTGCCCGATCTACCTGACCTCGTCGGCCTTCTTCGGCAACGTCAAGGCGCAGGCCAAGTTCAACTTCACCGCCGTGCCGATGCCGTATTATCCCGACGTCAAAGGCGCACCGCAGAACTCGATCATCGGCGGCGCTTCGCTGTGGGTGATGGGCGGCAAGTCGGCCGAGGAATACAAGGGCGTCGCGAAATTCCTGACCT
Organism: Bradyrhizobium sp. BWC-3-1; assembly: GCF_032917965.1. Taxonomy (NCBI): domain Bacteria; kingdom Pseudomonadati; phylum Pseudomonadota; class Alphaproteobacteria; order Hyphomicrobiales; family Nitrobacteraceae; genus Bradyrhizobium; species Bradyrhizobium sp. BWC-3-1. Next base: position 116,935 of record NZ_CP136625.1, read on the forward strand.
TCCTCTCCGACACCGATCGCCAGGTCTACATCCACAAGGCCTCCGGCTACCTGCCGATCACCAAGGCGGCCTACGCCAAGGCGAAGGAAGAAGGCTTCTACAAGGATCAGCCCTATCTCGAGACCCCGCTGCTCGAGCTGACCAACAAGGAGCCGACCGAGAATTCGCGCGGTCTGCGCCTCGGCAACATGGTGCAGCTGCGTGACGTCTGGTCGGAAGAGATTGAGCAGGCGCTGGCCGGCAAGAAGACCGCCAAGCAGGCGCTCGATGCCGCCGTCGAGCGCGGCAACACGATGCTGCGGCAGTTCGAAAAGACCGCCGTCAAGTGAGGCAATGAGCGGCAGGCCGCGACCCGGCCTGCCGCTCTGCTGGCATCATGCAAAAGCAAGCCATCTTCCAGTCAAGACTGTTACCGTACGCGCTGGTTGCGCCGCAGCTCGCGATCGTCCTGATTTTCTTCTATTGGCCGGCCCTGCAGGCGGTGATCCAGTCCTTCCTGCTCCAGGATGCGTTCGGTCTGTCGACCACCTTTGTCTGGTTCGAGAATTACGTCGAGCTGTTCAAGGACGCAGCCTATTTCGAGGCGATCGTCCGGACCTTCTTGTTCTCGTTCGCCATCGCCGTCTCGTCGCTGTCCTTTGCGCTGCTGCTCGCCGTGATGGCGGACAAGCCGCTGCGTGGCTCGATGCTCTACCGCACGCTCCTGATCTGGCCCTATGCGGTGGCACCGCCCGTGGTCGGCGTGCTCTGGATCTTCATGCTGCATCCCTCGCTCGGCGTGCTCTCGCGCTATCTGCGCAATATGGGCGTCGACTGGAATCCGCTGCTCGACGGCGACCAGGCCGCGGCGCTGATCATCCTCGCCGCCGCGTGGAAGCAGATCTCCTATAATTTCCTGTTCTTCCTCGCCGGCCTGCAAGCGATCCCAAAGAGCGTGTTCGAGGCCGCCGCGATCGACGGCGCCCGTCCGATGCGGCGGTTCTGGACCGTGACCTTCCCGTTGCTGTCGCCGACCATCTTCTTCCTGCTGGTGGTCAACATCGTCTACGCCTTCTTCGACACGTTCGGCATCATCGACACGATGACCCGCGGCGGTCCCGGAACGTCGACGGTCACGCTGGTCTACAAGGTCTATTCCGACGGCTTGCTCGGCGGCAATCTCGGCAGCTCGGCGGCGCAGTCGGTGATCCTGATGGTCATGGTCATCGTGCTCACCGGAATCCAGTTCCGCTTCGTCGAACGCAAGGTGACCTACTGATGGTCGAGGAAGAGGGCTTCCGGCGCTACATCGCCCACATCATCCTCTGGATCGGGATCGCGGTCGTCGCCTTCCCGGTCTACATCGCGTTCGTCGCCTCGACCCAGGACAACGCGCTGATCGCCAACGGGCAGATGTCGCTGCTGCCGGGCGGTCATTTCTTCGAGGTCTACTACCAGACCATTTTCGTCGGCACGAGCGGATCGACCCGCGAGCCCGTCGGCAACATGATGCTGAACTCGCTGGTGATGGCACTGCTGATCGCGGTCGGCAAGATCGCGATCTCGATCATCTCCGCCTATGCGATCGTCTATTTCCGCTTTCCCTTCCGGATGCCGATCTTCTGGATCATCTTCATCACGCTGATGCTGCCGGTCGAGGTGCGCATCTATCCGACCTACAAGATCGTCGCAGATCTGCACATGCTCGACAGCTATGCGGGCCTGTCACTGCCGCTGATCGCCTCGGCCACCGCGACGCTGCTGTTCCGCCAGTTCTTCATGACCGTCCCGGACGAGCTGCTGGAAGCCTCGCGCATCGACGGCGCCGGTCCCTTGCGCTTCTTCTGGGATACGCTGCTGCCGCTGTCGCGCACCAACATGGCGGCGCTGTTCGTGATCCTCTTCATCCTCGGCTGGAATCAATATCTCTGGCCGCTGCTGATCACCACCCGCGACGACATGCAGACCATCCAGGTCGGCATCCGCAAGATGATCACCACCACCGACGCGCTGACCGAATGGCCGATCGTGATGGCGACCGCCGTGCTCGCGATGCTGCCCCCGGTGTTCGTCGTCGTCGTGATGCAGAAATTGTTCGTGCGCGGACTCGTGGAGACGGAAAAGTAAATCCCATGGCTAACGTCACCCTGCGCAACGTCCGCAAAACCTATCCCGGCGGCTTCGAGGCCATCAAGGGCGTCAACGTCGATGTCGGCGACGGCCAGTTCTGCGTGCTGGTCGGGCCCTCCGGCTGCGGCAAGTCGACATTGCTGCGCATGGTCGCAGGCCTCGAAACCGTCACCGGCGGCGAGATCGACATCGGCGGCCGCATCGTCAACCAGATCGAGCCCGCCGACCGCGACATCGCGATGGTGTTCCAGAACTACGCGCTCTATCCGCATATGAGCGTCTTCAACAACATGGCTTACGGCCTGCGCAACCGCGGCATGAAGGAGGCCGAGGTCAAGACCCGCGTCGACGAAGCCGCCCGCGTGCTCGAGCTCACCTCGATGCTGGAGCGCAAGCCGCGCCAGCTCTCCGGCGGCCAGCGCCAGCGCGTCGCCATGGGCCGCGCCATCGTGCGCCAGCCGAAGGTGTTTCTGTTCGACGAGCCGCTGTCCAACCTCGACGCAAAGCTCCGCATCGCGATGCGGGTCGAGATCCGCAAATTGCAGCGCCGGCTCAACACCACCTCGGTCTACGTCACCCACGACCAGCTGGAGGCGATGACGCTCGCCGACATTCTCGTGGTGATGAATGGCGGTCAGGTCGAGCAGGTGGGCAATCCGCTCGCGATCTACGAGAAGCCGGCGACGACCTTCGTCGCCTCCTTCATCGGCGCGCCACCGATGAATCTGATGTCGATTCGCGCCGACGAGATCAAGTCGCAGCTCGGCAGCACCGACGCCGGCATCCTCGGCATTCGCCCGGAGGATTTCGTCATCACCGACCAGACCCCGGCCGGCGGCGTCGCCCTTCCGCTCACCGTGGAAGCGATCGAGCGCGTCGGCGCTGAAACCTTCGTTTACGGCACGCGGGCTCAGGACGAGCAGCGCATCGCCGCCAACCCCGGCGAACTGCCGCCCGGCGAGGTCATCGTCCGCATTCCCGGCTCAGAGGCGCCTCCGATCGGCGAGAAGATCCGCGTCGCAGCAATGCGCCAAAAGCTGCATCTGTTCAGCGGCGATGGGCGGACGCGGATCGAGGCCTGATCGGGTTCCGCTGGGCCGTCGATTAAAAAACGCGAAAACAACCCCATGCACAGTAGAAGGGGGTTTGTTTTTGTTGAGAAAAATCACACCGCAATTTCGTCGGGCCGGCTTGTGGCAGGCGTTTCGCGCCATGGCGACAAGTCAGCTTTTGTGCATGGCAGAGCGGGTGAGCTGCCAGTCCACAGCCCCGGCTACGTCCTTGAACCCACACGCGGATATGCCCATATTGCTGATCAAGGGGTGCCTGTACGGGCCCTGATGCACCAAAGTCGCTTCGAGAGGACTTTGTAAACTATGTCTCGTGTTCCCACGCTTTCCAGTCCCTTCCTTCTGGGCTTCGACGAGATCGAGCGCGTGCTCGATCGGGTCGTCAAAGGCGCCGACGGTTACCCTCCCTACAATATCGAGAGGTGCGACCGGTCGGAGGGCCAGCCCGAGCGTCTGCGGATCACGCTGGCGGTCGCCGGATTCACCCGCGACCAACTCGATGTAACCATTGAGGAAAACCAGCTCGTCATTCGCGGGCGGCAGCAGGACGACAAGACCCGGCAATACATCCATCGCGGCATCGCCGCGCGCCACTTCCAGCGCACTTTCGTGCTGGCGGAGGGGATGCTGGTGCTGGGTGCGGATCTGAAGAACGGATTGCTGGCGATCGATCTTGCCCGGCCGGAACCGGAGAGGATCGTTAAGACAATCGCTATCAATGAGCACGAATAATGGAACGAGTAGCGGACTCGACCGCTTAGTTTCGAGAGAGGAGTCGAGACCATGAGTGAAGGTCACGTTGCGTTCGAATACGAAGCCAAGAACGTCTCGCCGGAGACGCTGGCAACCCTCGGCGAAGGCCATATCGCCTATGTGAAGCAGATCCGCTCTGAGGATGTGCCGGGCCTGTTTCCCGAAGCGCCGAAGATCGCGCCGGGCCTCAAGCTCTTCGCGCTCCACGCCGCCGACGGCACGCCGATCATGCTGACCGACAGCCGCGAAGCCGCGATCGCCAACGCCTGGAGCAACGAGCTGCAAGCGGTGAGCGTGCACTGAGCACGCGCGCGTCGCACGAATAGGGTTTCAAGCGGGCATGCCTTCGCAGGAAGGCGTGCCCGTTTGCTTTGGGGGATCCAGAATCTTTCCGTGGCAAGATTTTGGATTGCTTCGCTCGCTCGCAATGAGGCAGTGTGCGGCGATGGCTCGCGTCCCGGATGCACCTCAACGCCCGGCCGGAAGCAGTGCCCGCAGGATGTCCGGCTTCCAGGCTTGACGCGCGCTGTCGAAGGCCGCGAAATCATGATCGAACTGCCAATAGGCCCAAGCCCAGCCAAGCCGCTCTGCGCTCCGCGCCACGAATGACAGATATCTGGTCCGTGCTTCGGCTGGAGCGGCCTCGTACACGCCGAACTCGCCGAGATAGATCGGGCGCTTTTCTCTTTGGGACCAGGACCGAATCTTCTCGAAATCGGCGCGGGCCTTCTGTTTATCCTCCGGGGTACCCCAGTCGAGCGGGCCGATTCGCGAAAATGTGGGCGACCACGGTGCGCCCTGATGGGTGAAACGGATCGGCGCGTAATAGTGAAACGTGACGATCAGATTCCGGTCATCCGACGGCAGGACCAGGTCCTCGACCGGCATCTCGTCGACGTTGAGAACCGAAGCGATGACCGTCCGCCGGGGATTGGTGGCGCGGATGATGCTGAGGCACTCGTTCAGAAGGCCGTTCCAGCCGGTGGACGACATCTGCCCGCCCGGCTCGTTGAGGACCTCGAAGACAAGTGCTGGATATTTCCCGGCATAGCGCGCGGCGATTTGGGTCCAGAACGATTTCAGCTTGTCTGTGCACTCGGAGATGTCGCGCTGACAAACATGGGTATCGTGCTCGTCCAGGATGGGGATGAGATTTCGGGCGAGCACTTCCTCGATGACGCCATCGAGCCGCCTCAAGACGACTTCATCCATTACCTTCTCCGGATTCATGAATTTAAAGCCGAAGAAATTGATCCGAACGTGCGAGAACCCGGCGCGTCTGATCGCAGTGAGGTTGTCCAGACGAAATGGCGCGTTTCGGCCTCCCTCCCAGACGCCGTCGTAGCCGAGGATGTTGATGCCGCGCCCCAATTTTGGAGCAGGAGGCGTGTTGGCCTGTCCGGCTGCCTCGGTCCGGAAGCAGATCGGAAGCACGGATAGTGCCAAGACAAGACGAAAGGCTATCGTCCAGCGGACGCGGATGGCATTCATCCTGTTTGCCCCGTCATTGCTGCAGGCCCCTGCTGGGGCACCGGCCTGCACACTGCGAAGAAGAATGCGACGAGCAGCACCGACGTGAACATTGTCGAGCGAAGAAACATCGTCTCCGTGAAGTTCGATTGAAAGCTCAGGACGACGAAGCCGATGATCAGCGCGCAGTGATACCGATCGATCGACCGGGTGGCGATCAAATAGAGGACCTTTTCCGAGAACAGATAAACGCTCGTGACGAACAGCAAATATCCCAGAAATCCAGTTTCAATCGCGACCGCGATGTAACCGCTATGATAATTGTCGAGCACCCAGCCATGATTCTGGTTGAAATAGTCGTAGATCGCGGGGCGCGTCCAGAATCCGTTGATGCCGAAGCCCAGCAGCGGCGCATCGTTGAAATGGCCGATGGCGTACTGCCAAATGAAGGTCCGCTCGGTCAAATCGACGGTCGCCTCGCCGAGATGGATGGAATCGTACCCCGTCACGTAAAAATACAGCATCAGCAGAGCGGCCAGGATGCACATGATGAATGGCAACACCGCATAGATTTTCATGCAGCGGATCGACCACATGGAAGTCACGAGCAGCCCGCCCGCCGCGAATGCGACAGCGCCGGCACCACGCGACTCCGAGGCGATGACGCAGGTCGATGCCAGAACAAGCGACACGAGGAATGCAATCCATCCCTGCCCCGTGATCTTCTGATAACAGGCAAAGAACATCAGATATGCGCTGATAAAGCCGAGCGTCTGCTTCGATTCGTAGATTCCTTGCCACTGGCCGTTGTGCATCCAGCTCTGGTCGACGCCGATCTCGGGCACGAAGACGGCGCACAACGCCGAGGCGGCGACCAGAACGAACAGCCCGAGCGCCGTGGATCCGACGATCTCGTCGATGTCGATACGCGTGATGAGGCAATACGCACCGAAAGTCGTCACCACAAGTGCAACGCTCTTCATGATCGCTGCGATGGAAAGCGTGGTCCAGAGAACGGAAATGGCCGCGAGGGCATAAAATGTGACCAACGCGATGAGATCTGGATTGGGCTGGATCCGGACCCGCGGCCGTACGAAGACACTGGCATAGATCGAGACGATCCACATCAGCAGCGCGACCGCCTGCTGCACATAGCTCCACTCTGAAGGTAGTAATGCCGGGTGAAGAACACCCATTGATGCGATCACGTTGAGGGTGATCGAGCTGCGGATCACGTTTCTGGCCAGCCGTTCCACGCCGGCGCTTGGCGCTTTCCAGATCGCGCTTTCATATGCATCGGAGTCCGCTGCGGTATGCAGTCCGGCGCCAAGCTGACCGCCCTGAAGCACGGCCGCGGGCCGCTCTTCCGCCCCGGCACCGATGTGCAGCGGCGCCCTTCCATTCCCAGTCACGTGCACTCAGTCCATAACGGCGAACGGCCCTTAACGATGTGAGGGCCGCCCCATATGCCCTACGTCTCAAACGGGAAGATATTCGCGTCTTCTACCTTCGAGATCAAGATGAGCATGACGAGATTGCTGCGCGCCGCGTAATCCAGGTGCCAGAATCGATCGGGCCTTATCCTGCAAGAAGGAGGGGAGTTACGCCGCGGTCGCCGGCGGCAGCGCGAGCACCGAATAGATCGCCTGGGCATCGCGCGAGGCGCGGAGCTTCTTGGCGATGTCCTGGTCGCGGAGCAGGCGGGCGATGCGGGCCAGCGCCTTGAGGTGATCGGCACCGGCGCCTTCGGGGGCGAGCAGCAGGAAGACGAGATCGACCGGCTGGCCGTCCATCGATTCGAAATCGATCGGGCGATCGAGGCGGGCGAACATGCCGAAGATCTTTTCCAGCTTGGGCAGCTTGCCGTGGGGAATGGCGACGCCGTAGCCGACCGCAGTGGTGCCGAGCTTCTCGCGTTGCAGGAGTACCTCGAACACGGAACGCTCGTTCTGCCCGGTCAACTCGGCGGCCTTGGCCGCGAGTTCCTGAAGCGCCTGCTTCTTGCTGTTGACCTTCAATGCCGGGAGAATCGCCTCGGGCGCGACCAGATCGGTAATCGGCATGGAAGTTTTCCGAGGTGAATGAAAACGTCAGGTTCCGAATTGGCCAGCCTGGACAAAGAACCTGGGCGGGCCGACGTCAAGAAGATGAAGCAGGAGGCGGACTTAGCTCGCCCCTGATGTGGGGGGCTTCTACTCCAACGCAATCCCGGTGCCAACTCCCGCGTGCAGCTTTGCCCCGGTCATTGTTAAGGCGGAAAGGGGCCCCGGCGCGGTGCCCCCAGAGCGTCGCCCGACGGCCTCACGCCTTGCCACCCACCTTGCCGTCCGTCTTGACCCCCGGGGGGTCTATCCAGCCGACATTGCCGTCGGCCCGGCGGTAAATGATGTTCACCCGGCCGGAGGAGCCGTGCTGAAACACCAGGCAGGGCGCCCCGCTGAGGTCGAGTTCCATGACCGCTTCGCTCACGGACAGCGGCTTCAGCGAGGTGGTGGCCTCGGCGATGATGACGGGGCTGTAGCCGGTGATCTCGTCCTCATCCTCACCCTCGCCCGGTGCCTCCAGCACGTAGCTGGTGGCATCCATCGCGGCCAGCGCCGCGGAGGCGACATGGGCCTTGCGGGCGGAGCGATCCTTGAGCCGGCTCTTGTAGCGCTTGAGCCGCTTCTCGATCATCACCAGCGCCTGGTCGGCACTGGCATAGGCGTCCGGTGCGTTGGAATCGGCCTCGAGCGTGATTCCCGAATCAAGATGCAGCGCACAGTCGGTGCGGAAGCCGAAGCCGTCCTTGCTCAACGTGATGTGACCAGAGTAATTGCCGTCGAAATATTTGCGCAGGACCTCTTCAGTCCGGTCGTTGACGCGGCCGCGCAGGGCCTCGCCGACGTTGACGCTCTTTCCCGAGATGCGGAGAGTCATGTGAACCTCACTTGGTTCGTGCCTGGCCTGGATTTGGGCCCGATAGCAGATCGAGAGTAGCGCGATTTCGCGCCGGCGCAATCAGGCCGGTTCGGGATTGCGGGAGCGATCGGCCATGGCGGTGGAGACGACGTTACCAAGAGCGCTCTGCTTGTCGCGACGGCGTTGCACCGAGGAAGGAATGCGCATGGCTTCGCGGTACTTCGCGACCGTGCGGCGGGCGATATCAATGCCCGAGCCGCGCAAGCGTTCCACGATGGTGTCGTCGGACAGGATCGCGGAGGGCGCCTCCGCATCGATCAGCTGCTTGATGTGGTGGCGCACGGCTTCGGCCGAATGAGCCTCGCCGCCATCGGCCGAGGCAATCGAGGCCGTGAAGAAATATTTCAGCTCAAACGTGCCGCGATTGGTCGCCATGTATTTGTTGGCGGTGACGCGCGACACCGTGGATTCATGCATCTGAATGGCGTCGGCGACGGCCTTCAGATTCAGCGGTCGCAGATGCGCCACACCATGGGTGAAGAAGCCGTCCTGCTGGCGCACGATTTCGGTTGCGACTTTCAGGATGGTGCGGGCGCGCTGGTCGAGCGCACGCACCAGCCAGGTCGCGTTCTGAAGCGCATCGGTGAAATACGATTTGTCGCCGTCCTTGCCGATCTTCTTCGAGAGCTGCGAATAGTAGGTCTGGTTGACCAGCACGCGCGGCAAGGTGTCGCTGTTGAGCTCGACATGCCAGCCGCCATCGGGTCCCGGGCGGACATAGACATCGGGCACCATGGTTTGGAGCCGGGCCGTGCCGAACTTCATGCCGGGCTTGGGATTGAGCCGGCGGATCTCGCCGATCATGTCGGCGATGTCCTCATCGTCGACGCCGCAGACCTTGCGCAAGGCTCCGATGTCGCGCTTGGCGAGGAGGTCGAGATGCTCGACCAGGGCCTGCATCGCGGGATCGTAGCGGTCGAGCTCGCGGAGCTGGATCGCCAGGCATTCGCTCAAATTGCGCGCGCAGACGCCGGGCGGATCGAATTTCTGCAGTACGGCAAGAACGTTCTCGACGTCCTGTTGCGATGCGCCCAGCCGTTCGGCGGCCTGGCCGAGATCCGGCGGCAGATAGCCGGCTTCGTCGACGAGGTCGATCAGATACTGGCCGATCATGCGCTGCGCGGCCCCGGTGAAGGCAACCGAGAGCTGCTCGGCGAGATGGTCGCCGAGCGTGGTCTCCGCGGCGACAAAGGCTTCGAGATTGTAGTCCTCGTCACCGGAGGCGCCGCCGCCCCATTCGGTATAGGTGGTCGGCGCCGCATCCTGGGCGTTGCGCGCGGCCGCCTCGGCGGGTTCCTCGGAGAAGACGTTGTCCAGCCCGGTGTCCATGGTCTGCTCGATCTCGGCGCGGGTGCCGAGATCCTTGCTCATCCACTCTTCCTGGCCGGGCTCGAAGGCTTCGCCCGGGCCGCCGCCCGGCTCGTCGTTGTGGCCGCCGTCGCTGTCATTGAACTGGCCGGTCTCGGCCGGGCCCTCGCCCGCGGGCGGCTCGTCATTGGCCCGTTCCAGCAGGGGATTACGCTCGAGTTCCTCTTCGACGAACGTCGTGAGATCGAGATTGGACAATTGCAGCAGCTTGATCGCCTGCATCAACTGCGGCGTCATGACCAGCGACTGCGATTGCCGGAACTCTAATCTCTGCGAAAGCGCCATGAAGCAAGAACCGATCCCAAAAGTTGGTCCGATTTTTGCTTATCCTAGTCCAAGCCCGATGTACACGTCTTGACGAATTGGAAAAACGGGCTAGAGGCGGAATTCCTCGCCAAGGTAAAGGCGGCGCACGTCCGGATCGGCGACGATCTCATCCGGGCTCCCCTCGGTCAGGATTTCACCTGCATAGACGATGTAGGCGCGATCGGTAAGTCCGAGCGTCTCGCGCACATTGTGGTCGGTGATCAGCACGCCGATGCCGCGGTTGGTCAGATGGCGGACGAGGTCCTGGATGTCGCCGACCGCGATCGGATCGATGCCGGCAAAGGGCTCGTCGAGCAGCATGTAGTTCGGACGCGTCGCTAGTGCGCGCGCGATCTCGACGCGGCGCCGCTCACCGCCGGACAACGCAATCGACGGCGATTTCCTTAGGCGCGTGATGTTGAATTCGTCGAGCAGCGAGTCGAGCTGCTGCTCGCGCTTCTTGCGCGACGGCTCGACCACTTCGAGCACGGCGCGGATGTTCTGCTCGACGGTGAGACCGCGGAAGATCGAGGCCTCCTGCGGCAGATAGCCGATCCCGAGCCGCGCGCGCTGATACATCGGCAGCTTGGTGACGTCGTGGCCGTCGAGCTCGATCGCGCCGCGATCGGCCTTGATCAGGCCGGTGATCATGTAGAACACGGTGGTTTTGCCGGCGCCGTTGGGGCCGAGCAGGCCGACCGCTTCGCCACGGCGCACATAGATGCTGACGCCGCGCACGACCTGGCGGCTGCCAAAACTCTTTTCCACGCTATGCACAGCCAGGAAGCCCGGCCGCTTCAAGAGCTGAGGCCCGCCGGACCCGTTGGGCCTGCCGGCAGCCCTCACGGGATGAACCGCCTGGGCCCGGGGCTGCTCGGCTTGATAGTCCCCTTGGAACTGGTCGGGTGCGTGCATCGGCTGGTTACGGGCGATCGGCGGCGCGTCCCTGACAGGGCTGGCCACGAGGCCGCCGACGCTGTCACCGAGCGCGGTGATGTCCTGGCGCGCAAATCCTGGCCGGCCGCGTTTGGCGGGGCGCCGACGGAACATGCTGAAGAGATCGACCATCCCCGCCTTCTAGCCTTTCGCGACGATCCTGCGCGGTCTTCGCGCGATCTGCCGCGCCGGCTTCAGAATTCGCCGACGCAGCATGAATGAAGGGATGTCTCATGCCCAGTGAAACACGCCCGAAAAGCGGCGAACCCCGCTTCGAAAGCCCTTCGCGCTAGATACAGTCTCGGCACGCAAGCTTCAACCTCGGATCGGCGATGATCGACCCAAGCGTCTGAAATCATTCTTCAAATTTACTTTGACGGGCTTGGGTCTACGCTGACTTATTTGGGTTTAGTTGCGCCAGGCAATTGCAGAGGTCCCGCGCCGGGCTTGCCCGCGCCTCCGGATCCGCAATCATTGCCGCCGCCCTGCGGCAGCAGCGCCTGCACCCGGCCGCTATCGGATTCCACACGCGACACGCCCGTGGTCATGTCGACCGCCAGCCGGTCGCCGCGCAGCACGTTCTTGCACTGCGTCAAGACGACGCCCCCGAGCATGGTGATGAGGTTGGTGCGGGTGTCGAACACGGCGGTCTCGCCCGTGACCACCTGGTCCTTCTGGGTGACGACGACATTGCCGCGCGCCTCCAGTCGCTTGATCGAGGAGTTGCCGCCCGGTCCCGGCGTCGCCGACTGCATCGGCGCCCCCTTTGCCGCCTTTGCCGCAGGCTGCGGCGCGGCCGGCTTGTCGCCGCCCGAATCGTAAAACACCACCAGCGTCTTCGAGGTCATGGTGGTGTCGCCCTGAATGACCTTCACATTGCCGGAAAACGTCGCTTCCTTCTTCTTGTCGCGCATCTCGAGCGAGGCGGCCTCGATCTGGATCGGCTGATCGCGGTTCTGCGAGAAGCCCTGCATCGCGTTGGGCACGCCTTGCATCGTGCTCTGCGCGATCGCCGCACCCGTTGCGACCAGTGCGATGCCGACGGCGAGCGCGGCCGCACCCGGGATGACGCGCCGCTTGCCGTCGTTGCGCGGAAAAAACCTGATCATGAAAATCACTTTGAATTGGCGGACTTGTTCTGGGGCGTACGTGTCTTCGCAGCCGGCGCGGGTTCAGTCGGCGCGGGCTGAGCGGCGGCAGGATCGTCCAGCTTGTCGAGGTGCATCACCACATTCCCTTCGAAGCGGATGACGTCGCCGCCTTCCGTGATCCGCAGCCGATCGGCCGTCAGCGTTCCGTTGGTCAGCTTGACGTCGACATGCTCGTCCGAGGAGACCGTGCCCTTGCCCATGTCGACGAAGGCCGAGTTCAGCCGCGCCTCGTAGCCGGTCGAGGTGCGCAGGAAGATGTCCTTGTGCAGGTCGAGCTGCTGCTGCTTGTTGTCGAACCGTCCAGTGCGGGCATCGAGGAACAGGGTCGATTGGTCTTCCATCAGCACCTTCGCGCGCAAATCATGGAGATCGACATGATCGGGATCGGTGATGTCCTGGGTCGCGGTCTTGGCCCAGAGCTCGTAGGGCCGCTGGTCCGGCGTGAAGCCGGACATGTGCGGCGATTCCATCGTGATCTTCGTGCCAGTGACCACGAGATTTCCGGAGTCGAGCTTCACGGGGATCTGGAACGGGTTGAAAATGGTCGAGATGAGGACGAGCAGACCCATGGCCGCGGCCACTGTCGTCGGCACCGCGATGCGCAGAATCCGCACCAGGCGGCTGTGGCGCGCCGCGCTGGCGAACTTCGCCGCGAGCGCGGCGTCGTAGGTGGGATTATGGGCCGAATTCACCTGGGCTCCTGAGGTGTCGCTCGCCTGGTCCGGCTGGCGGGCGCCCCATTGTAGCCGGCAACGCCAAAATATGCAGCCCGCGACAGGCCGTTACGAAAGTGTCTGAAACGGGGCGACCGCCCAGCTTGCCGCCGCGCTAAACTCTAGGAATGCGCGAAAATGTCCTCTTCGGCCCAGCCCTGGAGATCGAGCAAAGCGCGGGTCGGCAGGAAGTCGAAACAGGCTTTGGCCAGCGCCGTGCGGCCTTCCCGCGCCAGCATGGCATCGAGCCGCTCGCGCAAGCCGTGCAGATGCAGCACATCGGAGGCGGCGTAGGCGAGCTGCGGCTCGGTCAGGCTGTCGGAACCCCAATCGCTCGATTGCTGCTGCTTGGAGAGGTCGACATTGAGCACCTCGCGCACGAGGTCCTTGAGGCCATGGCGGTCGGTATAGGTGCGGATCAGGCGGGAGGCGATCTTGGTGCAGTAGATCGGCCCGGTCATGACACCAAACGTCTGGTACAGCACCGCGACGTCGAACCGCGCAAAATGGAAGATTTTCGTGTTCGCGGGATTGGCCAAAAGCGCCTTCAAGTTCGGCGCGTCGGTATGACCTTTGGGGATCTGCACCACGTCCGCGCTGCCGTCGCCGGGCGAGAGCTGCACCACGCAGAGCCGGTCGCGATGCGGGTTCAGGCCCATGGTCTCGGTGTCGATCGCCACCGCTCCGGTATAGCGGGACAGATCGGGCAGGTCGCCGCGGTGCAGGCGTACGGTCATGGCGTTTCAAACCTCAATCGAATCGGTGCGCTTTGCAGGCCAATCCCCGGGACAGATGCTGGCGAGGGCCGGCCGCGATGTATCCGCTGGCAGCCGCCGGCGCAAGCATCAGGCGCGGCTGGTCATACAGAGCCGCGGCGCCTGTCGTCATTGTCTTTTGGCTTCGCCGGCCAAACCGGATTGCGGCCTGACGTAAACGGTCTCGTAAGCGCCGGTGTATTGCTCGCGCCAGCCTCGCCGCTCCACCAGAAATCGCCGCAGCTGTTCGTGCGCCTTGACCCACAGCACGGCGTCGATCCGGTATTTGTCGAGCACCATGTCCCACGCGGCTTCGTCGATCTCCCAGCTCACCAGCTCGAAATAGTCGCGCAGCAAATCGTCCGGATAGGCGGTCGCGGCGCGACCATCGACGAATGGGGGGACGGTGCCGTGCGTCGCGAAGATCAGGTAGCCACCGACGTTCCAATTGTTCAGGACCCGCCGACCTGCGAGATGCTTTTGCAGATAGCCGGCATCTTCGCTCGACAGCATCGGCGGAAGTGCGAACGCCGGCGCAACGTTCAAATAGGCCATCGGCAGGGTGCCGAGACCGACGATGCCGGCGGCCAGCAACGCTCCCCTCACGTCCCGACCGGTGAGACGCTCAGGCAGCAAGCGGCTGAGGTGAAGCGCCATCGGCGCGGTCGAGAAGATGAAGAAAAAAGCGATGTACCTGAACTGATACAGCCCCAGAATCAGGAACAGCCAGGACATCAATCTCGGCTCGAGCGGGATCGGTCTGGAGTTTCTGTAGCGAAGCTCGAGCGCGACGAAGGCCAACATGTACAGGATGCCGGGAATGCTGCCCGGCATTTCCATGTTGTGATAGTAGGACAGCCATTCGCCGATATTGCCCTGGACGAAGTGCCCCATAGTCGCGGCGGCACCGGCATAGATATTCCAGCCAAGCGGTTTGACGAAGGTCGCGGCAAGGCACCCGATCCCCGCGAGAGCAAGAATCCTGAGGTCGGCCCAGGCCGTTCTGAGCACGGCGCCGCCGCAGAAGACGCCGATCACGAAAAAGCCGAGCAGAAAACCGCCGTGCAGATTGGCCCAGAGCACCATCAACACGGGAAGCACGAACCATCGCGTTCGTCGCAGGCATTCGCGATAGAAGACGACGCAGAACAACATCGTGCAAGCATTCGGCGAGACCGCGAGATACATGTTCGGCGAAGCTTCGTAAGCGGGATAGAGCAGGCAGGCCAAGAAGACCGAGACGCAGACCGCGATCGCCGACGCGCCGTAGCCGAGAGAGATCGCGGTCAGGATGCCGACGATCGCTGCGCCGCAGGCCACCGTCAGCAGGACGAGGCCGCCAAAGCCTGCGTATTGAAACGTCGCACTGGCAAGCGCGTCCCAGAGCCAGGACAGGTTGAGCCATGGCTTGTCGCCGTGGGTGAACGACCAGGGGTCGCGGAGCGGGATGGCGTTGCGTTCCCGGATGATATCTCCGGCCGCCAGATGCCAGCCCAGATCGTAATGGCCGAGCAGAAGCGGCGCGTTCAAGACGTAGAACAGGCAGATGAACGAGATCAGGAACAGATAAATTCCCGATCTCAGGAGAAACGGGCTGATCGCGTTCGCAGCCTTGTCGAATGCCGGCTCGTGCCAGACCTGATGCTGATCCACCGCTTCCCCCACGACAAAGCGAGCCCGATGGCTCCGCGCTCGCCGACGGCCGGATGCGAGCCTGCCCGCTGACTTAGAGCTAGTTTGTCTAAAGCGGGGTAAATTCGGACGATGCAACCGAGGGGGGATTGGCGGAATGAAATTCCGCTCAACGGCGGGCTTCCGAGGCCTCCCAAGCAGCTGTTTACACTTGGAAATCTTCGAAGCGAACCTGCATCGTCTCATCCCCGAGCTGTTATTAATCGCATTGCCGGAAAATGCCCGAAATCGCTTCAGCTACCGGTTTCGGCGGCGGCGGCGGCCGCAGTCACCGGCTTCGGGGGCGGAGGTGGTGTCACCGGCGGGAGCGATTCAACGACTTGGGTTGGGTGTGGTGCCCAGGAAAAGACTCGATCGTCACCTTCAGTTGTCCAAATGGAGGCCCCCGCGAGACCGCGACCGCGCAGCGTGGAGATCGCCAGTGCGTGCCTTAAGCGGTCCCGCCGTCATTATTCGTCAGCGTAGCTCCTGTTCCACATTCAGGTGAACCAACGCTGGGCCTTCGATGACCAAAGTTGCATGTATCACCTATTGGTCGAAAATCCCGTAAGTCAGGTCAAGGCACATCAAAGGCATTGATTGGAGAGGGCGTAGCCGAAGCCGCATACCCCCTCGTTTTCCCTTCGCACTCGCCGTCCGGCCCTTCCGCCACATCCGCCGGTCTACCGTCTCGCTGAGCTTCATGCGCTCGCAGTGGTGTTCTGTTCCATATTTTCGATGCGTCGAACGGAGATCTCCAATGAAGCTCAAACTTGCCGTCGCGATGCTCGCCGCAAGCCTCCCGATCGCATCGATGGCTTTCGCCCAAGGCATCGCGCCAGCCGAACTTGCGGTGATCGATGGCTGCCTGAAGACCGCGGAGAAAACCGGCGGTTTCGGCGGCGCGTGCGTTGGGCTCGTCGCCGACCCCTGCATCAAAGCGGCAGAGGGCGCGAATGACGATGTCGCCAAATGGAAAGCCTGCGCGGCGCGCGAACTCGCCATTTGGACGCTGAAAACCAATGAGGCGCTAAAGAAGGTTCAGGCCGGCGGGTTCGCCGACGTGATCAAGGCGGTCAATGACTCGCAGAAAACTTTCGCCGCGTCGCGTGATGGCTTCTGCGCGGTCTTCGACAAGGTCGATCCCGGCATGTACCGGGGCAGCGCGAGCTACTGCCGCCTGCGCGAGACCGCGAACCGCTCGCTGAGCCTGATCAAGCTCGGCGCCGCGGTCAACGAGCACTGAGAGCTCTTAGGCGCTTGGGGTCATCAGCTTTGCCGACCTTTTCCCACATAGCGATGACGGCTTCGGCCGCGAGCGCGGTGGACGTCGGCGCGTAGCGCTTGCCTGAACGACTGAAGCCAGCCTCCAGATCGCCTGCGATCGCCGTGCCTCGGTTTTGAGTACCGGTCAGCAACTCAAATTCCCTGCAAAAGCGATTTCAATCGCTTGAGTAGGAGATGGTGCCCAGGAAAGGACTCGAACCTTCACGGCCGTTAAGCCACTGGCACCTGAAGCCAGCGCGTCTACCAATTCCACCACCTGGGCATGCCGGTTAGGCACGGAGGCGGTTACTACGGTTCGGTGAGGCGGTTGTCAATTCATGCTTGAACCCCGCTTCGGGATGCGGATTGCGCATCGCAAACCGGCCCGATACAAGCCTGACGAGACGCACTCTTCCCGCAGGATATGGACCCCAGGAATGGATCCCATGGCATCGAATCTGGACACGCTCGTCACGGTTTTCGGCGGATCGGGGTTTTTGGGCCGGAATGTCGTCCGCGCGCTGTGCCGGCGCGACTACCGGGTCCGGGTCGCGGTGCGGCGGCCGGAGCTGGCCGGGTACCTCCAGCCCTCCGGCAAGGTCGGGCAGGTCCACACCGTGCAGGCGAATGTCCGTTATCCGGCCTCGATTGAGGCGGCACTGCGTGATTCGCAGATCGTGATCAATCTGGTCGGCATCCTCGCCGAGGGTGGCGCGCAGAGTTTTGACGCCGTCCAGGCCAAGGGCGCCGAGACCATCGCCAAGGCGGCCGCGGCCGCGGGGGCACAGCTGATCCATGTCTCGGCGATCGGCGCCGACGCGGAATCGCCCTCGCGCTATGCCAGGGCCAAGGCGGCCGGAGAAGCCGCGGTCCTGGCCGCGGTGCCGTCGGCGACGATCTTCCGCCCCTCCGTGATGTTCGGCCCCGAGGACCAATTCACCAACCGCTTCGCGGCGCTGGCGCGGATGTCGCCGGTGCTGCCGCTGATCGGCGGCGACACGAAGATGCAGCCGGTCTATGTCGGCGACGTCGCCACCGCGGTCGCGGATGCCGTCGACGGCAAGGCCAAGGCGGGCGCGACCTACGAGCTCGGCGGCCCGGAAGTCCTGACCATGCGCGAGATCATCGAGGCCATTCTCGCGATTGCCGATCGCAAGCCGATGCTGATGCCGCTGCCGTTTGGCCTCGCCCGCTTCAAGGCCAACTTCCTGCAATTCGCGCCGGGCGCGCTGAAGCTGACGCCGGACCAGGTCACGCTGCTCGCGCGCGACAATGTCGTGTCGGACGCGGCGAAGGCCGCTGGGCTAACGCTGGAAGGCCTCGGCATCGCGCCCGACTCGCTTGAAGCGATCGCCCCGCAATATCTCTGGCGTTTCCGCGCCGCCGGGCAATTCCAGCGCAAGAGCGCGTAACCATCCCCGCAGTCAATTGTTTGAAGTTCGGGGTTACCGCCCCAGTGCCAGCGCGATCAGGCCGAGGGTGCCGACGATCACGCGCCACCAGGCGAACACCACGAAGCCGTGGCGGGTGACGTATTCCAGGAACGTCTTCACCACGATGATGGCGGTGACGAACGACACCACGAAGCCGATCGCGACGATGCCCATGTGGTCCATCGTCATCTCGGAGCGGTTCTTGTAGAAATCGTAGGCGAACGCGCCGATCATGGTGGGAATGGCGAGGAAGAACGAGAACTCCGCCGCCGCGCGCTTATCGGCCCCGAGCAGCATGGCGGAGACAATGGTTGCACCGGAGCGCGACACGCCCGGGATCATCGCCAGACACTGCGCGATACCGATGTAAAGATACATCAGCAGCGGAAACCGGGTGGCGTCATGCTCGCGCGCCTTGAGATCGAGCTTGTCGACCCAGAGCAGGATGGCGCCGCCGACGATCAGCGAGAAGCACACCACCCAGGGATTGAACAGCAGACTCTTGATGTATTTGCCGCCGACGAGACCGACGATGACGGCGGGAAGGAACGCCACCAGCACGCCGATCACGAAGCGGCGTGCATAGACGTCACCCGTGAACATCCCGATCGCGACGTCCCACAATTTCTTGAAGTACAACACGACGATCGCGAGGATCGCGCCGAGCTGGATCAGGACCGTAAACGAATCCCAGAACGCGCCTTCGCCGAGATGGAAAAAGCGCTCAGCAAGCAGCAAATGGCCGGTCGAGGACACGGGAAGGAACTCGGTCACACCCTCGATGATGCCGAGGATCACTGCCCGTATTGCATCTGACATATTTACGGTCCATTTCGGCTGGAAAAGCGGGGCTCTTCTCGCCCATCCGCTCCCTTGCTGCAATCGCAAAATGCGGCGTCGCGCCCTTGCTTCGCGGTTTTGAATGACTAGTGTGGCGCCGCACAAAACATTGATGGATTCTTAAGCACCATCACATAGTCAAAGGCTTCATGTTTACGCTGTTTCATCATCCGTTCTGTCCGCATTCGCGGTTCATCCGCCTGATCGCGGGAGAATACGGGCTTGAGCTGAAGCTGATCGAAGAGCGCAGCTGGGAGCGGCGCGAAGCATTTCTGCTGCTCAATGCGGCGGGCACGACGCCCGTCCTGGTGGACGACGAGCAGCCGCCGATCCCGGGCGCGGCGATCGTCGCCGAATATGTCGACGAGGCCTATGGCTCTGAGATGGGACTTAAGCGCCTGATGCCGGACACGATCGGCGAGCGCGTCGAGGTCCGCCGGCTGATGGCCTGGTTCAACGAAAAGTTTTTCGAGGAAGTCTCCCACCCGCTCGTCACCGAGCGCATCTACAAGCGCTTCATGAGCGAGGACAACGGCGGGGGCCCGCCCTCGGCCGACGTGATGCGCGCCGCCAAGGCAAACGTGCGCTATCATCTGGCCTATATCGGCTGGCTGGCGCAGACGCGTAATTTCCTCGCCGGCGACCGGCTCACCTACGCGGATCTCGCCGCCGCGGCGCACCTCTCGGCGATCGACTATCTGGGCGACGTGCCATGGAGCGAGGACGACGCGGCAAAGGCCTGGTACGCACGGGTGAAATCCCGCCCGTCGTTCCGTCCGCTGTTGAGCGAATGGCTGGCGGGCGTGCCGGCGTCGCGGACCTACGTGGACCTGGACTTCTGAACTCCGATCCGACCGAACTGAAGACGGCGCTGGCAAACGAAGCACGTGCGCTCGGCTTCGACTGCATCGGCATTACGGAGCCCGGCACGATCGAAAGCGCCGGAAAACACTTTCTCGAATTCATCGCATCCGGCGGCCATGGCGACATGGACTGGCTCGCCGCGCAGCCGGAGCGCCGGGTCGATCCCCGCGGGCTGTGGCAGGACGTGCGCAGCGTCATCATGCTCGGCGTCAATTACGGCCCCGACCAGGATCCGCTCGCGATCCTGCAACAGCGCACGCGCGCGGCGATCTCGGTCTATGCGCAGGGCGACGACTATCACGACCTCATCAAGAAGCGCCTGAAGGCACTGGCGCGATGGCTGGTCGCGACCGCAACTTGTGAGGTGAAGCCTTGCGAAGTGAAAGTATTCGTCGACACTGCGGCCGTGATGGAGAAACCGCTGGCGCAAGCCGCGCATCTGGGCTGGCAGGGCAAGCATACCAATCTGGTCTCGCGCGAATTCGGCTCATGGCTGTTTCTCGGCGCGATCTACACCACGCTGGAACTGCCGCGCGACGACGCCGAGATCGATCATTGCGGCTCGTGCCGGGCGTGCCTCGACATCTGCCCGACCGCGGCCTTTCCCGCGCCCTACAGGCTCGATGCGCGGCGCTGCATCTCGTATCTCACCATCGAGAACAAGGGCCCGATCCCGCGCGAATTTCGTAAAAGCATCGGCAACCGCATCTATGGTTGCGACGATTGCCTCGCCGCCTGTCCCTGGAACAAGTTCGCGCAGGAGGGCCGTGAGGCCAAGCTCGCCGCACGTGACGCTTTGCGCGCGCCAGGTCTTGCCGAGCTCGCACGGCTCGACGACGCTGCGTTTCGCGCGCTGTTCACCAAATCGCCGGTGAAACGCATCGGCCGCGACCGCTTTTTGCGCAACGTGCTGATCGCGATCGGCAACTCCGGTGATGCGGCACTGGCGGACGAGGCGCGGCGATTGCTGGAGGATGAGAGCGCGCTGGTACGCGGGGCTGCGGTATGGGCGCTGGGGCAGTTGGTGCCGCGGGATGAGTTCGAAACGATGAGAGCAACCGCCATAGCGCGCGAGCGTGATGACGGCGTGCGCGAGGAGTGGGAGCTCGCTTCCTAATCCTCGGTGTCATGCCCCGGCTTGACCGGGGCATCCAGTACGCCGCGGCCTATCGATTCAATCACGAGCGCCGCGGAGTACTGGATCGCCCGGTCAAGCCGGACGATGACACCGTTGTTGTGGTAAGAGCGCTTCGCGCCTCCTCACCACGAGGATTGAGCATCTTGATTTCCCCGCACGTTCCTCCAAGCTCGCGCGTCATGACAAACATGCCTTTCTTCACCCGCGACGGCGACACATTCCACCCGACGGAAGTCGCCAATGGGCCGTGGGATCCGACATCGCTGCACGGACGCGTCATCGTCGGCCTGCTCGGCTTCGCCATCGAGGAGCGCCATTCCGGTCCTGAATTCGTGCCGGCGCGGCTGACCGTCGATATGTTTCGGCTGCCCACCATCAACAAGCCGATCGAGGTGACGACACGGCTGGTGCGCGACGGGATGCGCATCCGCGTCGTGGAAGCAGAGTTCTTTTCCGGCGGCATCGGCATGGCGCGCGCCTCGTCCCAGCTGTTACGGCGAACGCAGAATCCCGACGGCAATGTCTGGTCGCCGCCGAACTGGGACGTGCCGAAGCCGGCCGACATTCCCAAGCCGACCGATCCCAGGCTCGGCATGAACGGCAAATGGACCACGCGACCCATCGTCGGTCACATGGGCTCGCTCGGGCCACGAAAGCTCTGGATGAGCGAGGTGCGCGAGCTGGTCGCGGGCGTGCCGATGACGCCGTTCGTCCATGTCGCCACCGGCGCGGACTTCGCCAGTCCGTTCGCGAACGCCGGCGACAAGGGGCTCGGCTACATCAACAGCGACGTCACGATCTATCTGCACCGCCTGCCGGTGACGAACTGGATCGGCTTCGAGGTGGTGAACCACCAGGCCACCGACGGTGTGGCGATCGGCGAATGCTGGCTCTATGACGAGCAGGGCCCGATCGGCACCGCCACTGTCGCGGCGCTGGCGCAGCGCAAGCCGATGGTAAATCCGTCGAAGCGGTAGGTGCGCAAGAACGACGGCTAACCCAAATGTCGCTTCATCTCCGGCCGCGCCTTGAGCTCCGCGCCCTGTCTGGCGACGATCTTCGCAATCCGTTCCGGCGCAAACTTCAAATCGACAAACGCCGGCGCGGTGTTGGCGACCTCGTGATAGCTGACGATCCTTCCGTCCCGGAGCGTCATGATCGCCACGCCCTCGAACATCGCCCGCGCGCCATCAGCCTCCGGCAAGATCGAGCGATAGCTGAACGTGTAGCGCGCATAGAGCGTGGTGCCGTTCGACACCGGGTCGTGCATGTCCCAGCGAAAGTCGGTCGCCGTGCGATAGAACCAGTCGTCGATCATCGCGGCGATCTTCTCGCGGCCGGCGAAGGCGCCATAGAACACGTCGTGATAGACGCCGTCCTCGGTGAAGAGATCCGCAAAGGCTTTTCCGTTGCGTTGTTCGACGGCGTCGCAGAAGGCGCGCAGCATGGCGGTGGTGGTCATCGGCGATTCTCCCCTCCCATTCTCAGTCATGCCCCGACCGGGGCATCCAGTACGCCGCGGCTTCTCGGCTTGAGCACGAGCGCCTCTGGAATACTGCATCGCCCGATCAAGTGTTTAGACCGGAGACATAGCTGACGCCTGTTCGGACACATCACTGACAGTTTGGCTGCGCGTCAAGTCGATTGATCCGACCTGCCAACTGGCAAAGAAGATTCCGTAGCGGCCGTCGCGGTCGAGCGGCCTCACGGCCAGCTGCTCGCCGCAGAAGGCTTGAGGGACTTTCCACATTTGCCCTTTGAAGGCGATGTAGCTCCGCGTCGAGGAGACGGTGCGAACGATCTCCCCGGCGTCGTATTGGATCTTCGGCACACGATCCGGCATGGCGCGTAAACTGGGCCGGTAGCGATCGGCGGGAATGCCCATGCCCAAGCTCTCGTGGGGCCGCTCCAGATTGTAGACCGTTCGCCAGCTATCGAGGGCACGCTGGACTTCCGCCAAAGTGCGGAACGTGCGCAGAGCGAACACTTCTGCTTTCAAGCTGCGATGGAAGCGTTCGTTCTTGCCTCGGCCCTGAGGATGACGTGGCCTGGCATGGACCACCCTGACGCCGAGCTTGAGCAGCCATACCTTCAGCGCAGTCCAGCGAACGCCCGAGGTGTCGCCCCAGGGAGAACCGTTGTCGAGGTAGAAGGCCTCCGGCAGCCCATAGCGTCGGAAGGTGTCGGTCAGATGCCTCTGCACATCAGGTCGCTGCTCGTTGGCGCACGCCTTCAAACACAGCGCATAGCGGGAGTGGTCATCGACCATGGTTAGCGGATGGCAACGCCTTCCGTCGGCAAGCGGCATGTGGCCCTTGAAGTCCATCTGCCAGAGTTGATTGGGCGCGTCCCTCTCGAACCGGTGGCCTGAAGGGCTCGGCGCGGCTTTCTCGCTCGGCTTGATCCGTTCGTTCCGGCACAGGATCCGATGCACTGTGGAGGGCACCGGTACGGTCTGGCCGCCGCGCTTCAGGCAATGGGCAATCTTGCGCGCTCCCCAAGCCGGATGCTTGTCACGCACAGCCAGAACCCGCGCCTCGACCTCAGGCACGCTCCGCTTGGGCATGCTCTTGGGCCGGCGCAACTGATCCGCCAGTTCATGATCTCCAGCCTGCCAACGCCGCAGCCATTTGTAGCCCACATCAGGACTGATCCCGAACCGCCGGCACAACTCCCGCCGGTTCGCCCCTTCCTGCAACGCAAGCCGCACAAACTCCCGTCGCTGATCCATCACCGACACCTCGTTCCAGGGCATGGAAGGCCTCCCGAATCGACCATTCCAGCCCAGTTTGAAGTGTCAGCTATGTCTCCGAACACCTGTCAGTGATCTGTCCGGTCTAAACATCAAGTCGGGCGATGACACCGAGTGCTAGGTGACGATTTCACCCGATCTCGGCCACGGCGGCAAGAATGCGGGCGATGTCCTGCGGGCGCGAGAGGCGGTGATCGCCGTCCTGGATCATGGTCAGCACGACGTCGTCGGCCGGCAGGCGATGGGTCAGGGCGAACGCGTGCTGCCAGGGCACGTCAGGATCCTGCGCACCTTGCAGGATGCGGACGGGACAGCCGAGATCGATGGCGCTGCCGAGCAGGAGGTGGTTGCGTCCCTCCTCGATTAGATTCCGCGTGATCGGATAGGGCAAGCCGTCGCCATAGTTCGACGGTCTCAGCCAGACGCCTTTGGTCTCGATTTCTTTCTTCACCGCGGCCGGAAAATTCTTCCACATCAGCTCCTCGGTGAAATCGGGCGCCGGCGCGATCAGCACCAGGCCCGCCAGCGAGGCTTTGGCTTGCAGTTTCTTTTGCCGCTTTTTGATCTCGCGCGCGAGCAGCAGCGCCATCCAGCCGCCCATGGACGAGCCGATCAGGATTTGCGGGCCGTCGCAGAACCGCTCGAATACCGCGACGCTTTCCTCGAGCCAGCGCCCGATGGTTCCGTCGACGAAATCGCCACCGGATTCGCCGTGGCCGGAATAATCGAACCGGACCACGGCGCGGCCGTGATCCCGGGCCCATTCGTCCAGCGCCACGGCCTTGCTGCCCTGCATGTCCGACTTGAAACCGCCGAGCCAGACCAGCCCAGGTCCTTGACTTGATTCTTGGGCCGCGCGGCGGCGCGCCGCGATCCGGCGTGCGGACGGGCCTTCGCCCACATCGATGAAGTCGAGCACGGCATCGGGAATTGGGTGATTCATGGAACGTTTACTCTGGCTGTGCGGTTTGAGCTGTCCGGACGTGCTCCGCAGCGCAGCCGGACGTCGTCATTGGCCCTTTGGGACGCTTGCGGAACAGAAGCAAGGTGTCTATGTCCCTCTGCGTGCCCCGCCGTGGCCAAAATGCCTCGCATTTGAGGCTTTTTCGACCGCCGCACGAGCGATTGCTTGCCGGCAACCGTATCTTCCTGCAAAATAGCCGCCTCTTTTCATAACTTTGGAGAACCACCCATTCGCCGTCCAAATAAAGCCCCGCCCACTGCCGCCAAAGACGGGCCGCGCATCAATGACGATATTCGCAATGCGCAGATCCAGCTGATCGATCAGACCGGTGACAACAAGGGCACCATCGAGACCGTCGCGGCTATCCGCTTGGCCCAGGAAGCCGGCATGGATTTGGTCGAGATCTCGCCGAACGTCAGCCCTCCCGTCTGCAAGATCATGGACTACGGGAAGTATAAGTATTCCGCGCAGAAAAAAGCCGCCGAAGCCCGCAAGCGGCAGAAGATCGTCGAGATCAAGGAGATCAAGCTCCGCCCGATGATCGACGACCACGATTACGAAGTGAAGATGCGCGCCATGCAGCGGTTCTTCGAAGAAGGCGACAAGGTCAAGATCACCCTGCGCTATCGTGGCCGCGAAATGGCGCACCAGGAGATCGGCACCAAGCTGCTCGACAAGATCAAGACCGACGTCGCCGAGCTCGCCAAGGTGGAGCAGGACGCGCGGTTCGAGGGCCGTCAGGTCGTCATGGTGCTGGCGCCGCGCTGACGCTGGTTCTTTAGGCTGAAGAATTCAACGGCCCGTCCGGATCTCCGGCGGGCCGTTTTGTTTTTTTGCCTCTCCCGCTTGCGCAAGAGAGAGCGCACCGTCCTCTGGAGGCGATAATTACGTCCTCGTCGCATGCCAGGTGCCGCTGCACTGATCGCCGGAGATGATACCCCTCCACGAACCGGCGCCGTTCACGCCAGCGAGGCGGCCGCCGCCGCTGGCATGGGAGGCCCCGACCGAGACCTGGACCGCGACGGTACCGCTGCGATTGACCTTGCCGGAGACCCGACCGCCGCCGGCGGACGACACCCGGCTGCCGGTGACGGTGAAGGGGACGCTGTAGCCCGAGCTGCAATTGCCGCGGGTGGTGGCGAAGGTGACGTTCCAGACGCCGTCATAGCCGCGGATGCGCGCATTGGCACTCGACGGACACGCGGCCATGGCGAGCACGGCCAACAGCGCCAGGCAGCGCGGGCGAGCGACATCAGTCAAGGACGACAGCGTTTGGGAAAAAGGGGGCATTCTGGTCCTGCTCCGGGTCACACGGCTCGGACATGAGGTTAGCAATTCCGGATAGTCGCCGGCTAGGTTCCACCGGTTCATCGTTGCCAATTCGCCCGTCCTCTGTCATAAGCCCAGCCTTCATTGCCCGGCTGATTAAGGGCTGCCGTGGCGGTGTCCGTGCGGGTTTCGCGCTTGTTCGTAAAACCTGAGCACAATCAACGCTCTAACGAGCATTTTGACGGCCAGCCGCCTTTGCGGGCGGATTGCTATGGCCATTAGGAGAGCCAAATGCCCAAGCTGAAGACCAAATCGGGCGCTAAAAAGCGCTTCAAGGTGACTGCCACCGGCAAAGTGATGTTCGCGCATCGTAGCAAGCGTCACGGCATGATCAAGCGGACGAAGAAGCAGATCCGGCAGCTGCGCGGCACCGCCGTGCTGTTCAAGACCGACGGCGACAACGTCAAGAAGTACTTCTTGCCGAACGCCTGATCGCGTCCACGATCATTGCCACCCGCGCCGCGGCTTTCGCGGCGATCCGAACATCAAGTCATCTTTCGAAGGATTTTTGTCATGGCTCGCGTCAAACGCGGTGTGACCGCCCACGCCAAGCACAAGAAAGTCTACAAGGCCGCCAAGGGTTTCCGCGGCCGCCGCAAGAACACGATCCGCACCGCCAAGCCGGCGGTCGAGAAGGCTCTCGTCTATGCCTTCCGTGATCGCAAGCGCAAGAAGCGGACGTTCCGCGCGCTCTGGATCCAGCGCATCAACGCCGCCGTGCGTCCGTTCGGCCTGACCTACAGCCGCTTTATCGATGGCATGGCCAAGTCCGGGATCACCGTGGACCGCAAGGTGCTGTCGGATCTCGCGATCAACGAGCCCGCGTCGTTCCAGGCGATCGCCGAAAAGGCCAAGGCCGCTCTGGCGGCCTGAGCTAGCGGCCGGCTCCGCCGGCCTTCAGCGCGCGTTGCGAGTAGCGCTGGGCGACCTCCGCCCGGCAGAATGCCGTGAACGACAGATACATGGTGCCGGATTTATTCCGGTACTTCCGGTCGCACACGCGCATCTCGCGTTGGTAAGCCTGTTTCCGCACCATGTTGAGGCCGGGCATGAAGTCCGCCTCGCATTTCTTCTCGACGGCGGCGCCGAGCTGGACATCGCCGCTCGCGGTCAATTGGCAATCCTGAAACACCTTCATCGCGCGTTCGCAGCCCTTCTGGGCACCGATGGTGTCGACGACCTCGTCCAGCGTCATGGATTTCTCCATGCAGACCATGGCGCGCGCCGGGTTGCTCGCGACAGAGAGAACGACGGCGAGAGCAGCCAGACCGGATCTTGAGAGCATCGCGAAAGTCTCCTCGTATCCTCCTTGGTGCCAGCCTCCCGCGCGAGGTTCAACCCAGCCGCTCGTCAGCCCGAATGACCGGCTTTTCGCTTGACGTTACGGCCTTCGGGCGGCGACAACCCAGCCGAATTTGGCAGCAGGGATTTGACCGTGTCCGACCTCGCAATGCTCGAAACATCCATCCTCGACCACATCGCCGCAGCCGGCGATGAGGCCGCCCTCGAAGCGGTGCGCGTCGCAGCCCTCGGCAAGAAGGGTTCGATCTCGGCGCTGCTTGCCACGCTCGGAAAAATGTCCCCGGACGAGCGCAAGACGCAAGGCGCCGCGATCAACCAGGCCAAGGACAAGGTCACTGAGGCGCTCGCGGCGCGGCGCGACGTCCTGAAATCGGCGGCCCTCGACGCGCGGCTTGCGTCGGAAACCATCGACGTCACCCTGCCGCTGCGCGATGCGCCGGCCGAGGCCGGTCGTATCCATCCGCTGAGCCAGGTCTGGGACGAGCTGACCACGATCTTCGCCGACATGGGATTCTCGGTCGCCGAAGGCCCCGATATCGAGACCGACGACTACAACTTCACCAAGCTGAATTTTCCGGAAGGCCATCCCGCGCGCGAGATGCACGACACCTTCTTCTTCCACCCGAAGGAGGACGGCTCCCGCATGCTGTTGCGCACCCACACCTCGCCGGTGCAGGTGCGCACCATGCTGAGCCAGAAGCCGCCAATCCGCGTGATCTGCCCGGGCCGCACCTATCGCATCGATTCGGACGCGACCCACACGCCGCAATTCCACCAGGTCGAAGGCCTCGTCATCGACAAGCACTCCCATCTCGGCCATCTCAAATGGATCCTGCACGAGTTCTGCAAGGCGTTCTTCGAGGTGGACCACATCAACATGCGCTTTCGGCCCTCGTTCTTCCCGTTCACGGAGCCGTCGCTGGAAGTCGACATCCAGTGCCGCCGCGACAAGGGCGAGATCCGCTTCGGCGAGGGCGAGGACTGGCTCGAGATTCTCGGCTGCGGCATGGTGCATCCGAACGTGCTGCGCGCCTGCGGCATCGATCCCGACGAGTACCAGGGCTTTGCCTGGGGCATGGGCATCGACCGCATCGCCATGCTGAAATACGGCATCGCCGATTTGCGCCAGCTGTTCGACAGCGACGTCCGCTGGCTGTCCCATTACGGCTTCAAGCCGCTCGAAGTACCGACCCTCGCGGGAGGGCTGAGCTCGTGAAATTCACTCTCTCCTGGCTGAAGGAACATCTCGAGACCGACGAGCCCTTGGACAAGCTTGCCGAGAAGCTCACCATGATCGGGCTCGAGGTCGAGAACATCGAGGACAAGGCGAAGGCGCTGAAGCCTTTCACCATCGCGAAGGTGATATCCGCCGAGCAGCATCCGAATGCGGATCGGCTGCGCGTCTGCATGGTCGACACCGGTGATGGCGGCGCACCCGTGCAGGTGGTGTGCGGGGCGCCGAATGCGCGGACGGGTCTCGTCAGCGTGTTCTCCCCGCCCGGCACCTACATTCCCGGCAAGGACATCACGCTCGGTGTCGGCACCATCCGCGGCGTCGAGAGCCGCGGCATGCTGTGCTCGGCGGCCGAACTGCAGATTTCCAACGACCATGACGGCATCATGGAATTGCCCGCGGATGCGCCGATCGGCGCTGCCTACGCCGCATGGGCCGGCCTCGGCGATCCCGTAGTCGAGATCAACCTGACGCCGAACCGGCAGGACTGCACCGGCGTGCACGGTATCGCGCGCGACCTTGCCGCCGCCGACATGGGCAAGTTCAAGGACCCCACAATCAAGCCGATCAAGGGCGAATTCCCCTGCCCGGTGAAGGTCACGGTCGAGGACGCGGTGCTGTGCCCGGGCTTCGCGCTGCGGCTCGTGCGTGGCGTGAAGAACGGGCCGTCGCCGGAATGGCTGCAGAAGCGACTGACCGCCATCGGGCTGCGCCCGATCAACGCACTGGTCGACATCACCAACTTCATGACCTACGACCGCGCACGGCCATTGCACGTGTTCGACGCGAAGAAAGTGAAGGGCAATCTCGTGGTGCGCCGCGCCCGCGACGGCGAGACGCTGCTCGCGCTTGACGGCCGCAGCTACAATCTCGATCCCGCGATTTGCGTCATCGCGGACGAGCACGGCGTCGAATCGCTTGCCGGCATCATGGGCGGCGAGGCCTCGGGCTGCGACGAGACTACCACCGACGTGCTGATCGAATCGGCGCTGTGGAACGAGATCAACATCGCCCAGACCGGCCGCAAGCTCGGCATCAATTCGGACGCGCGCTACCGCTTCGAGCGCGGTGTCGATCCGGCTTTCATGGTGCCGGGGCTGGAGCTCGCGACAAAACTCGTGCTGGAGATGTGCGGCGGCACGCCGTCCGAGAACGTCGTGGTCGGCAAGAGCTTCGGCGACGACCGCGTGATCGATTTTCCGGTGACCGAGGTCAAGCGCCTCTCGGGCATCGAGGTGCCGATGCCGGAGATGAAGCGCATCCTGACTCATCTCGGCTTCATGATGGCGGGCCCGGGGCCCGTCGTGAAGGTCGCGGTGCCGTCATGGCGGACCGACGTGCACGGCAAGGCCGACATCGTCGAGGAAGTCGTCCGCATCTACGGCGTCGACAAGGTGCCGATGACGCCGTTCGAGCGCGGCGAGGACGCACGCAAATCCGTGCTGACCCCGCTCCAGCTCCGCACCCGCCGCGCCAGGCGCGCGCTGGCGAGCCGCGGCATCATCGAAGCGGTGACCTGGTCCTTCATCACCAAGTCAGCCGCAGAGCTGTTCGGCGGCGGCCAGCGCGAACTCGAGGTCGCCAACCCGATCGCGTCGGATTTGTCCGACATGCGCCCGACCCTGTTGGCCGGCCTGATCGCGGCGGCGCAGGCCAATGCCGATCGCGGCTTGAGCGATGTCGCGCTATTCGAGGTAGGGCAGGTGTTCAAGGGCGATCGCCCGCAGGATCAGTTCATGGCGGCAAGCGGCCTCCGCCGCGGCTTTGCGTCGTCGCAAGGTCTGGGACGACACTGGTCGGGTTCGGCGCAGGCTGACGTGTTCGATGCCAAGGCCGATGCGCTCGCGGTACTCGCCGCCGCCGGCGCACCAATGCAGGCCCTTCAGATCGTCGCGGGCGGCCCGTCCTGGCTGCATCCCGGGCGCTCCGGTACGATCCAGATCGGGCCGCAAAACGTGCTCGGCTATTTCGGCGAGATGAATCCGCGCGCGCTCGAGGCGCTCGGTGCCGGCGGCCCGCTGATGGTGTTCGAGGTGATCCTCGAGCGCATCCCCGAGGCGAAGAAAAAGCCGACCCGTGCCAAGCCCGTGATCGAGCTGTCGGCATTCCAGCCTGTGTCGCGTGACTTCGCCTTCATCGTCGACCGCACCGTGAAGGGCGGCGACATCGTGCGCGCGGCTCAGAGCGTCGACAAGAAGCTGATCACCGCTGTGAACGTGTTCGACGTCTACGAAGGTAAGGGCATCGACGACGGCAAGAAGTCGATCGCGATCGCGGTGACGATTCAGCCGCGCGAAAAGACCCTGACCGACCAGGAGATCGAGGCCGTCGCCGCGAAAATCGTGGCGGAGGTGACGAAGAAGACCGGCGGCACTTTGAGAGCATGATCATGCTCGAGAATCATAGAGCATGAATCTCACTGACTTTCTTCCAAAGGACGTCAGCCTCACCATTGCGATGGCGCTCTGCGCCGTCGCTTTCGTTTCGGGCACCGCGCGCGGCTTCTCCGGCTTCGGCTCGGCGCTGATCTTCATGCCGTTGGCGAGCAGCATCGCGGCGCCGCGTCTGGTTGCCGCGCTGCTCCTCGTGATCGATTTCGTCGCGGCCGCGCCGCTGCTGCCTGACGCCTGGCGCAAGGCCGACCGCAAGGCCACCGCCGTGATCGTGCTGGGCGCGCTGGTCGGCGTGCCCGTCGGCACCTATTTCCTCAGCGTGCTCGAACCCGTTACGACGCGGTGGATCATCTCCTGCTTCGTCGCCGCGCTGTTGCTCTTGCTGCTGTCGGGCTGGCGCTATCGCGGCAAGGACCACGCGTGGCTCTCGGTCGGCATCGGCAGCCTCTCCGGCTTCTGTAGCGGGCTCGCCCAGACCGGCGGCCCGCCGATCGTCGGCTACTGGCTCGGCCGCCCGGTCGCATCGATCGTCGCGCGCGCCAACATCTTGCTGTTCTTCGGCGCGTCGGATTTCTTCTCGATGATCAGTTACGCGACCACAGGCCTGATCTCACGCGAGTCGCTTGTGCTATCGCTCATCGTCGGGCCGGTCTATGCGATCGGCGTCGCCTTCGGTGCGTCGCTGTTCGGCCGTGCCAGCGAGAAAGTGTTTCGCGCCATCTGCTACGCGCTGATCGCGCTCGCGGTGATCGCGGGACTGCCGCTGCTGGACGGGGTGTTACGGTAAGTCTCTCCGCGAGTCGTCCTGGCGAAAGCCAGGACCCATTACCCCAGCGTTTGTACCGCGAGCTGGCCACCAAAAGTCTTCGCCAAACGACTTCTGGGGTCATGGGTCCTGGATCTGCGCTGCGCTTGTCCAGGTCAATTGCCTATTGCCGCGGCGCTCGCCGCTTCTTCGTGGACTGCGTCGGGACATCGGCCGGCTCGTCCTTGAGCGCGCCGATCTTGCGCAAGGCCGCGTCCGCGGCGCGCTCGCCGCTTTCCCAGGCGCCGTCGACGGTGCCCCAGAGCGTCTCGTGCGTGGCTTCGCCGGCGAGGAACATGTTGCCGATCGGCTCGGTCAGGATTTTTCGCGAGAACTGACCGCCGGGCGAGGCCGCCGACATCGCACCCATCACGAACGGCGAGGCATTCCAGCGCGTCACGCTGGCTTTCTGCACGGCTGCGGCGACTTCGCTGCCGAACAGCTTCGTGATCCATTCTCTGGCGAAGGCCGTCATCGCCTTCTCGCCTTGCTGGGTGAGATCACGGCCGAACGAGCCGCCGACATCGATCGAGCACAGCGAGGAGCCGCCGATATTGGCGAACATCAGCGCCGTGCGCGTCGAGTTGCTCTGCTCGATCAGGATGTCGTCGCGCGACAGGCCGAGCGGATTGCCCGGTAGCTGCAGCACGATGTGATCGTAGCTCCCGAGCGTGAGCTTTGATGCGGCATCGAGCGTGCGCTTCGGAATGTCAGGCCCGAACTTGATCGCGCCCGAGGTCAGGACATTAGTCGAGACCGTAATGATGGCCGCGCGGGCGGCGATCCTGCCGGCCTGTGTCTCCACGCTGACGTCGCGATTGCTCCAGACGATCCGGCTCGCCGGTGTCGACAGCGCGACCGGCGCCTGCTCACCCAGTTTGGTGATCAGGGTCCCCAGGCCCTGGCGGCAGGCGATCGCGGCGTTGCGATCCTGTGCACGCGCCTTGTCGATCGCAGACAGCTCCTTCAGGTCCTTGCCGGCGAAGCTCGCACCCAGCATGAACTCGGCCGCCCCGGCCCAGTCGCCGAGATCCTTCGGCAGCACCGAGGCGCAGGCGGTATCGAGCTTGCCGCGCGCGGCCTCGTCGATGGCGCGGTTGGCCCGGACCAACGCCGCCAGGAACTCCTCGGTCTCGCCGGCCCGTGCGTTGCGGCGGCCGATGCGCATCTTCTGGCCTGAGGGCGCCGGCAGAACGTCGAGCCCGGCACTGCGCGCCAGCCGGATCATCGGATTGGTGTCGGGATTGTGCATCCAGCGCGCGCCGCGATCGAACGGCGCGTCGAAGGTGGTCGTATCCGTGATGCAGCGGCCGCCGATCTGCGACGCAGCCTCCACCACCACGACCTTGCGATTGGCCGCCATGATACGCCGCGCCGCGGCAATTCCCGCCGCGCCCGCGCCGATCACGACAATGTCAGCCTCGCGCGGCAGGGTCGCGGCGGTCGCGCGCAGGACCGGCATCGCGGCAAGGCCCGCCGACGCCGATAGGAAGCTGCGGCGCGTGATTGTCATGTCATGGTTTCCGGAGACTTGCGGCAAACGGGAACAGCTAGCGAACCTTGCCGTATCTGATGTTGCGCGGCAACCATCATGGTGAATCAATCGTGCTTGATGTCACAAATCGATGAACCGAATTGCAACACGTTCCGACCATGGTAGAGAAGAGAAAAAGACGGCCGGAAAAGGCCGTGGGGGAGTTTGAAATGGGGACGGTCCTGGATTCAGTCGGCAAGCTGATTGCCGCGTACCTCTCGAAGGAGGTGCCGGGCTATGAGCCGTTCACGCCGAGCGACCCCGAGCATCTGCGCGGCGTCATCGAGCCCGGCGACGTGCTGCTGGTCGAGGGCAACAACCGCATCTCGGGCATCATCAAATATCTGACGCAGTCGACCTGGTCCCACGGCGCACTCTATGTCGGCCCGATCGAGGGTGCGGAAGAGCCCGACGGCGAGCCGCACGTGCTGATCGAGGCCAATATCGGCGAAGGCGTCACCTCCGCGCCGCTGTCGAAATATTTCCCCTATCACACCCGCGTCTGCCGCCCGGTCGGGCTGTCCTATGAGGACCGCACCACGGTCTGCCGCTATGCGATCAACCGCATCGGCTTCGGCTACGACACCAAGAACATCGTCGACCTGATGCGCTTTCTGTTTCCGCTGCCGATCCCGCAGCGCTGGCGGCGCCGCATGATCTCGATCGGCTCGGGCGATCCCACCAAGATCATCTGCTCGGCCCTGATCGCGCAAGCCTTCGACGCCGTGCGTTACCCGATCCTGCCGAAAATCACAAAGGCCGGCAGCCGCGCCGCCCGCCGCGAGATCCTGCACATCCGCGATTCCTCGCTCTACATGCCCCGCGACTTCGACATCTCGCCCTATTTCGAAGTCGTCAAACCCACCATCGTGCACGGCTTCGACTACACCGCCTTGCACTGGGCCGACAAGCAGAAGCCGCTCGAGGAGGTAGCCGGCACCTTCGGTGTGTTTCCAGAAACGTTCAGTGCGCCGCCGCTCGTTCCTGAAGCGATTGACGAAGAGGCGCCGGTTCCGGCTGAAGAAGTGATGCGTGAGGCGGCTGCGGAGATGAGCATCGCCTTCTCCGAGCATTTTGTGCTGCTGAACGATCTCGCAAAGTACCGCGCACGGGCACAGACGCGGGCGATGGCGGCGTAACTCCGCCGTCGTCCTGGCGAAAGCCAGGACCCATTATCCCAGGAAGAAGTTTGGCAAGAACCGGCCGTTCGGTACAGCTACCGCGTTCGATCGATAAACTCCGCGGTATGGGTCCCCTGAGTTCACAAACGAAGTGCAACACTTCCATCTGGAGGTGTTGCCATGGGGCGGACTTACAAACAGCTCTCCCTTGACGATCGATGCGAGATTGCCCGCCTTTCGGCCAATGGCGGCTCGGTCGGGCAAATCGCGGCAGCTTTGGATCGGCCGCCATCAACGATCTCTCGGGAGCTGAGGCGGAACCGTGGCAGGCAAGTCGGCTACAAGCCAAGCTATGCTCAGCAGCAGACCCGGGCGCGGCGCTGGAAGGGCTCTCGCCTCGAGCGGGACGCCAGCTTGCGCCGCGAGGTCTTGGCAGGCTTGAGCCGCGGTTGGTCACCCGAACAGGTCGCAGGCAGGCTGGCCCGGGAACGTGGCCGTAGGGTGATCTCCTGCGAGAGCATCTACCGCTTCATCTACGCCCAGATCACACGCACGACGGACTTCACCTGGCGGCGCTATCTGCCTCGAGGCAAGAGCAAGCGAGGCCACCGCGGCAAACGAGGCGGGAGCCCCGCAAGCTTCATCGAAGGCCGTGTTTCGCT
Organism: Bradyrhizobium sp. BWC-3-1; assembly: GCF_032917965.1. Lineage (NCBI taxonomy): Bacteria > Pseudomonadati > Pseudomonadota > Alphaproteobacteria > Hyphomicrobiales > Nitrobacteraceae > Bradyrhizobium > Bradyrhizobium sp. BWC-3-1. The sequence continues at coordinate 151,835 of NZ_CP136625.1, forward strand.
GGCAGAACGGCCTGCCGAGGTCGCCGATCGCAAAGTCCCGGGCCACTGGGAAGCCGATCTGATGATGTTCTCCAAATACCGGCAGGCCATCCTGGCCGTCCACGAGCGAACCTCGCGCCTGCTGCTCGCCGTTCCCATCGAACGCAAGTTCGCCGCCGGTATCGCTAGCCATCTCGTACGCCTGTTCAAAGCCGTACCGGAGGCACTGCGCCGTACCGTCACCTTCGACAACGGCACCGAGTTCGCCGCCCACCTTTCCTTGCAGAGCCTCTTGATGAAGACCTTCTTCTGCGACCCGCACGCGCCGTGGCAAAAGGGCGGCATCGAGAACGCCATCGGCCGCTTGCGCCGCTTCATCCCCCGAAAGACCGACCTCGAAAAGCTCCCAACCAGGCGCTTCCGTCAGTCCATTGCCGCCTACAACAACACCCCGCGCAAATGCCTTGACTTCAGAACCCCGGCAGAGGCCTTCTCCTCTCAACTGTTGCACTTCGAGTGTGAATCCACCTCCTGGCTTTCGCCAGGACGACGTTGGCGGATAGCCCCTCACAATGGCGGGCGAGTAAGAGACTACCGCTCCGCCCGCCCAATCACCGCCATCAGCTCCGCGATCTTCTCGCGCTGGTCCGCCCTGTCGCCGCTCGCGATCGCATGCTCGACGCAATGGGCGACGTGATCTTTCAGAACCTCTTCCTCGACCCGGCGCAAGGCGGCGCGCACCGCCGAGATCTGCGTGACGATGTCGATGCAATAGCGATCCTCCTCGACCATTTTCGAAAGGCCGCGAACCTGCCCCTCGATCCGGCCGAGACGTTTGCCGACAGATGCCTTGATGTCCTTGCGCATGCCGACTATATACCCCCCCAGGGTATGACTTGCAAGGCCGGAGCGTGGCAATGAACGACGCCGAACACGAGCACCGTCACAACGCGGAAACACGTTCCGGATGCGGCTGTGGCAGCAAAGCTCCGCCGGTCGCCAAGCCCGCGGCCTCCTCCTGCTGCGGCGGGCACGGCGATCACGCGCATGACCACGGCGCCGCGGCAACAGTCCGCGATCCCGTCTGCGGCATGACCGTCGATCCTGCGACCTCAAAACACCGGTTCGACCATCACGGCGAGACCTTCCATTTCTGCTCGGCCGGCTGCCGCACCAAATTCGCTGCCGACCCCGCAAAATATCTCGCCAAGGAGAAGACACCCCAACCCGAGATGCCCGCAGGCACGATCTACACCTGCCCGATGCATCCGCAGATCCGCCAGGCCGGACCTGGCACCTGCCCGATCTGCGGCATGGCGCTGGAGCCGGAAGTGGCGAGCCTGGAGACCGGTCCCAATCCCGAGCTTGCCGACATGACGCGGCGGTTCTGGATCGGCGGCGCGCTGGCGCTGCCGGCCGTCGTGCTGGAGATGGGCGGCCATCTCGCGGGCCCGCACAATTGGATCGATGCGACGCTGTCGAATCGGATCCAGCTCGTCTTTGCAACGCCAGTGGTGCTGTGGGCCGGCTGGCCGTTCTTCGTCCGCGGCTGGCAGTCGCTGCTGACGCGCAACCTCAACATGTTCACGCTGATCGCGATGGGCACGGGCGTCGCCTATGTCTACAGCCTGATCGGCACCATCACGCCGCAGATTTTCCCTGCCACCTTCCGCGGCCACGAAGGCGCGGTCGCGGTTTATTTCGAGGCAGCGGCCGTCATCACCGTGCTGGTGCTGCTCGGTCAGGTGCTGGAGCTGCGCGCCCGCGATGCGACGTCGGGTGCGATCAAGGCGCTGCTGCAGCTCGCCCCGAAGACCGCGCGCCGCATCGATACCGACGGCGGCGAGCACGAGGTCGAGATCGACGCCCTTCATGCCGGTGACCGCTTGCGCGTGCGTCCGGGCGAAAAAGTGCCGGTCGACGGCGTCATTCTGGAGGGCCGTTCCTCGCTCGACGAGTCGCTGGTAACAGGCGAGTCCATGCCGGTCACCAAGGAGACGGGCGCGAAGGTCATCGCGGGCACGCTCAACCAGTCCGGCAGCTTCATCATGCGCGCCGACAAGGTCGGGCGTGAGACGCTGCTGTCGCAGATCGTGCAGATGGTCGCGGACGCGCAGCGCTCGCGCGCGCCGATCCAGCGTCTCGCCGACCAGGTCGCGGGCTGGTTCGTGCCGGCGGTGATCGCCGTTGCCGTCATCGCGTTCGCAGCCTGGGCCTGGTTCGGACCGGAGCCGCGGCTGGCCTTCGGCCTCGTCGCCGCCGTCAGCGTGCTGATCATCGCCTGCCCCTGTGCGCTTGGCCTGGCGACTCCGATGTCGATCATGGTCGGCGTCGGCCGCGGCGCGCAGGCAGGCGTGCTGATCAAGAACGCCGAGGCGTTGGAACGGATGGAGAAGATCGACACACTGGTGGTCGACAAGACCGGCACGCTGACCGAGGGCAAGCCGAAGGTGGTCGCGATCGTGCCGGCGGCCGGCTTCGCGGAAGATGACATCCTCCGCTTAGCCGCCAGCGTGGAGCGCGCCAGCGAGCATCCTCTGGCCGACGCGATCATGCGCGCGGCGAAGGAGAAGCAGCTCGCGCTGGGCCAGGTCGAGCAATTCGATTCGCCGACAGGCAAGGGCGCCACCGGCAAGGTCGACGCCAAAACCATCGTGCTCGGCAATGCCAAATATCTGATGTCGATCGGCATCGACACCAAAACGCTCGATGGCGAGGCCGAACGGCTGCGCGGCGATGGCGCGACCGTGATCAACATGGCCGTCGACGGCCGGCTCGCCGGCCTGTTCGCGATCGCCGATCCGGTCAAGGCTTCCACGCCGGAGGCGCTGAAGGCACTCGCGGCCGAAGGCATCAAGGTCATCATGCTGACCGGCGACAACCGCACCACGGCGGAGGCTGTCGCGCGCAGGCTCGGCATCGCCGATGTCGAGGCCGAGGTGCTGCCGGATCAGAAGAGCGCGGTGGTGACAAAGCTGCAGAAGGCCGGCCGCAGCGTCGCGATGGCTGGCGACGGCGTCAACGACGCGCCAGCGCTGGCCGCAGCCGAAGTCGGCATCGCCATGGGCACCGGCACGGACGTGGCGATGGAGAGCGCCGGCGTCACCTTGCTGAAGGGCGATCTGACCGGCATCGTGCGTGCGCGAAAACTGTCGCAGGCGACGATGAGCAACATCCGGCAAAACCTGTTCTTTGCCTTCATCTACAACGCCGCAGGCATTCCGATCGCGGCCGGAATCCTTTATCCAACGTTCGGCGTGCTGCTGTCGCCGATCATCGCCGCGGCCGCGATGGCGCTGTCCTCGGTCAGCGTCGTTGGAAACGCGCTGCGGCTACGGGCAACGCGGCTGTGAGCGAGCGCCTTCTCTCTCGCACCGTTCACGAAACGCGGTAAGATGCGCGTAGCCTGGACGAAGCGGAGCCGACGAAGGCACGCCAGCACGCGCACCGGCATGAGTAGATTTGCCGCGCAGGCGGTGCGTTCCCCTCTCCCCTTGTGAGAAAGGGTGGCTCGCCGCGAAGCGGCGAGACGGGTGAGGGGTATGTCTCCGCGACTACTTTCCTTCGAGCTTGCGGAGAGAGACCCCTCATCCGGCGCTTCGCGCCACCTTCTCCCGCAAGGGGGAGAAGGGAAGGGCGTTCCGCTTGCGGATTTAAGCCGCCTTCGCCGCGCTCCCACCCGGCAATCCCGCCTGAGCGAGGCCGCCGTAGAGCTGCTCGTTCGGCATCTCCTCGCGCAGGATCCTGCGCACCGTGATCAGCTTCTCCAAATCGATGCCGGTCGCAAAGCCCTTGCTCTCGCACAGGAACACGAGATCCTCGAACACGACATTGCCGGTCGCACCGGGGGCAAAGGGGCAGCCACCGAGGCCGCCGAGCGAGCCGTCGAGGATCCGCGCGCCTTCGTCGAGCGCCGCGGCCGCGTTCGCGATGCCCATGCCGCGGGTATCGTGTAGATGGATGCAGATCGGCTTCGACCCTGCGAGCTTCACCGCGGCGCGCGTCAGCTCCGCCACCTGCTTCGGCCCGGCATAGCCCACGGTGTCGGCGATGCCGACGAAATCGACACCGGCTTCGAGGCATTTGTCGACCAGCCGCAGCACTTCTGCAGGGTCGACCGCCCCGGTGATCGAGCAGCCCAGCGCCATCGAGATCGCCGCGTTGACGAGCGGCTTGTGGCTGGTGGCATCGCGCATCTCGCACAGGCGTTTCAGATTGGCGATGGCGGACTCGCGCGAGCGGTGCGCATTGGCCTGGCTGTGCTCTTCCGTCGCAGAGACCACGGAGGCGATTTCGCCGACGCCGGATTCCAGCGCCTCGTTCACGCCGCGTTCGTTGAGCGCAAGCGCGATGCCATGCGCGCCGGACAATGAAGCGACGGTCGCGACGACATCACGAACATCGACGAATTGCGGAAAAGTCTTCGCCGGCAGGAACGAGCCGACCTCGAAATGCCGCACGCCAGCGGCATATTCCTCGCGCACCCAGCGTTGCTTGGCGTCGGTGGACGGAATTTTCTTCACGAGCTGGAGCCCGTCGCGCAGGGCGACTTCGCGCAGGCTGACGCGTTCTGCGGGGTAAATCTCCTGAATCCGGCTCATCCGCGCCTCCCTGTTGTTTTTGACGTGACATCTTCATTTTCATTGTCGATCTCGGCGCGAACGGCCGCAGTGTCGGCGCCGAGCGGCGCGACCCTCAGGCCTTCGCCGATATGGCTGCCGTTCCATTCGATCGGCAGCGCCGGCACCCGGAACGGCTTGCCGTCGGCGGTGACATTGTTGACGAGCCCGCCCGGCCGCAGCACATGCGGATCGGTGAAGAGATCCTCGGGCCGGTTGATCGGCGAAAAGCAGATGTTGAGCGCATCGAGCCTCTCGGACAGTCTTGCCACGTCCCACTGCCTGATGATCCCGGCCGCGCGCGGAATGATCCGGCCACGCGCCAGGATGCGATCGGTCGTGGTGCGCAAGGCGGGATCATCGAGGAATTCAGTCAGGCCGAACTCGCGGCAAAAGCTCTGCCAATGGCCTTCGGTGACGACGCCGATGAAGATGCGCTCGCCGCCGGCGGTCTCGAAGATGTCATAGATTGGCCAGGCATGCTCGCGCTCCGGCATCGAGCGCGGCTTGTTCCCGGTCATCTCGTATTCGACCATGTGCTGGGCAACCAGAAACAGGCAGTTCTCGAACAGGCCGATGCGGATGTCGGCGCCGTCGCGTTTTCCTCCGCGCTTCTGATAGAGCGCCGCGAGGATCGCGATCACACCGAACATGCCGCCCATGATGTCGTTGGCGGACGAGCCGACGCGCTGGGGCTTTTCGCTGGTGCCGGTCATGGCGGCAAGGCCCGCCATCATCTGCACCACCTCGTCGAGCGCGGGGCGGTGCTCGTAGGGACCGGAGAGGAATCCCTTGTGGCCGGCAATGATCAGACCCGGATGCCGGCGGCGCAATTCGTCCGCGCCAAGCCCCTGCTTACCGAGCTGGCCGTCGCGAAAATTCTCAAGGAACACGTCGGCGGTCGCCAGCAGCCGGTGCATGGTGTCGCGATCCTCAGTCTTCTCGAAATCCAGCACCACGCTGCGCTTGCCGCGGTTGAACAATGGGAAAAAGGCGGTCCCCATGCCCCCCAAGCTCCGGGTCTTGTCGCCCGCACGCGGCTCGACCTTGATCACGTCGGCTCCGAGCTGCGCCAGGATCATGCCGCAGGTCGGGCCCATGACCATGTGGGTCATCTCGACCACGCGCACGCCTGCAAGCGGCAATCCGTCCGCCGATTCTTCCATCGCCATATGCGCCTGTTCCTTTGCCGCGCTGGTTCCGCTTGTTGTCAAGCGGGTTGGTGGAGCAACGGTCTTGCCGAATTCATCGTGGCTTCGTTGATGCCAGCGGTCAATCCGGCCATAAGCGGTGCCGCCGATCTCCCTTGCCGAAGTGGCCCGGGGTGTCTACCTCTCGCGGGTGATTTCGTGAGAGGAACTCCCATGCTGGATGCCGCCGTCAAGGCGCTGTCACAAATGATCTCGCCGCCGATGCGCTCGATCCTGTGGCGGTCGATCGGCGTCGCACTGGTGCTGATCATCGTGCTGGCGATCGGCTTGCAGCGGCTGCTGAGCTGGTTTGCGACCTATGGCGAGGCGTGGCTGGAAGGCCTGCTCGGTCCGGGTTGGCACTCATCGCTCGAGGTGTTGTCCTGGATCATTTCGATCGCCGCGGGCCTCGGCGTCGTGTTCGGGGCTGTGTTCCTGATGCCCGCGATCACCTCCCTGGTTGCGAGCGTGTTCGTCGACGACGTCGCCGACATCGTCGAGCGCGAGCACTATCCGGCGGAGCGGCCGGGGATCGCGCTGCCGTTCAGCCAGGCGATCTACGAGGGCGTCAAGACCGCGCTGCTGACGATCCTGGTCTATCTGGTCGCATTACCGCTGGTGCTTTTCGCCGGCGCCGGTTTCCTGGTCTTCTTCCTCGCCACGGCCTGGCTGCTCGGCCGCGAATATTTCGAGCTCGCGGCGATGCGGTTTCGCTCGCCGGAGGAAGCCAAGGCGATGCGGCGCGACAACGCCGCCACCATCTTCACCGCGGGCCTGTTCATCGCAGCCTTCGTCTCGATCCCGATCGTCAATCTGGCGACGCCGATCTTCGCCATGGCCTTCATGGTTCACATGCACAAGCGGCTGTCAGGTCCGCGGCCCGAGCTGATCGAGCCGGCGCGGCAGATGCGGTAGGTCAAGCGGACTTGGCGGCGCGCTCGTACGACGCCCCCTCGTAGAGGCGCTCTGCGTCCCGCTTGTCTTGATTTTGCTCTCCGCCGCCGTAAGGTACGTAGCATGATTTTCATGTCCACATTCTTCCCGCTGATCTGAGCGACCAAGTCGTTCCGGCGTATCGCGCCAATCAGATCAAGACGGCTGCGCTGACGCGGTGGCCGAACGGAGAAATGTGCAATGCCCAAAACCGAGCGCATCGGCGTGACCTCTCATCGGGTCCTAAACTTCATCGACGACGGTTTCATCAAGATCGAGAACGCCTTCAGCACGCACCTTGCGGAACAATGCAGGGACGAATTGTGGGCGGATATTGGTCTATCGCCACACGAGCCCGAAAGCTGGACCCAGCCGGTCATTCGGGTGGGATCCAAGACCTCGCCACCATTCATTGAAGCCGCCAACACGCCGATCCTGCACGAAGCCTATGACCAACTCGCGGGTGACCGCCGCTGGATCGCGCCCAATGCGCTCGGAACTTTTCCGGTCCGCTTTCCCTCACCGGAATCCCCTGGTGATGATGGCTGGCATGTGGACATGAGTTTCGGCTTCGATAATCCGGATTTCATGCAGTGGCGCGTCAATGTGAAGAGCAGCGGACGCGCATTGCTGATGCTCTTCCTGTTCTCGGGCGTAGGCCCTGAGGATGCGCCAACGAAGATACGGAAAGGTTCGCACGCCACCATCGCCCGGGAGCTGCTGCCCTATGGCGATGCAGGCGCAACGCTGGAGCAGATCTCTGCCAACGGTTACGCTTCTACGGAAGATTGCGACGTTGAACTGGCAATCGGTGCGGCAGGGACCGTTTATCTCTGCCATCCATTCCTGGTTCACGCCGCGCAACCTCACCGGGGGAAGCGCCCGCGTTTCATGGCACAGCCGCCGCTGCTGCCAACAGGCGAGTTCGACCCGGCGTTGCCACCCTCGCCGGTTCAGATCGCCATCCGTCGGGCTTGTGGTCTGACGTTATAGTCAGAGCCAACCCGGACCGTCGCTCGGCGCGTGGGTCGTCTGGATCCTGAACCTACGTCAGGGGCACTCCGCATCTGCGCAACAGCATCCTGGCGAAGCCGAACGGCGCCGGCGTGAACGGGCCGGGCGGGGCACGGGTGACTAGGGCGACGACGCCGAGCGCCGCCATCGCGACCCAGAAGCACAGCCAGAAGCCGTCGATATAGGCGAGCACATTGGCCTCGCGCTGGACGAGGCCGGCGAGCGTACCGACCGCGCGTGCCTGTGCCGAGCCGGCACCATGGGCCGCAAAATGGTCGGCGAGCTGTTTCAGCATGCGGACCACGTCGACGTCGCCGACACCGAGATTCTGGCCGAGATAGAAGGAATGGATCTGCTCGCGGACGCGCAGCCACGTCCCCATCAACGCGACGCCGATCTCGGCGCCACCCAGCCGCATGATCTGGATATAGGCGGCAAACGAGGTGGCACGGCTCGGATCGGAGTTGGACAGCAGCGTGATGATCAGCGGCAGCAAGGTCAGCGACTGCCCGATCGCCTGGAGCAGCACGATGCCCGCGAAATCCTCGCGCGCCCAATCATGGCTGAGCTGCGTGCCCCAGAGATTGGCGGCAGCGAAGCAGGCAAATCCCACGACCACCACCGTCCGCGTATCGAAGTGCCGCAGCAGCCAGATCGAGAGCGGCACCAGCACGAACATTGGCAAGGCGCCATAGGTGAGCAGCAGCAAGCCACTCTGCTCCGGCCTGAGCAGGGCGATGGTGGCGAGGAAGTTCGGCACCAGCGACGCGTTGGAGAGGCTGGTCAGCGTGTAGAGCAGGATCAGGACCAGCCCCAGGCCGATATTGCGCGAGAACAAGACGTTCACATGCGCCCAGGGCTGCCGCACCAGGGACTCGTTGACGAGGAAGCCCGCGACCAGCACCGCGCCGGCAATGATCAACGCCATCACAGTCCCCGACCCCAGCCAGTCCAGACGGTTGCCCTGGTCGAGCCCGGCATAGATCATCGAGACGCCGGCGCCGAGCAGCAGCATGCCGCCCCAATCGGCGTCGCGCAGCAAAGCGCGATTCACCGGCTCGTTCGGCGTGCCCCAATAGACCATCAGGCCCATCAGCGGCGCGATCAGGACGCTCTGCCAGTACAGCCATTGCCAGCCGAGATGGTCGACATAGAAGCCGACCAGCGAGCTCGATGTATCGAGCGCGAAGCCGACGCGGATCGAATAGATCGAGATCGCCGGAAGCCACCAGCGGATCGGTAAATTGCGGAACACGATCATCAGCGTCGCCGGCACGAAGGTGCCGAGCAGGAGGCCATGCACGACGCTGAGCGCGAGCAATGTCGGATAGTCGTGCACGAACGGGATGATCAGCGAGACCGCGGCATAGACGAGGCTGGGGATACCCAGCACGCGACGCAGGCCGAATACGGTGGCAAGCCAGGCCACCGCGGGCGCGATGAAGATCTGCGAGCCGATGCCCGCCGTGGAGAGCCATGCGCCTTCGTCGAACGAGAGCGAGAACGCGCCGCGCAGGTCCGGCAGGCCAATCGTGGTCAGCCGGCTGTCAAAATTGGCGAGGAACGAGCCGAGCAGCACCGCCGCCACCGCAAACAGCGGCTGCGGGGCGACGCCGCCGCGCGAGAGCGGTCCGCGACTGGAATCGTCATTTTCCGCCATTGCCGGCCTTGGTGTCGATGCTGGTGACGACCGACATGCCCGGCACCAGCCGCGCCAGCAGCGGCTGGTTGTCGTCGAACTGGATGCGCACGGGAATGCGCTGCACGACTTTGGTGAAGTTGCCGGTTGCGTTGTCCGGCGGCAGCAGCGCGACCTGCGCGCCGGTCGCGGGCGCAATGCGCTCGACCCGGCCGCGCAGCTTCTCGCGCGGGAAACTGTCGACGGTGATCTCGACCGGCTGACCCGGTGCGACGTGGGTAAGCTGGGTCTCCTTGTAATTCGCGATCACATAGACCTTCGGCAACGGCACGACGTTGATGAGGTTGGTGCCGATGTTGACGTAGTCGCCGGGCTGGACCTGTCGCTCGCCGACGACGCCATCGAACGGCGCGGATATCTTGGTGTAGCCGAGCTTTAGCTTCGCGCTCGCCAGCGTCGCCTTGGTCGCTTCGAGATCGGCCGCGCGCTGCTTCCTGGTGCCTTGCAGGACTTCGAGCTGGTGCTGCTGGGCCGCGATCACGGCGCGGCTCGCGCGCACGTCGGCCTGCGCCTTGGCATAGCCTGCGACCGCCTGTTCGAAGCGCTGCCGCGTACCGGATTCGGTCTGCGACAGCGACTGCTGACGCTCCTGCTCCTGCCGCGCCTCGACCTCCACGGCTTCGGCCGAGAGCCGCGCGGCTTGCGCCTGCGCGATCGTCGCATATTGCAGCTCGATCTGGTTCGCCAGATTGTCGAGCACGGCCTGCGCAGCGGCGACCGCCGCTTCGGCCTGCGCGACTTGCGTCTCATAGTCGGCAGGATCGATCTGGATCAGGAGATCGCCGGCCTTGACGCGCTGGAAGTCGGTGACCCCGACGGTCAGCACTTCGCCGGAGACGCGACTGGCGAGCCGCGTCAGCTCGGCGCGCACATAGGCGTCGTTGGTGGTCTGGACCACCGAATTGCCGACCCATTCGTCGAGGCGCTGCGTTGCAAGCGCGACGAAGCCGAGCGCGACGATCACCGCGAACAGCGGAATCGCGAGCCGGCTCCAGAGCGAACTCGCCGGTGGCTGCGTTGGCTTCGGTGGCGGCGCCGGTGTAGCAGGAGGTGGCGATGGCGAGATTTGTTCCTGCTGACTCACGCTAGACTCCAAACCACTTTCCCGAACGCTATTTTCAGACCGTCTTTTCCGGCCACCGGCAGAGATCGTTGATCAGGCAAACCTCGCAGCGCGGCTTGCGCGCGAGGCAAGTATAGCGGCCATGCAGGATCAGCCAATGATGGGCATGCAGCATGAACTCGGCCGGGATCACCTTTTCGAGACCGAGCTCGACCTCCAGCGGCGTCTTGCCGGGCGCAAGTCCGGTCCGGTTGCCGACGCGGAAGACATGCGTATCGACCGCCATGGTGTGCTCGCCGAAGGCCATGTTGAGCACGACATTGGCGGTCTTGCGCCCGGCGCCGGGCAACGACTCGATCCCGGCGCGCGTGCGCGGCACCTCGCCGCCGAACTCGCTGAGCAGCTTCGCCGACAGCGCGATGACGTTTCTGGCCTTGGTGCGATAGAGCCCGATGGTCTTGATGTACTCGCGCAGGCGTTCCTCGCCGAGGTCAAGCATCTTCTGGGGCGTGTCGGCGACCGCAAACAGCGCGCGCGTCGCCTTGTTGACGCCGGCGTCAGTCGCCTGTGCCGACAGCACCACGGCAACCAGCAGCGTGAACGGATTGACGTGCTCGAGCTCCCCCTTTGGCTCCGGGTTAGCCTTGCGGAAACGGCTGAAGGCCTCGCGGACTTCGGGCGGCGTCCAGGGTTTCATGGCTTTGAGAGATTTCTTGCCGGGGGCCTTGGGCTTCGCGGCGGCCACCTTCGCCTTTTTCTTCGGCACGGACGTTTTGCGGGGGGCCGGCTTGCGGGTGATTTTCGCCATGATCGGGATATACTGAGGGACGATGAGCACAGGCAATGAAATTGAGCGCGAACGATCTGCAAGCGAGGCTGAGCCTCAGATCTTTTCCGCGCGCCTGACGCCGCACCGCTCGCTGAACCGCACCGGCTTCCTCGCCGTGATGCTGTTCCTGAGCGCCGTCAGCTTCGTCACCGGCCTCGTCTTCCTGATGATGGGCGCCTGGCCGGTGTTCGGCTTTTTCGGCCTCGACGTGCTGGTGATCTGGTGGGCTTTCAAGGCCAATTTCCGTGCGGCGCGGGCCAGCGAGGAGATCGTGGTCACGCCATCTGAATTGCGCGTGCGGCGCGTCAGCCAGCATGGCCAGGTCGTCGAATGGACCTTCAATCCGCTCTGGGTTCGACTCGACATGGAAATCGACGAGGATTTTGGCATCGAGCACCTCTATCTGATCTCGCGAGGTCACCAGATCCAGATCGCCCGCTTCCTGGGGCCGGACGAAAAGGCAAGTTTCTACAAGGGTTTGGTTGAGGCCTTAAATGCCGCCAGGCGCGGTCCGACCTACAATCCGGTGACCTGATTTGCGGATCGGAAATCGGGTGGTTTCGTACCCCGCCCCCTCCTACATTTCCAGGCATGATGACACTCGCGATACATGACCAGCGCCTGGCCGGGCCGGGCTCCCAGAACGCCGCGATGCGCGACTATGATTCCGTGCGCCGGGCGATCGCCTTCATCTCCGAAAAATGGCGCACGCAGCCGACCATCGAGGCGATGGCGGATGCGGCCGGCGTCACCCCGGACGAGCTGCACCATCTGTTCCGCCGCTGGGCCTCGATCACGCCGAAGGCTTTTATGCAGGCGCTCACGCTCGATCACGCCAAGGGCTTGCTCAGGGATTCCGCGAGCATCCTCGACGCCGCGCTTGACTCCGGTTTGTCGGGTCCGGGCCGGCTGCACGATCTCTTCGTCACCCATGAGGCGATGTCGCCGGGCGAATGGAAGAACGGCGGCGCCGGCCTCACCTTGCGCTACGGCTTCCATCACTCACCGTTCGGCACCGCGATCGTGATCGCGACCGATCGTGGATTGTCGGGACTCGCTTTCGCCGATCCCGGTGAGGAACAGGTGGCGCTTGCCGATATGACGCGGCGATGGCGGAACGCAACTTACGTCGAGGATCACGAAGGTACCGCACCATTGGCGCAGCGCATCTTCGACACAAAACTCTGGCGGCCGGACCAGCCGCTGCGCGTGGTGATGATCGGTACCGATTTCGAGGTGCGGGTGTGGGAGACCTTGCTGAAGATCCCGATGGGCCGCGCGGTGTCCTATTCGGACATCGCCTGCAACATCAACAGCCCGAAAGCGTCACGCGCCGTAGGCGCCGCCGTCGGCAAGAACCCGGTGTCCTTCGTCGTGCCCTGCCACCGCGCGCTCGGCAAGAGCGGCACGCTCACCGGCTACCACTGGGGCATCACCCGCAAGCAGGCGATGCTGGGCTGGGAGGCCGGGCAGCTGGGGCTGCAGTAAGAGTTGCTACGCGTAAACTGCCCCACTTAGTCGTCCTGGCGAAAGCCAGGACGACACCGAGTGCTTGGCGGGACTCAGTCGCGCGCGAACGTCTTTAACCCGCCAGATCCAGCTTCGATGTCACCGTCGAATCCGCATTGAGCCGGTAGATGATCGGCACGCCGGTGGCGAGCTCGCGCTTCAAAATGCCTTCGGGCGAGAGCTTTTCCAGCACCATGATTAGCGCGCGCAGCGAATTGCCGTGAGCCGCGACCAATGTGCGCTTGCCGTTGAGCACGCCGGGCAGGATCTCCTGCACGTAATATGGCAGCGCGCGCGCCAGCGTGTCCTTCAGGCTTTCGCCACCGGGCGGCGGCACGTCGTAGGAGCGGCGCCAGATCAGCACCTGGTCCTCGCCCCATTTCTTGCGGGCGTCATCCTTGTTGAGACCGGAGAGATCGCCATAGTCGCGCTCGTTCAGCGCGAGGTTCTTCGTCGTTGACAGGCCCTTCTGGTCGAGCTCGCCGAGAATGAGATCGAGCGTGTGCTGTGCGCGCGTCAAGACCGAGGTGTATGCAACGTCGAACACGAGACCCTGCGCCTTCAGCTTGCGGCCGGCTTCCGAGGCTTCCTTGACGCCGAGCTCGGTGAGATCAGGATCCTTCCAGCCCGTGAAGAGGTTCTTCAGATTCCATTCGCTCTGGCCGTGCCGCACCAGCACGAGAAGACGTTCGCTCATCGACTGCTTTTCCGTTTCGTTCGTTGTTTAAGCATGATCTTGTCGGAAAACCGCTTCACACTTTTCCGGATCATGCTTCGTTCAGATGTCGGACAGGCCGAGTACGTCGGCCATGGAGTAGTGCCCCGGCTTCTTGCCATGCGCCCAGAGCGCGGCTTTCAGCGCGCCGTGGGCGAACAGCATGCGATCCTCCGCGTGATGCGACAGCGTCAGGCGCTCGAACGCGCCGAGGAAGCTCACGCTGTGATCGCCGGCCGCGGTGCCGCCGCGCAACGACGCAAAGCCGATGTCGCCGGGCTTGCGTGCGCCGGTGATGCCGTCGCGGCCGCGGTCTGCATGCTCGTCGAGCGCGATGCCGCGGCCGCTAGCTGCGGCCTGGCCCAGCATCAGTGCCGTGCCCGAGGGCGCGTCGATCTTCATGCGGTGATGGGTCTCGACGATCTCGATGTCGAAGCTCTCGTCGAGCGCCTTGGCGACGCGCTTGACCACAGCGGCAAGCAGATTGACACCCAGGCTCATATTGCCGGACTGCACCACGACGGCGCGGTTGGTGACGCTCTTGATCACGGCGTTGTCGGAGCCCGACAGGCCGGTCGTTCCGACCACGTGCACGAGGCCGCGCTCGGCGGCGATCGCGACATTGGCGAGGGTCGCCGCGGGCACGGTGAAATCCAGAATGCCGTCGGCGTCCTTCGACATCGCCCAGAGATCGCCGGAGAGTTTGATGCCATTGGCCGGCAGACCTGCCAGCACGCCGGCATCCTTGCCGAGCAGCTCCGAGCCCGGCGCCTCCAGCGCGCCGGCCAGCACCGCGCCTTTGGTCTCGGCAATCGCCCGCGTCAGCGCCCGGCCCATCCGGCCGCCGGCTCCAGCAACGATCAAGCGCATATCGGACATGGTGCGATCCTCTCACGGCCGTTGTAGCGGGGGGATGCAGTTCCGGCAACCGAGGGGGATTAGGGGCAGGTCGCCTGCGGCCATCCTTCGAGACGCCCGCCTGTGGCGGCCCTCAGGATGAGGTCGCGTCTTGCGGCAAGATATCAGACCCTCATGGTGAGGAGCCCGCAAGGCGGGCGTTCCGGACGATGCTCTGCATCGCCGGGCGAACCATGCAGGCCGAGCATTTCGGCAAGAGTAATAAGAGGAGTTCGCGCCTCAGCCGTCTGACGGTTGCGGGCCGTCATAGCCCTCGATGATGATGAGGTCGGCGACGGAGTGCGGCTGGCGCACCTTGATGTTGGCCTGGTATTCCGGCGAGTTGTAGCAGGCGATCGCGGTCTCGTAGTCCGGGAATTCGATCACGACATTGCGGGTGCGGCTGGCGCCTTCGACGGTGGTGAACTTGCCGGCGCGGACGACGAAGCGGCCACCCCATTTCTTGAAGATCGGACCATTGGCGACGGCATAGGGCTTGTAGCCCTCGTCACTGCTCACGTCGACGCGTCCGATCCAGTAGCCTTTTGCCATTGTTCTTCTCCCTGTGTTGTTAGTTAGCCGAGCGCTTGCGCGATCTCGGCCTGGATGGCCTCGGCGATCGCCCTGGAGTCCGTGGCTTCCACCACCGGCCGCCCGACCACGAGATAATCCGCGCCGGCCGCAATCGCGCGGCCCGGCGTCATGATGCGTTTCTGGTCGCCGCTCGCGGCGCCCGCCGGCCGGATGCCGGGGGTGACGAGGCTCATCTGGTGGCCGACGATCTTGCGCAAGGCTCCGACTTCCTCGGGCGACGATACCAGCCCGTCGATGCCGAGCACCTGCGCCTGCTGCGCGCGCGCTTCGACGAGCTCGGAGACGCCGAGCCGGAAGCCTGCCGCGTGCAGATCGTCCTCGTTGTAGGACGTCAGAACAGTGACGGCGAGGATCTTCAGGTTCGAGCTGCCGCGACCTTCGACGGCACCCTTCATGGTCTGCGGATAAGCGTGCACGGTGAGGAAGGTCGCGCCGAGCCTTGTGATGCTGTCGACGCCCTGCGCCACGGTGTTGCCGATGTCGTGCAGCTTGAGATCGAGAAAGACCTTCTTGCCCTGGTCGGCGAGCTTGCCGACCAGCGGCAAGCCGCCGGCATAAGCGAGCCGATAGCCGATCTTGTAGAAGGTGACGCTGTCGCCGAGCCGGTTGACCATAGCTTCCGCGGCATCAACGCTGGGCAGATCGAGCGCGACGATCAGGCGGTCTTTCGGGGCAATCTCGGCTGGCGTCATGTCACCTCACATCATGCGTTGGGAAACGTCGATCAACTGCCGCACCAGTTCCTTCAACGCGGCGATATCGCCCTCGTGCTTCAGCCTGTCCATATCGTCATAGGCCTGGTCGGCAAAGGCGAGCGTCAGCTGGCTGGCAATCACATTGGCGTGGCAGGAGGTCAGGATCAGCCGCAACGCCTGCAGCGCGCGAGCCGCGCCAAGCCGGCTCTGCGAGGCGCCGGCGAGCGCGAAGACGCGGTTGCGGAACACCTCGCCGCGCGGCTCGTGCAGCTCATGCACGCGGCTGACCCAGTCGATCGCGTTCTTCAGCAGCGGCGGCACCGAGGCGTTGTATTCGGGCGAGACGATCAACACGCCATGATGCGCGCCGATCATGCGCTTGAGATTGATCGCGTGCTTCGGCACACCGGATTTGGCCTGCAGGTCGCCGTCATAAATCGGCAGCGGAAAATCGGCGAGCGAGATCCGGGTGACGTCGACACCGGCCTGATCGAATGCATAGGCAGCGACCGCTGCCAGCTTCGCATTGTGCGAGCCGGTGCGCAGGGAGCCGGGAATGATCAGAATTTTCGGTGCGGACATCCGCTTCCATGCGTTCGGCGAAACGAGACCGCCACGCAAACAGGAACGCCGGCGGAATTAGTCCTTGCGATACACCCAGACGCGGGCCGGCGGAAGGTTCATCCAGATCCGTTCGGAGGCCTCTGTGGACACGCCGGGCAGCGATTTCGGAATCGGCGGCACCACCGCATAGGTGAACTGGACGAAGGGCGCACCGGGCGCCAGGGCCGTGAAGGCGTCGCGGATGAGCCGCAGCCGCGTCAGCATCGGTTTTGTAACCAGCGGCAGGCCGGAGACGACCGCGGAGGCCGGCGCGCTCAGCACGTTCCACAGGGTGTCGCGCAGACGATAGGCATCGCCCTGCACCACCTTGGCCTGCGGATAGCGGTCGCGCAGCAGGGCGCAGAAGCCTGGATTGTATTCGACGAGGACGAGACGCTTCTGGTCGACGCCGCGCTCGACCAGGGCCGAGGTGATGGCGCCGGTGCCGGGCCCGAGCTCGACCACCGGTGAGTCCGAATTGACGTCGACGTAATGGGCCATGGTCCGGGCCAGCAGCTTGCCCGACGGCATCACTGCGCCCATGTGGAGAGGCTTTTCGATCCATGACCGGAGAAAACGCACCTCGTCATCGAGACGGGGCTTCTTCAACGCACGCGCGGACGATGGCAATGGCATGTCGGGACCGGCCGGGACCGCGTGACCGCGGCGTGTCAGAAAATGGTCATAAAGACGTATAGGCCGAAGGCGGCACGGTCAAGACGCGTCAACTCGCCCGATTACCGAAGAAATCCTTGACCTTGGTGAAGAAACCCTCGGATTCCGGCTGGGTATTGCCGGAGGAGAGCTTGTCGAACTCGGCCAGCAATTCCTGCTGCTTTTTGGTGAGGTTCTGCGGGGTCTCGACCACGACCTGAACGTACATGTCGCCCATCTGGCGCGAGCGCAGCACCGGCATGCCTTTTGATGCGATGCGGAATCGGCGGCTGGACTGGGTGCCCGCGGGGACCTTCACCTTGGTCTTGCCCTTGTCGATGGTCGGCACCTCGAACTCGCCGCCAAGCGCCGCCGTCACCATCGAGATCGGCACACGACAATGCAGATCGGCGCCGTCGCGCTGGAAGAACTGGTGCTGGGCCAGCGACAGGAAGATGTAGAGGTCCCCAGGCGGACCGCCGCGGACCCCGGCCTCGCCCTCGCCGGCGAGTCTGATCCTGGTGCCGTCCTCCACGCCGGGGGGAATGTTGACCGACAGCGTCCGCTCGCGGGTGACGCGCCCCTGACCCGAGCAGGACGGGCAGGCGTCCTCGATCATCTGGCCGCGGCCCTGGCAGCCCGGACAGGTGCGCTCCAGCGTGAAGAAGCCCTGCGACTGCCGTACGCGTCCGGCGCCGCCGCAGGTCGAGCAGGTCTTCGGCTTGGTGCCGGCCTTGGCCCCGATGCCCGAACAGGCCTCGCAAGTGACCGAGACCGGGATCTCGATCTGCGCGGTCTTGCCGCCAAAAGCTTCCTCGAGCGTGATTTCCATGTTGTAGCGCAGGTCGGCGCCGCGCTCGCGGCCGCCACGGCCCCCGCGCTGTCCGGCCATGCCGAACAGATCTTCGAAAATGTCGGAAAAGGAGGAGGCGAAGCCCGCACCGAAACCGGCACCACCGCCCCCGCCCTGCTCGAAGGCGGCATGGCCGTAACGGTCATAGGCAGCGCGCTTGTCCTTGTCTTTCAGGACCTCGTAGGCCTCGTTGATTTCCTTGAACTTGACTTCGCTGGTGTTGTCCCCCGGATTGCGGTCGGGGTGAAACTTCATCGCCAGCTTGCGGAACGACGATTTCAGCGCGGAATCGTCGGCATCGCGTTCGACTTCGAGGGTTTCGTAGTAGCAGCGCTTGGTGGACGTGGACATGATGAGCTCAGTCTATCCGATCGCGATTCAAGTCGGAGCGACGCAACGTCGCCATGCAACGATATAGGCAGCCTTCGGCCTCGCGGCAGAGGATTGCACGGCAGTGTTCAGAATAACGGCTGGGAATTGATCGATCGCAACGGGCCCGAATTTAACAGAGCCGATTTTCAAAGAGTCTTGGCCCGTCGAGCCCGACACGATGGCCTCCCCCGCGAGGGAGGAGGCCGTTGGCGCGTGTGGGGTCCAAGCCGTCCGCATCATCACCCTCGCGGGGTTCAGGCGGACTTCTTGTTGGTCTTGTCGTCGTCGACTTCGGTGAATTCCGCGTCGACGACGTCGTCCTTGGCCGCATCCTTCTTGGCGTCGGCTTCGGCCTGCTGCTTGTACATGGCCTCGCCGAGCTTCATCGAAGCCTGGGCCAGCGTTTGGGTCTTGGCCTTGATCGCTTCGGCATCGTCGCCCTTCAGCGCTTCCTTGAGGTCGCTGACGGCATCCTCGATGGCGCGGCGCTCGGTCTCGGCGACCTTCGAACCGTGCTCGGCCAGTGCCTTCTCGGTCGAATGCACCAGTCCATCCGCGTCGTTCTTGGCAGTCACGGCCTCGCGGCGCTTCTTGTCCGCCTCGGCATTGGCCTCGGCGTCCTTGACCATCTTCTCGATGTCGGCTTCCGATAGACCGCCGGAGGCCTGGATGCGGATCTGCTGCTCCTTGGACGTGGCCTTGTCCTTGGCCGAGACGTTGACGATGCCATTGGCGTCGATGTCGAACGTCACCTCGATCTGCGGCATGCCGCGCGGAGCCGGCGGAATGCCCATCAGGTCGAACTGGCCGAGCATCTTGTTGTCGGCCGCCATTTCACGCTCGCCCTGGAAGACGCGGATGGTGACCGCGTTCTGACTGTCCTCGGCGGTCGAGAACACCTGGCTCTTCTTGGTCGGGATCGTGGTGTTGCGGTCGATGATGCGGGTGAACACGCCGCCCAGAGTCTCGATGCCCAGCGACAGCGGGGTCACGTCGAGCAGCAGCACGTCCTTGACGTCGCCCTGAAGCACGCCGGCCTGGATCGCGGCGCCGATCGCCACGACTTCGTCCGGGTTGACGCCCTTATGCGGCTCCTTGCCGAACAGCTGCTTCACGACTTCCTGGACTTTCGGCATGCGCGACATGCCGCCGACCAGCACCACTTCGCCGATCTCGGCGGCGGTGAGGCCGGCATCCTTCAGCGCCTTGCGGCAGGGCTCGACGGTCTTCTGAACGAGGTCATCGACCAGCGCCTCGAACTTGGCGCGGGTGAGCTTCATCGTCAGATGCTTCGGGCCGGTCTGGTCCGCGGTGATGAAGGGCAGGTTGATCTCGGTCTGCGTCGTCGACGACAGCTCGATCTTGGCCTTTTCGGCGGCTTCCTTCAGGCGCTGCAACGCGAGCTTGTCGTTGCGCAGGTTGATGCCCTGCTCCTTCTGGAATTCGTCGGCGAGATAGCCGACCAGGCGCATGTCGAAGTCTTCGCCGCCGAGGAAGGTGTCGCCGTTGGTCGACTTCACCTCGAACACGCCGTCGCCGATTTCGAGAATCGAGATATCGAACGTGCCGCCGCCGAGATCGTACACGGCGATCGTACCGGCCTTGGTCTTGTCGAGGCCGTAGGCGAGCGCGGCCGCGGTCGGCTCGTTGATGATGCGCAGCACTTCAAGGCCCGCGATCTTGCCGGCGTCCTTGGTCGCCTGGCGCTGGGCGTCGTTGAAGTAGGCGGGCACGGTGATGACGGCCTGGTCGACCTTCTGGCCGAGATGGGCTTCCGCGGTCTCCTTCATCTTCTGCAAGATGAACGCCGAGACCTGCGAGGGCGAGTAGGTCTGGCCGTCGGCCTCGACCCAAGCGTCGCCGTTGGAAGCCTTCACGATCTTGTACGGAACGAGCTTCTTGTCCTTCTCGACCATCGGGTCGTCGTAGCGGCGGCCGATCAGGCGCTTCACTGCGAAGAACGTGCGCTCGGGATTGGTGACGGCCTGGCGCTTGGCCGGCTGGCCGACGAGGCGCTCACCGTCGTCCGTCACGGCGACGATCGAAGGCGTCGTGCGCATGCCTTCGGAATTCTCGATGACTTTGGCGTTCTTGCCATCCATTACGGCGACGCACGAATTCGTGGTGCCGAGGTCGATCCCGATGACCTTTCCCATGGTCCTGTATCCTTGTTTTTGCGGCAGGCTGGCTGGGCCCAGAAGGCACCCGAACCGAAACCCCCTAAGATCAAACATTCGCGATATTGCGATGGTTGGGGGTCATATAGGAGGGGGGGAGGTGCCTGCAAGGACCGAACGCAAGTTTCGGCCGTGAAAACATTGGGTTTTGGAAGAACATATCCGGGCTGCACCGCCCTTGCGGGTGAGAAATTATTAACAGGTCCGCGATCGGCCGGCATCCGCTACCGCATCCCGCCCCGCCCTGTTGCGGCCAGACCAAAACCGTTAAAAGGCGGGCAGCCGGCCGGGCTCGTCCTCGGGCTGCCTCGCGCGACAAAGCGGCCGGCTGGCCACCATCGAACGGCCTCAATGTGAACCAATCAGAGTGCCCATGAAGCTGATCCGCCCCCTCGCCGCGCTCGCCCTCCTCGTCGCCTCTACGCTTCCGGCTCTGGCCGCCGACGCCGTTTTCCCACCCGGCTTGCGCCTCGGCATGGTGCCATTGGTCGGCCTCAGCACGGCCAAGACCTTTCCCGGCTTCGAGAGCGAGGACGGCAACGTCAAGGTGCTGATCACGGAGCTGCCGCCGGCCGCCTATGGCGAGGTCGTGAGCGCCTTCAACTCCAACCCGGCCGGCACCAACGGCGTCAAGCAGGACAAGATCGAGACGCCCGCGGGCGTGGCCTATTTCACCACGGAGAGCGGCAAGGCGGGCGAGACGCCAGTGCGGCGCTATTCGATGATCGTGCCGGGCGCCGGCTTCTCCGGCTACGTCGCGGTGCAGATTCCGGAGAATGCGATCAAGATCTACACCGACGAGGCGGTGCGGCAGATGTTCGCGAGCGTCGTCACCCGGAAGCAGGTCTCGGCCGAAGAGCAGATCGCACTGATGCCGTTCAAGATCACCGATCTCGCCGACTTCAAGGACGTCCGCACGCTGGCGCCGGGCTCGAGTATCATCCTGGCCGACGGCGACGAGAGCTCCGGCTATGAATCGAAGCCGTTTATCATCCTCGGCGTGATTGGCGCCACCCCGCAAGCCGCCGACGACCGCGCCCGCTTCGCCCAGGAGGCGGCGCTCCAGATTCCCGGCGTGCGCGAGTCGCGCGTCACCATGTCCGAGCCGATCCGCATCAGCGGCCAGCAGGGTTTCGAGACCCGGATCGACGGCGTCAGCGGCAAGGACAAGACGCCGGTGACCGTGGTGCAGTGGATCCGCTTCAGCAGCGGCGGCGCCTCGCTGCGCATCATCGCCAGCGCCCCGCGCGAGCAATGGCCGGCCGCCTTCACCCGCTTCCGCGCGGTCCGCGACGGCATCCAGCCGAAGGGCTAGCAGCATCCGCAAGCGGGAGAGGTGCACCGAACCCGCGGCTCAAGCCCAACCACTCACCAAAGCCGGCTGCATTTTCGGGCTTCTGTTCGTATACGAACGGAACTAGGCTCCCCTTCCGTTGAGTTCATCCTGGAGGGAGGCGAATGATGCTGGATCGGCGACAAGTCTTGGCGGCGCTCGGGACGAGCGCGCTCGTGGCGCTCGCGCCCACGGCAATTCTGGCAGCGGCATCGATCAAGCCGGACGATGCATCCGCGCTGCTCGTGATCGACGTGCAGAACTGCTTCCTGCCCGGCGGCAGCCTTGCCGTGAAGGAAGGCGAGCAGGTGGTGCCCGTCATCAACAAGATCTCGAAAGCATTTTCGAATGTGGTGATGACGCAGGACTGGCACACGCAAGGCCATATTTCCTTTGCGTCAGTCCACGCCGGCAAGAAGCCGTTCGAGACCGTCGATCTTCCCTACGGCAAGCAGGTGCTGTGGCCCGACCATTGCGTGCAAGGCACCGACGGCGCCGCGCTGTCGAAAGACCTTGCGATCCCGCACGCCGAGCTCATCATCCGCAAGGGTTTTCACAAGGACGTCGACAGCTATTCGGCCTTCCTCGAAGCCGACGGCAAGACCTCGACCGGTCTCGCCGGCTATCTGAAGGCGCGCAAGATCAAGCGCGTCTTCGTCGCGGGGCTGGCGACGGATTTCTGCGTCGCCTGGACCGCGCTCGACGCGCGCAAGGCGGGCTTCGAGGTCTATGTGGTGGAAGACGCCTGCCGCGGCATCGACAATCAGGGTTCGCTGGCAAAAGCCTGGGCCGACATGGCCAAGGCCGGCGTGAAGCGGATTCAGTCCGCAGATATCGCGGCGAGCGCCTAGGCCCGGTCAAAAAACTGCAAGACCCTCATCCTGAGGAGCGCGCTTCTCCGCGCGCGTCTCGAAGGATGAAGGCCCCGCTGCAGCAGCGCGACCTGCATGGTTTGAGACGGCGCTGACGCGCCTCCTCCCCATGAGGATCAACTAGTTGGCCGCGCCGTTCGGCTCGTTGCTGTTGGCAGCCGGCGCGGCCTTGGCGCCACCCTTGGCGACACCGACCAAGGCGGGACGCAGCACGCGCTCGCCGATGGTGTAGCCGGCCTGCATGACCTGCACGACGGTGCCCGCGGGCACCGACGCATCGGCCACCTCGAACATCGCCTGCTGGAAGTTCGGGTCGAACTTCTGGCCCGAGGGGTCGAACTTCTTCACGCCGTGTTTTTCCAGCGCGCTGAGCAGCGAGCGCTCGGTCAGCTCGACGCCGTCGATCAGCGAGGCGAGGCCTGCATCGGCCGCCGCACGGGCTTCGGCCGGAACGGCATCGAGCGCGCGCTGCAGGTTGTCGGCGATGTCGAGCACGTCGCGGGCAAAGCCGGTGATGCCGTAGAGGCGGGCATCCGCGACCTCCTTGGTGGTCCGCTTGCGCAAATTCTCCATCTCGGCCAGCGTCCGCAGCATGCGGTCGCGCGCCTCGGCGACTTCCTTCTGCAGAAGCTCGACGGAGCCGGGCTCGGGATCGTCGGGCATGATGTAGGGTTTTGACACCACGGGCTCGCCGGCCGCAGCACTCGTGTCTTCGGGTTGCCGGTCTCGATCGGTCATCGGCTCTCTTTTCGCATTCGTCTCAGGGGGTTTCTGGCCCGGATATCGTGCTTCGGGCGGCGAAAATCAAGCGCCCGTGATCGGCCCGGCCGCCGGTCAGCCCCCCAAGAGCCGGCTGACGATGCGGGCAGCGTAGTCCACGGTGGGGATCACGCGGGCATAATTCAGCCGCGTCGGCCCGATCACGCCCAAAACGCCGACGATATGGCCGGCGGCGTCCCGATAAGGCGAGATGATGGTGGACGAACCCGACAGCGAGAACAGCTTGTTCTCACTGCCGATGAAGATCCGCACGCCTTCCGCGGTCTCGGCCCGGCCGAGCAGGTCGATCACGCCGCGCTTGGTCTCGAGATCGTCGAACAGCAGGCGAACGCGCTCGAGATCCTCCAGCGCATGCAAATCCTCGAGCAGATTGGCGTGGCCGCGGACGATGAGCTGACGATCCTCGTTCTCGCCGCCGGACCAGCTGGCGATGCCGGCCGAGATCACCTTGTGCGTCAGCTGATCGAGCTCGGTGCGCGCCTCTCCGAGCGCGGTCTCGAGCTCCAGCCGCGCCTCGGCCAAGGTCCGGCCTCGGATGCGGGCATTGAGGAAGTTGCCGGCTTCGGTCAACGCCGAGGATGGAACTCCCGGCGGCAGCGTCAACACGCGATTTTCGACCTGCCCGTCCTCGCCGACCAGGATCACCAATGCCTTTTCCGGTTCCAAGCGGACGAATTCGATATGTTTCAGCCGCGCATTGGATTTCGGCGTCAGCACGACCGCGGCCGCGCGGGTCAGGCCGGAGAGCCGCGTCAATGCCTCCTCGAGCGCAGCCTCCACCGATTGCGCGTGGCCGACGGAGGTCAACTGGCTCTGGATCGCCTGCCGTTCACTGTCATTGAGGTCGCCGACCTGCATCAGGGCATCGACGAAGAACCGCAGGCCGAGTTCCGTCGGCAATCGGCCGGCGGAGGTGTGCGGGGCGTAGATCAGGCCGAGCTGTTCCAGATCGGCCATGACGTTGCGGACCGAGGCGGGCGACAGCGGCATGGCAATCAGGCGCGAAATATTGCGCGAGCCCACCGGCTCCCCGGTCGCGAGATAGCTTTCGACGATTTGACGAAAGATGTCGCGGGAACGCTCGTTGAGCTGGGCGAGGCCCGCGCGCGGCGCGATCAGATGGATCGGATCGTGATG
This sequence comes from Bradyrhizobium sp. BWC-3-1, assembly GCF_032917965.1. Taxonomy (NCBI): domain Bacteria; kingdom Pseudomonadati; phylum Pseudomonadota; class Alphaproteobacteria; order Hyphomicrobiales; family Nitrobacteraceae; genus Bradyrhizobium; species Bradyrhizobium sp. BWC-3-1. The sequence goes on from NZ_CP136625.1 coordinate 176,352, forward strand.
GGCCACAGACGGTAACTCCTCTAAGACACAGGTAATTTGTCTATCCCGGATGCTTCTGACAAGCGTGGCGTTGGCGGATTGGAAATCGGGGGTGAAGAAGGCCTCGATCTTCCCCCTTGCCGCCCACCCTCACCCCCCCTACAAGCACCGCCAACAGCCCTTTTCCGAGAGTTTTGGAGGATTTCCCATGCGGCCAAGCCGCCGTGCGCCCGACGAATTGCGCCCCGTGACGCTGGAGCGCGGCGTGGTCAAATATGCGGAAGGCTCGTGCCTGGTGAAATTCGGCGACACCCACGTGCTGGTCACCGCCACGCTGGAAGACCGCCTGCCGCCATGGCTGAAGGGCCAGGGCCGCGGCTGGGTCACCGCCGAATACGGCATGCTGCCGCGCGCGACCTCGGAACGCACCCGCCGCGAGGCCTCCGCCGGAAAGCAGAGCGGCCGCACCGTCGAAATCCAGCGCCTGATCGGCCGCTCGCTTCGCACCATCATCAATCTCGAAGCGCTCGGTGAGCGCCAGATCACGGTCGATTGCGACGTGCTCCAGGCCGACGGCGGCACCCGCACCGCCTCGATCACCGGTGCCTGGGTCGCGCTGGCCGATTGCGTCAGCTGGATGAAGGCGCGCAACATGGTCAAGGCCAATGTGTTGCGCGACAACGTCGCCGCGATCTCCTGCGGCATCTACAAGGGCACGCCCGTGCTCGACCTCGACTATGCCGAGGACTCCGAAGCCGACACCGACGCCAATTTCGTCATGACCGGCGATGGCCGCATCATCGAGGTCCAGGGCACCGCGGAACGCGAGCCGTTCACGGAAGCCGAGTTCCTGGCGTTGATGGCGCTGGCGCGCAAGGGCGTCGCGCGTCTCGTGGACTTGCAGAAACTGGCGGTAGCGTAGTCAATAGCCCGATGCACCGCCGAATCACCGGAAAGCTGGTCATCGCGACCCATAATCCCGGCAAGCTCGCCGAGATGAAGGAGCTGCTCGCGCCTTACGGCATCGAAGCAGTGTCGGCCGGCGAGCTCGGCCTTCCCGAGCCGGAAGAAACCGGAAACGATTTCCGCAGCAATGCCGCGATCAAGGCGATCGCGGCGGCGCAGGCAACGAAGCTGCCGTCTTTCGCCGATGATTCCGGCATCGTGGTCGACGCGCTCGACGGCGCGCCCGGCATCTACTCGGCGCGCTGGGCCGGCCCGAACAAGGATTTTGCCGCAGCGATGGCGCAGATCGAGCGTCTGTTGCAGGAGCGCGGCGCGACCACGCCGGCCAAACGCAAGGCGCACTTCGTTTCCGCGCTCTGCGTTGCATGGCCCGACGATCATCTCGAAGAGGTCGAGGGGCGCGTCGACGGCACGCTGGTGTGGCCGCCGCGCGGCACCGCCGGCTTCGGCTACGACCCGATGTTTTTGCCCGACGGCCATAGCCGCACCTTCGGCGAGATGGAGAGCATCGAGAAGCACGGCCTGCCGCCGCTCGGTCTCGGCCTGTCGCATCGTGCCCGCGCCTTCGTGAAACTGGCGGAGATCTGCCTTGAGCCGCGCTAAGGAAGCCTTCGGCGTCTACGTGCACTGGCCGTTCTGCCTGTCGAAGTGCCCCTATTGCGACTTCAACAGCCACGTTCGCCACGCCGCGATCGACGAGCCGCGGTTTGCGTCAGCATTCGCGCGCGAAATCGCTGCGACCGCCGAGCGCGCGCCCGGACGCGAAGTCACCTCGATCTTTCTCGGCGGCGGTACGCCCTCGCTCATGCAGCCTGCAACCGTCGGCGCTGTGCTCGACGCCATCGGCAAGCACTGGACCGTGGCGAAAGACGTCGAAGTCACGCTGGAGGCAAACCCGACCAGCGTCGAGGCTACGCGCTTCGCCGGCTATCGCGCCGCCGGCGTCAACCGCGTCTCGCTCGGCGTGCAGGCGCTCGACGATGCCTCGCTGAAAGCGCTCGGCCGCATGCACAGCGCGCGCGAGGCCCTCGATGCCGTCGCCATCGCGCGCCGCTCGTTCGATCGCTATTCGTTCGACCTGATCTACGCCCGTCCCGACCAGACGCCGGCGATGTGGGCCGATGAATTGCGTCTCGCGATCGGCGAGGCGGCCGAGCATCTGTCGCTCTATCAATTGACGATCGAAGAAGGCACGCCGTTCTTCGGCCTACATCAAGCCGGCAAGCTGAAGACGCCGGATGAAGCGGTCGCACGCGCGCTCTACGACGTCACGCAGGAGACCTGCGACAGGCTCGGCCTGCCCGCCTACGAGATTTCAAATCACGCGCGGCGCGGCGCCGAGTGCCGGCACAATCTGGTCTACTGGCGCGGCGAAGAATATGCCGGCATCGGCCCCGGCGCCCATGGCCGCCTCGACATCGACGGTATCAGGCACGCGACCGCCACCGAGAAGCGCCCCGAAGCCTGGCTGATGCGGGTCGAGACCAACGGCCACGGCGTCGTCACCGACGATCTCCTCAACAGCGAAGAGCGCGCCGACGAATTCCTGCTTATGGGATTGCGCCTCGCCGAGGGCATCGACCCCGAGCGTTACAAAGCGCTCTCCGGCCGCTCACTCGATCCCAAGCGCATCACGCTGCTGAGCGAAGAAGGTGCAATCACGGTGGATGCAACGGGACGGCTGCGCGTGACGAGCAGCGGTTTTCCGGTGCTGGACGCGGTGGTCGCGGATCTCGCGGCGTAAAGTCTCTCCATCGTCGTCCTGGCGAAAGCCAGGACGACGTCGAGGAAACAGCTACGCCCCAAAGCTCTTCGGCGAGCCCGCGACCGCAACGCCGCCGCCGGTCGTGACCTTCATCACCGCCAAGCCCCGCTCATTGGTGCCGTCGGCGCGAAAGCGGAACAGGCCGTCGATGCCGGCAAAGCCGGAGGGATTGGTGAGCACGTCCGACGAAAAGCGCGTCGTGCCCTGCGTACGCGCCAGCGCGGCCACCAGGGCGACCGCATCATAGGCAAGCGTGGCGGTGCGCACGGGCTCGGCGCCGTATTTGGTGCGATAGCGGCCGGAGAAGGCGCGGAAGCCCGCCGGGTCCGGCGCGGCGTAGAGGCCGCCTTGCAAGTTGGAGCTGGCATAGACGCGCGGACTGTCCCACAGGCCGGTGCCGAGCAGCTGGATATTGCGCAGATTCGCACCCGCCGCGCTCATCGCATCGGCGACCGAGACGACGGCGTCGCCATCATCGGCGATGAACAGCGCATCGGCGCTGCCGAGCTGCTGCGCCACGGTGCGGGCCGGCGTGGCGCGATCGGCGCCGTATTTCTCGAACGCGACGATGCGCCCTCCGCGGCGCGGCACCGCCGCCTTCACCGCGGCCTCGACCACATTGCCATAGGCATTGTCGGGCACGAGCACGGCGACGGAGCGCTTTCCGATGCTGGCAGAATATTCGACGATGCGGTTGACGTCGGACTCCGGCAGGAAGCTCAGCAGATAGACACCGCGGCCGGCAATGCTGGAATCGGTCGAGAACGCCATCACCGGGATGCCGCGCGTGCGCGCGATCTGCGCCACTGCAGGCACCGATTGCGCGAACAGCGGCCCGAGGATGATCTCGGCGCCCTCGTCGACCGCCTGCTGCGCACTGGCCTGCGCGCCCTGCGGGCTGCCATTGTCGTCCTTGATCAGGAGCTGGATGTTGGGATTCTGGAACTCGGCCAACGCCATCTCGGCGGCATTGCGCATCGACTGCGCAGCGAGGCCGGCATTGCCGGATGCCGACAGCGGCAGGATCACGGCAACCTTCACCCCGCCGGTGCCGGCGGTCGTCGCCTGCTGCGGCGGCCCGGCCGGCTGGGCCGGAGGCGGAGAGGAGCTGCTGAACGGATTGGAGAACTGGCTCAGGCTCTGCTGCACGCCGGCGCAGGCCGACAGCAGCGGCGTGCCGAGCAACAGGCCGAGCGCGCTTCGCCGGGTCGCCCCTGACATCAGGGGCCCCTGAACGGGAGACTCTTCCGGAAGGGAAGATCTGGGATCACGTGGGCCCGTCATGACAGTTTCTCTTCTGACCGACCGTCGCCAGCCGCTCACGACATTCTTTCCACGACACCAGCCATGGATTCAGGCATATTGTCGGCAAATAGTTAACTCAAACAAAAGGATAATGCCCGCTTAACGCGGCTTCCTCTCAAGTTCTGGCTAGCTGTCCGCCGTCCGTCACCCCGCATCAAGGCGGCGTTTCCGCCGCGAATATGGCGCTGACGCTTCATTCCCTCGGGAATGTGATGCCGAATGATCACATTCCAGTCCTTCCTTGCCCCTTGCCCCTTGCCTCGCCCCTTGCCCAGGCACGATCTTTTTGCCGGGACCGGTTCCCAGCCCCGGGGATCATGCCTAAGTTCGTCTGATTATGCGCGCAAAGCCGTCCCCGACAAACACACCTGAGACGACGGAGGCCGCCTCGCGCGGTTTCTCCGTCGACGCCCATCGCCTTGTCGCGCCGAAGGCCGCGCCTGGCCTGCACCTGGTCGCGACCCCCATCGGCAATCTCGGTGACATCACGCTGCGGGCGCTGCAGACCCTCGCCGGGGTCGATGTAATCGCCTGCGAGGACACCCGCATCACGCGGCGTCTGACCGAGCGCTACGACATCTCCGCGCAGCTCAAGCAATACCACGAGCACAACGCGGAAGCGGCCCGTCCGAAGATCCTGGAGCGGCTTTCGCAGGGTGGTTCGATCGCGCTGGTGTCGGATGCCGGCACGCCGTTGATCTCGGACCCCGGCTACAAGCTGGTGCGCGAGGTCTGCGCCGCCGGCCACGCGGTCTACGCGCTGCCCGGCCCGTCCTCGGTGCTGGCGGCGCTATCGGTCGCAGCGCTGCCGACCGACCGCTTCTTCTTCGAAGGCTTTCTGCCTTCGAAATCCGCCGCGCGAAAGTCGCGCCTGGCCGAGCTTGCGCGCATCGATGCGACGCTGGTGATGTTCGATTCCGGCAACCGCGTGCAGGACACGCTCGCCGAGCTCGCCGAGATCATGGGGACCCGGGAAGCCGCGATCTGCCGCGAGCTGACCAAACTGCACGAGCAGATTTCGCGCGCGACGCTGCGTGAGCTGGCGCGCGATGCCGATACGCTGGAGACGCGCGGCGAATTCGTGCTGGTGATCGCTCCACCTGCGGCGGATGCCGGGATGCTGACATCGGACGCGCTCGACGACCTTCTGCGCGAGCAGCTCGCCGCGAACAGCGTCAAGGATGCGGTGGCGCATGCGGTCGCGCTCTCGGGCCGGCCGCGCCGCGAGGTCTATGCCCGCGCGCTCGAGCTTGCCAAAGATCTGCGGGGCGGCGATGGCGAAGAATGAGGCCCCGGCGGAACCGAAAATCGCCTCGCCCGAGCGCGTCGCCGCGTTTCGCACCGGCATCTCCGCGGAAAGCCGCGCCGCGGCCTATCTCATGGCCAAGGGCTACCGCATCCTCGCCAAACGTTACCGCACGCCGCATGGCGAGATCGACATCGTGGCGCGCCGCCGCAATTTGATCGCCTTCGTCGAGGTCAAGGCGCGCGCGACGCTGGACGACGCCGCCTTCGCCGTGACGCCGCGCCAGCAGCAGCGCATCATCGATGCCGCGCAAGGCTGGCTCGTCGCGCATCCCGAGCATGCGGAATTTGAGATGCGATTCGATGCCATGCTAATTGCGCCGAAACGACTTCCACGCCATGTGTTGGCGGCATTCGACGCCTCGACCTGAAAGGCAGACCATGAAACTGAACGTCGCCGTCCAGATGGACCCCATCGCCCGCATCAACATCAAGGGCGATTCCACCTTTGCGCTGCTCCTGGAGGCGCAGAAGCGCGGCCATGGTCTGTCCTATTACACGCCCGACAAGCTCTCGATGGTCGGCGAGGAGATCGTCGCTCCGGTTCAGCTGCTCACCGTGCGCGACGAGCCGGGCAATCATTTCGCCCTGGGCGAACCCAGGCGCGAGGCGCTCAACGGCTTCGACGTGGTGCTGCTCCGCCAGGATCCGCCGTTCGACCTCGCCTACATCACCTCGACGCACCTTCTCGAACGCATCCATCCGAAGACGCTCGTCGTCAACGATCCCGCCTCCGTGCGCAACGCGCCGGAGAAGCTGTTCGTGATGAACTTCCCGCAGCTGATGCCGCCGACGCTGATCTCGCGCGACCTCGACGAGATCAACGCGTTTCGCGACAGGCATGGCGCCGTCGTCATGAAGCCGCTGCACGGCCATGGCGGCGCTGCGGTGTTCCGCGTGATGCCGCAGGACATGAATTTCGGCTCGCTGTTCGACATGTTCTCCGTGACGTTCAAGGAAGCCTGGGTAATCCAGCAGTTCATCCCCGAGGTAAAGCACGGCGACAAGCGCATCATCCTGATCAATGGCGAGTTCGCCGGCGCGGTGAATCGCGTGCCGGCCACGGACGACCTCCGCTCCAACATGGTGCGCGGCGGCGCAGCGCAGGAGACCGAGCTCACGCCGCGCGAGCGCGAGATCTGCGCCACCGTCGGCCCGGCGATGCGCGAGCGCGGGCTGTTGTTCGTCGGCATCGACGTCATCAACGGCAACCTCACCGAGATCAACGTGACCTCGCCGACCGGCATCCGCGCCATCGCGCGGCTCGGCGGACCGGACGTTGCCGCAAAGCTCTGGGACGTGATCGAGCAAAAACGCGCGAAGTAGCCGCCGGCCCATAGCCCGGATGGAGCGCAGCGAAATCCGGGCTGCCACATCATGTTCAGCGGCCCCGGATTGCGCTTCGCTCCATCCAGGCTACGTAATGCATGCGCGGCATCACCCCGCACACCACTAACCACCCATTCACCATGACGCCGCGCGCATCATTCGAACGCAGTGGCCGCACTGCGTGAAACTACGGGGCCGGTGGCCGACCGGCTAACGCGACGTTCACCATCCGCCGAAAGACCACAGCGCGGCCGTCGATCACATTCGGCCTCGCAACACCGCTTATACTTTTGCTGCCTACTCATCGACACGGGGACCCGCCAGGTGCGGTTCGAGTACCCTGCGTAAGAGTAGAAGCGTATGAACACCGCACGCATTATCGTTCTCGTCATCGCGCTGGGCGCCGGCGGCGTCGCTGCGTATCTGGCGAGCGGCTATGACAATAAGCCCGCGCCCGTTCTCCCCGTCGCCGAGAAGCTGCCGACGGTCGAGGTCCTGGTCGCCAAGAACGACATTCAGCTCGGTCAAGCCGTGAAGCCCGAGGACCTGCAATGGCAGCTCTGGCCGGCGGCGACCACGAGCAGCGCCTTCATCCGCCGCGACAACAGGCCCGAGGCGCAGATCCAGATTGCAGGCTCGATCGCACGCGTGCCGTTGATGCAGGGCGAGCCAATCCGCGAGCAGAAGCTGGTCAGGGCCGACGGCTCCGGCTTCATGGCCGCGATCCTGCCGTCGGGCATGCGCGCCGTCTCCACCGAGATTTCAGCCGAGACTGCCGCCGGCGGCTTCATCCTGCCGAATGACCGCGTCGACATCATGCTGACCCGCCGCCTGAAGAATCCTGACGGGGCCGCCGGTAACGACCTCATCCTATCCGAAGCGATCCTGACCAATATCCGCGTGCTCGCGATCGACCAGGCGCCGAAGGAAAAGGACGGCCAGAACGCCGTCGTCGGCAGGACCGTCACGCTCGAGCTTAAACCCGACCAGGTCGCCGCGCTATCGGCAGCGCGCCAGGGCGGCACGCTGACACTCGCGCTGCGCAGCATCGTCGATGCCAACTCGGTCGACAGCACGCCCGAGGACCAGGCGAGCAAGCGGTCCGGCGGGGTCAACGTGATCCGCTACGGCGTACAGGCGCGGCAACTGACGTCACAGAAGTGATGGGGACATGATGAACTACGGGGATGATCGGACGGGCATGCGCATTCGGGGGAATCGCGCGCGCTCGTTCTGGACGGGGACGATGCTGACCCTGGGGCTCCTCGCAGCCCCCGATGTCGTCAGCGCCGCAGATGCGCCGGTCGGCGACCAGGCGCCGATGCAGGCAGCCGATCTCGATGTTTCGCCGGTCGGGACGATCGCGCCGGCGAAGACGCGCTTCCTGTCGCTCGGCGTCGGCAAGTCCGCCGTCATCGACCTGCCGCGCGACGTCAAGGACGTGCTGGTCGCCGATCCCAAGATCGCCAATGCCGTGATCCGCTCGGCCCAACGCGCCTATATCATCGGCGGACAGGTCGGCCAGACCAACGTCGTGTTCTTCGCCGCCGACGGCCAGCAGGTCGCCGCCTACGATATCGCGGTGAAGCGCGATCTCAACGGCATGCGCACGGCGCTGCGCCAGTCGCTGCCGGGCGTGCAGATCGAAGGCGTCGGCGACAGCGTGATGCTGACAGGCTCGGTGTCGAGCCCGGTCGAGGCCCAGCAGGCCGGCGACGTCGCCGCGAAACTGGTCGGCGGCTCCGACAAGGTGGTCAATAACATCATCGTGCGCGGCCGCGACCAGGTGATGCTCAAGGTCGTCGTCGGCGAAGTGCGCCGCGATATCGTCAAGCAGTTGGGCGTCGATCTCAGCGCCAGTCTGAACGCCGGCACCGCGGTGGTGAACTTCAACAATTCCAACCCGTTCTCGGTCAGCGGCGGACCGATCGTCAGCAACAACGGATTAGGTGTCGCCGGTCTCACCAAAGGCTTCGCGACCGTCAGCGCCACGATGCGCGCGATGGAAAGTGCCGGTGTCATGCGCACGCTCGCCGAGCCGAGCCTGACCGCGATCTCCGGCGAATCCGCCACCTTCATCGCCGGCGGCGAATTCCCCATTCCCTCGGGCTATGCCTGCGATCCCGTCACCCACGTTTGCACCACCCAGATCACCTACAAGAAGTTCGGCATCTCCCTGAACTTCACCCCGGTCGTGCTGAGCGAGGGACGGATCAGCCTGCGGGTGATGACCGAGGTGTCCGAGCTGTCGAACCAAAGCGCCATCACGGTGACCCAGGCGCTGTCGTCGAGCTCGACCAACTCGATCACCATCCCCTCGATCCAGACCCGCCGCGCCGAAACGACGCTGGAAATTCCCTCGGGCGGTTCGATGGCCATGGCCGGCCTGATCCAGCAGCAGACCAAACAGGCGATCAACGGCCTGCCCGGCGTCGACCAGGTACCGATCATCGGCGCGCTGTTCCGCAGCCAGGACTTCGTCAACAACGAGACCGAGCTGATGGTGATCGTGACGCCTTATGTGGTGCGCGCGGTGGCTCAGAAGGAACTGTCCCGGCCCGACGACGGCTTCGCCCCGGCGTCTGACGCCCAGACGGCGCTGCTCGGTCGCATGAACCGCCTCTATGGCGTCGCGCGCCGCGTCGATCCGATCGCGGGCACGCCCGGCGATTTCGGCTTCATCATCGACTGACGACGAACGGACAGCCTGAGGAACGGGGCAAGAGACGGGGCACGAGGGGATGAAGCGATGACGAAGACCATGGCCGATCGACGTCGCGGGTTGAGCGTCGCGCTGGCACTGACGGGGCTCTCCGTCATGCTGGGCGCCTGCAACACCACCGGCGAGATCGTCACCCAGACGGTGCCGACCGACTATCGCCAGCGTCACCCGATCGCGGTCGAGGAAGCCAAGAAGTCGATCGTGATCTTCGTCGGCAAGGCTCGCGGCGGCCTCTCGGCCGCGCAGCACGCGGACGTCGCCGGCATTGCCCGGGACTGGGTGCGCGAAGGCACCGGCTCGGTTGTGGTCGACGTCCCGGTCAACGCGGCGAATTCGCGCGCGGCGGCGGCGACCTATCACGAGATCCGTTCCGTGCTCGCATCCGTCGGCGTGCCCTCGCGTGCCATCGTCCAGCATCCCTATCGGCCCGAGGATCCCGGACTGCTGCCCACCATCCGCCTGAGCTATTCCCGGATCGCCGCGGTCGCCGGCCCCTGCGGGCTGTGGCCGGAAGATATCGGCCCCTCCATCCTCGACCCCGGCTACAACGAGAACCGGCCCTATTTCAATCTGGGCTGCGCCAGCCAGCGCAACCTCGCGGCCATGATCGACAATCCGGCCGACCTGGAGCAGCCGCGGTCCGAGACGCCGGTCTATAACGCACGGCGTGACATGGCCTTCGAGCGCTATCGCAAGGGCACGCCGATCGCGAGCAGCAATCCAGACGCCGACAAGGCCAAACTCAGCGATACAGGCAGATGACACGCGTCCACGACGAAGAAGCGGACGATCCGCAGCACCCCGAGGAACACATTGCGCCGGTTCCTCGCATCTCCGTGCAAGCCTTTTGCGAGACCGAGCAGACGCTCGCCGCGGTGACCGCGGCCGGGCAGGATCGCCGTCTCGCCAAGGCGCATCTCACGGCCAAGGACGGTGGCCTCGCGGCGGCAATCGAAGTCTATGAAACGATGCCGACGCCGAACGTCATCGTGATCGAATCCGACGGCACCCGCGACATCCTCGAGGGCCTCGACGACCTCGCCGGCGTCTGCGATCCCGGCACCCGTGTGGTCGTGATCGGCAATCCCAACGACACCGCGCCCTATCGCGAGTTGGTCCGCCGCGGCGTCAACGACTATGTGGTGGGACCGGTCGAAACGCTCGACGTCGTCCGCTCGATCTGCAGCCTGTTCTCGGCGTCCGAAACCATCATCACCGGCCGCGTCATCGCGGTGGTCGGGGCCAAGGGCGGTGTCGGTGCCTCCACCGTCGCGCACAATGTGGCCTGGACCATCGCCCGCGACCTCGCGCTCGATTCCGTCGTGATCGATCTCGACCTCGCCTTCGGCACCACGGGTCTCGACTACAACCAGGACCCGGTGCAAGGCATCGCCAATGCGGTGCTGTCGCAGGATCGGCCGGACACGGCCCTGATAGAGCGTCTGCTCTCCAAATGCACCGAGCGTCTCAGCCTGCTTGCTGCGCCCGCCACCCTTGACCGCGTCTACGATTTCGGCGCGGAGGCCTTTGACGCGGTGTTCGACACGCTGCGCATGACCACGCCCTGCATCGTGCTCGATGTTCCCCATCAATGGTCGGGCTGGACCCGTCGCGCGCTGGTCAACGCGGACGACATCGTCATCGTGGCCGAGCCCGATCTTGCGAACCTGCGCAACACCAAGAACATGCTGAACGTCTTGAAGGCGGCGCGGCCGAACGACCGGCCGCCGCTCTACTGCATCAACCAGGTCGGCATGCCCAAGCGGGCGGAGATCGAGGTCAAGGCCTTCGCCAAGACCATGGAGAGCCAGCCGATCGCGGTGATCCCGTTCGATTCGAAGCTGTTCTCGACCGCGGCCAACAACGGCCAGATGATCGCGGAGGTCTCCAAGAGCCACCGCACCACCGAGCTGTTCCAGAACATGGCGAACCGCCTCGCCGGGCGGGGCGAAGTGAAGAAGCCGAAGCGCTCGCTGCTCGGGCCGCTGCTGAAGAAGCTGAAGGGCAGGTCGGGTCGCGGGTCAGCCCCGCATCGCAAGGCATCCTGAGCAAGGCGTTCTGAGCAAGGCGTTCGGACCAAGGCTTCCTGACACGGCATCCTGACGCGCGCGAGCGAGTTACTTCTCCGCCCGCTGCTGCTTCTTCACCAGCAACTGCCGCAGCGCCGTGACCTTGGCCGCCGCCTGATCCGGCGGCAGGTCCGCCTTCACGATGGCTTCGGCCTCGGCCTGCTTTCCTTCGAGTCCCAGCACGAGCGCGAGATTGGCGCGCACGCGGAAATCGGCGGGATTGCGCTCGTGCGCCCGGCGCATCGTTTCCTCAGCCCGCGGCAGATTGTTCTGCAGCATGTAGGACAGTCCGAGATTGGACAGCACCGACGGCTCGTCCGGCACGATCTTCAGCGCGGCGGCGTAATATTGCTGCGCCTCCTCGTTGCGACCGAGCTGATCGAGCGCGGCGCCTTGCGCCGACAGGATATGCCAGTCGGGATCCTCGGGCGAATGCGCGCGGCCGAGGACGTCGAACGCCTGCTGGAAACTGCCGCTGTCGGCGAGCGCACGGCCGTAGCCGGCGAGCAGCGCCTTGTTGCTGGAATGGGCGAGCACGGCCTGCTCCAGCACCGCGAGCGCCTGCGCGCGCTGGCCGGTCTGGCGCAACGCCTTGCCGTATTCGAGCGCGACGTTGGGATCGCCAGGCTTGGCGCGATAGCGCTCGCGCAGCGCATCCATGTCCGGCTTCACGTCCGGCTTGGCCTCGGCCCTGCCAGCCGTGTCCGACTTTCCGCCGAGCGCGCCGGTGATGTCCTCGATGCCGGTTGTCTGACAGCCGCCGAGGGCCAGGATCAGAAGCGCGGAAAACAGATATCTCGCCGGAAGAGAGGCGACGGACAAACGCTTGGACATACTCTGATCACTCGGCGACTGATCAGAGATGCTTACCGATTAACGCTAAAGTCCCGTTAAGGCGGGGCGCTTCCGAAAGCTCAGTCGGTGAATTCAGCGCCGAACTCGCAGCCGATGCGCCAGCGCAGCCGGCACTGCCGGGAATAGTCGGGCGCGAAGATGATGGTGAATTGCGGCGGCACTTCCAGAAATTCCGCCACGACTTTCACGCCGCCATCCGAAATATCCGTGATCGTGCAGTCCCGCGGCAGCGAACCCGCGCCAAAATGAATCTTGGCGAGCCGCGTGCACATCCGTCGTTCGCTTCTCCGGCGATTTGCAAGCATTTGAATTGTTCACCCGTTAGACCACGGCCCATCCCGCACCCCTAGGAGTAGCGGACATTCGTTGGAATGTGCTGAGCAGAGCAGCTTGCATTCGAGGCGTAGTGTCTTCGTCGTGTTTACGATTGGTTAGGACCTTCCGGCGCCCCTCGACCCGTTCCTGTATTGTTCTTGCAAGAATTGGCCCGCTCTGCTACCCCTAATTGTGCAAAAGGGCAGGCTGGTTCGGGCATGGTTCAGCGGGTTTCTACCGTCGCCTTTGAGGGGATCGAGGCCCGCGCGGTCGACGTGCAGGTGCAGGTCGCGCCCGGTCTGCCGGCCTTCGCGATCGTCGGTCTCCCGGACAAGGCGGTGTCGGAGGCGCGCGAGCGGGTCCGCTCGGCGCTGATCGCCTCGGGGCTGGCGCTGCCGGCGCGGCGGATCACCGTCAATCTCGCGCCCGCCGATTTGCCCAAGGAGGGCAGCCATTATGACCTGCCGATCGCGCTCGGCCTGATGGGGGCGATCGGCGCGATCCCTCCGGATGCGCTGTCCGGCTTCACCGTTCTGGGCGAGCTTGGCCTCGACGGATCGATCGCGCCGGTGGCCGGTGTTCTTCCCGCCGCGATCGGCGCCAATGTGCGCGAGGAGGGGCTGATCTGTCCGGCGGCTTGCGGCTCGGAAGCGGCATGGGCGAGCCCGGACATCCAGATCATCGCCGCAAGTTCGCTGATCCAGATAGCCAACCATTTCAAGGGAACGCAGGTGCTGTCGCGGCCTGTGCCGAAGGTGCATGAAGCAGCAAGCTCGCCGCTCGACCTGCGCGACATCAAGGGCCAGGAGAGCGCCAAGCGGGCGCTGGAGATCGCGGCCGCCGGCGGCCATCACCTGCTGATGATCGGCGCGCCCGGCGCCGGCAAATCGATGCTGGCGGCACGCCTGCCCTCGATCCTGCCGCCGCTGTCACCGGGCGAGTTGCTCGAGGTCTCGATGATCGCCTCTGTTGCCGGCGAGATCGAGGGCGGCGCACTGACGGCGCGGCGGCCGTTTCGCTCGCCGCATCATTCCGCCAGCATGGCTGCGCTCACCGGCGGCGGCATGCGCGCCCGGCCCGGCGAGATCTCGCTCGCGCATCAGGGCGTGCTGTTCCTCGACGAGCTCCCCGAATTCGATCCGCGCGTGCTGGATTCGCTGCGCCAGCCGCTGGAGAACGGCGAGGTCTCGGTGTCCCGCGCCAATCACCGCGTCACCTATCCCGCACGCTTCATGCTGGTCGCGGCGATGAATCCCTGCCGCTGCGGCAATGCGTTCGAGCCCGGCTATGCCTGCAAGCGCGGCCGCATCGATCGCTGCACGGGCGACTACCAGGCCCGCATCTCGGGGCCGCTGATGGACCGCATCGATTTGCGCATCGAGGTTCCCGCGGTGACCGCGGCCGATTTGATCCTGCCGCCGCCCGCAGAGGGCTCGGCCGAAGTCGCCGCGCGCGTGGCGGCGGCGCGGGATATCCAGCTCGCCCGCTACGCGGACGCCGGCCTGCCGAAGGTTCGCACCAATGCCGAAGCGCCGGCCTCGGTGCTGGAGGAGATTGCCAAACCGGATGCGCAAGGCCAGAAGCTGCTGCGCGACGCCGCCGAGACCATGCGGCTGTCGGCGCGCGGCTATCACCGCGTGTTGCGGGTGGCGCGCACGCTGGCCGATCTCGATCATGCGGACAGGATCGGCCGGCTGCATCTCGCCGAGGCCTTGTCCTACCGCGCACTCGCGGAGGATGTGCGCCAGATCGCCTGACCGATACGCCCGCGGCATCTTCCTGACGAACAGCACGTTCCCCGAGAGTGAAGCTATGACCGACGCCAATGCCTGCACCATCAGATTTGTTCGTGCGTCCCAATACGCTGATTGGCTGAGGTCATACGAGCTGTGGGTCAACGGGACCAGCGTTGGGAAGCTTGCGCGCAACGGCGTGTTGGAGATCACGCTGCCGGCCGGCGCCTGCACGATCGAGGCGACCATTGATTGGGGCAGGAGCCAGCCGCTCGTCGTTCGCACCACTCCCGGCCAAACCGTCGAGATCGAGGTCAGGAACAGGTGGGGTGCCTGGGCGGCGCTGTGGGCGATCAGCTTCGGCAAGAACAGCTATTTGGTTCTCACTGAAGTCGAGCGAAAAACGAACAGAAGCGCCTAACCGACTGAGATCCTCATCCCCGGATACCGGCATCAACCCGGCGGTAACGAGTTTCCTTTACGCTCTGCAAACCATAAGGCCCATCAGTTCCCCGTACCGGGCCCGGCGAGTAGCGCGTCATGTTGCGTTTCAAGATCCTGGCGTCGGTTGTTCCCCTGTTGGCGGCCGCGGTGTTTGCCCGAAGCGAGATCGGATCGGTCTCGCATCCCTGCATCGCCCTCGGCGACACCTCGGTCGAGCTGACGTCGCTGTTCTGGACCGCCGGCGTGCATGTCGCCTTCACCGATGATCCCGCGCGCGCCACGGTGCGGGTTCAGATCACCGAGGATGCGGACGCGGCCGACTTCGCCGTCGTCGACGACGGCCTCGGCTCGGAATCGGAGTCCTGCCAGGCCAACCCCTCGACTCGCCTGATCTCGATTGCCGCGCAGCCCGTCGACGGCGGTCAGGTGATCTATCTCTCCACCGAGGGGCCGGCGGATTACCGTGTCTATGTGCGCTCGAAAACCTTCTCGCAGCGCGAGGCGGCGGCGCTGATCGTCGGCGCCCGCGGCGGCCACCGCCGTCTCCAGGCCGCCTCGCTTTGAGCCGCGTCGCTTTGCGCCGTTAACGCCTCGTCAACCCTGTTTGGAGGCGGTCGCAGGGCCTCAAACTGTTCGCAAGGTCGGCGGCACATCGTCGTTTACAGCGAGCGTAGCGTTTTATGAAAACAGTCGGGTCGGTGGCGATGGGTCGGACGTTCCGGATCAAGGTGCGCATGCGCCGCTTCAGGCGACAGCACCCCCGAATCGCCTTTGCGATCCGCTCCTTCATGATCTTCTCGGCGACCTTCGGCGGCGCCTATGGGTTTGTCTCCGGCAGCCGGTCCGAGACGTCCGGCTACGATCCCAATGCGTTTGCGATCGGCGTCAGCTTCCTGTTCGCGCTCGCCTGCCTCGGCCTCGCCACGCTCAGCATGCGCCTGCGCTTCGTCAACAAGCGGATGCGGGCGCTGGCTGCCCACAACGAAACGCTGATCGACCGCAATTGGGAGTTGAAGGAAGCGGAAGAACGCGCCCGCAGCCTGTTCGAACAGCAGGGCGATCTGATCGTGCTGCGCGACACAAGCGGCTGCATCACCTTCGCCAACGACGCCTATTGCGCGCTTGCCGGACAGGCGCGCGGCGCGCTGGTCGGCACGCGCTTTGATTTCGCCGTGCTGGAGCAGGGCGACAGCGCTCGCGAGAGCAACGGCACGCGGATTCACGACCAGAAGATCGCAACCCCGCTCGGCGCGCGCTGGATCGCCTGGCGCGAAGGCTATGTCCGCCTCGACGCCGGCCAGCCCGCCGAATTGCAGAGCGTCGGACGCGACGTCACCGACCGCACCGAGACCGAGCGCGCGCTGTCCGACGCCCGCGATCAGGCCGACGCCGCCAACCGGGCCAAATCGCGCTTCCTGGCGATGGCGTCGCACGAGATCCGCACGCCGCTGAACGGCATCATCGGTATGGGCGGGCTGCTGCTCGACACCACGCTGACGCCTGAGCAGTCGACCTACGCCAAGGCCGTGAAGACCTCCGGCGAAGCGCTGGTGGCGCTGATCGAGGAGTTGCTCGACTATTCCAAGATCGAAGCCGGCAAGCTCGATCTCGAGCAGCGTCCCTTTTCGCTCTCGGCCCTGATCGAGGACATCACCGAGTTGCTCGCGCCGCGCGCGCAGGCGAAGCAGCTCGAGATCGCCGCCTATGTCGACGAGCGGCTGCCGCTCGAAGTGGTCGGCGACGCCGCGCGGCTGCGCCAGGTGCTGCTCAACCTCGCCGGCAACGCCATCAAGTTCACTGCGAGCGGCGGCGTCGCGCTGATCGTCGAGCCCGGCATCTGGCCGAACGAGATCAGTTTTCTGGTGCGCGACACCGGCATCGGCATCGCAGCCGACGCGCAACAGCGCATCTTCCGCGAATTCGAGCAGGCCGACGAACGCGTCGCCCGCACCTATGGCGGCACCGGCCTCGGTCTCGCCATCAGCGAGCGCATCGTCAAGCGCATGGGCGGCCGCATCACGCTCACGAGCGAGCCGGGCAAGGGTTCGACCTTCGAGGTCGCGATTCCGCTCGCGCCAGCGCACGCTGGCGCAGAACAGACGGCGTTCCCCGTCCCCGATCTCACCGGCAAGTCGATCCTGCTGATCGCCGACGGCATCGAGGCCTCCTTGATCGCGCGCCGGCTGGAGCGCTGGGGCGGCCAGACCTGCATGGTGACGGACGTCGCGGTGGCGGAAGCGCTGCTGCCGGAACGCTCATGGCATTCGGTCCTGATCGATCGCGCGCTCGGCGCTGCCACCGCCGACCGCCTCGGCGAAGCCGCACGCAGTCATGCGACGCAACGCCTCGTGCTGCTGACGTCCGGCTCGCGCCACGAGAAACTTTCGCCGGCCTTCACGGGCTTCCTGGTGAAGCCGCTGCGCGCGGCCTCGCTCGCCGCACGCCTCACGCTACCCCCGGAGGTCGCCTCGCCCGATCTCGCGCCGGAGCCCTCGGCCCCATCCACCGCCGCGGTACCGGCGAAAGGCCTGTCGGTTCTCGTCGCCGAGGACAACGAGATCAACGCGCTGTTGATGCGCTCGCTGCTGACGAAACTCGGCCACCGCGTCGTCATCGCGATCAATGGCGAGGCCGCGCTGGAATCCTGGCTCGGCGCGGCATCGGCCGGCACGCCCTATGATCTCGTGCTGATGGACATCCAGATGCCGCAGCTTGACGGCATCGGAACGACAAAACGAATCCGTGCGCATGAGGCAGCTAGAGGCGGCCATCACACGCCGATCCTCGCGCTCACCGCCAATACGCTGGTGGAAGATCGCTACGCCTGCTTTGAAGCGGGCATGAACGGGTTTCTGATCAAGCCGCTCGATCGCGAGAAGCTGGAAGAGGCGCTGGCCGGACTGGCGGCGGCGCGGCAGCTCGCGGTTTGATTCGGATTTCATAGGAACCTGATCTCGGCCGGTAATCGACAATTGAAATCGACCGCGTCGCACGTCACCATCCTCTGGGGCATTTAAACAGAGGATTTCGCATGAACGTGCTTTGCCGCCTCGCTTTCGTGATCCTTCTCTGTGGTTCCACTCAAGCCGCCGCGGCCGATAGCTCGCAACTGATCGCCTCGCTCAAGCAAGGCGGCTACGTGCTGGTGTTTCGCCACACCGCTACCGACGACAGCCAAAAGGATGTCTACCCTTTCAAATTCGACGACATGAGCGCCCAGCGTCAGCTCAGTGAAAAGGGCCGGGACATGGCGCGCCAGATCGGGACGGCCATCAAGGAACTCGCGATCCCGATCGGCGACGTCTACACCAGCAAGCTGAACCGCGCGATCGAGGCCGGCAGGCTGATCTCCGGCCGCGAGATCAAGCCGGTCGACGCATTGACGGACAGCAGTAACGCGAGTGCGTCGGGCATGGCAAATCCGACCGGTGCAAATGCAAAGGCGGGCCAGGCCGTGCGGCAGCTCGTCGATGCGCCGCCCAAGGCCGGCACAAACACCTTCCTGGTCACCCACAAGACCAACATCGCCGATGCCTTCGGCAAGGAGGCCGGGGACGTGCAGGAAGGTGAAGCCTTCGTCTACAAGGCCGGCGGCTCGGGTCCCGCAACCTTTGCAGGACGCATCAAGCCTGCGGATTGGATCGCGAAGGCAGGCAAGTGAGCCACCTGCCGGCGACGCACGTCAGCTTGGGTGCGGAGCAGGCCGGGCGCCCGGCATCACTGCGCGCTCCGACGGGATGAACCGTTATGCGGCATAAGCCATAAACCGCGGCGCAGACAGCTTGTCATGCGGCGCCTGGCCTCCCCTGAACATGGTGTCTACCTGGGCGGCGCGCTTGCAATGCGGACACACGAAGAGATGCGCGATGATCGGGGTCGGCTCGTCCGCGAGCAGTTCGGAGCGGAACCACTTCATCTCGATATGGCACTCCGGGCAGGTCGGTGCTTCCAGCTGCTCGGCGGCGCTTCTGAGACGATCAACCATGGGACCCGTTTGCGTTTCCGAAAGCCATAACCAAATACCCCTCGCCGGTCTGCAACAAAAGATACTCAGCCCGAAATTTGACAAAGGGCGCCGTCCATCAAGGCTGCTACAGCCGCCTGAGCGCCACGCTCGCCACCGTGTGATCGGCGCCCTTCTTCAGGATCAGGGTCGCGCGGGGACGGGTTGGCAGAATGTTGTCCTCGAGATTTGCGAGGTTGGTGCGTTCCCAGATCGCGATCGCGGTGGCGGTGGCTTCCTCGTCCGACAACAGCGCGTAGCGATTGAAGTAGGATTTTGGATTGGTGAACGCGGTGTCGCGCAGCGACAGGAAGCGCCTGATGTACCACTGCCGCAGCGCCGCCTCGTCCGCGTCGATATAGACCGAGAAATCGAAGAAGTCGGACACCACGGGCACGGCCTTGCCGTCACGCGGCAGCTTGCCGGTCTGCAGCACGTTGACGCCCTCGACGATCAGGATGTCGGGCTGGTCGATCTCGGCCCACTGGTTCGGCACGATGTCGTAGGTCAAATGCGAATAGACCGGCGCGCGCACATGGCGGCGGCCGGCCTTGATGTCGGAGAGGAAGCTGAGCAGCAGCGGCAGGTCGTAGCTCTCCGGAAAGCCCTTCTTCTGCATGATGCCCTGCCGCTCCAGCACGGCGTTGGGATACAGAAATCCGTCGGTGGTGATCAGCTCGACCTTGGGACGCGGCGACCAGCGCGCCAGCAGCGCCTGAAGCACGCGGGCCGTGGTGGATTTTCCAACCGCGACCGAACCGGCGACGCCGATGATGTAGGGCATCTTGCGGTCGCGGATGTTGAGGAACTGGCGCTCCGCGTAATAAAGCCGTTGCATCGCATCGACGTAGATCGACAGCAGGCGCGACAGCGGCAGGTAGATGTCTTCGACCTCCTGCAAATCGAGGCGGTCGTGCAGCGAGCGTAGCCGGTCGAACTCACCCGGCTCCAGCGTCATCGGCGTGTCGTCGCGCAGTCGCGACCACTCCTCGCGCGTATAGACGCGGTACGGATTATACTGCTGCTCGGGTGCGCGGATATCCATGACGCGACTCTCCACCTCGGCTAGCTGCCGCCCTTACGCGACGCCTTTTCTTCCAACCCTGACATATTGGTCCGCTTGTCCAATGCGGCCTCGACCTCTTCCAGCTTTACGCCGCGGGCCTTGAGCAGCACAAGGAAATGATAGAGCAGGTCGGCGCCCTCGGCGATCAGATGCGCGCGATCGTTTTCGACTGCTGCGATTACGGTTTCGACTGCCTCCTCACCGAACTTCTTGGCGCAATGTTCGGCGCCCTTGTCGAGGAGCTTGCGGGTATAGGACGCCTCGCCACCCGCTGCCGCGCGGGCGTCGATGGTCTCGGCCAGATCGTGGATCGTGAAACGCGGCATACAAATACTCGGAAAACGCGCCTTGGCCGATGATTGGCCGGTTATCTGACGGGATAAGCCGGTTCCCGCCGATGATTTAGCATTTTTAGGAACGGGAGTCCTCAGGCATCGAGGCGCATGGGCAGCCCGCGCCGGGACATGTGCTCCTTGGCTTCGCGGATGGTGAATTCCCCGAAATGGAAGATCGAGGCGGCCAGCACGGCGGTGGCGTGGCCGTCGCGAATACCGTCGACGAGGTGGTCGAGATTGCCGACGCCGCCCGAGGCGATCACAGGAACGGGAATGCTGTCGGCGATCGCCCGGGTCAGCGGGATGTCAAAACCCTGCCGCGTGCCGTCGCGGTCCATCGAGGTGAGCAGGATTTCACCGGCACCGAGCGAGACCACTTCCTGGGCATATTCGATGGCGTCGATGCCGGTCGAATTGCGGCCGCCATGGGTGAAGATCTCCCAGCGCTCTCCGCCACCGGCGCGCTTGACCCGCTTGGCGTCGATCGCGACCACCACGCATTGCCCGCCGAATTTCTCGGCGGCTTCCTTGACGAACTCACGCCGTGACACCGCGGCGCTGTTGATCGAGACCTTGTCGGCGCCCGCGCGCAGCAGGGTCTTGATGTCGTTCACCTCGCGCACGCCGCCGCCGACGGTGAGGGGCATGAAGCAGGCTTCCGCAGTGCGCCGGACCACGTCCAGCATGATGCCGCGATTCTCATGGGTCGCGGTGATGTCGAGGAAGGTGAGCTCGTCGGCGCCGGCGGCGTCATAGGCGATCGCCGCTTCGACGGGGTCACCGGCATCGCGCAAATCGACGAAGTTGACGCCCTTGACGACCCGGCCGTCCTTGACGTCGAGGCAGGGGATCACGCGCACCTTGAACATCGGAGGTCTCCTAGGCAGCGCCTGCGTTGCGGATCAGGGCGAGGGCGGAAGCGGGATCGAGTCGGCCGTCATAGAGCGCGCGGCCGGCGATCGCGCCGGCGAGCTTTTTCGCGCGCGGCGTCAGCATCGCCTTGACGTCCTCGATCGAGGCGAGGCCGCCGGAGGCGATCACGGGAATCGAGATCGCATCCGCCAGCGCAATGGTCGCATCGAGATTCAAGCCTTTGAGCAGGCCGTCGCGCGCGATGTCGGTGAAGATGATGGCGGCAACGCCGGCATCCTCGAAACGCCGTGCGATCTCCAGCACCGTCACCTGCGAGGTCTCGGCCCAGCCTTCGACCGCGACCTTGCCGTCACGTGCATCGAGCCCGACCGCGACGCGGCCGGGGAATTTCCTGGCGGCAGCCTTCACCAATTCGGGGTCGCGCACCGCGGCGGTGCCGATGATGACGCGGGTGATGCCCTTTTCGAGCCAGGCTTCGACAGTCGCGAGATCGCGAATGCCGCCACCGAGCTGCACCGGAATCGTGATCGTCTTCAGCATCGCTTTGACGGCCTGCGCGTTCACAGGCTTCCCGGCAAACGCGCCGTCGAGGTCGACGACGTGGAGATACTCAAAGCCTTGCGCGACGAAGCTCGCCGCCTGCGCAGCGGGATTGAGGTTGAACACGGTCGCGCGCGCCATGTCGCCCTGCTCGAGGCGCACGCATTGGCCGTTCTTGAGGTCGATCGCGGGAAAGAGAATCACGGTTTCCATCGCAAAAAATTCGAGATCAGGGCGAGGCCGAAGCGCTGGCTCTTCTCGGGGTGAAACTGCGTCCCGATCGCCGTGTCCTTGCCGACGATCGCGGTGACAGGCCCGCCGTAATCGGCACGCGCGAGCACGTCCGCCTCGTTGGTGGCGTTGAGGTGGTAGGAGTGCACGAAATAAGCGTGCTGGCCCTTGGGGCCGAGCGGCAGCCTGTCCAGCACCGGATGCTCGCGCAGCACATCGAGCGTATTCCACCCCATGTGCGGGATCTTCAGCCTCTCGTCGTTCGGCGTGATCTTCTCGACGTCGCCGCCGATCCAGTTCAGCCCTTGCGTGGTCACATGCTCCTTGCCGCGAGTGGCGAACAGCTGCATGCCGACGCAGATGCCGAACATCGGCCGCGCCTTGACGCGCACCGCTTCGGTGATCGCCTCGACCATGCCGTTGACGGCGTCGAGCCCGCGCCGGCAATCAGCGAAAGCACCGACGCCCGGCAGTACCAGACGGTCGGCGCCGTAGGCCTGGTCCGGATCGCTGGTGACGAACACCTTTTGCGGGTTGTCCATGCCGCGCGCGGCGCGCTCGAACGCCTTGGCAGCCGAATGCAGATTGCCTGAACCGTAATCGATGATCGCGACGCTCATCTTGACCCTCCCGGTTCTGGAAACAAACCAATGATGCCACCCGCCGGCATTGGCGGCGGGTTGGAGAATTGCTGACCCGGCACGTTGCGGGTCGGCGGCGGGCCGCCGCGATCGACGGCCCATTGATCGTTGACGATGCCGCGCTGCTTCTGGCTCCAGCGCTCGAAGAAGCGGCGCTCGGCGGTGTCCTCGTCGTCGGAAATCACCACGTCGAGCTGTCGCCATTTACCGCGCGAGAGCGTCCAGCGGCGCAGGCTGGAGGCCTCGAATCCCATCAGCAGCGCGACGATGATGTCGGCGAAAAAGATCGACGAACGGCCGACACCGAGGCTGGACAGCCCGACGTTGAAGGCGGCAACGAAGATCACCCAGCCGATCAGCGCCAGCCACAGCCGATTCCACAGCAGCCAGAGCGGTCCGAAGATCATCGCCCAGAAATGGAAGCCGTCGCGCACGAAGACGAACTTGTCGGTCGCGCGCAGATCGGATCCTGCGGGGGAGGGAGCATGAACTGTGTAGACGGACATGGCGATGCCCCGTTCCCTAGGAATTCAGTGATACCGCAAACGGCGCGGGCCGCGGGCCGAAAGATGTCAGCCGCCGAGCGAGCCCTTGGTGGACGGGATTTCGCCCACCGCCTTCGGATCGATCGCGACGGCGGTGCGCAGCGCCCGTGCCAGACCCTTGAAGCAGGACTCGGCGATATGGTGGCTGTTATCGCCATATAGGGTCTCGACGTGAAGAGTCACGCCGGCGTTCATGGCGAAGGCCTGGAACCACTCGCGCACCAGCTCGGTGTCGAACTCGCCGATCTTGTCGCGGGGAAAGTCGACCTTGAACACCAGGACCGGGCGGCCCGAGATGTCGATGACCACGCGTGACAGCGTCTCGTCCATGGGCATGTGCACGCCGGCATAGCGGGTGATGCCCGCCATGTTGCCGAGCGCCTGCTTGACGGCCTGGCCGAGCGCGATGCCGGTGTCTTCGGTGGTATGGTGATGATCGATGTGCAAATCGCCGACCGCCTTGACCGTGAGGTCAATGCGGGAATGGCGGGCGAGGAGATCGAGCATATGGTCGAAAAAGCCGATGCCGGTCGCGATATTGGACACGCCGGAGCCATCGAGGTTCACGGTGACCTCGATGTCGGTTTCCTTGGTCTTGCGCTTGATCGTCGCGGTGCGCATCAAAACACGCTTCCATCCTAGTTCGGGCCGAAAACGCCGGTCTTTTAACAGCCAAATGACGCCTTCGCTACTGCGGCAACGGCTGGCCGGGCCTCTACTTCTGCCTATGGTGAGCGAATTGGGCCCGGAGCGGCCCGTTGTGCCCCCGCTCCCGACCGCCTAAATCAGCCCGGTCAACGAGGATCATTCATGCAGGACTCCCCAAACAGCTCGCCGGGCTGGCACGGCACCACGATTTTGACGGTCCGCAAGGGCGGCAAGGTGGTGGTCGGCGGCGACGGCCAGGTCTCGATCGGCCAGACCGTGATCAAGCACAACGCCAGGAAGGTCCGGAAACTCGGCAAGGGCGACGTCATCGGCGGCTTTGCCGGCGCCACCGCCGACGCCTTCACGCTGTTCGAGCGTTTGGAAGCCAAACTCGAGCAATATCCGGGGCAATTGACCCGGGCCGCCGTCGAGCTCGCCAAGGACTGGCGCACCGACCGTTATTTGCGGCGGCTGGAGGCCATGATGATCGTCGCCGACAAGGACGTCTCCCTGGTGCTGACAGGCACCGGCGACGTGCTGGAGCCCGAAGCCGGCGTCATGGCGATCGGCTCCGGCGGGAATTACGCGCTGGCGGCCGCCCGTGCCCTACTCGACACCGACAAGGACGCCGAGACCATCGTCCGCCGCTCCCTCGACATCGCCGCCGATATCTGCGTCTACACCAACCGCAATGTGACCATCGAAGCGCTGTCGGCCGGGTAGGCCATGGCCCTCGCCTACACCTTCCGCCCGATGACCGCGGCCGTTCTGCCGCTGATTCGGCGATGGCTGGGCGAAGCGCATGTGCGGGAATGGTGGGGCGATCCGGACGAGCAGTTCGCGCTCGTGAGCGGCGATCTCGGCGAGCCGGCAATGGACCAGTTCATCGTGTTGGCCGACGGTAAGCCGTTCGGCTATCTTCAATGCTACCGCCTGACCGCCTGGAATACGGGTCTTGGGCCGCAACCGGAGGCCACCCGTGGCATCGATCAGTTCATCGGCGAAAGCGACATGATCGCGCGCGGGCACGGTTCGGCATTCATCCGGCAATTCGCCGACGCGCAGTTGCGGCAGGGCCTGCCGCGCATCGTCACTGATCCTGATCCGCTCAACGCGCGCGCCGTGCGCGCCTATGAGAAGGCCGGCTTTGTCCGGGAACGCATGGTCGAGACGCCCGACGGGCCCGCACTCCTGATGGTGCGCGAGCCATGACGCTGGCAACCACGCATGAGAGCAGGGCCGCGTTTCCGCCGCTCGCCTGGGTCGGCATCGCGCTGCTGCTGCTGGCGATGCAGGCCTCGATCCTGCTTGCGATGGGCCGGGTGCCGATCTGCACCTGCGGCTATGTCAAGCTGTGGCATGGCGTGGTGAACAGCTCGGAGAATTCGCAGCACATCGCCGACTGGTACACCTTCTCGCACATCCTGCACGGCTTCCTGCTTTACGGGCTGACCTGGCTGCTGTTCGCGCGGCTGCCGTTCGTGTCTCTGTCCTGGCCCGCCCGCCTGATCATCGCCATTCTGATCGAAGGTGCCTGGGAGATCGTCGAGAACTCGCCCTTCATCATCGAACGCTACCGCGCCGGCACGATCTCGCTGGATTATTTCGGCGACAGCATCGTCAATTCGATCTCTGACAATTTGTCCATGATGCTGGGCTTCCTCGTAGCGCGCCTGCTGCCTGTATCAGTGACCATCCTGCTTGGGCTCGCCTTCGAAATCATGCTGGCGCTGCATATTCGCGACAATCTGACGCTCAATATCCTGATGCTGATCCATCCGATCGAGGCCGTGAAACTATGGCAATCGGGTCCGCCGATCATCTGACGGCCAAAAAAAGCGGCTTGTCCCGCCCCGCATCTGATCCTAGCTAAGGTCCCATGACAGACTTCTCCCCCCGCGAAATCGTTTCCGAACTCGACCGTTTCATCGTCGGCCAGGCCGATGCCAAGCGCGCCGTCTCGATCGCGCTGCGCAACCGCTGGCGGCGGCAGCAGCTCGAAGGCTCCTTGCGCGAAGAGGTGCTGCCGAAGAACATCCTGATGATCGGCCCGACCGGGGTCGGCAAGACCGAGATCGCGCGGCGGCTCGCCAAGCTTGCCAACGCGCCGTTCCTGAAGGTCGAGGCGACGAAATTCACCGAGGTCGGCTATGTCGGCCGCGACGTCGAGCAGATCGTGCGCGATCTCGTCGAGGTCGCGATTTCCCAGGTCCGCGAGCGCAAGCGCAAAGACGTGCAGGCACGTGCGCAGCTCGCCGCTGAGGAGCGCGTACTTGATGCCCTGGTCGGCGCCAATTCCAGCGCCGCGACGCGGGACTCCTTCCGCAAGAAGCTGCGCGCGGGCGAGCTCAACGACAAGGAAATCGAGATCGAGACGCAAGGCGGCGGCAGCGGCTTTCCGATGTTCGAGATCCCGGGCATGCCTGGCGCGCAGATGGGCGCGGTGTCGATCGGCGATATCTTCGGCAAGCTCGGCGGCCGCAGCAAGACGCGGCGGCTGACGGTGGAGAGCTCGCACGAGATCCTCATCAACGAGGAATCCGACAAGCTGCTCGACAGCGATCAGTTGACGATGGAGGCGATCAGCGCGGTCGAGAACAACGGCATCGTATTCCTGGACGAGATCGACAAGATCTGCGCCCGCGAAGGCCGCGCCGGCGGCGACGTCTCGCGCGAGGGCGTGCAGCGCGACCTGCTGCCGCTGATCGAGGGCACCACCGTCTCGACCAAGCACGGCGCGGTGAAGACCGACCACATCCTGTTCATTGCCTCAGGCGCCTTCCACGTCGCCAAACCGTCCGATTTGTTGCCGGAACTGCAGGGCCGCCTGCCGATCCGCGTCGAGCTGCAGGCGCTGACCCGCGACGACATGCGCCGCATCCTGACCGAGCCCGAGGCCTCGTTGATCAAGCAATATGTCGCTTTGATGCAGACCGAAGGCGTCACGCTCGACATCACCGACAACGCCATCGACGCGCTTGCGGACGTCGCGGTGGCCGTGAATTCCACCGTCGAGAACATCGGCGCGCGGCGGCTGCAGACCGTGATGGAGCGGGTGCTGGACGAGATCTCCTTCACCGCCCCAGATCGCAGCGGCGAGACCATCAGGGTCGACGCCGATTTCGTGCAGAAGCACGTCGGGGACCTCGCCAAGAACGCGGATTTGAGCCGGTTCATTTTGTAATTCCGGACGGTCGCGCTATGGATGCGGCGTGACCGCACGCTTCCTGCAAAACCCCTGGCGCCTGCTGCTCGCGATCAACGCGGCAATCATCGTTGGCGTCTTGGTTCACAAGATCCAGCTGCCGCCTTACGTCCCCTACATCCACCTCCTCGTCGATTACCATTTTGGCTTCATCAAGCGCGCGCTGATCGGGACGATCGTCGCGCTGTTCACCGACAAGGTGCCGCTATGGCTGGTGTTCGCGCTCGGCGGCGCGACATGGCTGGTGACGCTCGGGCTGTACGCAAGACTCTTCCAGACAACGTTCGGCTTCACCGCGAAGACATTGCCGACGTTCGTCTTCATCGCGGGCTCGCCGTTCTTCCTCAAGAACTTCATGCACACGCTCGGCCATTTCGACATCTATGGCTGCGCGCTGGCGATCGTCCTGCTGCTGGTGCCGGCCGGCTCGCTGCTATTCGTGGCGCTGGCTGCGCTGTTCTCGATCGTTCTCGTCCTGATCCACCACATCCATCTCTTGATGTATGTGCCGACCATCATCACCATCGTCGTGATCAGGCACTATCTAGCGCATGGCTGCGATCGCACCAATGTCGCGTTCGGCATCATGGCCCTGCTGGCCGTCTCCGCGCTGTTCTTCGCCGCGCAGTTTTGGGGAACGATGCCGGTCCCGGAGGCGGATTTCGTCGCCTATCTGAAGAGCCGGATGGCCGATCCGTCGCGGACCGACCTGCTGCAGTTTGCCTACATCTGGTATCAGCCGTTGGCGAAGGAGATTTCCGACACCTGGGGCCGCCTGCCGCACAACATCCTCGGCGTGCCCGTGTTCGCGCTGCTGATCTGGCTGCACACACCGCTGTGGCGCTATTTTGCGAATTTGATCGGCGCGCTCGCAAGCGACACGCATCGCCGCCTCGTCATTGCGGCGCTGATCGGCGTCAGCCTCGCCTGTGTCGTGATGTTCGCGATGGTATTCGACTATTCGCGCTGGATCTCGAACTGGGCAGTCTGCATGTTCCTGATCCTGCACGCGGTGAAGATGCTGCCCGCCGCACGCGAGACGCCGCTGATTTCGGCGGAAGATCAGACGACAAATATCTTCGGCCTGATTGTCACATTGATCCCGCGCGTCGGAATCGTGCGGCCGTTCTAATATCTCGCCCGCCTGATCCGCACGTAGAGCGCGCCCTCGCCGCCATGGCCGATACCGGCCTCTTCGAATCCGACGACGAAGGCCCGGAATTCCGGCAGGCTCAGCCATTCCGGCACCTGACGGCGCAGCACGCCGCTTTCGCCGCCGCTTCGGCCCTTGCCGGTGATGACCAGCACGAAGGTCAGGCCGTCATGATGGGCGCGGTGCAGGAAGCCGCTCAGCGCGCGGTGGGCACGCATCTGGGTCATGCCGTGCAGATCGAGCCGCGCCTCGATCTCGCTGCGCCCGCGCGACAGCTTTGTGCGCTCGCGCTTGCCGAGCGGCGCCAGCGGCGGCACCGCCGGCTTCGCTGCGCGCGGTGCCGGGGCAGCGGCAATCGGACGTGGCGACGGCGCAATCCGGGGGGCGGGCGCTGCAGGCGAAGACTCGGTGCGTGGTGCAGCTTGCGCCTTCGCCGCACGATGCTTTCTCAGCGGCTTGACCTGCTTTGCGACCGTATCCCACAGCGCGCGCTCTTCCTCACTCAGCACGCGACGGCGCGGCGAGGGACGAGGCTCCAGCACGGGCGGACGGGACGATCGCTTCATTGTTGCCGATGGGAGCGATTTTTCACCGGCCGCCGCGGCTCCTGAACTGGCTCGATCACGGGACGCGGCACCGGCAGCGGGACTGGACCGGCGACAGCGACCGTCTCGCTCTTGCTTTGCAGCTCGGCAGGCGGCTTGTCCTTCGCAGGCTCCGTTTGCGGAAACAGCTTTGCGATCTTCTCCGAGGGCCGCGGGTCCGGCACCGGGAGCCGCGCGCCGCGCGTTGTGGGATCGAGGCTCTTCGGCACCAGCATCACGAAATGCATGGCATGGCGCAGCCGTCCGGAGACCCGGCCGGCATCCTGACCCGCGCCGAAATAGAGATCGGCGCGCGCCGGACCGATGATGGCCGAGCCCGTGTCCTGCGCGATCATCAAGCGATGGAACGGCGTCTTCGCGCGTTCGGAATCGATCGGCAGCTCGCCTTCGATGAAAAACGGGGTGCCGTAGACGTGGAGCGATTTGTCGACCGCGATCGAGCGGCCGGCCGTCAACGGAATGCCTTGCGCGCCGACCGCCTCCTCCTTGTCGGATAGATTGACCTCGCGAAAGAAGATGTAGGAGCGGTTCTGGCGGCGCAGCTCCTTGGCACCGTCAGGGGTCTGCGCCATCCACTCCCTGATCTTCTGCATCGACATCTCTTCCTTTGGAATGATGCCGCGCTCGATCAGGATGCGACCGACCGCCGTATAGGGATAGCCGTTATAGGCGTCGTAGTTGAGCCGGACCGTGCCGCCGTCGTCGAACTTGATCCGCGCCGAACCCTGGATCTGGGCGAACAGCAGATCGGTCGGGTCCTTCAGCCAGGCAATCTCGAGTCCGCGGCCGGCGATCTTGCCGTCCTCGATCTCGGCGCGGTCGTAATAAGGCACGAGCTTGCGGCGGCCGATCTTGCGATAGACCGGGCCCTTGTTGGGCAGGCTGACCGAATCCTGCTTGTAACCGCGCACAAAGAGATTCGAGGGGCGGCGATAGACCGGGACGTTGTAGACGTCGGTCTGCGTGCGCGATCCCTCCAGCACCGGTTCGTAATAGCCGGTGACGAAACCATCGGGCTCGCCGAGGCGCGAGATCCGCAGCGGCGCAAAATTCTCCTCGAAGAAGGTTTTGGCCCGAGCGTCGTCGGTAAGCTCGAGCGATTTGGCGACCCGGCAGGGTTCGCCCAGCGAGGCGCCCAAAGCCTTCGGTTCGGGAGCGCCGGTCTGCGCGTTGATCGGACGGCAGCTCGCGCGAAAGGTCTTGTAGGCGGCAAGATGATTGTCGTCGCCCCAGCCCTTCACGTCGGCCCAGGCCAGCGGCAGATATTGGGCGCCGGGAATTTCAAGCGGCAGGGGAAGCTGCGGATATGGCAAGGCGCGCGGCGGCGCGGCAGGCAATTCCGGGAGATGATGGTGATGGCTGCGATAGTGGCGCCGCGCCGCCTCAGCGCCGAGTGAAAACGACGACAGCGCGACGGCACCTGCGCAAAGCGCCGTCGCGCTGGTCTTCAGGAAAACCTTAATTCGCGCTTCCGGTGCCAACCAGCTTCCAGTTCGGATCGCGAGAAGTGATGTCGCGGGCGAAAGTCCAGATGTCGGTGATGTCGGCGACCGTGTCGGCGCTTCCGTCGACGATGTTGCCGGCCTTGTCCCGGGTGGCCGAGATCATCTGCGAGACGAAGCGGATCGTGAGCTGGGCGGTGCGGTCGCGCAGTTCGGCGCCGACGAGCTCGGCCTTGTCGATCGAGACAAAACGCGTCTCGGTCTTCTGCTCGTTCTTCTCGCGCTCCTTGATCGCGGCATCGAAGCTTTCATAGACCTCCGACGACAGCAGGTCGCGCAGCGCGCGGCGGTCGCCATTGGCAAAGGCCAGCACGATCATCTCATAGGCGCCGCGGGCGCCGGAGATGAAATGCCGCGGATCGAAGGTGGAATCCTTTTCGACGATGGCGTCGAGACCCTGGGCGAGCACGGTGCCCGGCTCGGTCAGGCCCTTCCAACGGTCGGAGGGCGGGGTCGGCTCGGCCGCCGGCGCCAAGGGAGCCTGGTCGATGACCTTGCCCGGCATGGTGACGACGTTCTTGTCCTGGGCGCCCTGGAGCGCGTTGCGGTCGAACGGCGGCCGCTCGTTGCCCGTGCGCTGCCCCAGCACGCTGCGCAGCCTCAGAAAGATGAAGACCGCCAGCGCCAGGAAGATGATGGTGTAGATGTCCACGTCGTATTCGCTTTCTGGTCGTCTGTAGAAGGGGCCGTCTCGAAAGGATCGTGCCGGGAAAATCGATCCGGCCAGTAGACCGTTCCATACCGGAACGGCAAGTCTACATCACCATTTTGGGTCCGCGCGTCAGGTCCGTGGGATGTAGGCACGAAATCTTGCCCGGCCAATGGCGCCTTTTGGCACAGCACCGAGTGTAGCGCGTTTTATGCTTAAGGGGAAACCCGATCCTGCCCGGAAATCGCGCATCTTCAATCGTTTAAGGCGCAGTTGCGCTGGATCGCCGGGGTGAACGCCACAGTTGTGGGCGTGGCCGGAATTCCCCATCCGGGACCGTTCGTCCTTGTGGAACGAGGTAGCCCTATGTTAGCCAACCGCCGCGAAATTCAGCCCAATCGGGTAAGGAGACACTCTTATGACCAACGGTAACGGCACCCCTCCCGAGGCGGCCCAGGCTCCCCAGCTCAACGTCCTGGCGCAATATACCAAGGACCTCTCGTTCGAAAATCCGAATGCGCCCAGCTCGCTCCAGCAGCAGAGCCAGCCGCCCCAGATCAACATCCAGATCAATGTCAGCGCCAACAATCTCAGCGAACAGGAGTTCGAGGTGACGCTGTCGGTCGAGGGCAAGGCCGAGACCGCCGGCAAGATCATGTTCTCGTTCGAGCTCGCTTATGCCGGCGTCTTCCGCATCTCCAACGTGCCGAAGGACAATTTGCATCCGCTGGTCATGATCGAATGCCCGCGCCTGCTGTTCCCGTTTGCCCGTGAGATCATCGCCACTGCCGTGCGCGACGGCGGGTTCCCGCCTTTGATGCTGGATCCGGTCGACTTCGTCGGCCTCTATCGCCAGAACATGGAGCGGCAAATGGCCGCTCAGCCGAGCGGCCAGGCTTAACCAGCCAAAGGGGCGGCTGGAGCGGGCAAGAACTCGTTCCAGATCGCCTTGTCGCCGAGCGTTGTGATGAAGGCCCGGTGGGCCTCGCGCTCGGCGTCCGAAATGCGCGGGGTGAGCGGCGCCGGCCGTTGCCGCCGAGGCGCATCGGCAGCCCCATTGGCGCGAGTCTCTTCGGATTCCGAAGCAAGCAGCAGCTGCGACTGCCGCGCCCCGACCAGATCCACATAGACTTCCGCAAGCAGCTCGGCGTCGAGCAATGCGCCGTGCTTGGTGCGGCGTGAATTGTCGATCGCATAGCGTGAGCAGAGATCGTCGAGCCGGTTCGACACGCCGGGATGCTTGCGCCGAGCCAGCAGCAGCGTATCGACCAGCCGCTCGCGCGGGATCGCCGGGCGCTTGATCCGGTCGAGCTCGGCATTGATGAAGCTGATGTCGAACGAGGCATTGTGGATCACCAGCGGCGCGTCGCCGATGAACTCCAGAAAATCGTCGACGACCTCGTGAAACAGCTGCTTCGTCGCCAGGAATTCGGCCGACAGCCCGTGCACCGCAAAGGCTTCTGCCGGCATGTCCCTTTCGGGATTGATGTAGACGTGGAAACTCTGCCCCGTCGGCATGCGATTGAGCATCTCGACGCAGCCGATTTCGACCAGGCGATCTCCCCGCAACGGGTCAAGGCCGGTGGTTTCTGTGTCGAGAACGATTTCGCGCATGATCTGGGAAGCCGTGTCAGGCGGCGAATCAGGCGCGCCGCTGCGGCATCTTAACGACGTCGGCGAGGATGTGCGCGATTTGGGCGCGCACCGGTTCGAGTCCGTGGGATGTATCCACCACGAAATCGGCACGCCTGCGCTTTTCCGCATCGGGTGTCTGCTTGGCGATGATGGCGTCGAGCTTGGCCTCGTCCATCGTGCCGCGCGCCAGCACCCGCTCGCGCTGCAGTTCCGGAGACGTGGTGACGACGACTACGGCATCGACCCGCGTCTCGCCACCCGTCTCGAACAGCAGCGGTATGTCCAGCACCACGACCGGCGCGTTGGCGGCTTCGGCGTCGGCGAAGAACTTTTTCCGGGAAGCGCCGAGCATCGGATGGACGATCTGCTCGAGCTGCTTGATGGCCGCAGGATCGTGCACCACACGCGCCGAGAGTTTTGGCCGATCAACCTTGCCGTTCGCGGTAGTGCCGGGGAAGGCGGCCTCGATCGCGGGTGCGGCCTCGCCCTCATAGAGCTGATGGACGGCCGCATCGGCATCGTAGACAGGCACGCCAGCCTCCGCGAACAATTTCGCGGTGGTCGATTTGCCCATCCCGATCGAGCCGGTCAGTCCCAGGATCCGCATCAGCGCCCAACCATATCTGCCAGTCACACCGCAACTAGCCGCTCGCGCCGCAGGAACGCAAGCAGCGGCAGCAGCGGCAAGCCGAGAATGGTGAAGTGGTCGCCCTCGATACGCTCGAACAAATGGATCCCCAGGCTTTCGAGCTGATAGCCGCCGACGCTGGTGCTGACGGCGCCGCCGGCGATGTCGAGATAGGCCGAAAGCTCGGCCTCGGTCATCTGCCGCATCGTGAGGCGGGCAACCGAGACGTCCTCGAAGATGATCTCGCCATCGCGTGCGATCGCCACGGCGGAATTCAGCTCATGGCTATGGCCGGAGAGATCGCGCAGCTGCGCCAGCGCCTGGGCGCGGCCCGCAGGCTTGTTGAAGAGGCGATCGCCAAGCGCCAGCGTTTGATCCGCACCAATGACGGTGCTTCCAGCGTGATGGGCCGAGACTGCCTTGGCTTTTTCGCGCGCCAGCAGCAGGGCAATCTCGCGCGGACCAGAAAGCCCGGAGGCGGCCTGGATGCCGCGCTCGTCGATATCAGCCGTGATCGCCTTGAACTCGAGCCCGGCATTGGCCAGGAGCATCTTTCTCGCGCTGCTCTGCGAGGCCAGGATCAACGAAAATTTGCCGAGCCACAGACCCATCGCGAAACTATCCCAAAGCTATTCAGAAGGCCGGTTACGCTGACGATCGCTGTAGAGTTTCATGATCGCCGCGGCGGTTTCCTCGATCGAGCGCCGCGTGACGTCGAGCAGCGGCCAATCGTGCTTGGCGCTCAGCTTGCGGGCAAATGCGACCTCCTCGGCGACCGACTGCTTGTCGGTATAAGTGTCGCTGCTGGAATCGGCCCCCATGGAGAGCAGGCGGTTCGTGCGCACCTGGATCAATCGTTCCGGCGTCGCATGCAAGCTCACCACCAGCGGTCGCGTCAACGTCTCCAGTTGCGAGGGCACCGGAATGCCTGGAACCAGCGGCACGTTGGCAGTGCGGATGCCTCGGTTGGCAAGGTAGATCGACGTCGGGGTCTTGGAGGTGCGGGAAACGCCGACGAGCACCACGTCCGCGTCGTCGAGCCCTTCGACATGCTGGCCGTCATCGTGGATCATCGTGTAGTTCAACGCGTCGATACGCTTGAAGTATTCGGCATTGAGCACGTGCTGGGCGCCGACCCGGCCGGTCGTGGCAGCTCCGAGATAGGCCTCGAACAACTGCATCACCGGCCCGATGATCGACAGGCTCGGAACATTGATCCCCTTGCACTTATCCTCGAGCCTCGAAACCAGATCCTTCTCGAGCAGCGTGAACAGCACGATTCCCGGCGCTTCCTCGATCTCGTCGAGCACGCGATCGAGCTGTTTCTGGCTGCGCACCAGCGGATAGACGTGCTCGACCGGGGTCACGTTGGCGTACTGGGCGGCAACGGCGCGCGCGACCGTGATCAGCGTCTCACCGGTGGAGTCGGAGACGAGGTGCAGATGGAAATAATTGTTCGAAGTCGGCACAAAAGCCCTTTGTATGGAGTCGGTGTGGTTTGTGGATTTCTGTGGAGCTTAACCTCCCGGAAAGGGATGTGCGACACCGGGGGCGGGACAACGGCCGATTTTCTTCACACCGCTGCCCCTGAGAACAACTTCGACGCCCTCCCGAAAGGGAAACGGGATTGCGTCGATAACCCTCTTGATAAGCTGCCGACAGAAACGCGCAAGCCTTTGAAGCTGACCGACTTATCGAAAGCGGCCGGAGCTGTCAGAGGATATGTTGATGGATGTGAACAAGCGCGTGTGAACGGGCGGACGGAAATGTGTGAGTCCAATTCACCGTCACATAGACTCAAACCTTAAGAATCTAAGATTCTTATTGGAGAAGGGCGCTACGGACGGATATGTGTGCAGGCAAGACCTTAACGAGTTCTTACTATCCCCAGCGTTCCCCTCGGCTGGGCAGGAATCCGGACCCCCAGACATGTTTGAAGACGTCTACCTCTGGATCAAGGCGCTGCATGTGATCGCCGTCATTTCCTGGATGGCGGGCATGCTCTATTTGCCACGGCTGTTCGTTTATCATTGCGAGGCTGAAGTCGGCTCGCAGCAGTCGGAAACGTTCAAGATCATGGAACGGCGGCTGTTCAAGGCGATCATCAACCCCGCTATGATCGTGACCTGGCTCGCCGGGCTCTACCTCGCCTGGGCTGGACACTGGTTCACTTTCGGCTGGCTGCACGTAAAACTGGCACTGGTCCTGGCGATGTCCGCGGTCCACGGCTTTTTTTCGCGCTGGCTGAAGGATTTCGCGGCGGACCGGCGCCCCCGGAGCCAGAAATTCTATCGGATTATCAACGAGGTACCAACTGCCTTGATGATTCTGATCGTCATCATGGTGATCGTGAAGCCGTTCTAGGCAGCGGTCGCGAACAATCGCTCAGTGCTTCTGCTTGCGGAGTGTGAGGCGATTTTCTATATTAGCGATATCCCACCCAACGCAGGCGGATGTGGTCGTGTCTGAGCTTTCCAGAGGCCGGACACCCCATCAGGTTTGAAGCCTCACCGGCGCTCTCCTTGCCAGACCTGCGGACCTTACCTTTTCGCGTCCGCATTTCAGAGCCTCCTCGCACCCCCCTCCCAGGTTACCCCACAGGACCACCCCAATGCGGGAAATCAAACTCCAGGACCTCAAGTCGAAGACGCCGGCCGAACTCGTCTCGTTCGCGGAAGAGAATGGGGTCGAGAATGCCAGCACCATGCGCAAGCAGGAGCTGCTGTTCGCCATCCTCAAGCAGCTTGCGCTCGCCGAGACCGACATCGTCGGCGAAGGCGTCGTCGAGGTTCTCTCCGACGGCTTCGGCTTCCTCCGCTCGCCCGATGCGAATTATCTGCCGGGCCCGGATGACATCTACGTTTCGCCCTCGCAGATCCGCCGTTTTGGCCTGCGCACCGGCGACACTATCGAAGGCCACATCCGCAGCCCGAAGGAGGGCGAGCGCTATTTCGCGCTGCTGAAGGTCAACACGCTCAATTTCGAGGACCCGGAAAAGGCCAAGCACAAGGTCAATTTCGACAACCTCACGCCGCTGTTTCCGAATCAGCGCTTCCGCATGGAAATCGACGACCCCACGCGGAAAGACCTGTCTGCAAGGGTGATCGACATCGTTGCGCCGATCGGCAAGGGTCAGCGCGCGCTGATCGTCGCGCCGCCGCGCACGGGCAAGACCGTGCTGATGCAGAACATCGCGCACTCGATCGCGCATAATCATCCCGAGTGCTATCTGATCGTGCTCCTGATCGACGAACGTCCGGAAGAAGTCACGGACATGCAGCGCTCGGTGAAGGGCGAGGTCGTCTCCTCGACCTTCGACGAGCCGGCGGTGCGCCATGTCCAGGTCGCCGAGATGGTGATCGAGAAGGCCAAGCGTCTGGTCGAGCATGGCCGCGACGTCGTGATCCTGCTGGACTCCATCACGCGCCTCGGCCGCGCCTACAATACCGTGGTGCCGTCATCGGGCAAGGTGCTGACCGGTGGTGTCGATGCCAACGCGCTGCAGCGGCCGAAGCGGTTCTTCGGCGCCGCCCGCAACATCGAAGAGGGCGGCTCGCTGACGATCATCGCGACTGCGCTGGTTGATACCGGCAGCCGTATGGACGAAGTCATCTTCGAAGAGTTCAAGGGCACCGGCAACTCCGAGCTGATCCTCGATCGCAAGGTGTCGGACAAGCGGACCTTCCCGGCGATCGACATTTCGCGCTCCGGCACCCGTAAGGAAGAGCTGATCACCGATCCGGTGGTCTTGAAGAAGATGTACGTGCTCCGCCGCATCCTGAATCCGATGGGGACGATGGACGGAATCGACTTCCTGCTCGACAAGCTCCGCTCGACCAAGAGCAATTCCGAGTTCTTCGATTCGATGAACACCTGATTGCAATGCAACATGATTAAAGGGCGCCTTCGGGCGCCCTTTTTCTTTGTGCGGCTTTGTTGCAGCGGAGCTGCAGCATGGCTGGCGTTTGTCGTCTGGAGTAGGCGCCGTCTAAGATGTTGATATAATTTATGAATAGCGGGATCGAGGGATGCCGCTCATTCCGTTGGAAGTGGGTCTTGCAGGAGACGCTCGGGAGTTTTTTGCATCGCACCATAGGTTTTGCTGCGAGAATCCATGCAGCATAATCGCTCGATGGTCAGCCGAAACGGATGTTTGCCTTTTCCCTTTCAGCCGGACAAATAGGCTATGTATCCGCGAGACCACACCATCTTTGCACTGTCGTCTGGCCGTCCGCCAAGTGCGCTTGCGGCGGTGCGTGTCTCCGGGCCAGGCGCCAGCCTGGTGCTGACGACGCTGGCGGGCAAGCTGCCGGCGCCGAGGCAGGCCAGCCGCCGGCTCCTTCATGACGGCGTGGGCCAGCCGATCGACGATTCGGTGGTGTTGTGGTTTCCGGGGCCCGGCAGCGCGACCGGCGAGGACGTCGCCGAATTTCACGTCCATGGCGGCCGCGCGGTGCTGGCCGCACTGTTTACCGCAATTTCCGTAATTCCGAATATGCGAGCTGCCGAACCGGGCGAATTCACCCGGCGCGCCTTCGAGAACGGCAAGCTCGACCTGACCGAGGCGGAGGGCCTCGACGATCTCATTCATGCCGACACCGACCGCCAGCGCCGCCAGGCGTTGCGGCAGTTGCAGGGTCTCCTCGGCAACCGCGCGCGCGACTGGCGCGAGCGCATCATCGACGCCTCGGCCTTGATCGAGGCCGGCATCGATTTCTCCGACGAGGGCGATGTGCCCGCCGAGTTGAGAGCGCCTGCGGTCAAGGCGATCAGTGCGCTGCATGACGAAATCGCAGAAGTCCTTGCGGCACAGGGACAAGCTGAACGCTTGCGCGACGGCCTGGTGGTTGCGATCGCGGGCGAGCCGAATGTCGGCAAGTCGACGCTGATCAACCAGCTCGCGCGCCGCGACGTCGCGATCGTCTCGCCGCATGCCGGCACGACACGCGATGTGATCGAGGTGCAGCTCGATCTTGATGGCTATCCCGTCACGGTGATCGACACGGCCGGCATTCGCGAGACCGACGATCCGGTGGAGCAGGAGGGTGTTCGCCGGGCGCGAGCCCGAGCCGAAGACGCCGACCTCGTGTTGTGGCTGGTGGAGGCGGGGCGCGCGGTCGATCCGGCCGCAATGCCGTTGCTGGGGAAGTCCGGCAACGCAGGCAGCCGCTCCGGCGGTTCGGTCTGGATCGTGCGCAACAAGATCGATCTCGGCGGGGTCGAGGACGTCGGCCTGCACGGTGAGTTCGGAATCGCCGCCAGCCGGGGGGACGGCATTCCCGAGCTGGTCCATGCTATGGTGAAATTCGCCGCCGACTTCTTCGGAACGACTGAGGGCGCGTTGGTGACGCGAGCCCGGCAGCGGGATTTGCTGCGCCGAGCGTCGGACAGCTTGCGGCGGAGTCTGGAGCTTGTAGAAGACAGCGAGGAGCTTGCCGCCGAAGAGCTGCGCGCTGCGGCCTATGCCTTGGGCCGGCTGCTGGGTCGGGTGGATGTCGAGGACGTCCTGGGGGCGATTTTTCAGAAGTTCTGCGTTGGGAAGTAGACCTAGTTCTTCATTGTAGAACTAGCCTTTGTTCCACTTCTTCGTTTCACGTGAAACAGTCGCGTTCCGAGACGTTTCACGTGAAACGTGGCTCCATTACCCATATTTGCTGGCAAACGTGGCAGCTAAGGGAGCGGGTGAGCGGAGAGATCCCGGATCACTCCGCTCGCGATGATGGGAGTATGCCGCTGCCATCGAGCTTCGGAGACCGGGCCGCATCTGGACGTTACGGCCCTTCAGTAGACACTTTATGCTTCGGGAGCTCCGTTTTCTACCGCTGAAAATGATAATTTTTCCAAGGGCGGTTCTACTATGCATGGGGTTGTTTCGCGAAAACATCTGGGCTCCGCTTGCACCGTTTCACGTGAAACAACCGCCTTTCCAGTTTCCGCTTCCGGCTTCCCCGCCTCTGAGCTAGAAGTCCGTCCATGCGAACAGAGCGAGAGAGCTTCGACGTCATTGTGATTGGCGGCGGCCATGCCGGCTGTGAGGCCGCTTCTGCCTCTGCCCGGATGGGCGCGGCGACCGCTCTGGTCACGCACCGCTTCTCCACGGTCGGCGCGATGTCCTGCAATCCCGCCATTGGCGGTCTCGGCAAGGGCCATCTGGTTCGCGAGGTCGACGCGCTCGATGGTCTGATGGGCCGGGTCGGCGACGCCGGCGGTATTCAGTTTCGCGTTCTCAATCGCCGTAAGGGCCCAGCGGTCCGTGGTCCGCGCGCGCAGGCCGACCGGAAGCTCTATGCGGCCGCGATGCAGGCGGCGATCCGGGAGACCGAGGGTCTTTCCGTGGTCGAAGGCGAAGCGGACGAGCTGATCGTGGTCGAGGGACGGGTGATCGGCCTGCGCCTGGCAGATGGCCGCGAGCTTCGGGCAGGGGCCGTCGTCGTCACCACCGGCACCTTCCTCCGCGGTCTGATCCATCTCGGAGAGAAGATTTGGCCCGCCGGCAGGGTCGGCGAGGCGCCAGCGATGGGCCTTTCGACCTCCTTCGAGCGCGCGGGGTTCACCCTCGGACGGCTCAAGACAGGGACCCCGCCGCGTCTGGATGGGACGACGATCGACTGGTCGGCGGTCGAGATGCAGCCGGGGGACGAGCCTCCGGAGCCGTTTTCCGTGATGACCGAGCGGATCACGACGCCACAGATCCAGTGCGGGATCACCCGGACAAATTCCGCGACTCACGAGGTGATCCGGGCCAATGTTCATCGCTCTCCGATGTACTCCGGCCAGATCAAGAGCTCCGGACCGCGTTATTGCCCCTCGATCGAGGACAAGATCGTTCGCTTCGGCGATCGCGACGGTCACCAGATCTTCCTGGAGCCGGAAGGGCTCGACGACAGCACTGTCTATCCCAACGGCATCTCGACCTCGCTGCCGGAGGAGGTTCAGCTCGCCATCCTCGCAACCATTCCCGGCCTGGAGCGGGTGAAGATGGTCCGGCCGGGCTATGCCATCGAATACGACCACATCGATCCGCGTGAGCTCGATCCGACCCTCCAGACCAAGCGTCTGCGCGGCTTGTTCCTGGCTGGCCAGATCAACGGCACGACCGGATACGAGGAAGCCGCCGGCCAAGGCATCGTGGCCGGGCTGAACGCGGCATTGGCTGCGAGCGGCGCCGCGCTGACAGTGTTCGACCGAGCTGATGGCTATCTCGGCGTGATGATCGACGACCTCGTCACCCGCGGCATCAGCGAACCCTATCGGATGTTCACCTCCAGGGCCGAGTACCGGCTGACACTGCGTGCGGACAACGCCGACCAGCGTCTAACCGAGAAGGGCATCGCCTCGGGATGCGTCGGGAGCGCCCGGACCGTGCATCACCGCGCCAAGATGGACGCCTTGAATGCGGCACGAGCGCTCTCGAAGTCGCTGACGGTCACCCCGAACGAGGCCATTAAGCAGGGTCTGACCCTGAACCGGGACGGCCAGCGGCGCTCGGCTTTCGAACTGATGGCCTATCCCGATATTGGCTGGAGCCAGGTCCGTGCGATCTGGCCCGAGCTGTCCGGCATTGATCCCGTCATTGCCACCCATCTCGAGATCGACGCGAAGTACGATGTCTATCTGGAGCGCCAGAGCGCGGACGTCGAAGCCTTCAGGCGGGACGAGGGGATGGTGTTGTCGGACGTCGATTACCAGCAGGTCCCCGGTCTCTCCAATGAGGTGCGGGCCAAGCTGGAGAACGCGCGGCCGTTCACCGTTGGCCAGGCCGGCCGAATCGACGGCATGACGCCTGCCGCGCTCGGCATTCTTGCGGCCTATCTCCGCCGCGAAGCGCGGAAGACTTCCAAAGCAATCGCATAGGTTTCACGTGAAACAGCGCGGGACCGGCGGCGGCAGATCGTCATCAGGAAAACCCTCGGCGGGTGAGGGTGCCGGTGTTCGCTCCGAACCGGCGCCTGCCCGGCCAAAGATCGACAAGGCCAGCGCCAACGATCGATCGTGGGACGTCGTCATTGCAGCCGACAAGGTTGCGGCGCTCAACCTCGCGCCTGTTTCACATGAAACGGAAGCCCGGCTCGATCGCTACATTGCACTGCTACGGGAGTGGCAGGCCAAGACCAACCTCGTCGCGCCCTCGACATTGCCGTACCTCTGGACCCGGCACATCGCCGACTCGCTTCAGCTCGTCGCTCTCGCCCCATCGGCCAAACGTTGGGCCGACCTCGGCAGCGGTGGCGGCTTTCCCGGGATCGTCCTGGCCTGCGCCATGGCCGGGACGGCCGGGGCGAGCGTCCATCTGGTCGAGCGAATCGCCAAGAAGGCAGCCTTCCTGCGCGAAGCCGTGCGCGTCACGACATCTCCGGGAGTCGTACATCTCGCTGAGATCGGGGATAATGTGGATAGAATCACCGGCCCGGTCGATTGCGTCACCGCGCGTGCGCTGGCTCCGCTACATCAACTCATCGGCTTTGCGGAGCCGCTGATGCGCCGGGGCGCAAAAGCGTTGTTTCTCAAGGGTCAAGATGTAGAGTCTGAATTGACCGAAGCCACTAAATATTGGAATATTCAGCCGCAGCTCCACCACAGCCGTACAGGCGACGGTTGGATCGTCGAGCTGGCTTCCGTCGAACGGCGCGGGTGAGGCGTCAGGGGCCGAGTGGGGAATTTGCGATGAGCGTGATTGACGAACCGCAGCAAGAACAGACCGCCGCCGTCCCGCAGGGCCATCCGCGCATCCTGGCGCTGGCGAATCAGAAGGGCGGCGTGGGAAAAACAACCACGGCGATCAATCTCGGGACAGCGCTCGCTGCGATCGGCGAACGCGTCCTGATCGTCGATCTCGATCCGCAGGGCAATGCCTCGACCGGACTCGGCATCGATCGCCGCAACCGCTCCTGCTCGACCTATGACGTTCTGATCGGCGAGGCGAGCCTGCGGGAAGCGGTGGTGTCGACGGCAGTGCCGCGGCTGCATATCGCGCCCTCGACCATGGATCTCTCCGGCCTCGAGCTTGAGCTCGGCACCACGTCTGGTCGTGCGTACAAGCTGCGCGACGCGATCAGCGCGCTCAACAACAACGTTTCGCCCGACGCCGATTACACCTATGTGCTGATCGACTGCCCGCCCTCGCTCAACTTGATCACCGTGAACGCGATGGCGGCTTCCGACGCGATCCTGGTGCCGCTGCAGTGCGAGTTCTTCGCGCTCGAAGGTCTGTCGCAATTGCTGCAGACGGTGGAGCAGGTGCGCTCGACGCTCAATCCGAACTTGTCGATCCACGGCATCGTGCTGACCATGTTCGACTCGCGCAACAATCTCTCGAACCAGGTCGTTGCCGACGTCCGGCAGTTCATGGGCGAGAAGGTCTACAAGACCATGATCCCGCGCAACGTGCGCATCTCGGAGGCGCCGTCCTACGGCAAGCCGGTGCTGGTCTACGATCTCAAATGCGTCGGCAGCGAAGCCTACTTGCGGCTCGCCACCGAAGTGATCCAGCGCGAGCGCGAGCTTCGCACGACGCATTGAAGCGGCGTTGATCCTACGAGTTACGAGTTTCGACAATTCAGTTCTGGAGTGCTGCATCGTGAATCCAAGGGAGCTGGCGATGGCCGACGAAGCGCGTTCGCGACTGGGCCGGGGTCTTGCGAGTCTGATCGGTGACGTCGGCGGCGAGGCT
Organism: Bradyrhizobium sp. BWC-3-1; assembly: GCF_032917965.1. Taxonomy (NCBI): domain Bacteria; kingdom Pseudomonadati; phylum Pseudomonadota; class Alphaproteobacteria; order Hyphomicrobiales; family Nitrobacteraceae; genus Bradyrhizobium; species Bradyrhizobium sp. BWC-3-1. The sequence goes on from NZ_CP136625.1 coordinate 219,068, forward strand.
CAGCATGTCGATCGGCCGCGCGCGCAACGCAAGGTGCCGATCGAGTTCATCAAGCCCAATCCGCGCAACCCGCGCCGCACCTTTTCGGAGAGCGAGCTCAGGGAGCTCAGCGATTCGATCAGGCAGCATGGCGTGATCCAGCCGATCGTGGTGCGCCCGGTGAAGGGTGCGCAGGACCGCTTCGAGATCATCGCCGGCGAACGGCGCTGGCGCGCCTCGCAAATGGCCGGCCTGCACGAAGTGCCGATCGTCCCCGTCGACATCAGCGACAGCGATGCGCTGGAGTTCGCGATCGTCGAGAACGTGCAGCGCGAAGACCTCAATCCGATGGAAGAGGCGCTCGGCTATCACGCGCTCGCCAACGAGTTCAAACGCAGCCAGGACGACATCGCCAAAGTCGTCGGCAAGAGCCGCAGCCACATCGCCAACATGATGCGGCTGACGAAGCTTCCCGCCGAGGTGCAAACCCTGATCACGAGCGGCGAGCTGACCGCAGGTCATGCCCGCGCGCTGATCGGCGTGCCTGATCCGCTCGCGGCCGCCAAGCGCATCGTCGAGGAGGGCCTCAACGTCCGCCAGGCCGAGGCGCTGGCGCATGAAGAGGGCGTGCCGGAGCGCAAGCCGCAGAAGGCGCGCTCGGGGGCGAAGGAAAAAGACCCTGACACGGTCGACCTCGAAAAGCGCGTCAGCGACGCGCTCGGGCTCAAGGTCACGGTGAGCCACCGAGACCCCGGCGGCTCGGTCCAGATCAACTACCGCAACCTCGATCAGCTCGACGAGGTGATGCGGCGGCTGGCGAAGGGCGCGCTGTAGCCGCTTGGTGTCGTCCTGGCGAAAGCCAGGACCTCATGCCGATCCACACGTCATTGCGAGCGCAGCGAAGCCATCCAGAATCTTTCCGCGGAGAGATTCTGGATTGCTTCGTCGCAAGGGCTCCTCGCAATGACGAGGGGACAGTGCGGGAAGCTCAGCTCCGCCGCTTCGCGTTTGCGGCGATCGCCATCAGCGTGCGCTGGGCGATGGCGGCGGCGAGGGTGGATTGCTTGCGGGTATCGAGCGCGGCGGTCGCGAGCTGCTCGATGATGACGGCGAGCCGCGCCACGCTGAAATTGCGCAATGCGGTTTCGACCGCGGGCTTCCGCGAAAAATGCAGGCGCGGATAGCCGCTGTCGAGCACCGCGGATGCGGGCGTGCCGTCGGCGATTGCGAGCGCCGATTTGTGCAGCCACGCCGCCTGACGCTGCGCCGCGGAGATGATCACGCCGGGGTAGGTGCCGGCGATCATGGCTTTGGCAAACTCGTTCTCGACGATCTCGGGCCGGCCGGCGAAGGCGCCATCGACGATCGGATCGAGTTTCAGTTCCGACGCATCGGCGACGACAGCCATCACGTCATCCAGCGTGATCTCGCCCTTGCCATGGGCATAGAGCGTGAGCTTGCGCAGCTCGTTGCGGGAGGCCTGGCGATCGCCGCCGAGGAACGACATCAGCGCCGCGCGGGCATCTTGCGCGATGCGCAAATTGGCGATGCGGAGCTCGTCTTCCATCAGCTTGGCGAGATCGCGCTCGGTATCGGGATAGCAGGCGATCGCGACGGCCGTCTTGGCGCGTTCGCAGGCCTTGCGCAGTGGCGATTCCGGACGCAGCTCGCCGGCCTCGATCACGATGCGGCAATCCCTGACGCCCATCTCCGCCAGTGTGTCGATAGCACTGGCAAAGCTGCGCGAGCCGGCGCGCACGTGGATGGCGCGGCGGCCGCCGAACAGCGGCACCGTCATGGCCTCGTCGACGAGGCGCGACGGCTCGGCGGAGAGCTCGTCGCCATCGACCTTGACCAGCGAGAAGGGATCATTGGGATCGTCGACGGCCGAGGCGATCAGCGCATCCGCGCGTTCGCGGACCAGGCCGGCGTCGGGACCATAGAGCAGGATGATCGGACGGCCCGCATCGGGGCGGGCGAGAAAGGCGTCGATCTCTTTTCCGCGCAGCGCGACCATGTTGCCTGTGACTCGTCATTCCGGGCGAACCGGGGTGACGGGATGAATTAAGTGCCCGCGGTGAAGAACGAGGCGAGTCGAGTCGTGATGTTCTCGGCGATCTCGTTGGCGGCACGATCCTCGGCATCACGTACCGCGCGGTTGCGGCTGAAACGCTGATAGGAGCCGGGCATGTCGTAGGACACGCGGGAGAACGTGGTGCCTGTCATCACCGACTTGCCGCTGACGACCTCGATCAGATTGTACTGGGCGTCGAGGCCGTAGTTTTCGCTGCTGGGCAGGCCGGTGTTGGGATCGACGATCAGCGACGTCTTGCTGCTTGCGAAGCGGATCTCGAGGCGGTGGGTTGGCGGCATGCCGGTGGCGGTGCCATAGAGCTTGAAGGCCAGCGCGTTGCGGACCTCGACGCCGACCCGGGCCTCGCGTGAGGCATTGGCTTTGGCGATCGGGGGCAGATCGACCCCCATCAGCTTCTCGCGCAGACCGGGGGTGCCGTCGGTGTGCTCGGCATACATCGGGTGGAAGCAGCCGGCCGTCATGGCCGCCAGTGCGGCAACCGCCAGCAAGCGGGCTGCGATGCGGATCCTAGCCGACAACATTCACGATCCTCTTGGGGACGATAATCACCTTGCGGACGGGTTTGCCATCCAAGGCCAGTTTTACCGCATCGAGGGCCAAAACGGCAGCCTCGATTTCCGGATTCTCGGCCGCTGTTGCAACTGTGACCTCGCCCCGCTTCTTACCGTTGACCTGGACCACCAGGGTCACACTGTCTTCAACCAGCAAATCGCGTTCGATTTGGGGCCAATTGGCCTCGGAAACCAGCCCGCTATGGCCCAGAACCTGCCAACACTCCTCGGCCAAATGCGGCATCATCGGGGAGAACAGCTGGACCAGGATCTGGCTGGCCCCCCGGATCGCCCAGGCCAAATCTGGAGCCGGCTGGCCGGGACGTTGCAAGATCTCCGCAAACGCATTGGTGAATTCGCGGATATGGGCGAGGCAGACGTTGAAGTGCAGTCGCTCGATACCGGTGGTGACCTTGTCCAGCGCGCCATGGGCAGCCTTGCGCAAGGCGGTGGCGTCCGGGCCGAAGCTGGCCGGCCGGGCCGTCGGCGCGCCCTTGCCGGGTTCCACAGAATCGTTCACCAGCCGCCACAGCCGCTGCACGAAGCGCGAGGCGCCCTGGACGCGCTCGTCGCTCCAGATCACGTCGCGCTCGGGCGGGGAGTCCGACAGCATGAACCAGCGGGCGACGTCGGCGCCATAGGTCTCGATGATGTCGTCGGGATCGACCGTGTTCTTCTTCGACTTCGACATCTTCTCGATCGGGCCGATCTGGATGTCTTCGCCTGACGTTAGCAGCGTGGCGCGGCGGCCGTTGGCGCCGGTCTCGACCTTCACCTCGACCGGCTGGACGTAGGTGCCGTCGGCCTTCTGGTAGGTCTCGTGCACTACCATGCCCTGCGTGAACATGCCCGCGAACGGCTCGTCCAGGGCGATGTGCCCGGTCGCCTTCATCGCGCGGGTGAAGAAGCGGCTGTAGAGCAGATGCAGGATCGCGTGCTCGACGCCGCCGATATACTGGTCGACCGGCAGCATCCGGTTGGCGACCTCTGGCGTCGTCGGCGCGTTCTCGTTCCAGGGATCGGTGAAACGCGCAAAGTACCAGGACGAATCGACGAAGGTGTCCATGGTGTCAGTTTCGCGGCTAGCCTTGCCGCCGCATTGCGGACAGGTGACGTGCTTCCAGGTCGGATGATGATCGAGCGCGTTGCCCGGCTTGTCGAAGGTCGCATCGTCCGGCAGTTCGACGGGCAGATCGGCATCCGGCACCGGCACGGCGTCGCATTTCGGGCAATGGATGACGGGGATCGGACAGCCCCAATAGCGCTGGCGCGAAATGCCCCAGTCGCGCAGACGGAAGTTCACTTGGCGCTCGCCCACCGGCGCGTTGCCGCGCAGCTCGGTCTCAAGACGCTTCGCCACCTCGTCCTTGGCCTGATCGATGGTCATGCCGTCGAGGAAACGCGAATTGATCATGCGGCCGTCACCGTCATAGGCGGTATCGGTGATGACGAACGATTTCGGATCCTGGCCCTCGGGGCACACCACCGGCGTGTTGCCGAGAGCGTACTTGTTGACGAAATCGAGGTCGCGCTGGTCGTGTGCGGGACAGCCGAAGATGGCGCCGGTGCCGTATTCCATCAGCACGAAGTTGGCGACATAGACCGGCAGCTTCCAGCTCGGATCGAACGGATGGACCGCGCGTATGCCGGTGTCAAAGCCCTGCTTCTCGGCGGTGTCGATGATCTCCTGCGCCGTGCCCATCCGCTTGATCTCGCCGATGAACTCGGCAAGCTCAGGATTTTTGGCCGCGGCTGCCTGCGCCAGCGGATGATCGGCCGAGATCGCCATGAACTTCGCGCCGAACAGCGTGTCGGGGCGTGTCGTAAAAATCTTCAGCTCGCTCTCGCCGGCCGGCGTCGTCGCCGCGTCGAGCGCGAAGCGGATCAGCAGGCCCTCGGACCGGCCGATCCAGTTGCGCTGCATCAGCCGCACCTTGTCGGGCCAGCGGTCCAGCGTATCCAGTGCAGACAGCAGCTCCTGCGAGTACTTCGTGATCTTGAAGACCCACTGGTTCATTTCCCGTTGCTCGACAACGGCACCCGAACGCCAGCCCTTCCCGTCGATCACCTGCTCGTTGGCGAGCACGGTCATGTCGACGGGGTCCCAGTTCACCTTGCGCTTCTCGCGCTCGGCGAGGCCTTCGCGCAGGAAGTCCAGAAACATCTTCTGCTGGTGTTTGTAATAGGAGGGATCGCAGGTCGCGATCTCACGGCTCCAGTCCAGCGACAGCCCGATCGAACGGAGCTGCTTCTTCATCGCGGCAATGTTGGCGTACGTCCAGGCCTTCGGTGCGACCTTGCGCTCGATCGCGGCGTTCTCGGCCGGCAGGCCGAAAGCGTCCCAGCCCATCGGGTGCAGCACGTTGAAACCCTTGGCGCGCATGAAGCGGGCCAGTACGTCGCCCAGCGTGTAATTGCGGACATGGCCGATATGGATGCGCCCCGACGGGTAGGGGAACATCTCCAGCACATAGTATTTCGGCCGCGGATCGTCGTTTTTGGAGACGAAGATCGCCTGTTGGTCCCAGGCGGCTTGCCAGCGCGGTTCGGCGTCGCGGGCGTTGTAGCGTTCGGAGGTCATGGAATCGTTGGGTTTTCGTGGATCTGGCCGTCTAAAGACGGCGGACTAGGCCATAGAAGTCCTCGGGGGGTCAATGGGTTGCCGCTGGCGGCGCGGCGCCGCAAGGCTGCTCCGCAAAAATACGGAGAGTCCTGTTCGGCTCGCCGGGCCTGGTCACCGAGAGCGAGGTCGATCGCGTCCGGGCTGCGGGTTAGCCCTCAGCCCGCCATCATCATTTCCGCCGCGCCGTTGTCGATCACCGTGATGCCATGCTCGACGACGTTGTTGCGACCGCGGTGCTTGGCGGCGTAGAGCGCGGCGTCGGCGGCTTCGATCAAATCGCCCGGACGCAAGCTCTCGTTGGGCTTGGTCGCGGCAACGCCGATCGAGACGGTGACGATCATGTGGTCGGAGGTGATGTGCGGCAGGCCCAGCTTCAGCACGGCCGCACGCGCCTGTTCGCCGATTTCGACGGCGCGCGCCACGTCGGTGTTCGGCAGCAACAGGCAGAATTCCTCGCCGCCGTAGCGGGCCGCGAAGCCCATCGTGTCGGCGGCGATGCCGGACAGCGATTCGCCGAGCCTGGTCAGGCAAGAATCGCCTTCGAGATGGCCGTAGGTGTCGTTGAACAGCTTGAAATGGTCGACGTCGATCATCAACAGCGCGAGGTCGCTGCCATATTGCTGCGCGCGCATCCATTCGAAATCGAGGCGGCTCTGGAAGCCGCGGCGGTTGGCAAGCCCCGACAACATGTCGATCGAGGCCATCACCGTGAGTCGGTCATTGCTCGCCATCAGCTCGCGTTCGCGCTGGCTAAGCTGTGCGGCCATCGCGTTGAACGCGCGGGCGAGCGGCACGAACTCGGCCGGCAGGCGATTGCGCGCGGCACGCGCCGACAGATCACCCTCGCCCAGACGCTTGGCCATGTCGGCGAGCATCCTGATCGGCTTGATCACCAGTTTCTCGGCTGCGATCAGCGCGCCGAGCAGCACGAATACCACGACGAAAGCGAGCTGGAGATAGGCGGTGCGGATGTCGCGGCTCACGGCCGCGGACACCTTGTCCTCGTCGATGCTGGCGATCAGGCGGGCATTGGTACCGGCGATGCGGATATAGCTGACCGCGCGGCGGGAGCCGTCGGCAGCGAGGAAAGAGAGTGAACCTTCGTCCTGGTCAGACCTCAGCGCCTTGTCGGCGATCGCGGACATCAGCGGCATGTTGTCGAGCGGACGGCCGATCGCACTATGCTGGTCGGCCGGTGCCGCCAGCACGGTGCCGGTGCTGTCGACCAGCACGGCCGTGATGCCGGCGCGACCCCCCAGATTGCTCATGACCTTCGACATCCAGTCGAGGTTGACGGTGGCGAGCACGACGGCATCCGCTACGCCGCTGAAGGCGGACACCGGGTAAACCGCCATGACGGTCGGTGTCAGCACCGGGCGCGACAGGATGAAGTCGCTCAGGACGAAGCGGCCGGTTTCCTGCGCCTGCTGGAAATACGGGCGGTCACTGAGGTCCAGGCCGACATACATGTTGTTGGTGGCGCACTGGATGCGCCCGTCCTGGCCGGCGATCAGAAGCGTGCGGATCCAGGGAAGATTCGACGGCAGGCTCGCGCGCAGCACGTCACAGCTCTTGCTGATGCCGCCGGCGGAGGCGCGGATGAAAGCTTCCGATTTCAGGATGGTCTCGACCGACGAGATCACCTCGCGCTGCGCATCGGCGCTGTGTCTTGCAACGGTGGTGAATTCGGCTGTGGCCTGTGCGATCTGCCGTGTGCGCGTGTCTTCCAGCGATCGGATGCGTTCGAACATCAAAGGCGTCACCAGAATCACCGCGAGCAACGCAAGCCGCGCCCGGATTCCGAGAACCTGCTTGAGTTTCGCTCGTTTGCGGTTGAAACTGACGTTTGACATCTTCGCTGCCCACCCCGCGGCTAAGGTAAAGCGAGGGGTTCAAAAACTCTTTCTTGAACTCGGTAAAATTAGAACTAGCTCCGCAACAACCAGCTCCGATGCGACATCATGACTGAAGCCAACGCCGCGCCGCTAACCGGCCATTCACCAAACGCGCTCGCCGCGGTCGAAGCCGAAATCGCGCGCGCCTGCAAGGATGCGCGGCGCGAGCGTGCCTCCGTGACGCTGATCGCGGTGTCGAAAACTTTCGCCGCGGATGCAATTACCCCGGTCATCGATGCCGGACAGCGCGTATTCGGGGAGAATCGCGTGCAGGAGGCCAAAGGCAAGTGGCCCGCGTTAACTTCTGTTTACCCCGATATCGCGCTGCATCTGATCGGCCCGCTGCAATCCAACAAGGCGAAAGAGGCAGTCGCGCTGTTCGATGCCATCCATTCGGTCGATCGCCCGAGCATTTGCCAGGCGTTAGCCAAGGAAATCGAATCCCAGAACAAGCACCCGGAATTGTTCGTGCAGATCAATATCGGTGAGGAGCCGCAGAAGGCGGGCATCGCGCCCGGCGAGGCCGATGCTTTCATCGCGAGCTGCCGCGACACCTACGGGCTGACGATCTCGGGGTTGATGTGCATCCCGCCGCTAGACGAGCCGCCGGCGGCGCATTTCGCGCTGACCGCCAAGGTCGCCGCGCGCAATGGATTGAAGAAGCTCTCGATGGGCATGAGCGCGGATTATGCGACCGCGATCATGCTCGGCGCCACCCATGTGCGCGTGGGCAGTGCGATCTTCGGGCGCCGGTGAGAGCCGTTAGCGACGGCAGAGCGCCATACGAACTCTCGATTTCGTCATTGCGAGCACAGCGAAGCAATCCAGAGTCCCTCCGCGGAAAGATTCTGGATTGCTTCGCTGCGCTCGCAATGACGGTGGTGTATGTGGGGCCTATTCAAACCCCACTGCCACCTTCCCCAGCGCGCCAAAGTCCGCGACAAACCGATCACCCGCCTGGATCGGAAGCGGCGGATGGCACGTGCCCGTGGTCACCACCTCCCCTGCCCGCAAGGGGATGCCGAGGCCACGCAGTTCGTTGGCCAGCCAGACCAGGGCAATGCGGGGATCGCCGAGCACGTTCTTGCCGTGGCCGAGATAGCGCTGGCCGCGCAGCGTGATCTGCGGCCGCTGTTCGACGAGGTCCATGGCACGCCAGTTCGCATTCGTCGCTGCGCCCAGCACGAACAGATGCGCACAGGCGTTGTCGGCGATGAGCTGCGCCTCGCCGGCGCTGGCGAAATCGGCAAAGCGCGAATCGGGAATCTCGATCGCGGGATGCAAGCTGTCCACGGCGGCGAGCACCTCGTCGACAGTATATGGCGCCGCGCGCGGCGGCAGATCGCGCCCCATGCCGAAAGCGAACTCGGGTTCGCCGACGCGCATCGCGTTGCCCTTCATCGAGGCGGTGCCGCCATCGGCGATCACGGTGTCGCTCATGATCCGACCGGCCAACGGTCCCGCGACATTGATGTGCTTCTGTCCGGACTCGCTCGTTGCCGCGATCTTCCAGCCGAACAAAGTCCCGCTGAGCGCAGCCTGCACGGCGTAAGCCTCGGTGCGGTTCTGAGGCCGCAACTCTGGCTCCAGCGCGTCAAGCTTGGTGCCGTCGCGCCAATGTTTGACCAGGACCTGCGAAGCGGCGGCGATCTGATCCTTGTCGAGCATGTGTCCTCATCCGATGATGATTTTTGTTTTTGGTCCAAGCCGCCGCAGCAATTGTCGCATCGCCGCTTCGGTCATCGAGACGCAGCCTGCGGTGGGGCCGAAATTGTCGCGGGCCAGATGCAAGAACACCGCGCTGCCCCGGCCGGCGATCCGCGGCCTCGTATTGTGGTCGATTTCGATGATGAAGTCATAGAGATGGTCGGCCCGCTTGAGCCGGTCGCCGCCCTGCCCCTCGCCGAGGCGGATTCCCTGATTGTAATGACGGTCCTTGGGATCCTCGCACCAGGCGTCCTCGCCGGTGATGATCCGGGCCGGCAGGAAGGTCTGCGGGCGGCTGTGCCGGTCGCCCCGCCACCACAATCGCCTCGGACGGAAGCTGCCCCGCGGGGTGCCGCCATCGCCCTCGCGCTTGTTCGCCAGAATGCCGCCGCGTCCGAGCGCCACCGGAATCGTCAGCGCTCCGGCGGTCAGCCAGCCCCGGCGCGGCTTCCCGGCGGCAGGCTTAACGCGGATCACCGAGAGCGGCCCGGCGCTCCGGTTCATGGTGTAACTAGCTGAAGCAGCTTTATTTTTCATGTGAACGTGCGATGTCGAATTCATTACAGGACATTCATCAAAACGGCCTGCTATTCTAGGTTAGAGTGGTTCTGGCTTGTGAATCGGTAACAGCCCACTACTTCAAGACGAACAACAATAATAACGGCGACCCCTAAACTTCCCTCTCGGCTGGGTGCAGCATGGATGCGCGCCGCGCCGGACCCCAAAAGGATGACCCCCTATGGCCAATGCCCGCAAGATCCTGATCGTGGATGACGATACCGATCTGCGCGATACGTTGGTGGAGCAATTGTCGCTGCACGAAGAATTTGAAGCCTCCGCGGTCGATACCGGCGCCAAGGGCGCGAGCGCCGCGAAGGCCAATGCCCCCGATCTCGTCCTGATGGATGTTGGCCTGCCCGACACCGATGGCCGCGAAGTGGTCCGTTCCTTACGCAAGGGCGGGTTCAAGGCTCCGATCATCATGCTCACCGGGCATGACACCGACTCCGACACGATTTTGGGGCTGGAATCCGGCGCCAACGACTATGTCGCAAAACCCTTCCGCTTCGCCGTACTGCTGGCGCGCATCCGCGCCCAGCTCCGGCAGCACGAAGCCAGCGAGGACGCAGTGTTCTCGGTCGGCCCCTACTCTTTCCGGCCCGGCTCCAAGATGCTGACCGCCGCCAATGCGCGCAAGGTCCGGCTGACGGAGAAGGAAACCGCCATCCTCCGCTTCCTCTACCGGGCCGGCCAGATGCCGGTCTCGCGCGAGACCCTGCTCCAGGAGGTCTGGGGCTACAATTCCGGCGTCACCACCCACACGCTGGAAACCCACATTTACCGGCTTCGCCAGAAGATCGAGAAGGACGCCGCGAACCCGGAAATCCTGGTCACGGAAGCCGGTGGCTACAAGCTGGTGCCGTGATACGCTTCAGGGGCGTGCGAATCGTTTTAGATTGCGTGCCCTTGAGCCCCGGACCTGAATGTCAATCGACGATGATGTAGCGCTTCTCGAGCGTGTCCCGACACTGCGCCTGTTGGGAGACGCTTCGTTGCGCATGCTGGCGATCGGCTCCGAGCAGCGTGACTTCGTCCGCGGCGACGTCTTGTTCAATCTCGGCGACGATGCCGATGCCGGCTTCGTGGTCCAGCGCGGCGCCTTCCGGGTCGACGACGGCGCCGGTGCGGAGATGATCGCAAGTCCCGGTGCGTTGATCGGCGAGCTCGCGCTGATCGTGCCGATGAAGCGGCCGTCGAGCGCGATCGCGATCGAGCACGCCTCCGTCATCCGCGTCGCGCGCAGCCTGTTTCAGCGTGTGCTCGAAAGCGACCCCGCCGCCGCCGTCCGCCTGCGCGACGAATTCGCGGTGCGCTCCAGCCAGATCGCCAGCGATATATTGATGGCGGGTGCGAAGCTGACGTCGTGATGTCGTCCTGGCGAAGGCCAGGACCCGTCATCCCAAATGTTTCTGGCTTGGTGCGATTGCCGATGTCCTCGCGCAACAACGAAGATTGGTGGTAATGGGCCTGGCTTTCGCCAGAGCGACATTAAACCTCGAGCGTCACCGTCACCGGCACATGATCCGACGGACGCTCCCAGCTCCGCGCATCGCGCAAAATCTTGAAATCACTCACCGCATCTTTCATCGCGCGCGAGACCCAGATGTGGTCGAGCCTGCGGCCGCGGTCGCCGACAGTCCAATCGGCGGAGCGGTAGCTCCACCACGTGTAGACCTTTTCCGACATCGGAATGCGCTCGCGCGCGACGTCGACCCACTCACCGGCGGCGAGCGCGGCTTGCAGCTTCTCGGTTTCGATGGGCGTGTGCGACACCACTTTCAGAAGCTGCTTGTGCGACCAGACGTCGTTCTCATGCGGGGCGACGTTGAGATCGCCGACCAGGATGTGGCGATCCTCGCCGCGCGGATGCAACGGCTCGCACGCCTTCATCTCGTCGAGGAAGCGGAGCTTGTGATCGAATTTCTCGTTCAGCGCGGGATCGGGAATGTCGCCGCCGGCGGGCACGTAGAAATTATGCACCACCAGGGGTTTCGCGATCCCGGCCCTCTCACCAAACGACACCGAGATGTGGCGTGAATCCACCTTGTCGCAGAAGGTGCGGATGTCCTTCGACTCGAACGGAATCTTCGAGACGATGGCGACGCCGTGATAGCCCTTCTGTCCGTTCAACGCGACATGCTCGTAGCCGAGCCGCTTGAAGCGCTTCAGCGGAAAAGCGTCGTCGATGCACTTGGTCTCCTGGAGACACAGCACGTCCGGCCGCGCGCTCTTGAGAAATTTTGCGACCAGATCGATGCGCAGCCGAACCGAATTGATGTTCCAGGTTGTCAGGGAAAAACGCATGAGATTGATCTAACAAACTCCATCCGTCATGGCCGGGCTTGACCCGGCCATCCACGCCTTTTTGTAGGTCCAGATTGTAGGTCCAGAACGTGGATGCCCGGGACAAGCCCGGGCATGTCGATCATCGCAGCAGCGAGTAAGTCTCAGCCCGGCGACGGGCCGTAATTGGTAAAATCGATCTTGAACATGCCGGGATCGAGCTTCTTGCTCGTATCCAGATTATAGACCGCGATCGTGGTGTCGTAGCCCTGCGGGTCGGTGACGGTCCACTGCTTCAACTGGCCGTCCTTGGCGCCGAACATCAGCAAGAGGCGACTGGTGCCGACCAGCGCCTGCTTCTCCTCGATGGTGACGCTGACGAAGACGTCGTCGGCCGAGACGTTGACGACGTTGGTGTCCTTCATCAGGTCGATGCGGTCGGACAGCAGGAAACGCAGCGGTGTCTGTGACAGCGGATAGACGTCCTGCGTCGCGAGCTTGCGGTCGCGCACCACCAGCGACGATCCGTCGGCGACGATGTCGATCGGGCTCGGCGCGTCATATTCGAAGCGCACCTTGCCCGGCTTCTGGATGTAGAAGTCGCCTTGCGTCTTGCTGCCGTCGGGGCCGACCTGGACGAAATTCCCGACCAGCGTCGACAATGACGACAAATAGGCGCTGACCTTGGCGGCCTGGGCCTTCTGGTTCGCATCGAAGGTCTGGAAGATGCTGCTCGGCACGTTGCGGCGTGGATCCGGAATCACCGGATTGGGCGGCGTCTGGGTCGCGCCGGTGACCGCGGGCCCTCCAACGGCCGGACCGCCGTCGCGGCCCTTCGGTGCAGGCTTCGGCACGGGAACGGTCTGCGCGAACGACGCCGTGATCACCATCGCGGCGGTGACGAGAATTACGCCGGCCATGCGCGCGCTCCGCGCGGCGACAATGGCAGCGAATCGAATGTCCGGATGTCTGATCAACGCGTCGTCCTGTGTGGCTGGGCGCCCTTTTAGCGTGATTTCGGCCAAAAGCAGATAACGTTTTTGCGTGAATGATGGTTTGAGGCGGCTCGCCTCACATATGGCTGTCTTCTTCCTCGACCAGGATCTCGCGCTTGCCGGCGTGGTTGGCGGGTCCGACGATGCCCTCCAGTTCCATGCGCTCCATCAGCGATGCGGCGCGGTTATAGCCGATCTGCAGGCGGCGCTGGATATAGCTGGTAGAGGCCTTACGGTCGCGTTTGACGATCGCAACAGCCTGCGAGAACAAATCGCCGCCGCCATCCGCGCCCATGGCGGACGCGTCGAACACCGCGCCGTCCTCGTCTTCGCTGGGTTCTTCGGCCGTGACGGCTTCGAGATATTCCGGCTGTCCCTGCGTCTTGAGGTGGCGCACCACCTTCTCGACTTCCTCGTCCGACGCGAAAGGTCCGTGCACGCGGCTGATGCGACCGCCCCCGGCCATGTAGAGCATGTCGCCCTGGCCGAGCAGCTGCTCGGCACCCATCTCGCCGAGAATCGTGCGGCTGTCGATCTTGGACGTCACCTGGAAGGCGATGCGGGTTGGGAAGTTCGCCTTGATGGTACCGGTGATGACGTCGACCGATGGACGCTGCGTTGCGAGGATCACGTGCAGGCCGGCGGCGCGCGCCATCTGCGCGAGGCGCTGCACCGCGCCTTCGATGTCCTTGCCGGCAACCATCATCAGGTCGGCCATTTCGTCGACGATGATGACGATGTAGGGCAGCGGGTCGAGCGAGAGCTTCTCTTCCTCGTAGATCGCCTTGCCGGTTTCCTTGTCGAAGCCGGTGTGCACCGTGCGCGTCGGCTCTTCGCCCTTGGCCTTCAATTCGAGCAAGCGCGTGTTGTAACCGTCGATGTTGCGCACACCGAGCTTGGCCATGTTCTTGTAGCGCTCTTCCATCTCGCGCACGGCCCATTTCAGCGCGACCACCGCCTTCTTCGGGTCGGTCACGACGGGCGTGAGCAGATGGGGAATGCCGTCATAGACGGAGAGTTCGAGCATCTTCGGATCGACCATGATCAGGCGGCACTGGTCCGGGCGCAGCCGATAGACCAAGCTGAGGATCATGGTGTTGATGGCGACCGACTTGCCGGAGCCGGTGGTACCGGCGATCAGCATGTGCGGCGTGCGTGCGAGGTCGATGATGACGGGATCACCGCCGATGGTCTTGCCGAGGCAGAGCGGCAGTTTCGCAACCGAATCGACAGTCTCCTTGGCGACCAGCAGCTCGCGCAGATAGACCTTTTCGCGATGCGCGTTCGGCAGCTCGATGCCGATGGCGTTGCGGCCCGGCACGACGGCGACGCGCGCCGACAGCGCGCTCATCGAACGGGCGATGTCGTCGGAAAGTCCGATCACGCGCGACGATTTGATCCCCGGCGCCGGCTCCAGCTCGTACAGCGTGACCACGGGACCCGGATGGGCCTTCACGATCTCGCCGCGAACGCCGAAATCCTGCAGCACGCCTTCGAGCGCGCGCGAATTGGTTTCCAGCTCGGCCTTGCTGAGCGGCTGGCGATCGCCGGCCTTGGGCGCGGCCAGCACCGACACGGACGGAAGCTCGAACTTGTCGGAAGATTTCTTGGAAGCAGCCTTTGGAGCAGCCTTCTTGCGCGGCGCGCGCGCGGCGGGCTCCTCCTCCTCTTCCTCCTCGTGGTCTTCTTCGTGCTCGTCCTCGTCGTGCTCGTCTTCGGACTGCGGCGAGATCGGCGGCGCGGCGCGGCCGCCACCGAGCTTCGGCTCCTGACGGCTGAAGGCAACGGCCTTGGTCTTCGGTCCGCTCGAGACCAGCGAGCGGTAGGCCGCGCCAAGCAACCAGATCAGCCGTGCCTTCGTGCTCATCAAGGCGTGGAACAGCCAGCCCAGCGATACCGAACCGCGATCGCTCTCCTCGTCCAGGTCGAGCGGCTTGTCATCGTCCTCGATCTCAGCGAGTTCGTCGTCATGCTCGCGTGCGCCGAGGCCGCAGGCGATCAGGAAGGTCGCCGCCATCGCGGCGAACAGGATCGTGCCGAGCACGATGCGATAGATCATGCCCGGCGGTCCGAAGATCACCGCGGGCGCGCGAACCAGGGCATCGCCGACCACGCCGCCGAGGCCTGTCGGCAGCGGCCAGGCGCCGCCATGTGGCCAGCAGCTGACGAAGCCCGCCGCGATCACCGTGCAGAGAATCCAGCAGCCGAGCCGCAGCGCCTCGCGGTCGAACGGGCGATGGGTCAGCATGCGCCAGCCCCAGACCGCGACGGTCAGGACCAGCATGATCGCGCCGAGCCCGAGGGTCTGCATCGCAAGGTCGGCGCCGATCGCGCCGGCATAGCCGAGAATATTGCGGATCGGCCGCGACGTTGCGTGGCTGAGGCTGGGATCCTGCACTGACCAGGTCATCAGCGCCGCCGAGGCGACGCCCGACAATGCGATCAGGCCGAGACCGCTGAGCTCGCGCACGCGCCGCGCCAGCCCCTCGCGGATCGAGGGCGGCAGATGGCTGACCAAGGGAACGACACGTTCGATTGTCGACATGCTCATGGGCCCCGCCTAACCCAGAGTCTCGACCAGGCGGTGCAGCGCCTGCGCCGTGGTCTCGCCATCCTGCACCAGCGCAAGGCGAATGTAGCCTGCGCCGGGATTGAAGCCGTCGGGCTGGAGCCGCGCCAGATAGCTGCCGGGCACCACGCGCACGCCTGCTTCCTTGAAGAGTTTCAGGCACACAGACACATCGTCGCCGATTTCGGACGTGTTGAGCCAGACGCAGAAGCCGGCATCGGGCCGGCGATAGCCGTAACGATTGCCGATGATCTGGTCGGCGAGATCGAACTTGATGCGGTAGAGCCTGCGGTTCTCCTCGACATGCGCCTCGTCGCCGTAAGCAACGGTCGCGACATGCTGCAACGGGACCGGCACCTGCGGCGCCGCGATGTTGCGCAATTCGAGGAACATGCCGATGAGTTTTTTGTCGCCGGCGGCGAAGCCGACGCGCAGGCCCGGCAGGTTCGAGCGCTTGGACAGCGACTGGAACGCGACCACGCGGGTGAAATCAGGGCCAGCGCATTCGAGCGCGCTGCCGGGCGCTTCGCGGGTGTAGATCTCCGAATAGCACTCGTCGCTGAGGATCACGAAGCCGTAGCGGTCGGCGAGCTGCTTCAGGCGAATGAAATAATCGCGCGAGGCCACCGATCCCTGCGGGTTGGCGGGCGAGGCCAGATAGAACGCCACCGTGCGCGCCAGCGTCGCCTCGTCGATGGCGTCGAGATCGGGCAGGAAGCCGTTCTCGGCGGTGGTCGGCAGGTAGACCGGCTCGCAAGCAGCGGCGCGGGCGCCGGCGCCATAGACCGGATAGAACGGGTTCGGCATCAGGATCGCGGGCTTGCCGGGACGCGGGCCGACATAGCGCGCAGCCGCGATGGCGGCGAGGAACAGCCCCTCGCGGCTGCCATTGAGGACGAGAATCTCGCTCTCGGGATTGAGCGGTCGCGGCAGCTTGAAACGCGACGACAGCCAGGCGCCCGCGGCCATGCGGAACGGGTCGGTGCCCTTGTTCGCGGGGTAACGGCCGAAATCGGCGATGTGCTTGGCCAGTACCGGGCCGACGAAATCAGGCACCGGATGCTGCGGCTCGCCGACGGCAAGCGAAATCAAAGGCTTGCCGGGCTGATGCGGTGCCAGCAGCTCGTTCAGCCGGACGAAGGGAGAGCGTTCGCTATCGGAGCTTCCACTGTCCTGCGGCGCACGGGATGAAGCGGTCATAGCCATTCTGGACGCCAGCACTCTTGGAACAGCCGGTCGCAGCACGGCGCCGGCGGGAAGCGGTTCAGTTCACCATAGATAGGGCGAGGTTAAGACGCGATTAACCATCGGTCGCCGCCTCGGTCCAGAGCAGGAATAATGACGCCACGGGCGGCTCTCGGAGCTGGTCATGCCATTGCGAGGGGGTGGACGTCTTGGCGATATCATGGCCGGGCCTGTCCCGGCCACCCACGGCCTTTCCGACGGCGTCCAAGAACGTGGATGCCCGGGACAAGCCCGGGCATGACGGCTTATGACGGCTTTGGCGGATAGGCGCCCTAATGCCCCGGCAGCTTCTCGAATGTCGCCATGCCCGCGGGGATCGCGTGGAAGTCCTGCTTGTCGCAGGTGTAGATCGCCATCTGTGGATGGAACTGCGCAGGCTCGTCCAGCGTGCCGACCTTCAGGATCGCCGCCGGCAGGCCGGGAACCTTGGTCACCAGATGGGTCCCGCATTGAGCGCAGAATTCGCGCGTGACGGCGCGTTCGAGGTCCTTGCGCGCGAATTGCTTGGGTTGCCCGGTGATGTAGCTGAAGCCAGCCGCCGGCATCGCGATGAAGGTGTTGGGCGCGCCGCCCGAGATGTACTGGCATTCGCGGCAATGACACTGCGCCTGCATCATCGGGTCGCCCTCGGCGACATAGCGCACTTCGCCGCAATAGCATCCGCCTTCCAAACGCATGACGACCTCCCGATTGTTGTTTCTTGTGGTCGATATTTCTGCGCGGGCGGTGTGGAATGGCAATCTTTTTCTTTCGCCTGGACGGACCAAGACAGACCGCCTGCAGCCGGTTCGTGCATCTATCTCTTGGCAAGTCCGCAGCCGTTGAATCCCCGGCCGCGCCAGCACCCGCTGCTCATGCACTCGGCTTCCAGCCGTGGACAAGCGGTTGAAGCGCAATCCGCGCGGCCACCCATACCGACGCATGCCGTGGCGCACCTGCTTCGCATGAACGAACAGCTCATGCCGCTTCCGGTCTGCCGCGGTTGCCCTGCGCCGGCCTGATCTGGCGGCAGCACGGCCGTCTTGTCCTCGCGCTTGGGCGCCCGCTTCGAATCAGGTTGGCCCGGACTTGCAGCGGGGCTCTGTGTCGTCAGCTTGGAGAGCTCCATCCGACACGGTCGGCTGGTATCGGTGCGGACGCCGGCGCCGGTGGTTCCTTTCAGCTCGAGTGCGAGCTTGTACTGATAGGGCGCGCCGGCTGTGCGGCGCAGCGGATCCTTCTCGCCAATCAGCCCGTTGACGGTGACAGTCGCGCTGCCATCCGCTTCGATCTTCCCGTTATAGATTGTGGCACCGGGCTTGCCCTCTTCCCCGGAGAGAGTGTGCAGCACGCCATCCTTGACGCGCAGGGCATACTGGAAATAGGCCTCGGGAAATGGGGGCTTGTTCTCGCAAGTCTCCTTCGCGATCCAGGTTCCATCGAATGCGGTTACGCGCTTGGCGGTGTCTGATGGTTTCGCCAAGGTCTCGACGCGCGATTTTGCCAGATCTGCGAACGCGCAGGCCGGGAAGCGTGCGAGGTGATCCTTGAATGCCGCGAGCGTTCCCAGCGCTTCCGCGCTACGCCAATGGTCTCCGGCCTCCGCGCAGGGATCGAGCTGAGGCGTCGCAGGCGACAACGCCGCCGTCTCGGGCTTGCCGTTCAGGTAGAACTCGCCGAAGAACGACAGCGACAGCTCCGGTACTTGCGAGCCTTTGGAGCGCTGGTAGACGCCGGCGCTGATCGTCTGAAATACCGTGTTGACGTTGCCCTTGTCGCCGATGTGCTCCAGGAACGCGCTGGTGTAGGGGCTGTTGCGGCCGCTGCCGTCGTCGGCGGTCCGGCCGGCCTGTGTCGCGTAGGAAATGATGGTGCCCTCGGGACTTTCCATCTTGGCAAGGCCGCGTGAGACGGTGACGCCACGGCCCTGTCCGACGTTTCGCCGCAACTCGTCGGCAAATGGATTGTCGCGGCAGGCGTCGAGCACGAGGATGCGCAGGTTCTTGGCCTGCTGCAGATCCGCCAGGATCTCGTCGGCGCGCACCAGACGGCGCAGATCGACCTCGTCGCGAACGACGGCATCGACAGGCACCAGATAGTTGACGCCGGCGAACTGGAGCGCGTGCCCACTGTAATAGAACAGGGCGACATCGGCGCCGCGGGCCTCACGCGCGAAGCGAAGAATGGTGTCCTGCATGGCGGACTGGTCGAGGTCGGTCGCGACCACAGGATCGAACCCCGATCGCTTGAGGGCCGCGCCGACATCGGCCGCATCGTTGGTCGGATTGGCGAGCGGGGGAACGTTTCGGTAGGCGCCGTTGCCAATCACCAGCGCGACGCGCTTGTCCGCACGGGCATCGAGGCTCGACAAAGCGAGCAACAGGAAACACCAGACCAGGCAATAGGGCAGACGCATGAAATCCTGCTCCAAACGGGGAGCATGATATTCAGCAAGCTCGCAGCAATGCAATTTAACTTATGACGGCCCAGCGGCACGGGACCAAAAGAAAGGGGCTCCAACTTGCGCTGGAGCCCCTCAACGGTCGGGACATTGCCGGGTATGTGCCCCAAACCGTAGTTGTGAGCGCGACCTCCGAGGAGGCCGCGCCCGGGAGGAGACTTACATGTTGTAGGCGCGCTCTGTGTGCTCGGTGATGTCGAGGCCTTCACGCTCGCTCTCGACATTGGCGCGGAGGCCAACGATCACATCGACGACCTTGTAGAGAATCGCCGAACCGATGCCCGACCACACCAGCGTGGTGCCGACGCCCCAGACCTGGGAGATCATCTGCGCCGCGAAGTCGTAATCGGCAACCTTCGGCGGGATCGCGGTGTAGTCGATGATGCCCGCACCACCCAGCGCCGGATTGACGAGGATGCCGGTGCCGAGGGCGCCGATGATGCCGCCGACGCAGTGCACGCCGAACACATCGAGGGAGTCGTCGTAGCCGAGCGCGTTCTTCACGACGGTGCAGAAGAACAGGCAGACCACGCCGACCACGAGGCCGAGGACGATCGCACCCATCACGCCGGAGAAGCCGGCGGCAGGCGTGACGGCCACGAGGCCCGCGACAGCGCCGGAGATGACGCCGAGCACCGACGGGTGACCCTTGATGATCCACTCCGCGAACATCCACGACAGCGCGGCGGCTGCGGTGGCGACGAAGGAGTTGGTCATGGCGAGGGCTGCGCCGCCGTTGGCTTCGAGGTTGGAGCCGGCGTTGAAGCCGAACCAGCCGACCCAGAGCAGCGAGGCGCCGATCATCGACATCGTCAGCGAGTGCGGAGCCATCAGCTCCTTGCCGTAGCCGACGCGCTTGCCGATCAGCAGGGCGCCGACGAGGCCTGCGATGCCGGCGTTGATGTGCACCACGGTGCCGCCCGCAAAGTCGATCGCGCCCTTCTTGAAGATCCAGCCTGCGTCGGCGTTGATCTCATCGAGCTTGGCCTGCGCTGCGGTCTTCGCCGCGCCATCAGCCGCAGCAGCCAGAGCCTTGGCTGCGTCCTGGATCATGTCCGGGCCGGGCCAGTACCAGACCATGTGCGCGATCGGGAAGTAGATCAGCGTGACCCAGAGCGGGACGAAGAGCGCGAGCGCCGCGAACTTCATGCGTTCGGCGAAGGCGCCGACGATGAGGGCGGGCGTGATCGCCGCGAAGGTCATCTGGAAGCACATATAGATGAGCTCCGAGATGTTGGCGTCGACCGAGAAGGTCGCGGCCTTCGAGTCGGTGGTGACGCCCATCATGAAGGCCTTGGAGAAGCCGCCGATGAAGTCGGAACCGCCGGTGAAGGTGAGGCTGTAGCCGTACACGGCCCAGATCACGGTGACGACGCAGACGGTGTAGAACACCTGCATCAGGACGGAGAGCATGTTCTTGGAACGGACGAGGCCGCCGTAGAACAGCGCGAGGCCGGGGATCGTCATCAACAGCACGAGCACTGTCGATGTCAGCATCCAGGCGTTGTCTCCCTTGTTGACCGTTGGCTCGGCGTAGGCTGCGGTCGCAGCGAACAGGCCGACTGCGAGAGCCGCCAATCCCGCGCCATAGGGACGCTTAAACGTCATTTCATTTACTCCTGATTGAATTTTGATTGAGCGCGAAATCAAAGGGCCGCAGCATCGGCCTCGCCGGTGCGGATGCGAACCGCATGGTCGAGATTGATGACGAAGATCTTGCCGTCGCCGATCTGTCCGGTTTTCGCGGCGGTCGTGATGGCGTCGATGGTCTTGTCGACCTGGTCGGAGGCGACAGCGACCTCGATCTTGATCTTGGGCAGGAAGCTCACGGCATATTCGGCGCCGCGATAGATTTCCGTATGGCCCTTCTGGCGGCCATATCCCTTGACTTCCGTCACCGTGAGACCGTGAACGCCGATGGCGGTCAGGGCGTCACGGACTTCTTCCAGCTTGAATGGCTTAATAATCGCCATAACAATTTTCATGGGTCCTATCCCCGCTTGGGCCCGGTCCGGACGTGGCCGGGCGCTTCTCGACTGGTTCGCCACGAGGGAGAAAGTTCACTACGCGGGCACAGCCAGGACCCTTAGAATCAAATGCCGTGCCAGATCGGGCGTGTTGCCTAACGGACTATGAAAACGGGTGTTTTCGCGTTTGACGCGTAGTGCGGTGCAGTGCGCCATTACGCCGCGCTCAATACCTGACCATGCCTGATTAAAATAAAGGCACGACAGGCTGTCGACACATTGGTGCTCACACGTAGGGCAGCAGAAAGGTATTTCCGTAAGGCGGACGCCTATTGCGGGGCTTGTCGTGCCGCGAAATATCGGGCCCCTCGCACTTGTGCTCACGGAATGCGCGCAACCGGCCAACCTGCTTGAGCGGGCGAGACTTGCCGGACGGGTCCCCGGCAGAGACCGTCAGGCGGCGCTGCGTTCCGCGAAGACCCGGTCGATCAGCCCCCAGTCGACCGCCTGCTGCGCGGTCATGAAATGGTCGCGGTCCAAGGTCCGTTCCACGTCCGGTTCGGGGCGCCCGCAATGCTGGGCATAGAGCCGGATGATGCGCCGCTTGGTTTCCTGCATTTCGGTGGCGTGGATCAGGATGTCGGACGCCTGGCCCTGAAAGCCGCCGAGCGGCTGATGCACGTGAAGGCTCGCATTGGGCAGGGCGGCGCGGTGACCGGGCTCGCCGGCCATCAGCAGAAACGAGCCCATCGAGCGCGCGGTGCCCATGCACAGCGTATGCACCGGCGCCTTGATGAATTGCATGGTGTCGTACATCGCAAGGCCGCTGGTGACCACGCCGCCATAGGAATTGATGTAGAGATTGATCGGCTTGTTCGGATTCTCCGCCTCCAGAAACAGGAGCTGCGCGCAGACCAGTCCGGACATCGCATCATTGACCTCGCCATTGAGGAAGATGATGCGCTCGCGCAACAGGCGCGAATAGATGTCGAAGGATCGCTCGCCGCGGGCGGATTGTTCGACGACCATAGGGACGAGCTGAAGCATGTCGCGCATCGGCGACCTCCATTTTCTGCGGGTGATGAAGTGGTGTTGGTGTCAGGCGGCCGCGCGCATCAGGCAGCCATTGCTGTTGGCCGGCTGCGGCAGCTTCATACGGATCTCGCAGGCTTGCTGGATGATGCGAAAGCGGGTGCCGCCGTCCTCGTTCGGCTCGATCCGGAAGATGACATGGCTTTCGCGAAACGGCGGTTCGGAATCGCGAAGCCGGTAGCGCACCTCCTGGCCCGGGATCGCTGATTCCGGCTCGGCGCCCGCAAGATCGCAATCCGGCAACCAGCGCTCGCGCAAAGCCGGAATGGTCACCGCGCGCCAGACCTTGGCCGGCGGCGCATCGAATTCATATTCGAGCACCAGGTCTGTTTTGAGCGCCAAGTCTGCGTCGGAGGGATCAGGCTTCACGGCGTCGCTCATTGATCCATCTCCTTCAAGAGATCGGCGAGGGCATCCATGCGTTTCGGCCAATAGGCGCGGTAGCGCGCAAGCCAGGCCCCGATCGCGGAGATTCCTTCGGGATCGACTTCGTAATTCACAAAGCGGCCCTGCCGCTGTTCGCGCACCAGGCCCGCGCCGCGCAGCACCGCGAGATGCTGCGACATCGCCGGTTGGCTGATCTCCAATCCGTCGCGCAAGGCGCTGGCATTCAGGCTTCCGCCGGCAAGCTTCTCAAAGACCTTGCGGCGGGTCGGGTCGGCCAGCGCTTTGAAGATGTCGGCTTCGATCATGGCAACACATAAGCATACGCTTATGTGTTGCGCAAGCCCAATTACTGCAGCGCCTCGCCGTGCTGCGAAATATCCAGGCCCTCGAGTTCGTGCTCGCGGGAGACCCGCAACGGCACGAACAGACCGACCAGCTTGAGCAGGACGAAGCTCATGCCTGCCGACCAGACGAAGGTGACGGCGACCCCGTAGAGCTGGATAAGAAGCTGCTGCGGATGGCCTTCGAGCACGCCGGCGGTGCCGCCGATCGCGCTCGTTGCGAACACGCCGGCCAGCAGGGTCCCGGTCATCCCCCCGATGCCGTGGACGCCGAACACGTCGAGCGAATCGTCATAGTCGAAGCGGTGCTTCAGCCAGGTGCAGGCCCAGTAGCAGACGAGGCCTGCGATCACGCCGATGACGATGCCGTGCCAGGGCGCCACGAATCCCGAGGCCGGCGTGATGGTGCCGAGGCCGGCCACCGCGCCGGAGATCATGCCGAGCACGGATGGCTTGCGCCGCGTCGACCATTCGATCGCGCCCCAGGTCAGCGCGCCGGAGCAGGCTGCGAGATGGGTCGCGATGATCGCCAGCACCGCGCGCGAATTGGCTGCGCCCGCCGAGCCGCCGTTGAAGCCGAACCAGCCGACCCACAACAGGCCGGTGCCCATCACCGCAAGCGACAGATCGAACGGCGAGAGATTTTCGGTGCCGTAGCCGTGACGGCGTCCCATCACCTTCGCCGCGACGAGGCCGGCGGTGCCGGCCGACAGATGCACCACGAGGCCGCCGGCGAAATCCAGCACGCCCATTCCGGCGAGGAAGCCGCCGCCCCACACCCAATGCGCCAGTGGAATGTAGACGAAGATGAACCAGGCCACGGAAAAGAGGAGATAAGCGGAGAACCGCATCCGGTCGGCCACCGCGCCCGCGACCAGCGCCACCGTGATGATCGCAAACGTCATCTGGTACAGCATGAACAGCGCTTCCGGGATCGTCTTCGCCGCCGGGTTGACGCTGTCCATGGTCATACCGGAGAGAAACCAGCGGTCGAGCGTGCCGATCCACGGGCCGTCGCCGACGAAGCACAACGAATAGCCGAACGCGACCCAGAGAATGGAGATGATCGTCACTGCGGCGAGGCTCTGCGCCATGGTGGCGAGGACGTTCTTCTTGCGCACCATGCCGGAATAGAACAGCGCGAGCCCCGGGATCGTCATCATCAGCACCAGCGCGGTGGCGACGATCATCCAGGCGGTGTCGGCAGTGTTGATCTCGGAGCCCGCGGCACGCGCCGGCGAAGCCATGATCGACCCAAGCCCGATCGGCGCGGCGATAGCAGCCGCGCGGCGCAACAATCCCGCCATGTCGTTTCCCCCAGCTATTGATTGTGTCGCACGCCGTGGCGCCGTTGCCCGGTGCGATCGAAGAAGAGCGTTGTCGAGCGAAGCGGTTACCGGTTCGCGAAAAGAAAACGCGTCAAAGCAAAAATCTAGAGCGCGTCGCTGTCGGTCTCGCCGGTGCGAATGCGGGTCGCGTGATCGATCGGCGTGACGAAGATCTTGCCGTCGCCGATCTGGCCGGTGCGCGCGGTCGCGGTGATGACCGCGACGGCCTTCTCGGCGATATCGGAGGCAACCGCGATCTCGATCCGCAGCTTCGGCAGGAAATTCACGACATATTCGGCGCCGCGATAGATCTCGGTGTGGCCCTTTTGGCGGCCATAGCCCTTCACTTCGGTCACGGTCATGCCGTGGACGCCGATCGCCGTCAGGGCCTGACGGACCTCATCGAGCTTGAAGGGTTTGATGATCGCGACGACGAGTTTCATGGTCAGGCCTATTCCCCGGGATGCGCCGCGCCGTATGTCCCCGGCGCAGCGTCAATCTGGCATCTTTCCGGGCAAATGGCATAAAAAACTTGCAGATTGAAGCGGAAAATCGTTGGGCCATGTGAACGGCCGCCTCTGTACAGGGCAGCCGTTCATCCTCCACAATGCGTTTTTGGCATGGATGCGATGAACCCAAGCGTCGCGGCCGGTACAAAACTATGTTCGAGGGGGACGCTTCATGGCGAGTTGGTTCTACGCATCCGAGGGCAAGCAGCAGGGGCCCTATCCGGAAGGGCAATTCCGTGACCTCGTCGCCCAGGGAGTCGTGCGTCCGGATACGCTGGTGTGGTCGGAGGGCATGGCCGGCTGGCAGAAGGCGGCCGAAATCCCCGGCCTGATCGGCGGGGGCGGTGCGCCCCCGATGATGCCGGCTGGCGGCCCGCCGATGATGGGCTCCGGGGGCTACGGCGGCGGTGGCGCCGGAGGATCGCTGGCGGTCGATTTCGGCATCCTCGAGTTCACCTGGCGCAGCATCGTGATGCTGATCGGCATGTGCTTCATCATCCCGGTGCCGTGGGTGTTCGTCTGGTACACGAAATGGATCGTGTCCTGCGTGAAGGTCCCCGGGCGGCCCAATCTCAGCTTCACCGGCAATGCGATGACGCTGGTGCCCTGGTATTTCGGCTTCATCGTTCTGGCGGTCGTGATCGGCTACATCGGCGTTCCCTTGCTGAGCAATTTGCTGTTCATCGCCCAGCTCGTTCTGTACTGGCTCCTGATCAAATGGATGGTCGCGAATCTCGCCTCCAATGGGCAGCCGCTCGGCCTGAGCTTCACCGGCACGGTTTGGGCCTATGTCGGCTGGAGCCTGCTGTTCGCGATTTCCATCATCACCATCATCGGCTGGGCCTGGGTCGCCGCGGCTCAGATGCGCTGGTTCTGCCGCAGCATCGAAGGCACGCGGCGCGAGATCGTGTTCAACGGCAGCGGTCTCGGGATTCTCTGGCGGGGCATCGTGGCCGCATTCCTGTGCGGCTTCATCATCCCCGATCCCGTGGGTCTATCGCTGGATCATGAACTGGTTCGCGTCGGAGACGGTTCTGGCTCCGCGGGGATCGCTCCGGGCCTGACCTCGAAAGGCACAAGCGCGATCGATCGTGCTTGTGCCTCTTAGGCTCTCCGTTCGCGCACCGAGCCTTCCTGCGCGACGGAGGCCACCAGCGTGCCGTCGGGCTTGAAGATCGAGCCGCGGGTCAAGCCGCGGCCGCTTCGCGCGCTCGGCGAATCCTGTGCGTAGAGCAGCCATTCGTCGGCGCGGAACGGGCGGTGAAACCACATCGCGTGGTCGAGGCTCGCGGGCATCATGCGCTTGTCGAACAGGGTGCGGCCGTAGCGCGCCATAATCGCATCGAGCAGCGAGAAGTCCGACGCATAGGCCAGCGCGCACATGTGCAGCGCCGGATCGTCCGGCAGCGTTGCCGCGGTCTTGATCCAGACATGGATGCGGCCGTCCTCGATCCTCTCACCGAAATAACGGCCGAGCTCGACCGGGCGCAGCTCGATCGGACGGTCGGATTCATAATAGCGGCGGATGAACTCCGGCATCTCCTTGAACATCGGCTGCTTCGCGACTTCCTCCGCCGTCAGCTTTTCCGGCGGCGGCACGTCGGGCATCTTGTCCTGGTGATCGAACGCGCTCTCTTCCTCCGCATGGAATGACACCATGATCGAGAAGATCGCGTTGCCGTGCTGGATCGCGGTGACGCGTCGCGTCGAGTAGCTCTTGCCGTCGCGCAGGCGCTCGACCTGGTAGATGATCGGGATCTGCGGATCGCCCGGCAGGATGAAATAGCAATGCAGCGAATGCGGCAGCCGGCCCTCGACGGTGCGGCACGCTGCAACCATCGCCTGTCCGATCACCTGGCCGCCGAACACCCGTTGCCAGCTGGTCTTCGGACTGTTGCCGCGGAACAGATTCACCTCGAGCTGTTCGAGGTCGAGGATCGAGATGAGGTCGATCAGGCTCTTGGACATGGATTTCAGCTTTCGCCTTGCCGCCCCGGGGTTCGCTGCTCCGGATTGACACAATGGGGGCTGTCCGCCCTTGTTTCACCGCACTGTTTCGCCCACCTCAAGTCTGCTAGCAAGGCCAGGATTTAGCCGGGAATTGGGTATGTCGGTACAGGGTAGCATTGTCATCGGTGGCGGCGCGTTTGCGGGCCTGGCGCTGGCCCTGGCGCTGCGCCAGGGGCTCGGCCCCGAGATCCCCGTCATCGTCGCCGACCCCGCGCTCTCCACACGTCCGAGCCGGGACCCGCGCGCGACCGCGATCGTGGCCGCCTGCCGCCGCCTGTTCGAGGCGATCGGCGCCTGGGACGACGTAAGGGGCGAGGCGCAGCCGATCCTCGACATGATCGTCACCGATTCCAAGCTGGAAGACGCCACCCGTCCGGCGTTCCTCAACTTTGCCGGCGACGTCGCGCCGGGCGAGCCCTTCGCGCATATGGTCGAGAACCGCCGCCTCATTGATGCGCTGGTGGTGCGCGCCGAGGCCGAGGGCGTCGATCTCCGCGCGACCACAGTGTCGTCTTACGACGCGCGGGCCGAAGGTATCGACGTGACGCTCGATGGCAGCGTGATTGCAGCGAGCCTCCTGGTTGCGGCCGACGGTGCGAAGTCGAAACTGCGCGAGCGCGCCGGCATCGCCACCCACGGCTGGGAATATGATCAATCCGGCATCGTCGTCACTGTCGGCCATGAGCGCGATCACGAAGGCCGCGCCGAAGAGCATTTTCTGCCGGCGGGTCCGTTTGCTATCCTGCCGCTTTCGGGCAAGCGCTCCTCGCTGGTATGGACCGAGCGTCGCAGCGAAGCCGCGCGTATCATTGCGTTGAGCGATGAGGAATTTCACGGCGAGCTCGAGCAGCGCTTCGGCCTGCATCTCGGCGAGGTGAAGGCGCTCGACAAGCCGCGCGCGTTTCCGCTGTCCTATTTCGTCGCACGCTCCTTCATTGCCCAGCGCCTCGCGCTGGTCGGCGATTCCGCCCACGTCATCCACCCAATCGCGGGCCAGGGTCTCAACATGGGGCTGAAGGACGTCGCCGCGCTGGCCGAGGTCGTGGTCGACGCCGCGCGGCTCGGCATGGATATCGGCGGCGTCGACGTGCTCGAACGTTATCAGCGCTGGCGCCGCTTCGACACCATGGCCATGGGCGTTGCCACCAACTCGCTGAACTTCCTGTTCTCCAACCAGTCCACCTTGCTGCGCACCGTCCGCGACATCGGCCTCGGCCTCGTCGATCGCGCCCCGCCGCTGAAGAATCTTTTTATCCGCCAAGCCGCGGGTTTGACCGGTGAGATACCGCGGCTGTTGAAGGGCGAGGCGCTGTAGGATTTTCGGTAGCCCGGATGGAGCGCAGCGTATTCCGGGGCCGCTGCGTCATACGAGGAACCCCGGATTTCGCTGCGCTCCATCCGGGCTACAAGTCTCTCATCGGGCCACAAGTCCCCTCAATCGATCTTGCGGGCCTCTTCCGGCAGCATGATCGGGATGCCGTCGCGGATCGGATAGGCGAGCTTGGCGCTGCGCGAGATCAGCTCCTGCTTTGCAGAATCGAACTCCAGCGGGCCCTTGGTCAGCGGGCAGACCAAAATCTCCAGCAATTTGGGATCGACGCTGGCTTCGGGGCGTTCGGTGGGCGCGTTCATGGGGGTCTCCGACGGTCGGTTGCCTCTAGCATAAAAAATCGTGGCAGCCCATCGCGTCGCTCAAGCTGAAACCATCCGCAGAATCTCGTCGAGCAGGCCCTCAAGCCGCGCGGCCGGCGCTGGCGGGCCCGACAGGGCGAAGCCGAGAAACGTCCAGTACAGGATTTGCGCGCGGGCTCGCGCTGTCGCCGCCTCGAACCCGCGCTTCCTCAGCAGCTCCTCGATATAGTCGAGCCTGCGCCGGTCGATGGCACGCACCGCCGTTTGTGCCGCCGCATCGAAGGCCGCCCAGTTCCGCACCGCGCGCTCGAGGTCGAGCCGCGCGCCAAAAGTCCTGCGCAGCAGCGCTTTCAGCGGCTCGTCGCTGTCCGCCTCGACATCGGCGATGATCTGCTCGGCCGCGATCTCGCGCCAGCGCTTCAAGAGAGCAGCATGGAATGCGCCGAGATCGGCGAAATGCCAATAGAAGCTGCCGCGCGAGACCCCCATGGCTTTTGCCAGCGGATCGGCCTTCAGCGCGGTGAAGCCGTCTCGCGCGAGCGCCTTCAGTCCCTGTTTGATCCAGTCGTCGGCGGTCAGCTGTTCGGCCATGTCGGGTTCCGGATGCAAACATACACTAGTGTATTGACAGCCGGCAGGCCAGCGCCTATCCCACCATACATAACTGTATGGACCATATTTGCAGGGAGCTTTGACGATGCGTGATCTCTTGCTCCAGTGCGCCGGGGTCTTGACCATTGCCGTGGCCCTCATTCATGGCATTCTCGGCGAGACCAAGGTCTTTGCCCGCGCCCGCATCGAGCCGGAGCGGCTCCGCACCCTGATCCGCCTGGTCTGGCAGGCCTCGACCGTCGCCTGGATCGGCGGCGGTGTGCTCCTGATCGCGGCGCCCTGGATGCAATCGGAGCCAGCGCGTCACTGGATCGTCGTCACCATGGCCGGTGTGTTCGGCTTCTCCGCTCTCGCCAACGCATGGGCCACAAGCGGCCGGCATTTTGGATGGATGGCGCTCACCGCCGTCGTCGTCATGGCGGTTGCTGGCTACTGAGCTTGCGCGTCGGGATCAGCCTGCTGTCAAACCGTGAGACGTAAGGCCGCAGTGTCGTCTCAAATGCGCGCTGCATACGGAGAGCGCTGAACTTTTTCGGATCGTTAGAATAACTCTAAAGCGAACTGGCCGCGAACCGCATTGACTTCATCATGTGCTTTGCTTCCTTCGGTCCCGCTTCGCCTGCCGGCGCAGCGCCCACGACAGAAGAGGAGACGTTCGTGAAGGTTATTCGTGTTGTTGCCGTTGCATTGACGATCGGGATTGGCATGGGATCGGCAGCCTTGGCCGATGGTTTCAAGGACTGCACCAAACTCGACAAGGCGTCGTGGAAGCCGGCGAGCGACGCCGAAGCCAAGGCCAAGGCGCTCGGCTACGAGGTGCGGCGCTCCAAGATCGAAGGCTCGTGCTACGAGGTCTACGGCGTCAAGGAAGGCAAGCTTTACGAGCTGTTCTACAGCCCAGAAGATCTCAGCCTGAAGCACACGATTGCGAAGTAGACCGCGCGAAGTGTCTGCGCAATGCTACGCCTGAGGGTGGTCCTCGCTTGATCGAAGAAACGGTGCCGCACGCACGCGGGGGGTCCGACCGGACCCCCGCGGATCGAACCGCCGCGCGGACAGTCGCGGTCTGGGACCTCCCGCTGCGGCTCTGGCACTGGGCGCTCGCGGCTTGCGTTCTGGCCGCGTGGTTCACGCCGACCGTCTATGACGGACTTCACCGCATCGTCGGTTATGCCGTACTCGGCCTTCTTGCGTTCCGTCTGGTCTGGGGTTTTTGGGGAAGCCGCTATTCGCGCTTTCGCATGGTCGGCGTCAGACTTCGGGCCGCGCCGGGTTATCTCTGGAATCTGCGCCGCGGCATCACCGGCCGCTATATCGGTCTCAATCCAGCCGGCACGTTGATGCTGGTGGCGCTGCTGGTCTCGCTGGCGGTCTCGACGATCACGGGCGCGATGTCGGTGACGGTGACCTTTTTCGGGGTCTGGTGGGTCGAGGACACCCACCACTATTCATCGGATGCGGTCATCGTCCTGGTCGTGCTGCACGTCTTGGGCGTGCTGATGATGGGACGCCTCCAGCGCGAGAATCTGATCAGCGCGATGATCACTGGACGTAAGCGCATCCGTCATCACCTCTAGAGCACTATTGGTTCTGATTGTGTCAGAACCGAAGCTTCGGTTCGGCGCGTCTCCTCCCCGCCAATCGGTGTCGCCTTCCTCCGCTCCAGGCCTCGCTGCCGGTTCCAGAGTGCTCTCGGTTGGCTCTACGAGCGGTGGCGCGCATTGTCCTGCGCGGGCGCGCCGCCAGATTTCAAATTGCACTGACCACGTTAAGCAACCAATAAGCATGCAATCAGGCGTTGCACAAAATTAACGCGAAGGCGGATTAGCACGGACACTATCGGCAATATCCACGATGGAGCGGCTGGGATGTTTCGGGTTTTCGGTTGCCTTGCTGTCGAGCACGATTGGCGGCTTGTCCTGCTCGCCGGTCTGGTCTGCTTGCTCGCGAGTAGCGTCGCGGTCAGTATCTTTCATCGTGCGATCGTGGCGCCCGCAAGAACGCGGTTGATCTGGATCGGGATTGCCGGCGCTGCCATCGGATATGGGATCTGGGCAACGCATTTCGTCGCGATGCTCGCCTACGAACCCGGCGTTACGACCGGCTACGGCATCGTACTGACGGCGCTTTCGCTTGCTACGGCAATGCTGTTGACGTCGGGCGGCTTCGGCATTGCGGCCGGCTATTCCGGCCGGTGGCGCGCCGCGGCAGGCGGTGTCGTCATTGGCGGCGGCATCGCGAGCATGCACTATCTCGGAATGTGGGCACTTGAAGTGCCGGGCCGCGTCACCTGGTCGCTGGATCTGGTGTTTGCCTCGGTCATTCTGGGCATGTGCCTCGGCTGTGCCGCCCTCGTTGTTGCAGTCAGGTACAAGAACTCCTGGGGCGCACTGTTGGCGGCAGTCCTGCTGACCCTTGCTATCGTCTCGCATCACTTCACGGCGATGGGTGCCGTGCAGATCGTTCCAGATCCGACGCGTTCAACCGACAGTCTGTCGCTTTCGCCGACTTTCCTCGCTCTCGCCATCGCCGGCGTGGCACTATCTGTACTTGGGATGAGCCTGATCGGCGTACTCGCCGACCGCCGCCTGGCAAGTAGAACCAGCAAATTCGAGGAGATCATCAGCCAGCTTTCGATCGCCCGGCAGCAGCTCGAAGGCTCGCAGAGAGAGTTGCAGGATCAGACGCTCAGGCTGGACACCGCGATCAACCACATGGTTGAGGGCCTTTGCATGTTTGATGCCGAGAAGCGGCTTGTCGTCTGCAACGAGCGCTACGCCCGACTCTATCGACTGCCGCCGGAACTGCTGCGGACGGGGACGTCGCACACCGACATCATCAGGCATCGCATCGTGAACGGAATCCTCAAGGGCGATCTCAGCGAGGGGGCTGCCGAGCAATTCATCTCGAAGCTGGCCGCGCTGCCGTTCGATGCGGTCTCAAGCAGGATCGACGAGTTTGCCGACGGCCGGTTGATCTGCGTGACGCGGCAGCCAATGGCCGGTGGCGGATGGGTTGCCACACATCTCGATGTGACCGAGCAGCGCCGGTCTGAGGCCAAAATCACTCATATGGCGCAACATGACGCGTTGACCGATCTGCCCAACCGCGTGCTGCTCAGGGAGCGGATGGAGCATGCCATCGCAGTTACTCGCAACGGTGGCGTCGACTTGGCCGTGCTCATGCTCGACCTCGACCGCTTCAAGGAAGTCAACGACACGCTTGGACATCCGGCGGGGGATTCCCTGCTCCGCGCCGTCGCCGCGCGCCTGCGCGAATGCACCACCGAAACCGCGTTGATCGCTCGACTGGGCGGCGACGAGTTCGCAGTGATCGATTACGTCACCAATCCAGCCGTGGAGGCTGCCGGCCTGGCCGAGAGCATCGGAAGGGCGCTTTGCGAGCCCTTCGATCTCGGCGATCACCGGGTCACGGTCGGCACCAGCATCGGAATCGCCATCGCGCCGCGCGATGGCAGCGATTCCGACGTGATCATGAAGAGCGCGGATCTCGCCCTCTACTCCGCCAAAAGTGGCGGACGTGGCGCATACCGCTTCTTCGAGCCGGAACTCGACGAGCTCATGCACGCGCGACGCAACCTGGAGCACGATATGCGGGATGCCCTTGCCGATCGTCAGTTCGAGCTCCACTATCAGCCGTTCGTCAGCGCCGCTACCGGCGAGACCCGCGGCTTCGAGGCCCTGCTCCGCTGGCATCACCCACAGCGAGGACTGGTCACGCCGAGCGAATTCATCCCGCTTGCGGAGGAGACAGGCCTTATCGTGCCGCTGGGAGAATGGGTCTTGCGGACCGCCTGTGCGGAAGCCGCCAATTGGCCTGCGCATGTCAGGATCGCTATCAACCTATCTCCCGCTCAATTCAGGAGCAAGGAACTCGTTGCTGTCATTGTCGGCGCGCTGGCGAGTTCGGGAGTGGCGCCACACAGGCTCGAGCTCGAGGTCACCGAGACGGTGATCATGCACGATAGCGAGGCTGCTTTCGCGGTGCTCGGACAATTGCGCGAGCTTGGCGTGCGAGTTGCCCTGGACGATTTCGGCACCGGCTATTCGTCTCTGAGCTTTCTGCAGAGATTCCCGTTCGACAAAATCAAGATCGACCGCAGTTTCGTCAGCGAACTATCCAGCCCGAGCGCAGAGGCGCACCATCTTGCGCGGGCAGTGGTTCGTTTTGCTGTCAGCCTCGGCAAGATAACGACCGCCGAAGGCGTCGAAACGAAAGAGCAGCTGGACATCCTCCGTGAGGAAGGCTGCGTCGAAACACAAGGCTACTATTTCAGCCGGCCGATGCCTGCATCCAGCATCACCAGCATGCTGCGGCGAGGTGCCGAAGCGGCCTACCACGCTGCATGAGCATTCCTACCCTCACTGCAGCGGCGGATCGCCGCTGGTGCGCTTCTTCGCGAGGTCCATCTCGGTCACCGCGATCAAAATTTCGGCGCGGGTCTTCAGGTCGGGCGCTTCCAGCATCGCCTGCTTCTCGGCCACGCCATAGGGCGACATCATCGCCAGCGCGTTGACGAGTGCTTCGTTGGGAGCGGTCTCGACGCCCTCCCAGTCAACCTTGAGGTTGTTGGCCTTCAGAAAGTCCGCCAGCACCGTCAGCAGTGCTTCGCGATCGACCTCCTCCTCGCCCATGCGCGGCGTGAAGTCGTCGACGAAGGCAAAGAAATCCACCTTGCACTGCCGGTAGGCGGTGAGAACCTCAAGCTCCTCGACGACCTTGAAGCGCGAGACACCGGTGAGCTCGAGGATGTAGCGGCCGTCGCCGGATTCCGCGAGCTGGGTGATGCGGCCGACACAGCCGACACGGAACAGCGCCGGCTTGTCGGAATTCTTGGGCGAATGCGCGATGTCGGGCTGGATCATGCCGATCAAGCGATGGCCGTCGCGAAAGGCATCGTCGATCATCGCGAGGTAGCGCGGCTCGAAGATGTTGAGCGGCATCTGCCCGCGCGGCAGCAGCAGCGCGCCCGGCAGCGGAAACACCGGAAGGATCTCCGGAAGGTCGGCGGGCCCGCGATATTCGATGTTGATCGGCATCTGCCGGGTCCCCTGGCCTTGCCAGCGCGCGTCAGGAAAACAGGATGATCGACAAGCGCTTGCGTCCCTCGACGGTTGCATCGTCCGTGCCGCCCCAGGCCTCGAAGAACTGTACCAGCTGCTTGCGGGCGCCGTCGTCGTTCCATTTGCGGTCGCGCTTGACGATCGCGAGCAGCTGCTCGGTGGCCGCTGCCCGGTTGCCTTGCGCGTTGAGCGCGATCGCGAGGTCGAATCGGGCCTGATGATCGAGCGGGTTTGCGGCGACTTTCTGTTCCAGCTCGGCGACGGGCCCGAGCTGTTCCGCCTGCTCGGCCAGATCGATCGCGGTCTGCACGGCTTTCACAGCCGGGTCGTTGCGCTTGGATTCCGGGACCATGGCGAGCGTCTGCTTGGCCTGCTCCATCGCGCCGGAGACGGCGTAGCATTTCGCGAGCCCGGCGAGGGCCGCAATGTTGGTCGATTCGAGCTGCAACACCTCCGCGTAGATCTGGGCGGCCGCGGCGGCATCGCCCTCTGCGAGCACGGCCTCGGCTTCCTGGAGGATCTCCGCGATATTCGGCTCACCCGGCGCGGTCACGCCCTTGGTCAGCTTCTCGATGAAGGCGTTGAGCTGGCTCTCCGGGACCGCACCCATGAAGCCGTCGGCCGGCTGGCCGTTGACGAAGGCGATCACCGCCGGAATCGACTGGATGCCCATCTGGCCCGGGATCGCCGGGTGCTGGTCGATGTTCATCTTGACCAGCTTGACCTTGCCCTTGGCGGCCTTGACCGCTTTTTCCAGCAAGGGCGTGAGCTGCTTGCAGGGGCCACACCACTCCGCCCAGAAGTCGATCAGCACCGGCTGGCGCTTCGATTCCTCGATGACGTCCTTCACGAAGGTCTGGGTAGTCGTGTCCTTGATCAGATCGGCGGCAGCCGGGCCCGCTGCTCCGTTACCCTGGTCGATGATCGTCACGGGATCCCCTCGTCTGATGTCTGGAATTGGCGGGTCTTTAGCACGTCGCCAATTCATATGCTTCGCTGTTGGCCCTAAATTGGGCCGGGACGGCCGAATTTCAATCCGTGTGGGCCGATTCGCCGGTTCCGGAGCCTTTTTTGGGGCATTTGGCCGCGTTCGGGTCCATATCGGCCTCCGATTGCGCATCTATGCCGCCGGTAGCTGTTGCATTCCCCTCCCGCTTTTGGCATACGACAGCCGTTGCCGGCGCAGTCATGCGACCGACACAGGATGCGGGTGTAGCTCAGTGGTAGAGCACGACCTTGCCAAGGTCGGGGTCGAGGGTTCGAGCCCCTTCGCCCGCTCCAATTTTCTCCCAAAGCATCCAGTGAGCCGGACGGGCACGTGGTTTTCCACGCCTCTGGCGGCCGTTTGAGTCTCGAATGACAATTCTGGTCACAGGCAGCGCGGGCCATCTCGGCGAGGGTCTTCTCCGCACGCTCCGCGGGCGCGATTCGTCTGTGCGTGGGATTGACCTGAAGCCATCGCCCTTCACCGATGCCGTGGGCTCGATCGTCGATTCCGACTTCGTCCGGGCCCAGATGGACGGCGTCACCGCGGTGATCCACACTGCGACCCTGCACAAGCCGCATGTGGCGACCCACAGCAAGCAAGTCTTTGTCGACACCAACGTCACCGGCACGCTCAACCTGCTTGAAGCGGCCGTGGCCGCCGGCGTGCGCAGTTTTGTCTTTACCAGTACCACCAGCGCGTTTGGCTCGCAGCTTCGCCCCGAGGCGGGCCAAGCCGCGGTGTGGGTCACCGAGGACCTGCCGCCGATTCCGAAGAACATCTACGGCACGACCAAGCTGATGGCTGAGACTCTCTGCGAGCTGTTCTGTCGCGAGCGCGGCCTGCCTGTCGTGGTCTTGAGGACCTCGCGCTTCTTCCCGGAAGACGATGACGATCCGGCGATGCGGTCGGCTTACGCGCCGGAGAATGCGCAGGCCAACGAGCTGCTCTATCGCCGGCTGGATATCGCGGACGCGGTGAGCGCCCATCTGCTCGCCGCCGAGCGCGCGCCGGACATCCGGTTTGCCCGCTACATCCTGTCGGCCACGAGCCCGTTCGAGCAGCGCCACCTCGCCGCGCTGGCGCGCGATGCGGCCGGTGTGGTGCGCGAGCTCTATCCGGATTGTGCGGAGCTCTATGCGGCGCGAGGCTGGCGGCTGTTCCCCGCGATTGACCGCGTCTATGTCAACGAGCGCGTGCGGCACGAACTCGGCTGACGGCCCGAATTCGACTTTGCGCATGTCCTGGAATGCCTTCGCGATGACCGCGATTTTCGCAGCACGCTGGCGCGCGATGTCGGGTCGAAAGGCTATCATGAGACGATTTTCGACGATGGTCCTTACCCCGTCGCCCGTAGCCGCCACCTTTGCTAATTCGCTCGATCCGTCAGATGTCTACCCGGAGTCACCGGCAGCAAGATGGCCGGAGCCGTTCTACTTTGCATGGGGTTGTTTTCGCGTTTGTTCCAGACCTCCTGCTGCCTGCAAATTAGCCGCGCATGATCTCGATTCCGCGCTGCAGCGAGAGCGTTGTCGTAGCGGCATTCGCGATTATTGCCTTTCCGTCTCAAT
This sequence comes from Bradyrhizobium sp. BWC-3-1, assembly GCF_032917965.1. Classification (NCBI taxonomy): domain Bacteria; kingdom Pseudomonadati; phylum Pseudomonadota; class Alphaproteobacteria; order Hyphomicrobiales; family Nitrobacteraceae; genus Bradyrhizobium; species Bradyrhizobium sp. BWC-3-1. The sequence continues at coordinate 255,529 of NZ_CP136625.1, forward strand.
TTTTACTGAGCGCTATCGCAGCGCACGCGGCGCGCTTCTCACCGCTCGCAGATGTGCTAACCTTCTGCGTCTGTCCTCTCGACAGAGTCCGAACTTCGCCTCTCGATAGCAAAATAAAATAAATGTGCAGCCCTGATGGCTGCCTTAGGGGAGTGACGCGATGAAATTCCATCGATCCGTCTTTCAATCCGTCCTGGCGCTTGCAGCGGTTGCCCTTCTCGCGGGGACAAGCGTCGGTCACGCGCAGCAGCAGGACAAGAACAAGCCGCTGAAGAAATACGAATCCGGCACCAAGGAGTTCTGGACCCATCCGCCGGACGACTGGTTCCTCGGCGACGAGACCGAGGCGCAGAAGGGCCTGGCGCCGCCGTCGGGTCCGCCCACCGGCGCGTCCGACGCCGAGCTCGCCAATATCGTCAAGAAGGTCAAGCTGCCGCCGGGCTTCAAGATGGAGGTCTACGCCTCCGGCGTGCTGGCCGCGCGGCAGATGGCCTGGGGTGACAAGGGCACGCTGTTCGTCGGCTCGTTCGGCCTCGGCAACGTCTATGCGATCAAGGACAACAACGGAAAGAAAGAGGTCAAGACGATCCTCAAGGGCCTGAACATGCCCACGGGTCTGGCCGTCAAGGACGGTGCCCTCTACGTCATCGCGGTCGACAAGCTGATCCGCTACGACGACATCGAAAACAAGCTCGACAATCCCGGCGAGGGCAAGGTCGTCTATGACGACATGCCGTCCTATGCCGCGCATGGCTGGAAATACATCGCGGTCGACAAGGAAGGCTGGTTCTACATTCCGTTCGGACCGCCCTTCAACATCGGCATTCCCCCGACCAGCGTGTCGCAGATCCGCCGCGTCGATCCCAAGACCGGCAATGCGGAAATCTATGCGCTCGGCGTTCGCAACTCGGTCGGGGGCGACGTCGATCCGCGCACCGGCAAGTTCTGGTTCACCGAGAATGCCCGCGACTGGATCAGCGACGATCTGCCCTCAGACAAGCTGAACATGATCAGCAAGATCGGCGAGCACTTCGGTTATCCCTACTGTCACCAGGGTGATCTGCCGGATACCAAGTTCGCGATGGGCCACAAATGCTCCGAGTTCACGCCGCCCGTGCTGAACCTCGGCGCTCACGTCGCTCCGCTGGGCATGAAGTTCTATACCGGCGACCAATTCCCGGCCGAGTACAAGAACAACATCCTGATCGCCGAGCACGGCTCCTGGAATCGTCACAAGTACCAGGGCGGCCGCATCATGCGCGTGATCGTCGGCCCCGATGGCAAGAACGCCAAGCAGGAGGTGTTCGCCTCCGGCTGGATCGAGGGCGACCAAGGCTATCTCGGCCGTCCCGACGACATCATTCTCGCCAAGGACGGCTCGATCCTGGTCGCCGACGACTGGGCCGGCGCGATCTACCGCATCAGCTACAGCAAGAAGTAGCGTAAGACGACGCGAGGCTGCGGTGCCGAGAGGGCGCCGCAGCCTTTCTCATTTCAATTTCGCACGCTGTCGTTTCCGATCGCGCACCGCTTGCGCGCAAGTCCGGAACCCTTGGCCACGAACGCGGGTTATCGAATTCTCAGATGCGTCATTGCGCATCATAGCTCGCGCTTCTTCGCCCCGGAATGACGCGTTCGATAGATCGGAATTCCAATCATGCGCCGGCAGTTCATCTCGCACGCAATCAGCGCGGTCGCGCTCCTCGCGCTCGGTTCTCTCCCCACAAGCGCCGCCGACAATGCCGCGATCAAGGAGAAGGCCGCCGTCTGCGCCGGCTGTCACGGCGAGAACGGCATCTCGCAGACCGAGAACATTCCTTCGCTCGCGGGCCAGCCCGATCAATTTCTGCAATGGCAGCTCGTGTTTTTCCGCGCCGGCTCGCGCAAGAACGACCAGATGCAACCCATCGCCGAGGAAATCACCAACGAGGACGTCCGCAATCTCGGCGCCTATTTCGCCGCGCTGACGCCGCCCACAGCGGCGGAGGACAAGGATCCGGACCTGTCGAAAAAGGGCGCCCAAGTTGCCGCCGGCCGCCGCTGCGCCTCATGTCATACGGATAGCTTTGCCGGCACCAAGGCCGTCGCGCGGCTGGCGGGCCAGCGCGAGGAATACCTGGTCAAGGCGCTGCACGACTACAAGAGCAGCCAGCGCGTCGGCGGCGGTGGCGCTGCGATGGCCGATGTCGCCTATCACATGAGCGATGAGGAAATCACCGCCGTCTCGCACTATCTCGCGTATTTCAAATAGCGGAAGCTGCGGCTACCCCACCCGCTGCTTCTCATACGCTTTCAAATGCGTGTAGGCGATGCGCAGCTTCGGCACCGGCACCTTGGCGGCATCGGCGCGAGCGATGAGGTCGCCGATGACGTGATCGGCCTCGACCGGCAGGCCCGCCTTGACGTCGCGGAACATCGAGGCCGTCATCGGTGAACCCTCGGTGGTGAGGTTGCCCTTCACGCGCTCGAAGAACGGCCCGCCCGGCGTGTAGCCCGACGCGGTGGCGATCGCGCTGGTCTCGTCCAGCATGCCGAGCAGGAAATCCCTGCCGCCGGGAGCGGCGAGAATATTGCCGACGGAGGTGCGCATCAGGCTGGTGGACGCGGCCAGCGAGGAAAGGAACACCCACTTTTCCCACATGTCTTGCACGATGTTCTGGCTGGCGGTGGCCCCAGCGATGCCGCTCTTGAAGGCCTCGTCGATCGCCTTGACGCGATCCGACAGCTCGCCGTCGCGCTCGCCGTAATTGATCGACTGCATCGGCTGGAGCTGCACCACCTCGCGCTTCTCGTTGAGCGTCGCGGCGATGGCGCAGAGGCCACCGAGCACGCGCTCCTTGCCGAACTTGTCGTCGAGGATATCGAGATGCTTCATGCCGTTGAGCATCGGGATGATCGCCGTATTGGGCCCGACTGCTGCCGCGAACGATTTGATGGCGTCGTCGAGGTCGAAGGCCTTGCAGCTCAGCAGCACGACGTCGAACTTGTCCTTGAGCGCGTCGGCCTGAATGGTCGGCGGATTTTTCAAGGTCACGTCGCCGTTCGGGCTTTTGATGACGAGGCCGGCGCTCGCGAGCTCGCTGGCGCGCCGCGGCCGGACCAGGAAGGTGACGTCGCGGCCGGCCTGCAACAGCCTGCCACCAAAATAGCCGCCGATGGCGCCAGCGCCGACCACGAGGATACGCATGGGATTGTCCTTGTTGTTGGTTCTTTTTCGTCGTCTTGGCGAAAGCCAGGACCCATTACCCCGACTGCCTCTTGTCGGACAAGTCGGAGCCCCCGCCTATCGCCAAACGCGATCCGGTGGTTATGGGTCCTGGCTTTCGCCAGGATGACGTCGAGGACATTGTTCGGTTTCCCTGCTTCGAGAAAATCACTTCCCCGACACCATCTCCTCGACCTCGCGCAACTGCTCCTTGCCGAAGAACATCTCGTTGCCGACGAAGAAGGTCGGCGAGCCGAACGCGCCCCGCGCGACAGCCTCCTCGGTGTTCTTGATCAGTCTGCCCTTCACCTCCGGTTCCCCGGCGCGAGCGAACAGCTTTTGCGCGTCGAGGCCGGAGGACGCCAGCGCCTTCGCGGCGATTTCCGGATCGTCCATCTTCTTCGGCTCGCGCCACATGTGGTGGAAGGCGGCTTCGACGTATGTTTCGAACACGCCCTCGAGCTGCGCCGCGATCGCTGCGCGCATCAGGTTCAGCGTGTTGACGGGGAAGAACGGATTCATGACATAGGGCTGCACCTGGAAGCGCTTGACGAAGCGCTCGGTCTCGACCGCGTGGAATTCGCGCTTGTTCTTGATGCCGGCAAGCGTCTCGGCGGGGGACTTGTTGTTGGTCGATTTGAAGATGCCGCCGAGCAGGATCGGCACATATTCGAATTTGACGCCGATGCGCTGCTCGATGGCGGGGATCGCGAGATGGCTGAGATAGGCGTTCGGACTGCCGAAATCGAACAGGAATTGCGGGGCTGTGCGGGTCAAAATCATGCTCCCTGACGTCGCTTTTTTTTTCGCATTGTGGCGCAGCGCGCGCCGCGGGTCTACCGTTTAATGACGGTCATAATCTCTTGATGATTTGGTCAGGTCAGGCGCCGGATCGTCCGCTTGCGCCACACCAGAAGGTAATAGCCCATCTGCAAAAGGAACATGGCGCAGAACACGATCGGATAGGCGGCCCACACACCCTGAAGGCCAATCGTGCGGCTCAGGATCACTGCGGATGGCAGCTCGATCGCCATAATGGCGAAGACCGCGAGCAGCATTGGCGTCAGTGCCACGCCGGCAGCGCGCATCGCGCCGGAAAACACCGTCGCCAGGCCGAACGGCACCGAGCTCCACAGTGCGATGTTGAGCAAGCTCTTCGCCAGCTCGAGCACGGTGTCATCAGTGATGAAGATGCCGAGCACGGCGCGCGGCGCGAGATAGATCAGCGCCACCAGTCCGCCCGTCAGGACGATGTTGAACGCAAGTCCGGTGCGCACGATGCCGTCGAGCCCCGCTCTGTCGCCGCGGCCGACCGCTTGGGCGCCGAGGATGGAAACTGCTATCGAAATCGACATCGCCGTGAACTGCGTGTAGCCCATCACCTGGTTGACCGCGCCATAGGCTGCGGTGGCGTTCGAGCCGAAGCCGTTGACGAGGCCGAGCAGCACCAGCTCGGCGATCGCCATCACCACCATGCCGATCGCGCTCGGCAGTCCAATGCCGAGGATCTGTCCCAGCACCACACGATTGAGCCGCAGATGGCGCAGCAGTGCAGCGTCCGGTGCCAAGGCATGTTTTCTCCGCAGCAGATAGGCCGCCAGCGCGACCAGCGTCAGCGCGTTGGCGATCGCTGCCGCCCAGGCCGGGCTGGTGATGCCGGCCGCCGGCAATCCGAACGACCCGCGGATCAGCATCGGCGTCAGGATCAAGCCGATCGCGGTCGACAAGGCCAGCGCCAGCAAAGGCGTCAGCGCGTCACCGACGCCGCGGATCATCGCCGTCATCAGCAGGAAGACGAAGCCGAGCGGCATGGTGAGCAGCATGATGCGGGCATAGGCGCTAGCCTGGTCGAGAATGTCTGCGGGCGTTGCGAGCATCATCATCAATTGCCGGCTGAAGATGCCGCCGATCAGTGCAATTGCAATCGAGAGCAGCAGGCCGATTGCGAGCGTCGTGCCGACGATGAGCTTGATCCGGCCCTGCTCGCCCGCACCATAGGCCTGGCCGATCAGCACCGTGGCGCCGGTGCTCAGCCCCATGACGAAGGCGAAAAGGAAGAACATCACCGGAAAGAACACCGAGACCGATGCAAGCGCGTCGATCCCGATCATCTGGCCGAGATAGACGTTGCTGACGGTGCCGAACAGTGATTGCAGCGCGTTGCTCAGCATCAACGGCGCGAGGAAGCGCAGAAAACTTTTCCAGAGCGGCTTGGCTGCGGACATGGATTGGCCTTTCAGGGCCTGCGAAACCGTCGCCACGCGCAATGCGCGTGGCCTGGCCGTCGATGGGGTTGTGAGAAGGCGCGCACCTAAGCGCGGTCGCTGTAGGCGAGCTTGACAATGTGGTCGCGGATGTCGGCGGGCCAATCCGCGATCAGTCCGGTGAAACGCCGCCGATCATCCGCAAACAGCGCGCGCGATGCTTCCTCGAACTGCGGCAGATTGCCGGCCATGGTCGACATGAAGTGATAGGCCGCATCGCGCGCCTGCCGCTCGCGGTCTTTGTCGCCGCTGGCACGCCGCGCCTCTTCGACAAGTTTCCGTAGTGCGACCGAGGCGCCGCCTGCTTGCGCGCTGAGCCACTCCCAGTGCCGCGGCAGCAGCGTCACCTCGCGCGCGACCACGCCGAGCTTCGGCCGGCCGCGACCGCGCGGCTCGCTCGGCGATGGGGTCTCCTCAACCGGGGGCGGGACCAGCTTCGCCAGTCGCGCCAGCACCTCGCGGTCTCCGCCGCGCAGATCGAAGTCGATCGATCTGCCCGTGGCGTCCTCGAAGATGATGATGGGCTCGTCCGGCCGCTCCGTCATCCTCTTGATGACCAGCGCGACCTCTCCTGCCGGCCCGGAGACCAGACGGCGATGCCCTTGGAAAGCGGTGAAAGTCTTCTGCATTGGAATCATTGCCATATTGGTCGCGATGGCAGCTTTAATACCCGGGTAAATTGCTAAGGTCAATATACCCGGGTTAAAATACCCGACCGGATGGCTCGACATTGCGTTCCCGGGCTGGCACGAACGCGCGGCCGATCGAACTATGCCTAGCCCCGGGGACCACGCGATGCTGACCGTTCATCACCTCAACAATTCCCGCTCGCAGCGCGTGCTGTGGCTGCTCGAAGAGTTGGGCGTGCCTTACGAGATCGTGCGCTATCAGCGCCAGCCGGACATGCGCGCGCCGAAGGAGCTCCGCGCCATCCATCCACTCGGCAAGTCGCCCGTTATCACGGACAACGGCAACACCATCGCCGAATCCGGCGCGATCATCGAATATCTCATCGCCACCTATGGCAACGGCCGGCTGGTCCCGCCGCCGAACACGCCGGAGCGGCTGCGCTTCACCTACTGGCTGCACTATGCGGAAGGCTCGGCGATGCAGCCGCTGCTGCTCAAGCTGCTGTTCACGCTGATGCCGAAGCGCGCGCCGGCGTTGCTCCGCCCGCTGGTGCGCAAGGTCTCGAACCAGGCGCTGACTGCGCTGGTCAATCCGCAGCTCAAGCAGCACATGGATTACTGGGAAGGCGAGCTCGGCAAGACCGAGTGGTTCGCCGGCAACGAGTTCACCGCCGCCGACATCCAGATGAGCTTTCCGCTCGAAGCTGCCCAGGCGCGCGGCGGGCTCGAGCTCGGCCACCCCAAGGCGATGGCGTTCCTGGAGCGCATTCATGCACGGCCGGCTTACAGCCGCGCCCTCGAAAAGGGCGGGCCGTATCAGGTGGGGCGATAGTTAGCCTGCATCAGTCCGCGTGCAGCACGCGCCCGCGCGTCTCCGGCAGCGCGAAGGCGGCGATGAAGAACAGCGCGTAAGCCACCACTGCGAAGATCGCGATCGCATTCGCAAGCGACGTCTTCGCCGACAGCGCTCCGACCAGGAACGGAAACAACGCGCCAATGCCGCGGCCGAAATTGTAGCAAAATCCCTGGCCCGAGCCGCGCAGCCGCGTTGGATAAAGCTCGGTCAGGAATGCGCCGACGCCGGAGAAATAGCCCGAGGCGAAAAAGCCGAGCGGGAAGCCGAGCACCCACAGGATTTCGTTGGTGAGCGGCAGCTGCGTGTAAAGCAGCACAACCGCCATCGCGCCGATCGAGAAGGTCAGGAACAGATTGCGCCGTCCGATCCGGTCGGCGAGCCAGGCGCCGGTGAGATAGCCGATGAAGGAGCCGATGATCAGGGTCGAGAGATAGCCGGTCGAGCCGACGATCGACAGGTGCCGCTCCTTGGTCAAGAACTGCGGCACCCAGAAGGTGACGGCGTAATAGCCGCCCTGGCAGCCCGTCGCCATCAGCGACGCCAGGATCGTGGTCTTCAGGATCGGGCCCGAGAAAATTTCCCAGAGCGCCGGACGATTGCCGCTCGCGGCCTGCTTGGCGCGGGCCTCGGCCGCGATCTCCGGTTCGGTCACGGAGCGGCGGATGTAGAACACCAGCAGCGCCGGTAGCGCGCCGATCACGAACATCCAGCGCCACGCCGTCTCCGCCGGCAAGGCCGAGAACAGGATCGCCTGCGACAGCACCGCGAGGCCCCAGCCGACCGCCCAGCCTGACTGCACCGAGCCGACCGCTCGCCCGCGATATTGCGGCCGGATCGCTTCACCCATCAGCACGGCGCCCGCCGCCCACTCCCCGCCGAAGCCGAGGCCCAGCACCGCGCGTGCGATCAGGAGCTGTTCGAAATTCTGCACGACCGCGCAGATCAGCGAGAAGAACGAGAACCAGATGATGGTGATCTGGAGCGTTCTGACCCGGCCGATATGGTCGGAGAGATAGCCGCCGAGCCAGCCGCCGATGGCGGAGGCCAGCAGCGTCACGGTGCCGGCGAGGCCAGCCGATCCCGCATCGACCTTCCACAGCGCGATGATGGTGCCGATCACCAGCGGGTAGATCATGAAGTCCATGCCGTCGAGCGCCCAGCCCGCGGCGCACGCCCAGAATGTCCGCCGCTCCGGCGCGTTCATGTCGCGATAGAAGGCAAGAAGGCTGGTGTCCTCGATCTCGGCGCGTTCGATGCGCTGGTTCGGATCAACGGTGGTCATGCGCGTTTCCCGACGGTGTTTTCTTTGGCTGTTTCTCTGGCCTCGCGATGGTAGCACGCGCGGCGGCGCGCGTAAGCCGGCCGCCGGCCTTCGCGCCATGCAAGGACAGAGTTACTGCCCCGCTGCTTCCGCGCCCCGGGTGCGTGGATCGGGCGCGCCGAGCGGCCCGTTGGCGGTCACCGCGATCGAATTCGCCGATGTCTGCCCCATCGGCGCGACGATGTGATGATCCATCGCCTTCAGCTCGAGCAGCACATTGTCGGGAAAGCCGCTCTCGACCCGGACCTCGTCGGGCAGCCATTGGTGATGCAGTCGCGGTGCGGCCACGGCGGCGGCGACCTCCATGTTGTAATCGAGGACGTTGACGATCACCTGGAGCACTGTCGAGATGATGCGGCTGCCGCCCGGCGAGCCTGTCACCAGCACCGGCTTGCCGTCCTTCAGGACGATGGTCGGCGACATCGAGGACAGCGGCCGCTTGCCCGGCCCGGGCAAATTGGGCTCGAACCCGACGAGGCCATAGGCATTGGAAGCGCCGACCGCTGCGGTGAAATCGTCGAGCTCGTTGTTGAGCAGCACGCCGGTGCCGTCGGCGACGAGGCCGACGCCGTAGCTGAAGTTCAGCGTATAGGTGTTGCTGACGGCGTTGCCGCCGCCGTCGACGACGGAAAAATGCGTGGTGTTGCTGCCCTCATGCGGTGAGGCCGCGGTGGAAACGAGCTGTTTCGACGGCGTGGCGCGATCCGCGGAGATGGTTGCCCGCAGCTTGGCGGCGTAATCTTTGCCGGTGAGCGTCCCGATCGGCGCGTTGACGAAGGCGGGATCGCCGAGATAGCGCGCCCGGTCCGCATAGGCGCGCTTCATGGCCTCGATCAACAGATGCAGCGAGGCCGGCGATCCCTGCTTCAGATCGGCGAGCTGAAAACCTTCGAGGATATTGAGCGTCTCCACCAGCACCACGCCGCCCGACGACGGCAGCGGCATCGACACGATGTCATAGCCGCGATAGGTGCCGCGCACCGGCGCGCGGATCACAGCCTGATACGATTTCAAATCGGCCGACGTCATGATGCCGCCCGCGTCAGTCACGGCCTTGGCAAGTTTTTCCGCGACCGGCCCCTCATAGAAACCGCGCGGGCCCAGTGCGGCGACAGCCGACAGCGTTTCGGCGAGATCGCTCTGCACCAGCTTGTCGCCTTCGCCAAGCGGCGTGCCATCAGGCCGCGAGAAGATCTGGGCCGAGGTGGGCCAGCGCACCAGCCGCTTGTGCCAGCCCGGCAGCGTGTCGGCAATGTCGTCGCCGACGAGGAAGCCGTCGCGGGCGAGCACGATCGCGGGCTCGAGCAGTTGCGCCAGCGTGAACCGGCCCGAGCCATATTTTTCCAGGGCCAGCGCAAGACCCGCGACGGTGCCAGGCACGCCGACGCCGAGCGCGGAATCCCGCGACTTCGCCGCATCGGGCTTGCCGTCGGCGCCGAGGAAAATCTGCGGCGTCGTCGCAGCCGGCGCGGTCTCGCGATAATCGATCGTGATGTCTTCGTTGCGCTCGGTGGAATGAATCACCATGAAGCCGCCGCCGCCGATATTGCCGGCGCGCGGATAGGTCACGGCCATCGCAAAGCCGGTCGCGACCGCGGCATCGACGGCATTGCCGCCGCGCCGCAAGATATCGGCGCCGACCTGCGCGGAGATTTTCTCCTGCGCTACTACCATGCCGTGTTCGGCGGGAACGGCGTGCACGGTGTCGAGCGCGGGCGACACATAGGCCCGCCGCGCATCCTGCGCGGTCGCGGTCGGAAGTCCGAACGCCAGAGTGGCAAGGAAGGCGAAAAATGTCCGCCGTGTCGAAAAAGACGACATCATCAAACTTCCGCAATGGCCATGGGCAGTTCACATGCAGCGCTGCAATGCTATACGGTTTGCCCCGACAGAGGCAAAACTGTTCGTGATGAGGATTATGGAGTGACGACGATCGCCCGGGATGCGCGGATCGCCGGCGCGCAGCGGACCTATCCGCCGCGCAGCGCCGTCGTCAGCTGGATCTTCTTCGACTGGGCCGCGCAGCCTTATTTTACGCTGATCACGACCTTCGTGTTCGCGCCCTATTTCGCCACCGGCATTGCGCCGAATCCCGCCACCGGGCAATCGTTGTGGGGCTTTGCGATGGCTGCCGCGGGCCTCGCGATTGCCTTGATGTCGCCGGTGCTGGGGGCTATCGCCGATGCGTCGGGCCGCAGGAAGCCGTGGATCGCCGGATTCGGCGCAGTGCTGGTGCTGGCATCCTGCACGCTGTGGATCGGCAAGCCCGGCGATCCCTCGATCATTCCGCCGCTGCTCACCGCGGTCGCGCTCGCCAGCGTTGGCGCGGAATTCGCCACTCTCTTCAACAATGCGATGATGCCGACGCTGGTGCCGCCGGAGCGCATCGGGCGGCTCTCCGGCACCGGCTGGGCGACGGGTTATGTCGGCGGCATCGTCAGCCTGGTCATCGTGCTCGGCCTGCTCGCCGCGAATCCCGAGACCGGCCGCACGTTGCTCGGCTTCACGCCTCTGTTCGGGCTCGATCCGATCAGCCGTCAGGGCGATCGTGCCGCCGGACCGTTGACCGGACTTTGGTTCATCATTTTCGTGACGCCGATGTTCCTGTTCACGCCGGACTATCCGGCGAAGCGTCCGGTGCGTGAGGCGCTGCACGAAGGCCTGTCGGAGCTGAAGCAATCGATCAAGGGGCTGCCGCAGCAGAAATCGCTTGCGGCGTTTCTACTCGCCAACATGATCTACACCGACGGTCTGGTGTCGCTGTTTGCCTTCGGCGGCATCTATGCCGCGGGCACGTTCGGCTGGCACACGATCCAGATCGGCACCTTCGGCATCATGCTCGCGATCGCCGGCGCGTTTGGCGCGTGGTCCGGCGGCAAGCTGGACGATCGCTTCGGGCCGAAGCGCGTGATCGCCGGCAGCATGCTGATCCTGCTGCTGGCGCTGGCGGCGATCCTGCTGGTCGACAAGGATTCGATCCTCTTCATCAAGGTCGCGCCGCCCACGCCCGGCGGTGCATTGTTCGCGGCTGCGTCAGAGCGCGCGTATCTGGTGCTGGGCTGCCTGATCGGTGCGGCCGGTGGTCCGCTGCAAGCGGCCTCACGTACGCTTCTGATCCGTCTCGCACCGAAGGACCGCATCGCGCAGTATTTCGGTCTGTTCGCACTGACGGGGAAAGTGACGTCCTTCATCGGCCCGCTGCTGATCGGCGTGATCACCGCGGTGACGGCGAGCCAGAAGGCCGGCATGGCCGTGCTGGTGGTGTTCTTCGTCGCGGGTCTGGCGCTGTTGATGCGGGTGCGGGAAAATTAGCGTCGTCCCGGCCTAGTGCGCAATTGCGCACGGGGACCGGGACCCATACCGCGTGATTGCTCGTTGCCGCGACACGGCCAGTACCGCACACCAAACTACTTCCTGGGCTATGGGTCCCGACCTTCGCCGGGACGACCCGTCGAGAGTTTAGTACACGACAGATCTAGTGCCTGAAGTGCCGCGTGCCCGTGAACACCATGGCGATGCCATGCTCGTCGGCGGCCTTGATCACTTCGTCGTCGCGCATGGAGCCGCCGGGCTGCACCACGGCGGTGGCGCCGGCCTCGATGCAGGCGAGCATGCCGTCGGCGAACGGGAAGAACGCATCCGACGCCACCACCGAGCCCTTGGTGAGCGGTTCGGCGAGCTTCAGCTCGGCGGCCGCATCCTGAGCCTTGCGTGCCGCGATCCGTGCTGAATCGACCCGGCTCATCTGGCCGGCGCCGATGCCGACGGTCGCGAGATCCTTGGCGTAGATGATGGTGTTGGACTTGACGTGTTTTGCGACACGGAAAGCAAACTTCAGGTCGCGCATCTCGGCATCAGTGGGCGCGCGCTTCGTGACAACCTTGAAGGTCATGTCGTCGACGACGGCGTTGTCGCGGCTCTGCACGAGGAGACCGCCCGCCACCGTCTTGGCGGTGAGGCCCGGCGCGCGCGGGTCGGGCAGGCTGCCGGCGAGCAGAAGCCGAAGGTTCTTGCGCGCGCCGATGATGGCGATCGCTTCCTCGCTAGCGTCAGGCGCGATGATCACCTCGGTGAAGATTTTCGTGATCTCGCGCGCGGTGTCAGCATCGAGTGCGCGGTTCATCGCGATGATGCCGCCGAACGCCGAGGTGGAATCGCAGGCCAGCGCCTTGCGGTAGGCGCCGACGAGGTCGGAGCCCTCCGCGACGCCGCAGGGATTGGCATGCTTGACGATGACGCAGGCTGCGGTGCGCTTGGCGTCGAACTCGCCGATGCATTCATAGGCCGCATCCGTGTCGTTGATGTTGTTGTAGGAGAGCTCCTTGCCCTGGAGCTGCCGCGCGGTCGAGACGCCCGGCCGCTTGTCGGGCGTCGCATAGAACGCCGCGGTCTGGTGCGGATTCTCGCCATAGCGCAGTGACTGGATCAGCCGGCCGCCGAAGGCACGGAAATCGGGCGCGTCGATCTCGAGCTGGCGATTGAACCAGTTCGAGATCGCGGCGTCATAGGCGGCAGTGCGCGCGTAAGCCTTGGCGGCAAGGCGCCGGCGCAACTTCAGCGTGGTTGCACCGCTGTTGGCGGCGAGCTCATCGAGCACGGCCTGATAGTCCTGCGCCTCGACCACGACGGCGACGTCGTCATGATTCTTCGCGGCGGCGCGGATCATCGCGGGGCCGCCGATGTCGATGTTCTCGATGCAATCCTCGAAGCCCGCGCCTTTGTCGACGGTCGCCTCGAACGGATAGAGATTGACGACGAGGAGATCGATCGGCGCGATCCCATGCGCCGTCATCGCATCCGCATGGTCCTTGTTGTCGCGGATCGCGAGCAGACCGCCGTGCACCTTCGGATGCAGCGTCTTCACGCGGCCATCCATCATCTCGGGGAAGCCGGTCAGCTCGGACACGTCCTTCACCTCGAGGCCGGCCGCGGCGATCGCCTTCGCGGTGCCGCCGGTCGAGATCAGCTCGACATCGTGCGCGGCAAGCGCCTCTGCGAAGTCGATCAGGCCGGTCTTGTCGGAAACGGAGAGAAGTGCGCGGGTGACGCGGCGGGGATGGTCAGTCATGAGCAAGATCCTCTGTCTGAAGGAGTAATGCCCAGGCGCGCGGCAGCTGTGTCCCGCGCTTCCCGATGGTGCTCCATCCAAGGTCGCCAGTCGCGCGAGCGAGGCCTCGATAGCAGTTTTCGGTCGCTATCACAACGACCAGATGGTGCCGAATCGCATGCGTCTACAGCGGAAGTTCCGGCTCCCGCCGTGCATTTCTGCGGGCATTCGTGACCGCCGGCGAGGCGGTGGAGCGCACAAAACTCCAGCGGATCGAGGGCGCCTGCCGCGCGTCCTGGCGGATCACGATCTGCGCGGTGCGGCGCGGGCCGTCATTGCCGGCCAGGGATACGCTGTCCTCCAGCTCCACCTTGTCGTCGAGCGCCTCGAAGGTCCAGACGTCGCGATTCGGGAGCACCAGCATGACGCCGCGGGCGTCGGACAGCCGGCTCGCCTTCACCGCCGGGTGCAGATGGAATCGCAGCGCGAAATCGGCATCCGGACCCTTTAAGCGCCCGCCTTGCGGCGGCGACAACGTGTCCTCGCCGTCGATGCGCGCGCCGTCATTGGCGATCATCAGTACGCGGCGGTGGATCGCGCCGAATTTTGTCAGGTAACCGTCATGCGACGTCGTGAGCAGGGTGCCGTTCTGCACGATTTCGCGATAGCTCTCAACCTCGACGGGGCCGCTGGTGACCGGAGCGCCGTGCAAGAGCCGCTTCATAGCCGACATCTCCACGAACTGGCATGACGAGGTGTCGTGATAGGTCAGCGTCGAATGCGCCGCCGTGCCGCGTGCGAACGGCCGCCAATTGTCGCGGCCCGTGGCCGGCATGCCGCAATTGGTGACGATGCGGCTGATGCCGGAGGAGAGTTCGAACGACAGGCAGCCGGCATGGGCGTCGTGGCTGACGCTGGCCGCCGGCGGCGGGCCCGTGTCGATGATCAAAGTGGTCTGGCCGGCATCGAGGCGCTGGAAACCGGTATGCGGCATGTTCGACATCGGCGCGCCGTGGGTGTCGTCATAGGCAAGCAGCGTCGCAAGCAGGTCCGAGGGGGTCGCGCTCATGCCGTTGAACAGCGCGAAATTGCCGTCGCCGTGGCGGAAGAAGCGCAGCATCGGCATCATGCGGTCGATCGCGTTGAGCAGCGCGGGCGGCGGCGCGATGTTGCGCGCGGCAAAGGTCTGCCGCAGCGGCAACAGGTCGATCAAGAGCTCGATCAGCGCGCCCGGGTTGCGCGAGACATGGCCGCCGTCGGGCAGGATCTGCCGCTGCAATTCATCCGAGAGCTTTTTCGAGGTGCTGCGGATGTGACTTGCCTGGTTGGCAAGGCACAACGCCGCATAGCACAGCGCGATCAGCACCTGGAGCTTCGGCACTCCGTCGGGGATGTTGACCATGGTGTAGCGCAGCAAGCGGATTTCGCGCGCCAGCGCGCGCAGATACCGACGATAGAATTTGTTGTCGGTATCGTTCAGCACCAGCGGCGCCTGCGACAGCAGGGAGATCACGCGGCGCGCCAGCACGTCGGCGCGTCGCGCGACGGGACGGCGCTTGCTGGCGGGGTTGCCGATCCAGTCCTCGATCAGCGAGCGCGCATTCGCGCGCGTCAGCGCGGTGTCGGCGGCGCGCAAATGGCGCAGCCAGCCGAAGCCGAGCAGCGCAACTTCCCAATCTTCCGACGGCGGCTCGAGATCGAAGATCGAGCGGCCGTGGCAATTGACGATCTTGCCGGCGAAGACGAAGCGGCCGGCATAGATCTCGGCGGCGCGGGTCGCATCCGCGGTGCGTAGATCATGCGGCGCGATGATCAGCCGGTCGGCGCGGCCGGGCCAAACCCGCGACAGGGCGACGGAACCGCCGCTCGCGCGCGCGAGCATGTTCCGCGCGAAGCGGTTCATCACCAGCGTCGAGATACGTCTGCGTTGAGCGACCGACACGCCTTGCCTTGATGGGGGAGAGGATTCCGACGAATCCTTATTAATCCCAAAATCGGACGGCCGACACCACCTTGAACGACGCGAATCAGTGCCGTGTTTGCAAAATCCAGTGCAAAATCAGGATTTAACGAGCCGGGCCGCGAAAAATCCGTCGAGCCCGCCGAGCTTGGGATCGGCGTTCGGCAGATGGCTGGGCAGGGTGCGCAGATCGCCCTCGGCGGTAATGATCTCGCTGAGCCCAGACACCTCGGACGCATCGATCGGAACCCGGCGAAGACCGGGCTCCGCGGTCAGCAGCGCGGCGACCGCATGCTCGCCCTCTTCAGGTTCCAGCGAACAGGTGCAATAAACTAGCGTCCCACCGGGCTTGAGTAGCGAGACCGATTTTTGCAGCAGCCGCCGCTGGAGCGCGGTCATTGCGGCGATGTCGGATTCCTGCCGGAGCCAGGATACATCGGGGTGGCGGCGGATCGTCCCGGTCGATGTGCAAGGCGCATCAATGAGGATGCCGTCGAAGCCATCGGCAGGGCCGGCCCATTCCGCGGCGTCGGCGACGACGGTCTCGGCCTGCAGCGACAACCGCGTCAGATTCTCGCGCAGCCGTGCCACCCGGGCAGGCGAGCGGTCGATGGCGGTGACGTGCGCGCCGGCCTGCGCCAGTTGCGCGGTCTTGCCGCCGGGAGCGGCGCAGAGATCGGCGATGGATTTGCCCTTGATGTCGCCGAACAGCCGGGCTGGCAACGCAGCGGCGGCGTCCTGCACCCACCATTGTCCTTCGGCGAAGCCGGGAAGCATGGTCACCGCGCCGTGCAGCACCGTGCGCACCGATCCGGTCGGTAGCACTTCGCCATGGAGCCGGCTCGCCCATTGCGCGGCGTCCGACTTCACGGTCAGATCCAGCGACGGATCATGGCTGAGCGCGAGCGCCATGTCCCTTGCGACCGTCTCGCCATAATGCGCGCTCCAGCGCGCGACCATCCAGGGCGGCAGGTCCAGCGACTGCGCGGCAACCTCGTCCACCAGCGCCTTGCCCTCGCGGGCGCAGCGGCGCAGCACGGCGTTGACGAGGCCGGCATAGCGCGCGGCGCGCCGGTCGGATTGCACGAGGCGAACGGAGAGATCGACGGCCGCGTGATCGGGCACGTCCATCCAGAGGATCTGGGCGGCGCCGATCAACAGCGCGCTCTGCGCGCGCGGCGCGTCGGAGGGAATGCCCTTGTCGAGCAGGCGGGACAGCACATGGCCGAGCGTGCCGAGCCGGCGCAGCACGGTGGCGACCAGGCGGCGCATCAGCGCGCGGTCGCGGTCGGGGAGCGTCTTCAGTCCGGGATGGGCGCCGCTGCCGTCGAGCTGCTCGTCAAGTGTGCGGTGCTTTTGCAGCACGCCGTCGACGATGTCGGCGGCAATCCGCCGCGCCGCGAGACCGGGCACTTCGGATGGAGGAGCGAAACGTTGAGAAGGCATGCGGAAACAAGGTTCTGAGCAGCGGCAGTTCGCCGTAATGGGCGCATGCCTTGAGAAGGCGATCTCTGGCACGCGAATATGCCAAATGTAAGAATCGCTTCCGGGTTTTTCAGCCCTTTCGGAGCCATTTCAGGAATGCGTTATTGGGCGTCGCGTCGCGGGCCATCCCGCGCTAGAAAGCCGGCGATGAGCGACCAGCCTCCCGTTCCCGACCGCAAGCAGCTTACGCCGGCCGCCCAGCGCGCGCTGGCCGAGGCCGAAGCGCGCCGTCAGGCTGCGGCAGTCGGAACTAAAAACGACGGCCAGGCGGCGCCAAAGGAGTTGCAGGGCCCAAAAGGACCCGAACCGACCCGCTATGGCGATTGGGAGCGCAAGGGCATCGCTTCCGACTTCTGAAGCTTGTCTTTTGAGGCTCGCTTGCCGGACTGCCCGACTCAGCCCTAGCGTGCGCGGATGTCGCGTTTCGATCCAAGCCATCCATATCGGCCTTCATACAGCGGCTCGCCATTTGGTCGCCGGTTCTCAGGGCTGTTGCCGTGGATGTTCGTGGTTGGAATCGTGGTGGCCGTGGTGTTCACGTCCCGGCATGGGATGAACTGGCAGTTCCCTCACGTGACCGACGGTCAATCACGAGACGCCGAGATTGTGCTCCAGCAAGGCGGCCATCCCGATCGTCGCGAGCCGGTCGATGTCGTTCGCACCATTGACGGCGACACCTTTCTCGCACGCGTTCGTCAGCGCGACGGCCGCGATCTCATCGTGCGCGTTCGCCTGCGCGGCATCGACGCACCCGAGATGAAAGCATCCTGCCAGGAGGAACTGGACAAGGCCGAAGCCGCGGCCCGCGCATTGCGCGATCTGCTCGCACAGGGTGGCGTGACGATCACCAACCTCGGTGCCGACAAATATGGTCGCGTTCTCGCCGACGTCGCGACCAAACGCACGACCAATGTCTCGGCGGCGTTGCTCGCGGGCGGTTACGCGCGGAGCTACAATGGCGGCCATCGCGACGGCTGGTGCGCGCGGAGCTGGCGCTTCTGGTGACAAAAAAGCCGCGTCGAACGACGCGGCTATTGCCGTCTCGTCCTGATGCCGGCGATCAGCGCGTCACGACCACCGTCGTGCCGACCGAGACGCGGCTGTAGAGATCGGTGATGTCGTCGTTGAGCATGCGGATGCAGCCATAGGAGACGAAGCCGCCGATCGAGCCCGGCACGTTGGTGCCGTGGATCGCGTATTCACCGCCGGACAGCGTCATCGCCGCGACGCCCATCGGATTGCGGGGCGAGCCGCCCGGGATGACGTCCGGGATGCTGGGCTTGTCGCGCTTCACCTCGGCGGGCGGCGCCCAGGCCGGATTGCGGTACTTGCCGTCGATGCGGGTGGTGCCGGCCCACTGCTTGCCGGACTTGCCGACGCCGACCGGGTAGCGCACGGCGTGGCCGCTATCGAGGACGAGATAGAGCCGACGCTCGTTGGTTTTGACCACGATGGTGCCCGGCGAATAGTCAGCCAGGTTCGTCCCCACCATTTCCGGCCGCGCCTGCGCCGCCGTCAACGTCAAGACCCCAGTCACGACGGTGGCGGCCAGCGCCACAGCAATCCTCATCGACATCGATTTTCCCCTTGCCCCGAACGGACCGTCCAAGATTACGCAAAACCGGCAATCGCCGGCTCGCCAAGTCCTTGTTAGGGGACATTCTTAACCGCGCCTGTTAACCGGATGGTTTCCACGCACGGCCGCCAAGGGCCAGCCAGCAGGGGGAACAAAGGAAATGTTCGAAACAAAGTAAATGACCTGAAAACAACACTTGGCGGGAAAGATGCCCGGGCGCCGGGGCGCGGCCTGACAAGTGCGTGAGGATGCGAACGGCCGTTGTTCGGGGGAGCGCTAACGCGGGGATGCGATCTCGTGTCCCGGACGCGGCGCAGCGCGAAGCGGTGCGACGCAGAGCCGGGATCTAGAAGGCCACAGAGTCTGCCGTTGCATCGGCCCCGACTCTGCAGCGCACCGCGAAGTGCGCGCTACGCTGCGTCCGGGGCACAGGACGATGTGGCTCAGACCGCCTTTTTGTTCTGACGGTTCTTGACGAGGTCGTCGACCACGCCGGGATCGGCCAGGGTCGAGGTGTCGCCCAGGCTGCCCGGTTCGTCCTCGGCGATCTTGCGTAGGATGCGGCGCATGATCTTGCCGGATCGGGTCTTGGGCAGGCCGGGCGAGAACTGGATCTGGTCGGGCGCAGCGATCGGGCCGATCTCCTTGCGCACCCAGGTGACGAGCTCCTTGCGTAGATCCTCGGTTGGCTCGATGCCGGCCATCAGGGTCACATATGCGTAAATGCCCTGACCCTTGATGTCGTGCGGGTAACCGACCACGGCGGCTTCCGAGACCTTCTCATGCGCCACCAGCGCGCTTTCGACTTCGGCGGTACCCATGCGGTGGCCGGAGACGTTGATGACGTCGTCGACGCGGCCGGTGATCCAGTAATAACCGTCCGCATCGCGCCGGCAGCCGTCGCCGGTGAAGTACTTGCCCTTGTAGGTCGAGAAATAAGTCTGCTCGAAGCGGACGTGGTCGCCATAGACCGTGCGCATCTGGCCCGGCCATGACCGCGTCAGGCACAGATTGCCTGATGTCTCGCCGTCCAGCACGTTGCCGTCGGCGTCGACGATCTCAGGCACCACGCCGAAGAACGGCTGCGTCGCCGAGCCCGGCTTGAGCTTCGTGGCGCCGGGCAGCGGCGTGATCAAAATGCCGCCGGTCTCGGTCTGCCACCACGTATCGACGATCGGGCAGCGGTCGTCGCCGACGACGCGGTGATACCACTCCCAGGCTTCCGGATTGATCGGCTCGCCTACCGAGCCGAGCAGGCGCAGGCTGGCGCGCGAGGTCTTTTTCACGGGCGCGTCGCCGCTCTGCATCAGCGCGCGGATCGCGGTCGGCGCGGTGTAGAAGATGTTGACCTTGTGCTTGTCGATGACGTTCCAGAATCGCGAATTATCCGGGTAATTCGGCACGCCTTCGAACATCAGCGTGGTCGCGCCGTTGGCGAGCGGTCCGTACAGAATGTAGCTGTGGCCGGTGACCCAGCCGACGTCGGCGGTGCACCAGTAGATGTCGCCGTCGTGATAGTCGAAGACGTATTGATGCGTCATCGCGGCGAACACGAGATAGCCGGCGGAGGTGTGCAGCACGCCCTTGGGTTGGCCGGTCGAGCCCGAGGTGTAGAGGATGAACAGCGGATCCTCGGCGTGCATGTGCTCGACCGGGCACTCGGTCGTCACCATCTTGGCGGCGTCGTGGTACCAGAGGTCGCGCGAGGGATTCATTTCGACCGCGCCGCCGGTGCGCTTGACCACGACGACCCAGTCGACGCCGTCTGCCTTGGCGAGCGCCGCGTCGACATTGGCCTTCAGCGGCACCTTCTTGCCGCCGCGCAGGCCCTCATCGGCGGTGATGATCACCTTGGACTGGCAGTCGTTGATGCGCTGGGCGAGGCTGTCGGGCGAGAAGCCGGCGAACACCACGGAGTGAATCGCGCCGATCCGCGCGCAGGCCAGCATCGCGTAGGCCGCCTCCGGAATCATCGGCAGGTAGATGGTGACGCGGTCGCCCTTCTTGACGTTCCGGGTACGCAGGATGTTGGCCATCCGGCAGACCTCGTCGTGCAGCTCCTTGTAGGTGATGTGCCGGGATTGTGCGGGATCGTCGCCTTCCCAGATGATCGCGGTCTGGTTGGCACGATTGTGGAGATGCCGGTCGATGCAATTATGGGCGACGTTGAGGACGCCGTCCTCGAACCATTTGATAGAGATGTTGCCGGGCGCGAAGGAGACGTTCTCGATCTTGGTCGGCGCGTGCATCCAGTCGATGCGCTTGGCCTGCTCCGCCCAGAAACCGTTCGGGTCCGAGATCGAGCGGGCGTACATGTCCTTGTACTTGGCCTGGTCGACCCAGGCGCGCTTCGCCCATTCTGCGGGGACGTCGTAGATCTTCTCGGACATGTTTCCCTCCACATACGGCGAGCCGAGCACGGACCACTGGCGAGCCGACTTGATCGTTGAACCGATTATGCGTCGGGCTAACCGGACCCGACAAGGTGCACAAGCTGGACCTTCGGCGAGCAGCCTGCCATGCGGAGGATCAAGCCGTTTCGTGCGACTGTCGCAGTTTTGAAACAGGGCGACGGGCGGCTTTCGGGTCTTCACCCAGATCCTCGGAATGGGCCCGCGCAGAGCGCCATGCATTCAGCAGAGGTATTTAGAAACCGCCTCTCACTGATTCGGGACTCGCAATGCGGTTCGGAACACCCTAAATGGCCAACCCGGGTCCAACCAGACCCCTTGGAACAAAAATCAGAACAGCGGCATTGACCGACAACAGACAGGGCTAAGGCATAAGACTATGATGGATCAGCAGAATCTCGGGACGATACGGCCCGCTTCAGCCGATCCTGCAGCCATTGCGCTGGCCAAAGCCCTCGGACAATGGCCGAAACCGCTCGGTTCCGGCCGTCCCAGCCCGAAGAAAGTGTTCGACGCGGCGCCAGCAGCGACGGTCGAGGCCCTCGCCAAGGAACTGGGCCTGCGGCTCGGCGACCAGAACGAGCTGACCATCCGCCGCGTCAGGCGCGGCAAGGGCTATTCGTTCGTGCGGCCTAACGGCGTCCACATCCGCGATGCCCGCACCATTCGGCGGCTGCATTCGATGGCGGTGCCGCCGGCCTATCGCGAGGTGCGCTACTCGGCCGATCCGAGCACGCATCTCCAGGCAGTGGGACGCGATGCCGCGGGCCGGCTGCAATATCGCTATCACGCCGATTGGGAGAAGGTCCGCGAGCAACGCAAGGCGCATCGCCTGGAAAAGCTCGTCGGCGCGCTGCCCAAGATCCGGCGCAAGGTCTCGGCGTTCCTGTCGGGCGACGAGCCGACCCGCGAGTTCGCGCTCTCCGCCGTCATCGAATTGATCGCGCGCACCGCGATCCGCCCCGGCAACGAATCCTATGCCCGTCTCAACGGCACCCGCGGCGCCACCACGCTGCTGAAGTCCAACGTCTCGCTGGAAGACGACAGCTTCGTGCTGACCTTCAAGGCGAAGGGCGGCAAGGCGGTGCGCAAGGAATGCGACGCGGCCAAGCTCGTGCGCGCCATCGGGATCTTGCAGGGCGTTCCCGGCAAGCGCATGTTCCAGTATCGCGATCCCTATGGCATCGTGCGCGCGGTCAGCACCACGCAGGTGAACGCGTTTCTGCGCGAGATCGCCGGCATCAAGATCTCGCTGAAGGATTTCCGCACGCTGATGGCCTCTGCCGTCGTCGTGGAATCGCTGTCGCGGATCACGCCGGCGACCAGCCAGCGCGGCCGCAAGAAGCAGGTGCTGGAGGCGATCCGCGGCGCTGCCGACCAGCTCTCCAACACGCCGGCGATCTGCCGCAAGAGCTATGTTCACGATACCATCGTCACCGCGTTCGAGGACGGCATCCTGGAACGCTTCGCCGCGACCATGAAGGGCCAGCGCTCGCAGGCCAGGCGCGAGCAGCTTTTGCAGCAGGTGGTGGCGACCGCGGCGGTCTGACCTCGGCGTCGTTACGCCTTGTTGGAAACGCCGTTGTCGGGACCGGGATCGCCGCCCGCGGCTGCCGCCGTGAGCCGTCCCAGATAGTGCGCCCATCCCGTCGCGTGGGCGGCCGCCTGTTCCTCGGTCGGCAGCCCGCTATGGGTCATGCGCAGCAATGTGCCGCCGTCGCGTTCGATCAGGTCGATCTCGATCAGGCTTGAGCCGGGCGGCACTTCCTGGCCGCCCTCCCATCCAAACGTGTAGGCGAGCCGATGCACCGGCACGACTTCGCGGAATGCGCCGCGGGCAACGCCGCCGCGGGGGCCGATGCCTTTGAGCAGATACAGCCCGCCGGGATGTGGCTCCGTGGTCGCGTCGGAACCCATCCAGCTCAAAATCTTCTCGGGGTCGGTCAGGTAGGCGAAAACGGTGGCGCGTGGGGCCGCGATCTGGGTCTCGCGTCGCACTATGAACGGTTCGGTCATCGACGATCACCCCTGGGCTGACACTGGGACATGGCGGCGCTCGAGCGGCCCGTCAAGGATTGCCCGTGACAAAGACCGCCTGCCTTCGTCATGATCGGGCCATGCACCTCTCGCCGACACTCGCCTGGCTTGTCGATGCCGCCGCCGATAGCGCCGGCGCCGACCGCCTGCTCGCGGACCTTGGCGCACATCTGGTCGCCGATGGCGTGCCGCTTGCGGCGGGCAGCCTGACGCTGGAGGTGCCACATCCGCTGATCGCGAAACGGACCTGGTTGTGGCGCGCGGAGAACGGCCGGGTGATCGAAGCGCTCGGCTTCGCACCAGGCGGCCTCGCGCCCGACCCGCCCAACGATGCCGGCCGCCGCTGGCTGCGCGACATCGCGGAGGGTGAAGTGCACGAAGATTTGGTCGGACGGCCCGACGGGCCGTTGCTCGGCTGGATCGGGCCGCGTCCGTTCACCGCGGACGAGACCGAGCAATTGCGCCAGGCCGCGCGCTTTGCCGCTACACCCCTTGCCGTACTTGCCGCGCGTGCAACGTTGCGCGCGACGCTGGATGCCTATCTCGGCAAGCGCAGTGCGGAGCGGGTGCTGGCGGCACCCCTGCGGCGCGACCTCGGCGAGACCATACAGGCCGCGCTGCTCTATGCCGATTTGCGCAACTTCACGCTCCTATCGGAAACCAATCCGCCTGCCGAGGTCATCGCGGCGCTCGATGCCTGGTTCGATCGCATCGCCGGCGCGGTCCACGCCTTCGGCGGCGAGGTGCTGAAATTCATCGGCGACGGTGTGCTCGCGATCTTTCCGGTGGTCGGGCCGTCACCGCGCCAAGCGTCCGATGCAACTCTGCGTGCCGCGCGCGCAGCCGAAGCCGGGATGGTGTATCTCAACGCGGAGCGCCGTGCTCAAGGTCTGCCGCCGCTCGCGTTCGGCGCGGCGCTGCATCTCGGCGAGATGCTATGGGGTAATATCGGTGCCGCCAATCGGCTGGATTTCACCGCGATCGGTCCCGCCGTCAATCTCGCCAGCCGGCTCGAAGGATTGTGCAAGCCGTTCGGCAGAACCGTGCTGGTGTCGGGCGCGCTCGCCGCCGAGACCGACATGCCTCTGATCGCGCTCGGATCGCATTCGCTGCGGGGCATCGCCTCGCCATGCGAGGTGTTTGCGCTGCCGGAGACGCAAGCTCCGACATCGTAGCCCGGATGAGCGTAGCGACATGCGGGATCGCAGCAGTAGTCCGGGATATTGCTTCGCTCATCCGGGCTACAGCACCTAAGCCTACATCCCGCCCATCTTGCAGACGAGCTTCCATTCCTCGGCCGTCACCGGCTGCACCGAAAGGCGCGAATATTTCACCAGCGCCATGTCGGCGAGTTTCTTCTCGGCCTTGATCGCGGCCATCGTCACCGGAATCTTCAACGGCTTGTCGGCCTTGATGTCGACGCAGACGAATTTCTCGGTCTTGTCGGTCGGATCGGGGTAGGCTTCCTTGATAATCTCCGCGATGCCGACGATCTCCTTGCCCTCGTTGGAATGATAGAAGAACGCCTTGTCGCCCTTCTTCATGGCGACGAGGTTCTGGCGCGCGGTGTAATTGCGCACGCCGGTCCAGGCTTCGCCCTTGGCGCCTTTCGCCACCTGCTGGTCCCAGGACCACACCGATGGTTCGGATTTCACCAGCCAGTACGCCATGTTCATTCCTCCGCCTTGAAAGGTCGCGTCATGAGCCCCGAGATCGCGGCGTCGATCGTGCTTCTGCCGGTCAGGATCGATGCGACGGCTTCCGATACTGGCATTTCGATGTTTTGCGAAGCCGCGAGCTCGATCAGTACCGGCGCGGTGAATTCGCCTTCGGCAAGCTTGCCGGCGGGCGGCTGCTCGCTGCGGCCAAGCGACAGGCCGAGCGCAAAATTGCGCGATTGTGGGCTCGAGCAGGTCAGGATCAGATCGCCGAGGCCAGACAAGCCCGTGAGTGTTTCGCTGCGTGCGCCGAGCGCGCGGCCGAGGCGTGTCAGCTCGGCAAAGGCGCGGGTGGTAAGTGCGGCCTGGGCGGAAGCGCCGAGCTTGCGCCCGACCGCGATGCCGACCGCGATCGCCAGCACGTTCTTGGCGGCGCCGCCGATCTCGACGCCGCGGACATCGGTGGAGTGATAGGGCCGGAACGTCGGCGAGCCCAGCGCCTGCACCAGGTGGCTCGCCAAGGCGTCGTCCTTTGCGGCCAGCGTCACCGCCGTCGGCAGGCCACGCGCGACATCGTCGGCAAAGCTCGGGCCCGACAGGATCGCCGGCTGCGCGTGAGGCGCGGCCTCGGCGATCACGTCGGTCATGAATTTATGGGTGCCGTGCTCGATGCCCTTGGCGCAGGCAATGATCGGCACCGGCTTTTCCAGGTGCGAGGCGAGCATGTTGACAGCACCGCGCAGATGCTGCGCGGGCACTGCGATCAGCAGCATGTCCGCGCGTGCGGCGAGGGCCAGGTCGCTCGTGACGATGATCTCCGGCGCAAGCCGCACGCCCGGCAGCCGCGGATTGTCGCGGCTCGATGCGATTCGCGTCGCGTGCTCGGAATTGCGCGCACACAGCGTCACGTTCCGTCCGGCCCGCGCCGCCACCATCGCCAGCGCCGTGCCCCAGGCGCCCGCGCCGATCACCGCGACAGATCGGAACGCTGTCATTGCTAGAATCCCGCGCGTGTCTTGCCGTATCCGGCCGGTGCCGTCGCGTTCGCATCGAGCAGCCAGCGCGCGCGAGGCTGTGCTTCCATCGTGTCGGTCATGCCGAGCGCGAGACGTTCCGCGCCGGCCCAGGCGATCATTGCACCATTGTCGGTGCAGAGCGCCGGCGGCGGCATGATCAATTGTGTTCCGGCTTTCCTCCCAACGTCATGCAGCGCGCCGCGGATCGCCTGATTGGCGGCGACACCGCCGGCCGCCACCAGCGCACGCGGTGCACCGAACTGCTCGCGGAAGAGTTTCAGGCCGACGCTCAGCCGGTCGGCGGTGGAGTCGAGCACGGCGGCCTGGAAGCTCGCGCAGAGATCGTTGACGTCCTGCGGTGTGATCTCGGCCAACCGGCTTGCTTCGTTGCGCACCGCTGTCTTCAATCCCGAGAGTGAGAAGTTGGCGTCGGGGCGTCCCTGCAGCGGCCGCGGAAACGCAAATCGCGCGGCATCGCCGTTGGCTGCCGCGCGCTCGACCTGCGGGCCGCCCGGATAGGGCAGCCCCAGCATCTTCGCCACCTTGTCGAAGGCTTCGCCGATCGCATCGTCGACGGTGGTGCCGAGCCGCACATACTGTCCGACGCCGGTGACGGCAACGATCTGGGTATGGCCGCCCGAGGCGAGAAACAGGCAATAGGGAAATTCGAGTGCGTCGGTCAGGCGCGGTGTCAGCGCATGCGCTTCCAGATGGTTCACCGCGACCAGCGGCGTGTCGTGCACCATCGCGATCGCCTTCGCGGTGGTGAGCCCGACGATGACGCCGCCGATCAGTCCCGGGCCCGCGGCGGCCGCGACACCGTCGAGTTGGGCGAAGTCGATGCCGGCCTCAGTCATGGCGCGGTCGATGATGCCGTCGAGCAGGTCGACATGGGCGCGGGCCGCGATCTCCGGGACCACGCCGCCGAAACGGGCATGCTCCTCGACCTGCGACCACACGATATTGGACAGGATCTTGCCGCTGCCGTCAGGCGCACGCGCGATCACCGCCGCGGCGGTTTCGTCGCAGGTGGTTTCGATGCCCAGTACCAGCATTGGCGAATTGTTATCCAATTTGCGCCCTTCCCGCCCCTTGCGCTCATCCGCAAAGCAGAGTTCTGGTACGTCCGGTAGCATTCCGGGGTCGGCCAACGCAATCGTCACGCGCTGCCGTTCCTCGTGAAAGCGCCACCGCCACGTGGTTCGGGAACACAAGCGATGTCCATTCTTGTCACACGGCCGCATCCCGACAATGAGGCGACGTCGGAAAATCTGCGGGCACGGGGTCATGTGGTGCTGCTCGCGCCGGTGCTCAAGTTCGAGCCGGTCGCCTTCCATGGCGAGAGTGAAACGAGCTACAGCGCCGTCATTGTCACATCGGCCAATGCGATTCGTGGCGTCGCATCGCAATTACCGGACCTTGGTCTCCTGGAGCTGCCGCTGTTTGCCGTCGGCGAGCACACCGCCGCCGCCGGGCGCGATGCCGGTTTTGCCGAGGTGATCGTCGCCGGTGGCGATGCCGCTGCCCTGCGCGACAAGGTGATGCAGAGCGCGCGCGACAAGCGGCTGAAGAAAAAGAGCACGTTGCTCTATCTCGCGGGCGCGGATCTGTCGCGCGACCTCGGCGGGGAGCTGGGCGCCGAAGGCTTCAACGTCATCACGCAGACGACCTATCGAATGGCGCCGGTCAAGCTGTTGCCGCGCGATGTCTGTGAGGGCTTTGCCGCCCATGGGATCGAGGCGGTGCTGCACTACTCCCGGCGCAGCGCGCGGGCTTTCCTGGAGGCCGCGCGGGCGGAAGGTGTCGAAATCTCGGCTCTGGCGATCCCGCAATGCTGCCTTTCCGAGACGGTCGCAGGCGTACTGCGCGAGGCCGGTGCCTCGCAGGTTCTGGTGGCGGCGACGCCGGACGAAAATGCCTTATTTGACACCTTGGAGCGTGCTTTGCGTACCCGTTTGGCGTAAGAGGTCGGGCCGAATCCGACGCAATCGGGTCCGTTCGTTCAGGGCAGGTAAGTGTGAGGAACCGTCACGATGGCCGACGACAAGCCTGAAGACGCAGGATTGGCTCCCGAGTCCGGCCGCGCCAAGCGCATCCCGCCCACCATCGACCTCGAGGCGACGGAAGTCTCGACTCAGCCGCAGCAGGTGACGGGCGAGCCTGAGGCTGGGGCAGCGACCGAACAGGCCGCGCATGAGCAAGCCAAATCTGAAGAGGGCAAGTCTCAAGAGGAAAAGTCTCAAGAGGTAAGGTCCGAAGAAGCTATTGCCGCGCCGCAGCCCGAACCTGCCGAAGAAGAGTCTTCCGTTGCGTCCGCGTCGGTATCGCCGTCGATTTCACCCTGGGTTATCGCTCCGTTCTCCGGCGCCGTCGCAGCCGCAATCGTGATCGCGGTCGGCTGGATGCTGGGCTGGCCTGCCGTGCAGGCGCCGCCGGCTGCTCCGCAAGTGACGGGCGCAACCGTCGAGGCGCTGAGCGGGCGCGTGGCCGCGGTCGAAGCCAAGACGGGCAAGCCGGCCGCCGATCCGGCCATGGTGGCGCGGATCGATGCGCTGGAGAAATCCGCAACGAGCCTGCGCAGCGAGATCGCCAATCTGCGCGCACAATCCGACAAGACTGCCAGCGCCCTAAACGACGCGACATCGGCGCCGCGCGCTGCCGCGCCCGATCTTGCCGCTCTCAACGACCGCCTCGCTCAGCTCGAACGTGCCAGCAAGACCGAACGTGCGGAACTCGCACAGCAAAGCGAGAAGATCGCCGACGCGAAAACGATGGACGACAAGCCGCTGCGCCATGTGGTGGCGGCGGCCCTGCTCGACGTCGCCGTTCGCCATGGCGATGCCTACGAGTCGCAGCTCGCCGCCGCGCGGTCGCTGGCAGCAAAGCCGGAGATGCTGAAGCCGCTCGACACCTTTGCGTCGTCAGGCATTCCGACGCCGGTCGCCTTGAGTCGCGAGCTCCTCAACATCGTGCCAAAATTGTCGCCGCCGGCGGAAGCTCCGGCCAGCGGCACCGGAATCGTCGAGCGCCTTCAGGCGGGGGCGTCGAAACTCGTCCGCATCGAGCGTACCGACGGGGTCGGCAACGATCGCGGCGCGATCGTCGCGCGGGTGACGGCGGCTGCGTTGCGCAACGATTTCGTCGAGGCGCGGCGCGAGTTGAAAACGCTGCCCGAGGCCGATCGTGCACCGGCGCAAGCTTGGCTCGACAAGACCGATGCCCGTGACGCCGCGCTCGCCGCGTCACGCAAATTCGCCGACGCCGCCATGGCGGATCTCGTCAAGCCTGGTCAATAAAGGTTCGCGCAACAATCAGCGCGTATAGGGATCGTCATGCTTCGCATCGTCCTCTTCCTCGTTCTGATCGCACTGGCGGCGGCCGGCGCGGCCTGGGTTGCCGATCAGCCCGGCGACCTCGTCCTGACTGCGGGCGCTTTCCGCGCCACAACGACGCTTCCCCGCTTCGTGTTCTTGCTTGGTCTCTTTGCCGCGGCAGTCGTGCTGGTCTGGAGCCTGCTGACGATGGCCTGGCGCGCTCCGGGGCGTCTGCGCCGCCGTCGTCACGAAAAGCGCCATGCTCGCGGCCGCCACGCCATCACCCACGGCCTGCTTGCGATCGGCCATGGCGACACCGCGCTTGCCCGTCGCCACGCCGATACCGCGCGGCGGCTGGCTGCAAACGATCCGCTCGCGCTTCTCTTGCATGCGCAATCGGCGCAGCTCGAGGGCAATCGCGACGAGGCCCAGCGCGTCTTCCGTGCCATGGCCGAGCGCGAGGACACGCGCCTGCTCGGCCTGCGCGGCCTGTTCATCGAGGCGCAGCGCGCCGACGATGCGGTCGGCGCCGTGATGATCGCCGAGGAAGCGATCAAGCTGTCGCCGTCCTCGACCTGGGCCTCGCATGCGGTGCTCGGCTTCCGCTGCGCGCGCGGCGACTGGAGCGGCGCGCTCGCGATCCTCGATTCGAATCTGTCCGCGGGCCTGATCGACAAGCAGGCCTATCGCCGCCAGCGCGGCGTGCTGCTCGCCGCCCGCGCGCTGGAATTGGAAACAATGGACCGCGACGTCGCGCGCGAGAGCGTGATGCAGGCGGTCAAGCTCGCGCCGACCCTGGTTCCGGCCGCAGTGCTCGCTGCAAAATTCGAGAGCGAGGCGCATCAGGTGCGCCGCGCCATGAAGCTGGTGGAAACCGCCTGGCTCGCCAATCCGCATCCTGATCTTGCGGATGCCTATGCGCATGTGAAGCTCGGCGATTCCGCGCGGCAGCGCCTGCAGCGGGTCGAGACGCTTGCGGCCAAGATTTCTGCCGACAAGGCTGGCTATATCGAGGGCCAGCTGGCGATCGCGCGCGCCGCGATCGATGCGTCCGAGTTTGCCCGTGCGCGCGCGGTGCTGGCGCCTTACGTCAACGATCCCACCCAGCGCGTGGCGTTGCTGATGGCCGAGATCGAGCGGACCGAGCATGGTGACGGCGGCCGGGCCCGCGCCTGGACCTTGCGCGCGGTGCGCGCCCGCCATGATCCGGCCTGGACTGCGGACGGTTATGTCAGCGACCGCTGGCGTCCGGTTTCCCCGGTCACCGGCCGTCTTGACGCCTTCCAGTGGCAAACGCCAGTCGCGAGTCTTCCTTCCGACAAAGGCGCCATGATCGAATCCTCGGCCTTCGAGGAAGCGATGCTGGCGGCTCCGCCGCCGAAGCGGGTGACGGCGGCCCCGAGCGAGAGCCCGGTGGAACCGGCTGTCATGGCGCCGGATCCGGTGCCCGCTCCGCAGGACAATTCGCCGCCCCTTGAAGCCCAGGAAATCTTAAAGGAAGCCGTCGAGGAGACCGCCAAAGAAACCGTCAAGGAAGAGCCGGTCGTCACGCCCGCCGAGCCGCTCAAACCGGCCCCTGAGATCGCCGAATCATCGTCCGCGGCGGCAACGCCGGTGTTCCGGACCCGCGCCGACCTCGGCAAACCTGCACAAGCACCTATTCCCGCCGTCATCCCGATCGTCCGCGCCCCGGATGATCCCGGTATCGACGACGAGGGCCCGAGCGATGAATTTACGGAACAAATCGGCACGCCCAAGGACCACGCAAAGGCCCAGGCCGGCGGCTGGCGCGGATTCTGGTCTCGCTGGGGCGGGTGAGCGGCATATGGGAGCCGGCTCCACCTTGCCAATTCGGGCCATGCCCGATATCAGGAGCGCGCGTAACGGGACCGGCCTCGCGCGGGCCCCGGCACGGTTCGCCGCAATAGCTCAGTTGGTAGAGCACGTCATTCGTAATGACGGGGTCGGGGGTTCGAATCCCTCTTGCGGCACCAGCGCCTTGATTGTCCGGCCCGAAGACATGGGTAACGGAACGTACCTAAGACATGGGTGACAGCCTCGTTGTCGAGACGTTGCAGGGTTTTCTGCTCCAGGTCGAAATATCCCAGATCATAGTGCATGAAGCTGACGAGCCAAATGCTTCGCGGCCCGCGTGTCGCGCGCTTTGGTCATTTGCCTTGGATTGACAGCGCGTCCGGACGGCCGAAACTACAGGCAACGGGGCGGCGCGAGGCAGCATGCACGATATCCTGGTGGTTGGGCTCGTCGCGCTGACGTCCGGCGCCATTGGTCTTCCGTTCTCCCTGCTTCTGCCGTCGGACCAGTTTGCTGGGCGCTCGCGCCGCCGCTTGGTTTCGGCCTTCTCGCCGCAGGTACCGCGGTCCTGTATCTCTCCGGCGTCGCTCCGTGGGTGACGTTGCCTGCGATGGCAATCGCCGGTCTTGTCATTGCCGCTGCAATACGCTTCCCGGCGCTGCGTCGGCGGCCTGAGCCATCGCCCGGACGATGGCTCGCGATGGCGATAGCGATCGCGGCTATCGCGATGGTGTGTCTTGCTCCCGGCTGGACGGAGGCGCGCGCTTCCGCGTTTTCCAGGCCAACGTCTACGATCATATGTTGTACGTGGGATCGTCGGTCTCGTATCGCGTGCTCGACTACGCAACCCTGGCCATCCAGGGCGCGGACGAGCCGAACTCCAATCCAATTTCAGTGATGGCACTGAAGTTCGTCGACTATCGCGGCGCCGTGTCGATGATCCATGCGGCAATCGCCGCTATCAGTCGCGGCGATGTCGTCGATTGCGCCTATCGGTATATGGTCGGCATGCAGCTCAACATGCTGTTTGCCGCGCTGTTCGTCTTTGTCAACGCGCTCTCGATGCGGCGCTGGCTGGCGTTTGCGTGCGCCGTCGCGCTCACGATCGGCTTCTTCGAACAGTACGTCTTCGATATCAACGCCTGGTCTCAACTTGCGACGCAGCCGATCTTCCTGCTTCTGCTCGCATTCGTGGCGTTCGCCTTCGATCGCAATCGCTTTGGGCAAATGCCCAGCTCGATCATGCGGTTGGGAGCGGTCTTTGCGGCGTTGATGACAGGCGCGTTCTTTCTCTATCCGGAATCGCTGACGATCTACGGTCTCGCCGCAGCGGTTGCGGCCGCGATGGGCTGCTGGCATCGCGCCTCGCGCAAGGCCTTGCCCGTGGCTGCGTCAGGCCTGGGGGCAGGTGTGGGAATATCGCTGCTCGCGTGCATCCCGCTCTGGTCCGGCACGGTTGCCTATGTCGTCCGCCAGCTGAGTCATGCAGCGATCAACCCGCCCGACTGGTGGAAATACTATCAGCGCTACCTGTTCGGCAGTGACGCGAACTTTCTCGATGTCATCGGCAGCCCCGACAGTCGTATCGGAGAACTGGCGAACGCCTGGTTCTCATTGCCCGTCGAATCCGCGCTTGCGGGTCTCGGCCTCTATGCGGTGCTGCCGTCGGCGGGTTGGCCCGCCGCGGTGGCGGTTGCGTGGAAATTGCTGCTCTATGGCTTTCTGTTCGTGCTGTTGAGGGGCATCGCAAGAACCGCGTGGACGATCTGGCGCGCCGAGCCGGACGGAAGCGTCGCGCGGCTCCTGGCAGGCAGCCTTGCCGGACGCCTCATGCCGATTGCCATTCTCGCGGCCGGTCATGGTTGGGCCGCGGGCAAGGGCCTGGCCATGGCGACGCCGATGCTCTTCACGCTTGTCATTGCTCCCTTGGCGCGCTTGGTTCCCTTGGCTGCGAATCGGTGGAATCCGGGCGCCGTCGCCGCCGTTGTCGTCGTCGTGGCTGTTCACCTCGGCCTTGGCATGTTGCGGCCGCTGCTGGTGATGCAAGCGGTGGGCGCAAGTCTTCCGGGGCTTCCGACCGCCGCCGCGCAGGTCAACGCGCAAAAGGCGACGTCTCTCGACTGGGACTACAATCGCTTGTCGGCGGACATCAAGAGCTGCAACGCACTCGTCATCGATGTTGCGAATCCGATGATGCACAATTTGTTGCGCCGGCTCGCAGCGGAGCTTCGGGTGCCCTGGGCGGCGCCGCGAATCATGTCCTGGCCCGACACGGCGGGGCGGCCGTATTTTCCCGAAGGTTTTGAAAAGTTCGACTGTCTGGTGGCGTCCGGGCGGCTCACTGCCAATCCGGGGCAGCGGCTGATATCCGTGGCCACAGACCGGTCTTCGCGCGAATTCATGGATGGGCAGCGCAATGAGCTTGAGGTCGGCACGGAAGCCCCGCCGGGGATCGCAACGCGCGGTCTTTTCGGCAAGGAAATCACCCCAGGGGGTGCGCTGCAATGGGCATCACCGAGCGGGCGTCTCGAGATTCCGAACAAGCCTGTGATGCCGGCGCGCACGTTGAAGCTCGAATTGTGGCCCATGCCGATCTGCGGAAACGAGTTCCTGGTCAAGATCAATGGGCGTGAGATCTACAAAGGCGTCGTGCCCGCAGGCCCGTTGTCATTTCCCCTCGATCAGTTTGCAGGCGACGAAACGCTCGTGGTCGAGCTGGACACCAATGCCGTCACGCATTTTCCGGGCGATCCCCGCGACCTCGGTTTTGCGATCCGGGAGCTGAGCGTTCGCCGCTAGCCAATGAACAGATGCGAGGGATGCCGCCGGCGTGATTCGCATCACATTACCTCGATCGCGGCTCCCCTAGTGTCCAGCTCACGCCAAACACGGGGAGATTTCATATGCGCAAGATCATTCTGGTGACCGCCATGGTGCTGGTCTCTGCCTCTGCCCAGGCCGGAGGCCCGCGCAGCCTGTCGCTGTCCGCGGTGAGCGAGCCGGCTTCGGTTCAGCAAACGGCGCCGGCGCTTGCCGCCGCGCCGACGCAGGTGAGCGAAGCAGCGCCTGCCGCCGAAGCTCCGAAATATCTCGATCGCCCGCCGGCGGTGTCGCTCAATGCGCCCGCGGCGGTTGCCACACCCACGACCACGACGGCCTCAGCGCCCGCGACGACGACGCAACCCGCCGCGAAGACAACGGCCAAGGCAGACAAGCCGAAGCACAAGCGCAGCTGGACCGAAGGCCGCATCATCAGCGAGCTGCATCGCCATGGCATCTACTGGTAAGATGCCCGCTCTCAAAAGGATATGGCCGGGACAAGCCCGGCCATCACGCGAGAGTTTTGAATCTGATCGGGCGCGTTACTGCGAAACCGTCTGCACCACGCTCCCGATCGGACGCGCGCTCGAGGTCGGCACCTTTAGGTCCTTCAGCAGCGCCTCGTCATATTCCGGCAGCGACTGGAGGGTCGTCTTGGCCTTCATCTGCACGATCTTGTAGCCGCCGGCCTTCAGCCGCGCGAGCAGCGCGGGCATGGCTTCGCCGGTGTGCTTCTGGAAGTCGTGCATCAGGATGATGCCCTTGCCGAGCTTGTCGAGCCTGGTCATCACGGTCTCGATGATCTTCTCCGGCGTGGCGCCCTTCCTGAAATCGAAGGAGTCGATATCCGTCGAGAACATCGCGACGTTTCGGGTGCCGAAATAGCTCACGATCGCCGGATTGTGCTGGAGCTGCGGGAAGCGGAAGAACGGCGCCGGGTTGGTGCCGAGCGCGTATTTCACCGCGCTAATGCCCTTTTCGACCTCGTCCTTGGCCATCTGCTCGGTCATCTTCTTGCCGTTCAGATTGACGTGCGACCAGGTGTGCGTGCCGACCGTATGGCCCTGGGCCAGCACCTGGCGCAGGATCTCCGGGTGGTAGGTCGCATGCTTGCCGACCGAGAAGAACAGGCCCTTGGCGCATTCGTCCGCGAGCGCCTTCAGTACGGCGGGCGTGTTGACCGGCCAGGGGCCGTCGTCGAACGTCAGCACGACCTCCTTGTCGGTGAGGAAGTCGAACTGCTTGAAATGATCGAAGCCGAAGCCCGGACCGCCGGTGGTGTCGATCTCGACCACGCGGGAGACGCCGAGCGCGTTGGGATTGGCGCAGGTCGATTTCTGCTGAACCGGCATCGGCGCGGGTGCGGGCGCCGGGGCTGCTGCCGCCGGCTTGGCCGCGATCGCGGCCGTGGTCGCGACGTCGTCCTTGGCGGCGAGCTTCGCCTGTGCCGGCAATGGATCGGCGGCACGGGCGGCAATCGTCTTGGGAGCGGCCTGGTCGGCGCGCGAGGAATAATAAAACCAACCGCCGGCGGCAATCACGACCGCCGCAACTACACTGGCCAGCATCAGGCCCAACGCATTACGCATCGCCATTCTTTCCAATTACGCAACCAAACCGGCGGAATTTCCCGCTCGACGAGCCATTAATGCGAAGGAACAGTTAACGTGACACCAACACGACAGCGGATACGAAGGAATTTCAGCGAGGTGCGCCAGCGTGACCGAGGTCACAGAGGGTGAGCCTCCCGTGACCGTCATCACAGTCGGAACTGTTTTGCTGGAGCATGGTCAATCCCATCAACAACGGCGGGCCCGCTTCCGCGGTGCCAATGGGAGCTTCAAATGACCAACTCGCTGAACATCAAGTCCTTAAGTAGCAAGATCCGCGACGTCAGCCTGGCTCTGGGCTTTGCCGCCATCCTCTCGATCGCCTCGACCGGCTCGAGCTTCGCCTTCTCGTCCGAAGCGCAGCAGCAGTGCACCGGCGACGCTTTCCGCCTGTGCTCGTCGGAAATCCCGAACATCCCGAAGATCACGGCGTGCATGATGAAGCATCGTTCGGATCTGAGCGCCGGTTGCCGTGCGGTGATGGACAAGGATCTCGCCAAGGGCGGCGCGTCACGCAAGGTCGCTGACGCCCGGGACAGTCAATAAGAGTCGGTCAGTAACAGCAACGATAGCGTCGTTGCGTCGGTTAGCTCCCCTCGCGATGTGCCCCGGCGTGATGCCGGAGCGCCGCGGCGGCGCAAGCCCGTCTGCCAATAAAGCCGTTGCGGCTTCGGGATCGTCGCTCTAGCTTCGCCCGCACATCTTCCGGGTAAGAGGCATTACGCGATGACCAGATTTCTTTGCATCATTCCATTGATCCTGTTTGCATCGGCTGCGTCAGCGCAGCAGCCCGGTCACGACGCCTGCGCGCGCGACGTCACGCGCTTCTGCCGTCCGGTGATGAACAATGGCGATGGCGCCGTGCTCGCCTGCCTCAAGCAGAACCGTACGCGGCTCACCAAGGGCTGCGACAAGGTGCTGACGGATCACGGGCAGTAAGACGTCGCTACGGACTCGCAAAACCTAAGTGCTGCTTCCCGCCGCAGTGGCGACCACGGGCAGCACCTCACTTGCTGCCTGGTCCGGCGTCTCCTCTTTCCAGCGCACTGAGCCGAACGGACGCTCGAGCATGCGGCGGATCCGCACCGGATCCGGGCCGATGTGGAAATCGATCGCCTCCTGATGCAGCGCGCGTTCGGACTGGGTCGAGCGGTTGCGCTGGCGCAGATAGTCGAGCCAAGTCGGGCAATGATAGCGCTCGGTCCACAATTCGGGATCGGCGATGTCGCGCGCGATCGACCAGCCATAGGCGCCGTTGCGCTGGCGAGAGAGCTGCACGTCCTGCATCACGTTGTGAAAGGCGCGGGCGTTCTCTTGGGCGACGCGGTATTCGATCTCGACCACCAGCGGCCCGCTGCGCGCCGTGAGCGACAGTTTGACTTCCGGATCGGCCAGCAGATCGGCGTCTTCGTTGCGGGCGCCGACGCGCGGCATCGTGAGCCAGATCCCGAGCACCGGCGAGATCAGCATCAGGCCGGCGGCCGTCAGCAGCGCTACCTCGACGCCGGCATAGTCGGTGAGATGGCCCCAACCCCAGGCGCCGATCGCGATGCCGCCGGAAATCGAAGCCTGAAACGCCGCGAGCGAGCGGCCGGCGACCCAGCGCGGCGCCGAGAGCTGCACGCCGATATTGAACAGCGCGATGGCGGCCATCCAGACCGCGCCGGCGAGCACCAGCGCAGCCGCGGTCAGCACCGGCTCGGTGCTCACGGCGAGAGCGGCCATCGCAAACGCCATCGAGATGGTGCAGGCGCGGATCGCGGCTTCGCCGCTCATGCGCTTGCGCAATTCGTGGATGTTGAGCGCGCCGATCACAGCGCCCATTCCGAAGGCGCCGAGCATGATGCCGTAGGTTTGCGCGCCGCCATGCAGCAGATCACGTGCGACCAGCGGCATCAACGCCATGATGGCACCGCCAATCAGGCCCATCACCAGCGTGCGCAACAGCACGATCTTGATCGGCGGCGAATTGGTGATGTAGCGGAAGCCCGATACCATGGCGCGGTTGAGCTTCTCCCGCGGCAGGCGCGAGGGTTCGGTGTTGCGCCGCCAGAGCAGCAGCACCACCAACAGCGGCAAATAGAGGATCGCGTTACACGCGAACGCCGCGACAGCACCGAGTGCGGCGACGATGACACCGCCGACCGCAGGGCCGAAGCTGCGGGCGATGTTGTAGCTGATGCCGTTCAGCGCGACGGCTGACGGCAGTGCATCGGGCGGCACCTGCTCGCTGACCGAGGACTGCCAGGCCGGACCGAACAGTGCGTTGCCGCTGCCGACGACGAAGCAGAAGGCGAGCAGCGTTTCCGGGGAAATGAAGTTGAGCCAGGCCAGGACCGTGAGTGCGGTCGCGCCAGTCAGCGCGATCATGAGCGCGATCAGGGTGACGATACGGCGGTCATACATGTCGGCGATGGCGCCCGCCGGCATCGAGATCAGCATGATCGGCAGCATCAGGGCGGTCTGTACCAGCGCCACCTTGTCCGCCGAGGCCGCCATCTGCGTCATCGCCCAGGCGGCGCCCACGCCCTGGATCAGCAGGCCGAGATTGGAGAGCAGGCTGGCGAGCCAGATGCGCCGGAACACGGTGTACCGTAGCGGCGCCATGATGCCGTCGGCGTCAATTTTCTGACGGTTCGTCTGCTCGGTCATATCCCCTTCCAAATGGGCTGGCAGAAGTGGCGTCGGCGTGGTCTTTGGGCGATTTCGGCAAGTTCAGTGATGCCCGCGAAAGTCCTTCGCTGTCCAGTGGTTAGGCCGGTATAAGCGGTGCACAGAGATGCTTTTGCCGGGGAGGAACAGATGAAGCTGTCACGACGGATGATCTTGCAAGGTGCCGGCAGCTTGCCCTTCGCAATTGCGAGCTTGCGCACGGGCGCATTGGCTCAATCCGCACCCACTGCGCCGAGCGAGGTGCCGCCAATCCTGTTCGTCCACGGCAATGGCGACTACGACGCGCTCTGGATGACGACCTTGTGGCGGATGGAATCCAACGGCATTGCGCGCGATCGCATGCATGCGATCAATTTCAACGATCCCAATGCGCGAAGTGACGACAAGGTCGAGCAGGCGGGCCGCTCCTCGACCGAGGACCAGCGCCGCGAGCTCGCCGCCGCCATAGCCGAATTGAAGCGCAGCACCGGCGCCGCCCGCGTGGCGCTGGTCGGCAGCTCGCGCGGCGGCTATGCCATCCGCAACGTCATCAAGAACGGCGGCGCCGGCGATGTCAGCCACGCCGTGCTGTGCGGCACGCCCAATCACGGCGTGTTCGCGACTGACGACCAGCCCAACAGCGAGTTCAACGGCCGCGGCGCGTTCCTGCTCGGCCTGAACGAGGGCGAGAGTGAGGTGACGCCGGGTGTTGCCTTCCTGACCTTGCGCAGCGACGGCATGGACAAATACGCGCAGGCCGATGGCCGCTTCATCGGCAAGCCCGGCACGCCGACCGGCGTCAGCGTCGAAGGTCCGGAGTTGAAGGGGGCCACCAACCTCGTGCTGGGCGCACTCGATCATCGCGAGGTGGCGTTTCACCCCCGAGCCTTCCGCGAGATCTATAAGTTCATTGCCGGCCGCGAGCCCGCGCGAATCTCGATTGTGCCGGAGCAGAGCGTCAGGCTGAGCGGCCTCGTGACGGGCACACCGGGCGGTGCGCCGACCAATCGGCCGGTGGCCGGTGCAACCGTCGATATCTTTCGGGTTGATCCTGAAACCGGTGAGCGCAAGGGCAGCGCCGTGCACAGCGCGAAGACCGGCGCCGACGGCCGCTGGGGACCGGCGCAGGTCGAACCTTCCTGGTCGCTCGAATTCGCCCTCGCAGCGCCGGATGCGCCGACGACGCACATCTACCGCTCGCCCTTCCCGCGCTCGTCCGACGTCGTTCACCTGCGCGCCGCGCGCCCGCTCGGTCCCGCGGACAAGGACGCCGGGGCCGTCGTGATCATGTCGCGTCCGCGCGGCTATTTCGGCCTGCCGCGGGACGTGGTGCTGCTCGACGGCAAGGAGCCGGCGGACGTCAAATCGGGTGTGCCCACGGATTCGACAGCAACACTGCGCCTTCCGGCCGGCGAGGTCGGGCGTAACATCGTGGCCGAATTCAACGAAGAACGAATTGTGGCACGCGCCTGGCCTGCCTCCGAGAACAGGATTGCGATTGCCGAGCTGACTTACTAGCTAACTGCCTGCGCCACCCCTCCGGGAGAGAGCCATGAACATCGCCAGCGTGCGTCGGCCCATCGTCCCTCCGACGCCGCCGCGAGCGCCCGACGACATGTCGTTCCTCGGCCGGCTTGCCGTGATCAAGCGGAATATGATCGCGACCTGGGGGCAGCGCGCCTATGAGGAAGACGTCATTGAGGGCCGCTTCTTCTTCCGCAACAGCTTCATCCTGAACCGGCCGGATGCGATCCGGCATGTCCTGCTCAGCAATTACGAGAATTATTCGCGTACTCCGGCGGGCATCCGCATGCTTCGTCCCGTGCTCGGCGACGGTCTTCTGATTGCGGAGGGCCATTCGTGGACGTTTCAGCGCCGCACCCTCGCGCCGGCGTTCACGCCGCGTGCGACAGCAAATCTCGTTCCGCACATGACGGCGGTGCTCGACGAGACCATCGCAAAGCTCGACGGGCGAACGAGCGAGCCGGTCGATCTGCGCGAGATCATGCAGCGCATGACGCTGGAGATCGCCGGCCGCACCATGTTCTCGTTCGGCATGGACCGGCATGGTCCGACCTTGCGCAACTTCGTCATGGAGTATGGAGCCCGACTCGGACGGCCGTACTTGCTCGACATGGTGCTGCCGCTGTCCTGGCCGAGTCCGATGGATTTTGCCCGCGCCCGTTTCCGCAAGCGCTGGACCGAATTCGTCGCGATGCTGATCGCCGAGCGGCGTGAGAGGGGCAAGAAAGACGGCGCGCCGCCGCGCGATCTTTTCGATCTCATGGACGAGGCGCGTGACCCTGAAACCGGCAAGGGCTTTTCGGACGAACAACTGGTCGACGAAGTCGCGACTATGATCCTCGCGGGTCACGAGACCACGGCGACCGCGCTGTTCTGGGCGCTCTATCTGCTCGCGCTCGATCCCGATACGCAGGAGGAGATCGCCTCCGAGACCCGCGGCGAGCACCTCGACAGCATGGCCGACATCGATCGGCAGAAGTTCACCCGCGCCGTGATCGAGGAGACCATGCGGCTTTATCCGCCGGCCTTCCTGATCGCCCGGGCCGCGCGCGAGAAGGACAACGCGGCCGGCGTCGCCATCGGCAAGGGCGACATCATCATGATCGCACCGTGGCTGCTGCACCGGCACGAGAAGCTGTGGGATCAGCCGAACGCGTTCATTCCAAGACGCTTCATGTCCACGGAAGCGCCCGATCGATTCGCGTATCTGCCCTTTGGCGCTGGTCCGCGCGTCTGCGTCGGCGCCCCCTTCGCGCAAGCCGAATCCGTGCTGGCGCTGGCCCGGCTGATCGGTGCGTTCCGTGTCGAGCTTGCCGATACCGGCCCTGTCATTCCGCTCGGTGTCGTCACGACCCAGCCGGACCGTTCGCCGCTGTTCCGCATCACGCGTCGGTGACAGGCGTTCGCCTGGCCGACGGCGTGATCCACTCCAGATAGAGTTGCGCCATGAGCGATATCCAGGCCCAGTTTTCCGTTCTGAAGCAGACCGCCGATTCGAAAGTGGTCGATGCGATCGCGCGCCTCATCGAGGACGGCGAAGATCACGAGCTCAACCGCGTCAATGTCCTCGATTTCGCGAAGCAGCACGGTCTCGATGAAGAGCACGCGATCTCGGCATTCCTGCATTCGGCGCGGCTCGGCCTGTTCGATCTGGGCTGGAATGTGCTGTGCCCGGGCTGCGGCGGCGTGTTGGGTGCGCACTCGACCCTGAAGGCGCTCAAGCCAGACGATTATCATTGTGCGCTGTGCGCCTGCGGCTACAAGGCCTCCGTCGATGATCAGGTCGAAGTCTCCTTCACCGTCAATTCACGTGTCCGGCGCATTGCGGCGCATGATCCCGATACGCTTCCGGTGTGGGAGTACTTCAAGCAGGTGTTCTGGAGTTCCGGCGTCGACTTCAACAAGGAATCGTTTGCGACGCTCGCCAACGAGGTGACGCTGGACACGATGGAGCTCCCGGCCGGCGAGAAGGCGACCATGTCGCTGCAACTGCCGGACGATTTCATCATCATCTTCGAACCGGTGACGCACGCGGCGCATTTCATCGACGTGCAGGGCGAGCCCACCAAGGACCGTCAGCAGCTCGCCATCATGTACAACAGGGTGCAGGCGCCGACGGGAACCACGACCATGCGGCCGGGCCCGCTGCGGCTGTCGCTGGAGAACCAGGCCGGCGTACGCGTGCTGCCGTCGGTGTTCATCGCGGCCGAGGCGCTCCATCACCTCATCGGCAAGCGCAAGCCGTTCCTGACCGCCAAGCGGATGCTGTCGAACCAGACGTTTCGTGATGTGTTCAAGGCGGACAATCTCAGTCTCGACCAGCGGCTCCAGATCACCTCGCTGACCTTCCTGTTCACCGATCTGAAGGGATCGACCGCGCTCTATGAGCGCGTCGGCGATCTTGCCGCCTTCGACCTCGTGCGCGCGCATTTCCATGCGCTGCTCGAGATCATCTCCTCCGAGAAAGGCGCGGTGGTGAAGACCATCGGCGACGCCGTGATGGCGACCTTCGTCCGTCCCGAGCATGCGATCGCAGCGGGTTTGCGGATGCGCGCGGCGATGGACGAGCTCAACAAAAAGCGCGGTACTGCCGATCTCATCGTCAAGATCGGCATCCACGAAGGTCCGTGCCTCGCGGTGATGCTGAACGAGCGGCAGGATTATTTCGGCCAGACCGTCAACATCGCCGCCCGCGTGCAGAGCCTCTCGACCGCGCAGGAGATTCACATCACCGGCCCGGTGCTGGATGCGCCGGCGGTTGCCGAAGTCCTCAAGCAGCGCGAAATCAGGCCGATCCAGAAGCAGGCCGCACTGCGCGGCATCGCCGACAAGATGGTGGTGTACGAGATACCGTGACTGGTGTCGTCCCGGCGAAGGCCGGGACCATACCGCGTGATTTCCGAAACAGGCTGGATGGTCGTTACCAAAGCCTTCGCCAAACCGCAGCCTGTGGTTATGGGTCCCGGCCTTCGCCGGGACCACATGTGCGCACTTGCCTTGCCCTACTCCAAAATCACAGACTCAGATTGCCGAAACGTAATGCGACGCGCGGAACTGACGCACGTTGCGCCGGTTGAATTTCCTACTCATATAATGCTGGTAGCGGTCGCGCTCCGCGGCTTCATCGATTTCGGTAGGACCTTATGCTCGACGGCCTGCGCCAATTCATCGCCGACATTGTTGCTCCCCATGCCCAGGACCGCGCTTTCGGTGACGGTGATTACCGGCTGGCGGCGACCGCGCTGCTGGTTCATGTGATCTCGCTGGACGGCCAGCCGACGGCTGCCGAGCAGCGCAAATTGCACAGCCTGATCGAAAGCCACTTTGGGCTCGATCGCGGCACCGCGGATCGTCTGATCGCGGATGCGACGGAGGTCGAGGGCGAGGCGGTCGACCTCTATCACTTCACCAGCATCAT
Organism: Bradyrhizobium sp. BWC-3-1; assembly: GCF_032917965.1. NCBI lineage: Bacteria > Pseudomonadati > Pseudomonadota > Alphaproteobacteria > Hyphomicrobiales > Nitrobacteraceae > Bradyrhizobium > Bradyrhizobium sp. BWC-3-1. The sequence goes on from NZ_CP136625.1 coordinate 298,147, forward strand.
GATGCGCTCGCTCGACGAAGAGGGCCGCAAGCGGGTCGTCCAGATGATGTGGGAGCTGGTCTATGCCGATGGCCAGGTTACCGAGTTCGAGGATAATGTGGTCTGGCGTGCCTCCGACCTGCTCGGGATTTCGCAACGCGACCGGATCGACCTGAAGCACGCGGTCGCAGATCGTGCCGGTGGTCAGGTCAAGGACAGCGCGGTCGGCGGGTGATCACTGCCAATACCGCCAATTGGCGGTTGTGCGGACCACATGACGAAACTTTAATGTAGCCTCGGGGCTGCCCTGGTTCCGGTTTTCCCCTGTAAAAACGGGGTTTTCCTGCTTCCCCGTTTCCCGCTCAGGTGGCTATGCGGTGGACGCCGCTTGCCTGTCGCGCACGGCCTATGCTCTCGTTCCAGCATTGCGGCGCCAAAAAAACTTCAATTCAAGAGATCTCGATCGTGACTGAGCGGGTAACGTTGATCACCGGTGCCTCGGCGGGCATCGGCACGGAGCTAGCGCGTGTGTTCGCCGCGAACGGACACCGTCTTGCGCTGACGGCGCGACGCGCGGACCGGCTCGAGGCGCTCGCAAACGAGCTCGCTGCCAAGGGTGGCAAAAAGCCGATCGTGATCGCCTGCGATCTTGAGGATGCGGATGCCGGCGAGAAGATCGCCGCCGCACTCGCTGCCGAAGGCGTCGAGCTCGATCATCTCGTCAACAATGCCGGCTTCGGCGTGTTCGGCGACGCAATTGAGCGCGACCGCGTCGAGCAGGTCGGCATAGTGGATGTCAATGTCCGGGCTCTGACGGATCTGTCGCTGCGCTTTGCCGATCAGCTGATCAGGAACAAGGGTGGCCTTCTCAACGTCGGATCGGTCGCCGGCTATCTGCCCGGCCCCGGCATGGCGGTCTATTACGCGTCCAAGGCCTATGTCATTTCCTTCACCGAGGCCTTGCGGGCGGAGCTTGCACCGCACGGCGTTCGCGTCACCGTACTTTGCCCGGGCCCGGTGCCCACCGAATTCCAGGCGCGCGCCGGCGTTGGGTCCGGACATGATACGGCCCTTCTCAATGTTCCTGCCGCTGAGGTCGCACGACAGGCCTATCGCGGCCTGATGGCCAACAAGCGGGCCGTGCTCCCCGGTCTGGGCATCAAGATTGTGCCATTCGCGCTGCGCTTCTTCCCGCGCGGCTTCATCCTGTCCGCCACCAGCCGGTTTCAGAGACAAAGACGCTAGAGGGAGCTCTCGGTCGGTCGTGGCCCGGAGCTTGCTTTCTATCGGGAGTGTGTGTGCGCAAACTCACACGAAATTAACGATCGCTTAGTTATGCTGGCGGTCAGAACCGATAGCAGTCGCAAAGACCATGTCGTTCCGGACGGACAGATTTGGTGGCGCAGATGTGGTGCCCTTCCCCAGAAGGACGCCTGATGTCGCCGCCTTCGAAACCCGGTTGCCGGTTCTGATCATCCTGCATCAGGAATCCTCGACGCCCGGCCGCGTCGGCAATGCGCTGCGCGCCCTTGGCCACCGCCTCGACATCCGCCGTCCCCGCCTCGGCGATCCGCTGCCTGAGACCCTCGACCAGCATGCCGGCGCTGTGGTCTTCGGCGGTCCCATGAGCGCCAATGATCCCGACGACTACATCCGCCGCGAGATCGACTGGATCGAAATTCCGCTCCGCGAACAGCGGCCGTTCCTCGGCATCTGCCTCGGCGCGCAGATGCTCGCGAAGCAGTTAGGAGCCCGCGTCGCGCCGCATGCCGATGCGCTGACCCAGATCGGCTACTACCCGATCCGCCCGACACCCGCGGGACACGGGCTCTGCCCGAATTGGCCGGCACGGGTCTATCACTGGCATCGCGAAGGCTTCGAGCTACCGGTTGGCGCTGAACTGCTTGCCGAAGGCGATGATTTTCCGGTGCAGGCGTTCCGCACCGGCAACGCTTTCGGCGTGCAGTTTCATCCTGACGTGACCTACGCCATGATGCATTGCTGGACCACGCGCGGCTATGACGGTCTCAGCGCGCCCGGCGCGCGGCAGCGGCATCATCACTTCGCGGACCGTGCCGTCTACGATGCCGCGGAACGGGCCTGGCTTGATCAATTCATCGACGGCTGGCTGGCGCGTCGGCCGTTGCTGGCGCAAGCCGCCGAGTGATCGCGCCTCCCAGGCCGTTGGCACAAGCCCTTGTCTCATCCCTTGATATGCTAGGCTCATGTCAACGAGCGCGCGCGAAACTGCGCCGGCAAACAAAGGGAGAGCACCATGGCTTACGAACACATTCTCTATGAGGTCAGCGACAAGGTCGCGACCATCACGCTCAACCGTCCCGATCGCATGAATGCGTGGACGCCGATCATGGAGCGCGACGTGCGCCATGCGATGGAAGCATCGAGCGCCGATGACAATGTCCGCGTCATCGTGATCACCGGCGCAGGCCGCGCCTTCTGCGCCGGTGCCGACATGGACGCATTGAAGGGGCTCGACCCCGATGATGTCAGGCGTGCGTCGAACCTGCCGCCCTTCGACATGAACCGGCGGCCGGACTGGCAGACGCGCTATGGCTTCTACCCGTCGATCGGAAAGCCTGTCATCGCCATGCTCAATGGAGCGACCGCCGGCATCGGCCTCGTCCACGCGCTCTATTGCGACCTGCGCTTTGCCGCCGACAACACCGTGTTCACCACCGCCTTCGCCCGGCGTGGTCTGATCGCCGAGCACGGCATCAGCTGGATGCTGCCGCGAATCGTCGGCCACGCCAACGCGATGGATCTGTTGCTCTCGGCGCGCCGCGTTTCGAGTGACGAGGCGCTGCGGATGGGGCTGGTGAATCGGCTCTGCTCGCCCGAGAAGCTGCGCGAGGAGACCTATGCCTATGCGCGCGACCTCGCCGATTTCGTCTCGCCGAGCGCGATGGCCGTGATCAAGCGGCAGCTCTACGAGGTGCCGTTCCAGACGCTGGCGGAGGCGACGATCGAAGCCAATCGGGACATGATGGTGGCGCTGAACGGCAGCGATTTCCGGGAGGGAGTCGCGAGCTTCATGGAGAAGCGGCCGCCAAGGTTTACGGGGAAGTAGGGAAGCTTAAGGGGCAGTCCGTCTTCGCCCTGCGGGCTACGCCGGACACCACGCTTCGCCCCTCGAGCTCCGCGCGGCTGCGCCACGCGTAGCCCGAAGGGCGAAGCGTGGTGGAGCCAGGCGGGATCGAACCGCCGACCTCGTCATTGCGAACGACGCGCTCTCCCAGCTGAGCTATGGCCCCTTTTGTAGGCCGCTCTGGTCAATGCGGCCGACAACCGGGCGCCATTTAAGTCCCCGCCAAGGTCAAGTCAAGGACGGGTGTAACCCGGTTTTAGCCATCCCGGCACCGACTTCCCTTGTTTGGACCGGGGGGAACCGATATCTAGCAGCAGGCGTCAATCCCGACCGCAGCCAGAATTTTCAAAAGTCAGAGTCTTTAAAAGCCATGCGTGCCGTTCTCGACATCGTCATCATCGTGCTCGACCTCTACGTCTGGCTGCTGATCGCGTCCGCGATCCTGTCCTGGCTGATCGCCTTCAACGTCGTGAACACCCGCAACCAGTTCGTTTCGGCGGTGGCGGAGTTCCTGTACCGAATCACCGAGCCGGTCCTGGCTCCGATTCGCAATTTCCTGCCCAGCCTCGGCGGCCTCGACATCTCGCCGATCATCCTGATCCTGCTCATCATGTTCATCGAGCGGGTGATCCTGTATTACATCTACCCGAACGTGATCTAAGCAAGCTGGAGCGCCCTGGGTTGCCAAAGAACCTTGTCATCAAGGAACCTTGGCGTTACGGGGCCGCAGGTATCAGCATCGCGCTGCGGGTGACGCCGCGCGGCGTCCGCGACGACATCGACGGGATCGAGCAGCTCTCCGATGGCCGCAGCGTGCTCAAGGTGCGGGTGCGCGCTATCGCAGATGGCGGCGAGGCCAACAAGGCCGTTCTGGTGCTGCTGGCGAAATCGTTGGGCGTGCCCAAGGCCAGCGTCAAACTCCTGTCGGGAGCGACCTCGCGGCTGAAGCAGATCGCGGTCGACGGCGATCCGGCGCGGCTCGGCGAAGCCCAGCGCCAGCTCGCATCAGCCAAATCGACAGACTGAGGGAACTGACATGACCGCCAAGATCATCGACGGAAAAGTCATCGCCGCAGAACTTCGCGCCCGCGTCGCCGACGAGGTCGCACGCGTCAAGCGCGAGCACAATCTGGTTCCGGGCCTTGCGGTGGTCCTGGTCGGAAGCGACCCGGCGAGCGAGGTCTATGTCCGGTCGAAACACACCCAGACCCAGGCCGCTGGCATGGCCTCGTTCGAGCACAAGCTGCCGGCCGACGTCTCGCAAGCAGATCTCCTGGCGCTGGTCGCAAAACTCAACCGCGATCCCGCCGTGCACGGTATTCTGGTGCAACTACCGCTGCCCAAGGGCCTCAATACCGAGGCGGTCGTCAATGCCATCGACCCCGCCAAGGATGTCGACGGGCTGCATCCGAACAATGCCGGCCGCCTCGCCGGCGGTTTCGAGGCGCTGTCGCCCTGCACGCCGCTCGGCTGCATCATTTTGACCAAGAGCGTGCATGCTTCGCTTGAAGGCATGAACGCCATCGTCATCGGCCGCTCCAACCTCGTCGGCCGACCGCTGGTGCAGCTGTTGCTGAACGAGAACGCCACGGTGACCATCGCGCATTCGCGCTCGCGTGACCTGCCCGGGCTCGTGAGGCGCGCAGACCTCGTTTATGCCGCCGTCGGAAAGTGCGAGATGGTGCGCGGCGACTGGCTGAAGCCGGGGGCGACCGTGATCGACGTCGGCATCAACCGGATTCCGAGGGACGACGGCAAGACGCGTCTCGTCGGCGATGTTGCCTATCAGGAAGCGCTCGCCGTGGCTGGCGCCATCACGCCGGTACCGGGCGGCGTCGGTCAGATGACAGTCGCCTGCCTGCTCGTGAACACGTTGCGCGCGGCCTGCGCGATTGCAGGGCTGCCGAAGCCGGCGGTGTAGTTCACCTCGCCCCGCAAGCGGGGCGAGGGAGCAGAGCTCAGGCCTTCTTCTTTTTCTCGCGATCGATGCCTTCGAGGATCAGCTTGTGCGCATCTTCGGGGCCGCCCCAGCGCAGGATCTTCACCCACTTGCCGGGTTCGAGATCCTTGTAGTGCTCGAAGAAGTGCTGGATCTGCTGGAGCGTGATGTCCGGCAGGTCGGAATACGACTTCACCTTGTCATAGCGCTGCGTCAGCTTCGACGACGGCACCGCAAGAATCTTCTCGTCGCCGCCGGCTTCGTCTTCCATGAACAGCACGCCGACCGGGCGCACGCTCATGACCGCGCCGGGAATGATGGCGCGGGTGTTGATGATGAGGACGTCGCAGGGATCGCCGTCGTCGGACAGCGTGTGCGGAATGAAGCCGTAGTTCCCGGGGTAACGCATCGGCGTGTAGAGGAAGCGGTCAACCACCAGCGTGCCGGCTTCCTTGTCCATCTCGTACTTGATCGGTTCGCCGCCCACGGGGACTTCGATGATGACGTTGACGTCGTGAGGGACGTTTTTCCCGATCGAGACCGCATCGATACGCATTCAAGGCTCCGTTGTTGCCGAGGTTAAATCGCACCCGGCAGCGATTTTGGCGCTGTCATACGCGGGCTTGGCCCGCTGATCCATCGCGTTTTTGTGAAATAATGAATCCGGCGATCACCGGCTCAAGGCAGCGGTATCGACGGAAGGAAAACGCTGCCGGCGGGACTTCAGCAGCTCAATTGGTCCAAGCGAAGGCAACCTTGTCGAGCGACTTCGGCCCGAAACGCTCCGAGGATCGCGCCACCATGCGGCCGCCCAAGGCGCGGTAGAACTCGGTGGCCGGATCGTTGTCCGAGAGCGCCCACACCACCATGCTCTTCAGGCCGCTCTGCATCAGGTCGCGGCGGGCCGCGGTGAACAGGCGGCGACCAAAGCCCAGGCCCTGGAATTCAGGACGCAGATAAAGCTCGTAGACCTCGCCGTCGAAATGCAGGCTGCGGGCGCGGTTGCGGCCGTAATTGGCGTAGCCTGCGATCTTGTCGCCGAACACCAGCACGCTGACGCGGCTGCCCTTGCGGATCGCGCTGTCCCACCATTGCGGACCGCGGCGGTTGATCAGCTTCTCCAGTTCGGCGCCGGGAATGATGCCCTGATAGGCGGAGCGCCAGGCTTCGTCATGGGTGGACGCCACCGCAGTTGCATCTGCGGCTTTGGCCGGCCGGACCTCGATCAGGGTTGTGCTCATGGACGTGATCAAACCAAGTCGCCGCGCCGGCGGCAAGACCTATCGTTAATTATCGGTTAACGTGTGGACTTTCTGCATCAGTATTTGAACCATGTTGTACCGAAAAAAGACAAGACGCCGATTCGAATGGCACCGGGGTGCTCTGCGACGGTGCAAAACTGCTTTGCGGCAACGAATGAACGGCAATGGCAACGCAGAAAGCCTGCCGATATTGATTCGTTCCTACTAGTCTAACTGTCGCTGTTCTCGCCTCCGGCAATTCATGCGGATCCCCAACATTCTCGTGCTCCTGGCTCTGTTGGCCTTGCTGACCGCGCCGCCCGTGTGCGCTCAGGTCACGTTTGGTTCGTCCGGAGCGGAGGGCGATCCGTTTCGCCGTCAGCAATGGCGCGTGCCGTCGCCGGATACCGACATCTCCGCTCATGCCCAGCTGTTTCGCCCGCCGGGTGCCGGCCCGTTCCGGCTTGCGGTGATCGCGCATGCTTCGACGCAAAATGGCTTGCGGCGCGCGCAAACGCCACAGCCGGAATATCGCGCACTCACGGCATTCCTCATCGCGCGCGGCTTCGCCGTGCTGGTGCCCGAACGGCTCGGCCATGGTGCGACCGGTGGCCGCTATGTCGAGGACCAGGGTGGCTGCGACGAGGCGGACTACGTGCGCTCGGGCCGCGCAACGGCCGACGAAATCGCGCTCGCGCTGGACTATGTGCGAAAGCAGGATTTTATCCGCAAGGACGCCGCGATCGTGATCGGCCATTCCGCCGGCGGTTGGGGCGCGCTGGCGCTCGCGAATGCCGATCCGAAGGCGATCTCCGCCATCATCGCCATTGCGCCGGGCCGCGGCGGCCATGCCAATGACGAGCCGAACCGGATCTGCGCGCCGCATACGCTTCTCGCCGCGGCGGCTGAATTCGGCAAGGCCGCGCGCATCCCCATCACATGGCTCGTTGCCGCCAATGACAGCTACTTTGCACCGGCATTTTCGCTTGCGTTGGTCGATGCGTTTCGCGGCGGCGGTGGCAAGGTCGACTTCCGCACGACGCCGGCCGTCGGTAGCGAGGGCCACTGGATGATCGAAACCGAGGCAGGCGTCAAAGCCGCGAGTGCCGAGCTTGCGCGTGGGTTGAGCCTGCCCAAGCCCGTGGTGACCAAGAAGCCATGACGCTGTATTTCCTCATCAAATATCTGCACGTGCTCGGAGCTATCGTCATCCTCGGCACCGGAACCGGCATTGCCTTCTTCATGCTGATGGCACATCGCACGAACGACGTGGCGTTCATCGCGCGCACCGCTTCGGCAGTCGTGATCGCCGACGCGATCTTCACGTTGTCCGCCGTGATCCTCCAGCCGGTCACGGGCGGCCTGCTGATGATGCTCTCGGCAACGTCGGTCGCCGAGCGCTGGCTGCTCGCCTCCCTTGCGCTCTATGCAATTGCTGGCTTGTTCTGGATCCCCGTGATCTTCATGCAGATCGAGATGCGCGATCTCGCGCGGAAGGCCGCCGAGCAGCGTGGCGCGCTTCCGGAGCGCTATTTCGTCCTGTTTCGCCGCTGGTTCGCGTTCGGTTTCCCCGGCTTCGGGGCCACGATGCTGATCCTCTGGCTGATGATCGCAAAACCGTTTTGAGGAAGGTCATGAGCCAGCGAACCATTCTCGTGCTCGGCGCCTCCGGCCTGATCGGCCGCTACGTCACCGACGATCTTCGCGCGCATGGATTTCGCGTGATCGGGGTGGCGCGCAGCCTGTCGGTGGCGCAGAAGATGAGCGCGCTGGACATCGAGCTGCCGATCCTCTCCCTCGATGCGGCGGCTCTGACGCGCCTCCTTGGTGAGCACGCGGTCGATGTCGTCGTGAACTGCCTCGGCGTGCTCCAGGACGGCCCCGGCAGCGATACCAACGCGGTGCATCGCGATCTCGTCATACGATTGCTTCAGGCGATTGGCGGCAGCGGCCGTGCGATCCGGTTTGTGCACATCTCGATTCCCGGGACCGCCGGCGAGGATCGAACCGCGTTCGCAACGACGAAGCGTGAGGCCGAACGTTTGATCGTGGCTTCCGGCACTCCCCACGCCATCCTGCGGCCCGGTTTCGTGGTCGCGCCGTCGGCCTATGGCGGCAGCGCGATGCTCCGCACGCTTGCGGCCTCCCCGCTCGACCTGCCGGAGAAGGAGATGGCGACGCCGTTCCAGCCCGTTGCTGTCGAGGATATTTCCGCCACCATTGCCTGGCTTGCCGCGCGCGATATCGACGACGCATCGGTGAAGGCCGTGAACTGGGACCTGATGCAGGTCGAACCGATTACAATGGCTGGCGTCATCAAGCAGTTCCGTATCGCGTTCGGTACGGCCGGCTGGTCGCGCGTCGCGATGCCGTCCTTCGTGCTCGATCTCGACGCGAAAGGCGGCGATGTCGCCAACTATCTCGGCTGGATACCGCCGATGCGCTCCACGGCCATCGCCGAGCTGCGCCGCGGCGTCACCGGCGATCCCTCGGCGTGGATCGCCGCCACGGGCATCGTGCCGAAATCACTGGCTCAGACGGTCGGGCGCCACCCCGCCACGATCCAGGACAAATGGTTCGCGCGGCTGTTTTTGGTGAAGACGCTGATCTTCGCGAGCCTTGTCGCGTTCTGGTGCGTCTCCGGTTTCATCGCGCTGTTCGTGTCCTATCGCGCCGCTGCTGGCATCCTGAGTGCGCACAACTTTCCCTCGGCGCTCGTCGATCCCATCACCATCGCCACCAGCCTGATGGATATGAGCATCGGCGTGTTGATCGCGTTCCGTCGCACCGCTGCGCTCGGGCTCGTTGCAGGCATCCTGGCTTCGCTGGGCTATATGTTGGGTGCCGCGATCCTGACGCCGGACCTTTGGATCGAGCCGCTCGGCGCACTGGTGAAGACGGGGCCGGCGATCGTGCTGATGCTTGTTGCGCTTTTGATGTTGGACAATCGCTGATGCCAAAATGGCCTGACGACGACGTGATCCTCTTCGACGGCGTCTGCATTTTTTGCTCGCGCTGGGTCCGCTTCGTCGCCGCGCGCGACACGGGGAAGAGGTTTCGCTTCACGCCGATCCAGTCCGACTATGGCGCCCGGCTCGCGCGCACGTTCGGCATCGATCCCGCTGATCCCGACACCAATGCCGTCATTCACGGCGGCGAGGTGTTCATGAAGTCGGACGCTGCGCTGACGGTGCTGTCGCAGCTTCCCGGCTGGGGCTGGGTGCGTGCGTTGTTTGCCGTCCCGAAAGCGTTGCGCGACCCGGTGTATAGCCTCATTGCGCGCAACCGTTACCGCATATTTGGCAAGTACGATGCGTGCTTCGTGCCTGACGCCGATTTGCGAGCACGGGTGATCGAGTAATTCGTCATTGCGAGCGCAGCGAAGCGATCCGTGTCGCTGCGGAAAGATTCTGGATTGCTTCGCTGCGCTCGCAATGACGAGCGTGCGGTTACGGTTTGCCCAGAACGCCCAGCACTTCCCTCGCCGCCCGCTCCCCTGAGTCCCGCGCCCCATGCGCCGTCGAGAAAAAGTTCGGCGACGTCGCTTCTCCCGCAAAGAACAGCCGCCCATCGGTCGGTGCCGCCAGCACGGCGCGGTCACCGGCGTGGCCGGGCAGGGCGTGCGAGTAGGAGCCTCTCGCGAAGGGGTCGTGGGCCCAGCGCGACTCGTAGAGCGGCTTCAGCTTTCGCCTGATGTCGTTGCCGAGGAAGCCTGCGATCTCCTCGATGCTTTGGGCGGCAATGGCGCCGTCGCCCGCGTCTTCCAGTTCGCGTGCAAAGCTGCCGCCGAAAAAGCCTTCGATGCAGGGCTGGCCGAACGGGCGGATATGATAGGTGCCCATGTCAGTGCGCATCGTGGCGCCGCGCAAATTACCTTCCTTCGGGAAGGCTTCGGCATCGTCGAGCGCCAGCGTCACCTTGTCATCGACACCGAGCGGCAGGCCGGCCGCGGCGTCGACCTTGGCGGGGAGAGGTGGCGAAAAGCGGATCGCCTCATTGGCGATCAGATTGGTCGGCACGGTGACGATCACCTTGTCCGCGGTCAGCGTGCCCTGCGATGTCTCGATGCGGATGCGCTGGCCGGAATGATCGATCAGCGTGACGTTGCAGTTCAGCGCCACCAGGCAGGGCGCGCCATAGGCCGCGATCAGCGCGCCGTAGCCGCGGCGGACGCGCCAGTTGAGGTCGCTGTCCTCGTAGGCGTCCCAGTCCAGCGTCGACATGTCCTTCAGTTCGCAGCCGTTAATGTAGGTCGAGATCGCGTCGATCATGGGATTCCAGCGATTGCCGGGCTCCAGGCTGAAGCTCGCGGGGACATCCTGGCCCTTCTGGGCGGTCTCCCACAGCCGCTGATAGAAGGCGTCCATGGCGTGCATGAAATCATCGCGCTCGGCTTTCGGAAACGCGTCGCCATAGGCGCGCTCGCGCCAGGGCGGGAGGTCCTTGTTGACCTCGAAATCGAGCTGCTTTGCAATCGCGACGAAGGAGTTGTTGTCCGCCGAATGCAGCCAACCGCAGCCGACGTCGAAGGTGACTTCGGGCGAGGCCTGCACCGTCCAGGCCCGGCCACCGAGCCGGTTACGCGCCTCGAGCACGATCACGGAGAGGCCGGGGCCTGCCAGCGCATGCGCCGCGCCGAGGCCGGCGGCGCCCGCACCGATGATCGCGACGTCGACGGAGGAGGGGAGGGACATAGCGGTCAATTTCATCGTCATGCCCGGGCTTGTCCCGGGCATCCACGTCATTGACACCAGTATCGAAGACGTGGATGGCCGGGACAAGCCCGGCCATGACGCATTCGTCGTGTGTCCGAGTGGCCTTAAGCCACCGCTTCCTTGGATTTTTCCGCGCGCTTGCGCTCGTTCGGGTCGAGGTGCCGCTTGCGCAGGCGGATCGACTTCGGCGTGATCTCCACCAGCTCGTCGTCCTCGATATAGGCCAGCGCCTTTTCCAGCGTCATGCGGATCGGCGGGGTCAGGCGCACCGCTTCGTCCTTCGACGTGGTTCGGATGTTGGTGAGCTGCTTGCCCTTGAGCACGTTGATCTCGAGGTCGTTGTCGCGGGTATGCTCGCCGACGATCATGCCCTTGTAGACCTTCCAGCCCGGCTCGATCATCATCGGGCCGCGATCTTCCAGCTTGAACATGGCGTAAGCCACCGCTTCGCCCTGGTCGTTGGAGATCAGCACGCCGTTGCGGCGGCCCTGGATCTCGCCCTTGTACGGCGCGTAGCCGTGGAACAGACGGTTCATGATCGCGGTGCCGCGGGTATCGGTGAGCAGCTCGCCCTGGTAGCCGATCAGGCCGCGGGTCGGCGCGTAGAACACCAGCCGCAGACGGTTGCCGCCGGACGGCTTCATCTCGATCAGCTCGGACTTGCGCTCGCTCATCTTCTGCACGACGACACCGGAATGCTCCTCGTCGACGTCGATGACGACTTCCTCGATCGGCTCGAGGGTGGCGCCGGTGGCCTCGTCCTTCTGAAATACGACACGCGGACGCGACACCGAAAGCTCGAAGCCCTCGCGGCGCATGGTCTCGATCAGGATCGCGAGCTGCAATTCGCCACGGCCTGAAACTTCCATTGCGTCCTTGTCGGAGGCTTCGACGACCCGCAGCGCAACGTTGCCCTCGGACTCGCGCAGCAGGCGGTCGCGGATCATGCGGCTGGTGACCTTGTCGCCTTCGGTGCCGGCGAGCGGCGAGTTGTTGACGATGAAGGACATCGACACGGTCGGGGGGTCGATCGGCTGCGCCACCAGCGGGGTGTCGACCGACGGATCGCAGAAGGTGTCGGCGACGGTGCCCTTGGTCAGGCCGGCGATGGCGACGATGTCGCCTGCCTCGGCTTCGTCGAGAGGAGTGCGCTCGATGCCGCGGAAGGCGAGGATCTTGGTGATGCGGCCCTGCTCGATCATCTTGCCGTCGGCGCCCAGCACCTTCACGGCCTGGTTCGGCTTGATCGAGCCTGAGGAAATACGGCCGGTGATGATGCGGCCGAGATAGGGGTTGGCTTCCAGAATGGTGCCGATCATGCGGAACGGGCCTTCCTCGACGGTCGGCGGCGCGACATGGCGCACGATCAGGTCGAACAGCGGCTGCATGCCGGCTTCCTGCGACCCGTCCGGGCTCTCGGCCATCCAGCCTTGCTTGGCCGACCCGTAGAGGATCGGGAAGTCGAGCTGCTCCTCGCTGGCGTCGAGCGCCGCGAACAGGTCGAACACCTCGTTGATGACTTCGGTTGCCCGCGCGTCGGGACGGTCAACCTTGTTGATCACGACGATCGGCTTCAAACCGACCTTGAGCGCCTTGGAGACCACGAATTTGGTCTGCGGCAGCGGCCCCTCGGCGGCGTCGACCAGCACCAGCGCGCCGTCCACCATGTTGAGGATGCGCTCGACCTCGCCGCCGAAATCGGCGTGGCCTGGGGTATCGACGATGTTGATGCGGGTGTCCTTCCACTGCACCGAGGCCGCCTTGGCCAGAATGGTGATGCCGCGCTCGCGCTCCAGATCGTTGGAGTCCATGGCGCGCTCAGTCACCTTCTGGTTCTCGCGATAGGTGCCGGATTGCTGGAGGAGGCGGTCGACCAGGGTCGTCTTGCCGTGGTCGACGTGGGCGATGATGGCGATGTTGCGAAGATTCATGAGTGGGCTTCTTTGCGGTCGGACAATGGGTTAAGCGCGATCTCGCCGGTCAGACCGGGACCTCTTCTCGAAACAACGCTTGAAGACTGGAAACGGGGCGCTTTCCGCCCAAAAGGGAAAGCCCGGCATATCGACCGGGCACCCTACGCGTTGCGGCGCAATATAGGCAAAAACCGCCAAAAAACAATGTGTTCTTTGGCCGTTGGTTGATTGAATTTTGTCCGGGAATTCCCGGGGGTTAGGCGAAAAGCCGGGCTCAGCCGCGCCGGCCCTTGATCGCGGCCCAGATCAGGGCGACCCCGCCCAGCCCCACGACCAGGCCTACGAACACCAGCGGTGCCACGTCGGAACCCATCCGGCCGCCCTCGATCACCGACATTCCGCCGAACAGCAATGCGCAGGCACCGGGTAGCAGCATGAGGATCCCGAAGATCGCCATGATCGCGGTCAGGCAGCCGCCGCGCTTGTTCGGCGGGGCAGGAGGCGGTCCCGGAGGGGCTGGCGGCGGCGTGTCGCTGATGCTCATGCCTGCAGGACTCCTGCGGTTGACTGCGCCGCCAGTTCGGCGCGGATGCCGTCGATCTTTCCGTTTCGGTAGAACAGATTGTAGGTGTCGAACGGGATGATCGCGCCGTTCTCGGTGACGAAATGGATGCAGCTGCGCTTGACGTTGCCGACGCAGAAATTGAAGCGATCGAGAAACTGCACGATGGTGACGCGGAATACGTTCTCGTACGTGATTCCCTGCGGCACCTCGAAGCTCGGCAGGCAGCACAGCAATTCGCAGACGCGCTCGCTCGTGTTCAGCGGTCCCGAGGACAGCGAGAACAGATCGATGAATTTCTCCCTCAGCGCCGGATGCTTCTCCGGGCTTATCGTATTGGGCAACAATGCGACGAGTTGCTCCTGCGGGATCAGCGAGGTCAGCGGCAGCACTTTCTTGCCGTTGCGCAGGCCGTAACCGATCGAGATGCTTTCGGGATTGCAGGGCAGCGGGATCATGTCCTTGTCGCCGAACACGCCGGTTTCGACCACGCGCTTGCGGATCTCCGACAGCATGATGCGATCGGTGTTCTTGTCGAAATTTTCGTTGCGGCCGGCGTCCTGCACCGGCTGCAGCGTGACGCCGCGAACGCACTTCCAGGTCAGCGCGTGGCGGACGATGTCGCCGATCTCGGCATCGTTGACACCGCGCTTGATGGTCGCCACCAGCGTGGTCGATACGCCGTAATGCTCGAGATTCTCCAGCGCCTGCTGACGGATCTTGCGCAAATCCGCGCCGCGCAGATTGATCAAAGCGTCGCGTTCGAGCGAGTCGAACTGGAGATAGACCTCGAGCCCGCGCTTGTTCTCGGCGAGCCGCGCCACGAAATCCTTTTCGCGGGCGATACGCAGGCCGTTGGTGTTGATCATGACATGGCGGATCGGGCGGGCGCGCACCGCATCGAGGATCGCGAAGAAGTCGGGATGCAGCGTCGGCTCGCCGCCGGAGATCTGCACCAAATCAGGCTCGCCCTCGCTCGCGACCAGCGCGTCCAGCATTCGCTCGACCTTGGCCAGCGGCGTGAAGCTGGTCCGCGCCGGCGAGGAATCGGCAAAGCACACCGGGCAGGTCAGATTGCAATGCTCGGTGATCTCGATCAGCGCGAGGCAGGAATGCTGCTCGTGGTCGGGGCACAGGCCGCAATCATAGGGGCAGCCGAATTCGGTATGCCGTTGAAAGGCCAGCGGCCGGTCGCCCGGCTTGATGAAATCCTTGCACAGGCGCCAATAGGCGGCGTCCGTCGACACAAGCGTGGACTGGACGCCATGCTCCTTGCAGCGCTTCTGGTACCAAACCTCGTTGTCGAGGATCTGGATCTTGGCCGGCACCAGCTTCAGGCAGGTCTCGCAGAGAGATTGGGTCTGGCCCCAGAAGATATAGGGGCGCGACTTACGCAACGGCGCGTTCATGCATGGGTCTCGCTTTGGGCGCCCTCGCCAGCATGACGACGGCGTAGAGCAGAATGGACAGGGACAGCAGGTGAAACAGCGTGAAGGGGCCGAGCAGCGTGCCGTAGGGCTTGAGGAATTCCCACAGGAAGCGCTGTGCGCCATAATAGACGAGGACGAGGTAGAAACCATTGGTGATCACAAACGCGCTCCGGTTCAAGACGGCCACCACGTAGAGCAGCGCGAACGCCCCCATCGCGGCGCTTTCGTAGAGCTGCACGGGATGGCGCGGGATGCCGTCGCCGAAATCATGACCCCAGGGCCATGCCGTCGGCGTGCCGTAGGTGAAATCGTCGAGGCCTGCGAAATAGCAGCCGAGCCGGCCGATCGCGATGCCGAGCGCCAGCGGCAGCGCAAAACGGGCGCCGGTTCGGACCGTGATCCCTGCGGACCTTTTGTAGAGCTCGATCGCCGCGATGCCGCCGACCAGCGCTCCTTCCACGGAGCGCGCGATGCCGCTCTGGCCGGACAGCCACAGATTCGCGGAGCCGAACAGATAGGCGCCAAGGCCCGCACCGAACACCAAAGCGGCGAGGTAGGACCGCTCGAAGGATTGCGCCGGAAACCGCAAGCCCTGTCGCGACAGCCAGTAGAGCGCCACGGCCGCAGCCAGCCACGCCGCGATGTCGAAGAGAGTGTGAAGGAAAGCCCCGCTCATGCGGGGACATTAGCCCAGGTTCCCCCGCGGCGGGATAGTGCGGCCGCTTCTTATCCCCCAAGAGGAGCGAGTCAGGCGGCTAGCCGGCCTGCCTCTCCTCGGTCGGATAGACGCCGCGCAGCACCTCCTCGAAGTGCATCTTCACGGCCTCGTTGCACAGGCAGGAGCGCAGGCGCAGGCCCTCGCGGTTGCGGACCAGGATCGATCCGCGTCGCGTGTCGAGCACGCCCTCCGCCTTGAACGACTGGAGCACGCGGCTGGCATAGCTGCGGCCGACGCCGAGCAGTGTCGCGAGCTGCTCGTGCGTCAGAGGCACGCTGCTCTCGTCGCCGGTCCGCTCCATCGCCGCCAGCATCCATTTGGCGGTGCGCTGCTCGATCGAGTGAATGGCGTTGCAGGCGGTGGACTGGAAGATCTGAGCCAGCATGCAGTCGGCGTAGCGAGCGAAGACATGGCGCAACGAGGGCGAGCGCTGCTTGGCAGCCTCCAGCTTGCTGACATGAATTCGCGCAAACGGCCCGCCGAATTTCACGCAGATCCGGGTATAGGCCGGCAGATAACCCTCGCTGACGATGCCGCCCACCGCGCCTTCGCGGCCGACCAGGATGGTCTCGACGTCACGGCCGTCCTCATTGGGAACGAGGAAAGTCGCGAGCGACGGTCCGCAGGGGAAATGGACGACCTGGACGTCGTCGCCGGGATTGTAGAGCAGCTCGCTCGCCCCGGCCGTGTCGACGGTAATGTGCGGTGCGAGCAGCGCGAAGTCGGCCGGGCTCAAGCGCCGCAGCAGATTGTTGGTCGGCCGGCTATCGATCTCGGTGGCGTTGCTGGTCCGCGCGTCCATCCTAAACTCCCATCCGCCTCCACATTAGCGAGTTCCGACGAGGTCCTGTGTGCACAAGTAGACAGACCTAACAACTGTGATGTGGTGGTTTCGTTCCGGGAACCTCCGCGCCGGGTACAGGCGTCGTGACGCGGTATCCCAGTCAGAGAAACCTCATGCTCCAAGTTACGATGATGGCACCCGCCGTTTCCGATGATTCGAACTGTCCCGCCGATGTCCTCATCGTCGAGGACGATCCGATCATCGCGATCGACTTCGAGGATCGCCTGCTCGGATTTGGCGTGAAGAGCGTGCGCACGGTAGGTTCAGTCGCGCAGGCGCTGGCCGCAATCGCGGCGCACGCCCCCGAATTCGCCTTGCTCGACGTCGGTTTGAGTCGCGAGAACAGCTTTGCCGTCGCCGAACGGCTCGCGGCGCTGAAAATTCCCTTTGTGTTCGTCACCGGCTACGGCGCTGACGCGCGCATCCCGCCCGAATTCGCCGGCCAGCCGCGATTGCAGAAGCCGTGTTCGAGCGACGCGCTGGAGGCGGCGCTCCAGGTCCGCGCGGCGAACTAGCGATACGGCGTCAGGCCGGCTTCGGATCGAGCGTGGTCAACCACAGCGCGACGTCGGCGCGGTCGCGCAAGGTCACCGTCATCTGGCCGGAGGCGCCGTCGATCTTGACGTGACCGAAGAACTGCATGCCGGCGGACGGCGGCAGGTTCTGGTTGTCTTTCCCGGGCGCCTTGACGAAACGCACCTCCGGCCCAAACGTATTGTCGAGCGCGTTCGGACCGAATGTGCCCGCGTGAAGCGGCCCCGACACGAACTCCCAGAACGGCTCGAAATCCTGGAATTGCGCCTTGTTCGGATCGTAATAATGCGCGGCGGCGTAATGCACGTCCGCGGTCAGCCATACGGTGTTGCTGATCGGCGCCATCTTGATGAAACGCAGAATGTCGGCGATCTCGAACTCGCGGCCGCGCACCGGGCCGTCGCCCTGCGCAATGGCTTCCGATCCGCCCTTTGCCGTATCTGACACGACGAGGCTGAGCGGCATGTCGGAGGCGATCACCTTCCAGGTCGCGCGAGAATTCAACAGGCCGCGCTTGAGCCAGGCGATCTGGTCCGGGCCGAGGAAATAGCTGGCCGGGCCGTAAACGGTTTCGAGGTTGGGGCCGTTCGGGCCGCGATAGCTGCGCTCGTCGAGCACGAACACGTCGAGATGGGGACCATAGGAGATCTGGCGATAGACGCGGCCGGGCTCGACGATGCTCTCGCGCATCGGATACATCTCGTGGAAGGCACGGCTTGCGCGGGCCGCAAGCAGTGCGATGTCGCGCTCCTTGTAGGTCGCCGGCAGCTCCTTCGACAGCGACCAGTTGTTGGTCACCTCATGGTCGTCCCACTGCACGAAGATCGGCACTTCGGCATTGAAGGCGCGAAGATTGTCGTCGGTGAAATTGTATTTGTGCGCGGCGCGGTACTCGTCCAGCGTCTCGGCGACCTTGGCCTTCTCGGGAATCGTGACGTTCTTCCAGATCTTGCCGTCCACGAGCTTCACCTCGGACTGGATAGGGCCGTCGGCATAGATGGTGTCACCGGAGTGCAGGAAGAAATCCGGACGGTGCTTGCGCATCGCCGAGAAGGTGAACATGCCGCCGTCATCAGGGTTGATGCCCCAGCCTTGTCCTGCGACGTCGCCGCCCCAGACGAAGCTGACGTCGCGACGGTCGGCGGGTGCGGTGCGAAAGCGGCCGGTCACCGGCTCGCCCTCCACCGCGGTGTGCGAAAGATCGCGGAAGCGGACGCGATAAAAAATGTCCTGTCCGCCCGGCAGGTTTTCGATCAGCATCTTCGCGGTGAAGTCGCTCTCGGGCAGCGCCGCGATCGGCGGCAGCGCGCGGGCATCCCTGAACGACTCCGTCGTCGCCACCTCGACCAGCATCTGTGCGGGCCGGTCGGTGCGCGCCCAGACCACGCCGCTGTCGACGGTGACGTCGCCCGACTGCACGCCATGGGTCACCGCCGGCCGGTCGGCCGCGCGGGAGAGATGGGGCATTGCGACCGCGCCGAGCGCGCCGGCACTGGTCGTCAGGAAACGGCGGCGGGAGAATTTGATGTTCATGAAGACGGTCTCGATGTCGCGTGAGGCGATCGCCAGGGCGGTCGCCATGGTGAAGCAGACGCTATATTGAGACAATGTGACGCGGCGATAACGCGCGAGCGCTTACGCGTTGCCAGCGGCCCGGAATTGGGCACCGGCGCGCTGCAGGTTCTGCGGCAGGCTGAACAGCACCGCCTTGCGGTCGGCAACCGCCGCATGGAACTGGTCGAGCGCGATGTTGAAGGCGGTGAGCGCACCTTCCTCGATCGCGCCGTGGTCGTAGCAGCGCAGCGTGTCGCGCAGGATCTCGTCGGCCTCGGTCTGCATCTGATCGAGATCTTCGGTCGTTTCGCTCTTTCGAGCGGCGGTGATCATGTCGAGCAGCCGCTCGCGCAGATGGCTGTTGTTGTCGCGCTCGTCCTTCTTCAAATAGCCCGCAAACCAGGCGCCGATCGAGCCCATGGCCGAGAGCGCCATCAGGGTCCACCAGATGTAATCGCTGTATCTGTCGAGGAAGGTCTTTTCTTCGCCGTCGACGAAAGCGGCGGCGCCGGGATGCACGGGAATCACCGCATCCTTGTCGGTGTCGGGCGTTTCGATCTTCGCCGCCAGCGGGAATTCCGTCACCAATTGCTGGCGTACGGAGAAAAGCTGGCGCGTGAACGCCGCGATGGTGGTTTCGGACACTGCTTTGCGCGCCACGATGTGGTGCGAGAAGCTGATGGTCTTGACCTCGTCATCGGGACGATCGGGCGAGCCGCCGTAAGTGCCCGCGGGAATCTCGGCCGCTTCATAGACCGGATGGTTCTGGGCGATCGCATCCGCGGAATCGATCGCGAGAAAGGTCGGCGTGCCGAAATCCTTGGTGGAAGCGGCGATCGCCTCCGCCGTGATCTTGCTGTTGACGGGACCGGCCGCGAGATAGGCATCAGCCCTCTGCGCCTTGATCGCTTCGACGGCTTCGGTTGCCGGGTATTGCACGATCTCGACCTTGGCGGGATCGACGCCGTATTGCTGCAGGATCACCTTGAGCAAATTGACGTTGGCCTGGGTGCGGCCGACCACGCCGACCCGATGTCCGGCGAGCTGCGCGATCTTGGTGATCTTCGCGCCCTTCTTCTTGCCCTTGCCGGACACGGACCATAGCGCCACGACGTTCTTGCGCAGGGTCGCAACCGCTTGCGCGTTCTTCGGTACGTCGACGTCGCCGCGCACAATGGCAAGATCGGCCTTGCCTTCCGCGAGCAGATTGGCGCTGGCGGTGGCGCCGTCGGTCTGGATCGGGCGCAACCGCACAGAACTCTTATGCTGCGCGAAGGCCTGGGTCAGTGCCTGCACGACCTTGACGTCGTCGCTGTTGGCGGGGCCGACCGCGATCTTTAGCGTCACCGGCCGCATGGCGAAATAGTAGCCGCCGGCGAGCGCGCCGACGATCGCGAGCACCAGCGCGAGAGTCACGAGCGCCGTCTTCCGCGCCGATGATCGCGGCGAGGACGGGGTGGGCGCTTCGGCCAGGTCCAATCCCCCGGTCATCGATCTCCCGAACATTCGCTTGAGGCTCAGTTTCATCTTGGCCGGCGGTTTACGCCTGCAAGTGTAGCAAATTTCTTGTCCGGCAGGGTTACATCTCCGTCATGGTTAGCGGATGGGGTCCAATCCCGTATGAACCCGGGGCGTCAGTGCGGTGTTAGGGTAAAGTTCCCCTGAAAGGACGGAGGCGAGGATGACAGAACGGCTCTCGGCGGAGGCACGCAGGCAGGCGCTGGGCGAACTACCTGGCTGGACCGAGGCTCAAGGACGCGAGGCGATCGGGAAAACCTTTGTCTTCAAGGATTTCAACGAGGCGTTCGGCTTCATGACCCGCGCGGCACTGGTCGCCGAGAAGATGGACCACCACCCCGAATGGCGCAATGTCTACAAGACGGTGGAGGTGGTGCTGTCGACCCATGACGCCGGCGGCGTCACCGCGCTCGACATCGAGCTCGCCAAGGCGATGAACGCCATCGCCAAGCTGACACCAGGCTGACGTCTTGCAGGGGAAGGCCGCGTCCCCATCTTGTGATCAGCACGGGATGCGGCGATCTGCCACCCAGGCTGGAACGGGGAGTTTGTCGAACATGGCTGCCGAACACAGCGTCGGTTTCGAGCCCGCCGACCGGCTCGCGGAAGATCGTGAGAGCGTGCGCCGCCGCTTCTGGCGCAAGCTGAAGCGTGTCGCCGCGCATCTGCCGTTCGCGGAGGATCTGCTCGCCGCCTATTACTGCGCCTTCGACCGACAGACGCCGCGCCATGTCCAGGCCTCGCTGCTCGGGGCGATCGCCTATTTCATCCTGCCGTTTGATTTCGTTCCCGACGTGATGCCGATCCTCGGCTTCACCGATGACGCCGCCGTACTCGCCACCGCGATCCGCATGGTTGCCAGCCACATCACGAACGAGCATCGCGAAGCCGCCCGCGCCGCGCTGAAGCGCGGGGTGGATGAGGTGGAGCCGGAAGCCGCGCAATAGCTGTCGCCGCATACTCCGCTGTCATTCCTCGCGAAGGTGCGGAATCCAGCACGCCGCGGCCTTCCGATTGAACCATAACCGTCTCGGAATGCTGGATCGCCGCCTTCGCGGGCGATGACAGCTGTATGTGTGGATGACTGCTCGCTACTTCTTCTCCGCCTGCGCCTGCGCCTGCGCCTGCGCCTTGGCCTGGGCCTTTTCGGCGTCCCACGCCTGGAATTGCTTGAACAGCGTTTCCTTGTCCGCGTCGGACACTTTTGCGGCCGAGGGGCTCTGTCGCAGGAACGCCTCGAAGCGTTGCCGCGTCACTGGTTCGACGCCGTGGCGGTCGAGCCATTGCTGCGCCACCGGCAATCTGTTCCAGCCCGCCAGGGGCGCCGCGAGCGAGACCTCCCTCCACTTGGGATGGAAGGGCGGGTTCTGCAGCGTCGGGAATTTCGTGAAGAACGCGTCCACGTACAGTGCAAGCTTGCGGTAGCGCTCGGTGTTGGGCGCCCAGTTGTAGGCCGCGAGCACGGCCGGCACCGCGATGGTGTCCACGCTCTCGCCCTCCTTGACCAGGTTCGGATAGTCCTTGGCGGTCAGCGTCGCCGGCAGATAGTCGCTCTGGAGGGGCTTTGCATAATCCACGGTCGCAAGGTGGAAGCGGCCGTCATTGCCGAAGGTCGAAACGGACTTGTACGGTTTGCCGCCGACCACGATGACGGCGTCGATCTCGCCGGCCTTCAGTTTCTCCATCGCGATGCGCTGCTCGACATAAACGAATTTCGCCTTGATCCCGAGCCGCTCGAACACGGTGAGCGCGGTGACGAAGGTGCCGCCGTTGGGCAGATCGACGCTTACAGTTTTGCCTTCCAGATCCTTGAGTGTCGCGACCGATTTTGGCGCGATCACCTGCATCTCTTCGTTGTAGAGCTTCGTCACATAGGTGAATTGCTTCTTGATGTCCTTGGCAAAACCTTTGCGCTCGAGATAGTCGAGCGTATCCGCGCGGACGATTCCGAGATCGACGCCTTGCAGGAACAGGATGTCGGCAACGCTCTGCACCGAACCTCGGCCGACGATTGGCAACACACGAATCCTGTTGCCGTCGTCGAGCACGGAGGCGAGGTCGGCGCCGAATTGCACATAGGTGCCGCCGATCGTGCCGGTGATCAACGTCACGGTGTTGGCGTTCAGCGACTGCTTGGTCGAGGTCGAACCGAACTGGAAGATGGCTTTCAGGCTGTCAGAGACCTTGGCCGGATCATATTCGGTCTGCTCCGCGCGTGCCGCGAAAGCATAGATCATCATGATGGCGGCAAGCGCCATTCTCAAAGCGTTACGCATGATATCCCCTAAAGAGTTCTAGTTCTGAAGCTGGGCGAGGCGTTGCCGCGCCTCCGCCGATCCAAGGCCTGCGGCCTTTTGGTACCAGTCGCGCGCGGCGGTCGCGTCGGCAGCAACGCGCCGCGCGTCGCTCGTGCCCAGCACCGCCGGGTCATAGGTTTGCGCGAGCAGAAATGCAGCCGTTGCATCCTGTGCATTGGCGGCCCGTTCGAGCAGCAGGCGCGCCGCGGCAATGTCGCCGACCGCCAACAGACCGTTCGCGCGCGCCATCAGCCCAGCCAGTGTGTCGGCATCGAGCGTCTTAGCGGGCGGTGGGGGCGCAGGCGGCGCCGCGACTGGCCCGGGCGCCTGGGCTTGCAGCGCGGTTTGATAGGCAGTCGCAATCGCTTCGCGGCTCGGAGCTGAGGCTGCGGGGAGATCCTGCGCGTCAGCGCTCGCCAGCCTTGTGTTGCTCAAGCGCGCCGGGTCCTTGTACGCGGTCTGAGGCCTGTCCGGCACGTTGGCCGACGCCATGGCCTGGTCCAGCTCGGCACCCGTCGGGCCGGCAGCGTCGGCGGCGAAGAGATTGCGGAGACTGGGCTGATACAGCGCGGCCGCAACGGCCAGCGTGGATGCGATGAGAACCGCCGCGAGAACACGCGGGACAATTCTGAGCCGGGGACCCAACGCCCGCGCCGTATATTCGCCTGACTCCGGCACACCGAGCGGATCGGACAGGAACAGTGGAATTGGATCTTCCGGTGACAGATCGAGCCGCGCGGCGCGCGCACGGATATAGGACGCGACGGCCGGATGTGATGCAGCTTGATCGGAATCGAACGATCTCGATTCCCTGGACCGGCGGTACGCCGTCGTCTCCATGGTGATGCTCCCCACTACTAACGCAACGCTGGGGCATCCCGGCTTCAGTCTTTTTGTTGTTGTCCAGAAATGCCCCGCAAACTGGAGCCGGTAAATCGCCGTCTGAATCAGCCCAAAAAACGTCGGCGGCTTGCGCGAATCGGGAGATATTTGGGTTTGATTGAGGCGAGGCGGAGGAATGCCCCGCAATTTTGTCGACAATGGTTGACGGGGATTGACCCGGCGGCGGCGCGGACACTGCCTGTCCCGCGCTCGCGGTCATTCCCCGCGAAGGCGGGAAACCAGTACGCCGCGGCTTCTCGATTCAATGACTGACGTCTCGGAGTACTGGTCGCCCGGTCAAGCCGGGCGATGACAGTTGAGCTCGTGGCGAGCGGCCGTACCGACACACGTCGCGCCGCATAGCCTCACGGATGCAGGATCACTTTGCCCATCGCCTGGCGTCCGGCGAGCACCTTGAGCGCATCCGCCGTCTGCGCCAGCGGGAAGACGCGATCGACATGCGAGGAGATCTTTCCTTCCGCTGTCCACTTCACGAGCTTCTCGAGATTGGCGCGGTTCTTTTCCGGGTTGAGTCGGGTCCATGCGCCCCAGAACACGCCGCGGATGTCGCAGCCTTTCAGCAGCGCGAGGTTCAGCGGCATCTTCGGAATGTCGCCGGCGGCGAAGCCGATCACGAGGAAGCGGCCTTCCCAGGCAATCGAGCGCAGGGCCTGCTCGGCATAGGTGCCACCAACCGGATCGAAGATGATGTCGACGCCCTTGCCGCCCGTAAGCTTTCGCAGGCCTTCCTTCAAATCTTCCTTGCCGTAATTGAGCGCGAGTTCTGCGCCGTGCGCCTTCGCGAATTCGAGCTTCTCGTCCGACGAGGCGCAGGCGATCACCTTCAGGCCCATCAGCTTGCCGAGCTCGCACGCGGCAAGTCCGGTGCCGCCGGCGGCGCCGAGCACCGCGAGCGTCTCGCCCGGCTTCGGGCTCGCGCGATCTTCCAGCGCATGCAGCGCGGTGCCGTAGATGATGATGATGCCGGCCGCGCGGTCATAATCGAGATTGTCGGGGATCTTCACGATCGATGCCGCCGGCAGCGCGATCTTTTCGCGCGCGCCGTTGTGGCCGCAGGAGGCGACGACGCGATCGCCGATCTTCAGATCAGTCACGCCGGGACCGATGCTCTCGATCACCCCAGCCACTTCGGCGGCCGGCGAGAACGGGAATGGCGGCTTGATCTGGTACTTGCCTTGAATCATCAGGATGTCGAAGAAGTTCAGCGCCGCAGCCTTGATCGCGATCACGGCTTCGCCGGGACCGGCCACCGGATCCGGCACGTCGGCCAGAACGAGATCGTCGGGCTGGCAATATTGCGAGCAGAGGATGGCTTTCATGGCGGCACCTTCTTGAGAAGTGAAGTACTGGGCGTTTCGAGTGGATTTATAGTTTGCCCGTTTCTGCCGGATTTAGGTGCGGGCGACAATCCGGTTTCTTTGTCAGTTGGAACGCAGGAGCCTATCCTCCCGTCATTGGGAGCGTAGCGAAGCCTATTTCCGCGGTACGGTTTCCCGCTGCGCGCGCAACGACGAAACAAGAAGGATTCAAACCATGTTTGAAACAGGCCTGCTCAAGGACAAGCGCATCCTCGTCACCGGCGGCGGTTCGGGCCTCGGTGCTGCAATGGCGCACCGTTTCCTCGCGCTCGGCGCCGAGCTCGTGATCTGCGGCCGCAAGCTCGATCGGCTCGAGGCGGCGGCGAGCAAGATGCGCGAAGAGACCGGCGGCAAGGTCACCACGATCGCCTGCGATATCCGAGACGGCACCGCCGTCGAGAGCATGATGGACGCGATCTGGCGCGGGGCGCCGCTCGATATTCTCGTCAACAATGCGGCTGCGACTTTCATCGCGCAGAGTGAGCATCTCTCATTCCGCGCCGCGGATGCGATTCTCGCGCCGACCCTGCATGGTGCGATGTATTGCACGCTTGCCGCCGGCAAGCGCTGGATCGACGGCAAGCATGGCGGCGTCGTGCTCTCGATCCTCTCGACCTCGACCATCACCGGTCGCGCCTTCACCGTGCCGTCGGCGATGGCGAAGTCGGCCGTGTTGGCGATGACCAAAAGTCTCGCCGTGGAATGGGGCCCGAAGGGAATCCGCACCGTCGCGATCGCGCCGGGACCGTTCCCGACCGCCGGCGCCTCGGGCCAGCTCCGCCCCGAGGGTCGCGACGAAGGGTGGGCCGCGCGCAACCCGATGGGACGAGCCGGCGAGCACCCCGAGCTTGCCGACCTCGCCAGCTTCCTGGTCTCCGACCGTGCCGGCTACATCAACGGCGATATGGTGGTGATCGACGGTGGCGCGCATTTGCGCAGCTCCGGCGTCGAGGATTTGTTGCGCTGGACCGATGCGCAATGGGCGGAGCAACGCGCGGCGCGATCCAGGGCCTAGTCGCCGCGACCTTCGCTAACTGCCTTCCCAAATTGGACTTTCCCGGCTATCCCTGCCCCGGGGACAATGCGCGACCGGGCCATCTTCCAGTCACAATATTGAGGGAACCACTCCAGCATGTGGCGGGTGCTGATTTTAGCTTTGATGACGGGCGTGGCGGCCTGTGGAATCATCGATTCCGCGCGGGCGCAGACGGCGCAGCCTGCGCCCAAGACTGCACCGAAAGAGGCCGCGCCGAAACCGGCCGCGCCGGCGGCCAATACGACCGGAAAGACGGCTGCAAAGCCCGAGAGCAAGCCGGCGGCCCCGCACGCGGCGGTTGCCGGCGGCGCGGAGCCAACCCTGATCGGTCAGTTCGGCACCTGGGGCGCCTATTCGGCCGCGCCCAACGGCAAAAAGGTCTGCTTCGCGCTGGCCAAGCCGTCGTCGTCGAAGACCAACCCGCCGAATCGGCCGCGCGATCCTGCCTATGCCTTCGTCTCCACCCGCCCGGCGGAGAAGGTCAACAACGAAGTCTCGGTCATGATCGGCTATGCGCTGAAGCCGGGCTCTGAATCCTCGGTCGAGGTGGGCGGCGCCGCTTTCGCCATGTACTCGCAGGGCGACGGTCTCTGGATCAAGAACGCGGCCGAGGAAGAGCGGATGGTCGAGGCCATGCGCAAATCCGCCGATCTCGTGGTCAAGGGCATGTCGTCCAAGGGGACCGAGACCACCGACACCTTTTCGCTGAAGGGCCTTGCCCAGGCGCTCGACAAGATCGCGCAGGATTGCAGGCGTTAAGCCTGCGGTCGATAAGGTCGCAATCGGCCGTTCCGGTTGCTATATAGGGCGCGTTCCAGATTTTCTCCCGTCATTCCGGGGCGATGCGTAGCATCGAACTCGGAATCTCGAGGTTCCGGGTTTAGTCCTTTGGACCATCCCAGAACGACCACCTAAATCAGGCCATTCCATGCAACCGACGACCGAGCCGCACAACGCAACACTGGTGGAGAAGACTCCGCTCGAGACCTATGTGCCGCCGGCGAGGCCCTCGCTGATCGGCCTGTCGCGCACCGAGCTTGCCGATCGCCTCGGCGAGATCGGCGTTGCACCGGCGCAGCGCAAGATGCGCGTGCAGCAGCTGTGGCACTGGATGTATTTCCGTGGCGCCCAGAATTTCGAAGAGATGACGTCGGTCTCGAAGGGCATTCGTGCCGAGCTCGCGCAACATTTCACCGTCGACCGGCCCGAAGTCGTGGCCGAGCAGATCTCCAACGACGGCACCCGCAAATGGCTGCTGCGGCTGCCGAGCGGCGACAATGTCGAGCGGGCGCATGAAGTCGAGTGCGTCTACATCCCCGAAACCGATCGCGGCACGTTGTGTGTGTCCTCCCAGGTCGGCTGCACGCTGAACTGCTCGTTCTGCCACACCGGCACGCAGCGCCTGGTGCGCAATCTCACCGCCGGGGAGATCGTCGGACAGGTGATGGTGGCGCGCGATCGTCTGAATGATTGGGCCGATCGCGAAGACGGTACGCGCCGCGTCACCAACATCGTGATGATGGGCATGGGCGAGCCGCTCTACAATTTCGACGCGGTGCGCGACGCGCTGCTGATCGTCGGCGACAACGAAGGCATCGGCATCTCCCGCCGCCGCATCACGCTGTCGACCTCGGGTGTGGTCCCGAATATCGTGCGCGCGGGCGAGGAGATTGGAGTGATGCTCGCGATCTCGCTGCATGCGGTGCGCGACGAGCTGCGTAACGAGCTGGTGCCGCTCAACCGCAAATATCCGATCAAGGAATTGCTGCAGGCCTGCCGCGACTATCCCGGCGCCTCGAACGCGCGCCGCATCACCTTCGAATATGTGATGCTCAAGGGCGTCAACGATTCGCTCGACGATGCCAAGCTGCTGGTGAAGATGCTCAAGGGCATTCACGCCAAGATCAATCTGATCCCGTTCAACCCCTGGCCCGGCACCGCCTATGAGTGCTCGGACTGGGACCAGATCGAAAAATTCTCCGAATACGTCTTCAACGCCGGCTATTCCTCGCCGGTGCGCACTCCGCGCGGCCGCGACATCCTCGCCGCCTGCGGCCAGCTCAAGTCGGAGACGGAAAAGCTCTCGGCCCGTGAACGCCAGACGCTGCGGGCCATGGCGATGACGGATTGATATTGATGATGGCGACGCTCTCAACGCCCGTCATGGCCGGGCTTGACCCGGCCATCCACGTCGAGCCACGAGAGAGCAAGTCGTGGATGCCCGGGTCAAGCCCGGGCATGACGATTGTGGATGTGGCGACGCCGTCAGTCACCAATTCGTTCCCATCATGTCCCTGATCGGCCGCCTCGTCGTCATCTTCATCGGCTTCCTCGCCGCCTGTTTCGTCGGCGGCATGATCGTTGTCGTCGCGCTGTTGTTTCCGGAGTTCGCCGATCTCGGCGCCGGTCCCGTCGATCAGGGCACGATCGATATCCTGCTCGGGTTCGGCTTCATCTTCGTCTCGGGCTTTGCGCTGGTGCCGGCGGCGGTGATCGTGGCGATCACCGAGGCGCTCTACATCCGCAGCGCGCTCGCCTATGCCGTGGGCGGAGGCGTCGTGGGGCTCGCCTGCTATCTCGGCCTGGTCCCGTTTCATTCCGACACGCTGCAATTCGAAGGCATTGTGCGGCGGCATCTGGAGATCATGACCGGCGCGGGCATCGTCGCCGGCGTCGTCTACTGGCTGATCGCCGGCCGCAATGCCGGCGCTTGGCGCAATCCGCCGCCTGCGCGCCAGCCGCCTCCGCCGCTGCCGTCGAATTCGCGGCCGGATGCGCGGTGACTTTCTGACTTGTCACGGGGTTTTCATCCCTTTCCCACTGGGCTAAACCGCGCGCCATGAACCGGACTGGACTCTTCATCGCCCTGGCGCTGTGGCTCGTGATCGGCGTCGTTTTCGGCCTCTATCCCGAGCTTGATCTCAAGCTCGCCGCGCTGTTCTTCGACCCTGAGACGAAAACGTTTCCGCTCAAGCTGAACGGTTGGGCCGGCTTCGCGCGCGACGCCGCGATGTGGGTCGCCTGGGCGTTCGTGCTGCCTGCGCTGATCGCGCTCGTGGTCAAGATGGTCCGGCCCGACCGCCCGCTGATGGTATCCGGTCGCGCGATCGTCTTCCTGCTGGTCACGATCATCATGTCGGCCGGCATCCTCACCAATCTCGCCTTCAAGTCCTATTGGGGCCGGCCGCGCCCGGTGGTGGTGACGCAGTTCGCCGGCGACCAGCAATTCGTGCCGTGGTGGGATCCGCGCGGGGGCTGCGCGCGCAACTGCTCGTTCTTCTCGGGCGAGGGCGCGACCGCGTTCTGGACGCTGGCGCCGGCCGCACTGGCACCGCCGGCGTGGCGACCGCTCGCTTATGCCGGAGCCGTGGTGTTCGGCCTCGTGACCAGCGGGCTGCGGATGGCCTTTGGCGGCCATTTCTTCACCGACGTGTCGATCGCCGGCCTCGTCACCTTCGTCGTGATCTGGTTTGCCTACGCGCTGATTTACCGCTGGCCGCGGACCCGGTTTTCCGACGAGGCGGTCGATGCCGCCCTGACTCGGCTGAACATGCCCGCTTACCGGCTCCGCCAGCGCCTGTTCGGACGCAAGACGGGTGCCGAGCCGTCAGTTTGAGCCATTAAAGGGGTGCCGAGCCCCGCGAAATTTGATATTCGCGCGGTCAACCCGTGAAACGACATCAGCCCTTCGAGACCGATTGGAAGCCCCATGACCACGATCCTGAAAAGCCTGCCCAAGGGGGAGAAAGTCGGCATCGCTTTTTCGGGCGGCCTCGATACCAGCGCGGCGCTGCTCTGGATGAAGCAGAAGGGCGCGCGCTGCTACGCCTATACCGCCAATCTCGGCCAGCCGGATGAGGCCGATTACAACGAGATCCCGCGCAAGGCGATGGAGTTCGGCGCGGAGAAAGCGCTGCTGGTCGATTGCCGCACGCAGCTCGTCCACGAAGGCATCGCCGCGATCCAGTCCGGCGCCTTTCATATCTCGACCGGCGGCATCACCTATTTCAACACCACGCCGCTCGGGCGCGCCGTCACCGGCACGATGCTGGTCGCGGCGATGAAGGAGGACGGCGTCAACATCTGGGGCGACGGCTCGACCTTCAAGGGCAACGACATCGAGCGCTTCTATCGCTACGGCCTCCTGACCAATCCGGGCCTGCGCATCTACAAGCCCTGGCTCGACCAGCAGTTCATTGACGAGCTCGGCGGCCGCGCCGAGATGTCGGCGTTCATGACGGCGCAGGGCTTTGCCTACAAGATGAGCGCCGAGAAGGCGTATTCGACCGACAGCAATCTGCTCGGCGCGACGCACGAGGCCAAGGATCTTGAAAGTCTCGACAGCGGCATCAAGATCGTCAACCCGATCATGGGCGTGCCGTTCTGGCGTGACGACTGCAACGTCAAGGCCGAGAAGGTTGTGGTGCGTTTCGAGGAAGGCCAGCCGGTCGCGCTGAACGGCCAGACCTTCAGCGATGCCGTCGCGCTGTTCCTCGAAGCCAACGCGATCGGCGGCCGCCACGGCCTCGGCATGAGCGACCAGATCGAGAACCGCATCATCGAGGCCAAGAGCCGCGGCATCTATGAAGCGCCCGGTATGGCGCTGCTGCACATCGCCTATGAGCGCCTCGTCACCGGCATCCACAACGAAGACACCATCGAGCAGTACCGCATCAGCGGCATGCGCCTCGGACGCCTGCTCTACCAGGGCCGCTGGTTCGATTCGCAGGCCCTGATGTTGCGCGAGACCGCGCAGCGCTGGGTCGCGCGCGCCGTCACCGGCGAGGTCTCGCTCGAGCTGCGCCGTGGCAACGACTACTCGATGCTCAACACCGAAAGCCCGAACCTCACCTATGCGCCGGAGCGGCTCAGCATGGAGAAGGTCGAGGACGCGGCGTTCACGCCGGCCGATCGCATCGGTCAGCTCACCATGCGCAACCTCGACATCAACGATACCCGCGCCAAGCTGAAGCTCTACAGCGACACGGGCCTGCTCTCGGGCAGCGAAGGCTCGCAGATCTTCCGGCTGGAGAGCGACAAGAGCTGACACGCTCCATCCGGGCTACGAAACAAAACAAAAAATGGCCGGGATTGCTCCCGGCCATTTTGCATTTGTGTGTCGCCTCAGCGCGGCGGCGCGGTGCCGGGCGGGGGCGGCGGCAGCGAGGCCTGGCCGCCGTTGAGCAACGGCGTGATGTTGCGGACGGTGACGCGCCGGTTGATCGCGCTCGGTCCTTGCGTCTGCTCCTTCAGGTACTGTTCGCCATAGCCTTGCGACGTCAGGTTTTCAGACGGCACACCGAATTGCTGGGTCAGCAATTCGGCCGCGGACTGCGCACGACGGTCCGACAATGACAAATTGTCGACGTCGTTGCCGACGGCGTCGGTGTGACCTTCGATCAGGAACACCACGCGCGGGTTGGCCTGGATCGCACGGTTGAGACCGTCGGCGATCGACTGCAGCTTCGCCGCCTGGTCCGGTGGGATGGTCCACGATCCGGTCTCGAAGTTGATCGTGTTGAGGTCGATGCTCGGCATTTGCATGCGAACATTCGGGCTGTAGCGGATCTCGTCGAGCGTGTAGCGACGGTTGATCCGCTGCACCGGCGGCGCCACCATCGTCTCGTAGATCACGTCCGGCGAGGCCTCCTGGGCGTCGACGATATAGCGATCGTAGGGCATGTTGACGACGGGCGGCGGCGCGTCGACATAGAAACCGCCGACCGACTGCGGATCGCGGTAGCTGTTGTCGATGATGACGAGCTCGCGCCCGGCCGGGTCCCTGCGGATTCGCCGCAGCAGCCGACCGTCCTGACCTACAACGGTAATGATCTCGCTGCCGTCGGGACGGATCACCACGGTGCGGGTATCGGCGCCGACAGTTTCGGTGCGGATGTCGCGGGCGCCATAGCGGAAGCGATAGAGATCGTTGCCGCGGACGTAGGTCTGCCCACCCGGATCGCGGATGATGATGCGGTCCGGCTCGGTGTAGACGGTGCGGCCGCCTTCGACCGACTCGCGGCGCTGGTTGCGGTAGTCGGCGATGGTCGCGCCGATCACGGCACCGGCGACGACACCTGCACCGATCGCGAGCGGCGTCAGGTCACGCTGCGGCGGACGCGGCGGTGGCGGCAGGGGCGTGGTCGTCGTGGGCGCGGCGCGGAACGCCGGCGCAACCGTGGGCGCCGCGTATTGCGCCCTGTTGGGCGGCGGGGTCGCAGCCGCCGAGCCCGGCACGGTGCTCGGTGCGGCGGCGCCGGCGGGGGGAGCCGGCGGCCGGGGCGGGGCGCCTGCCTGCGGCTGGGTCGGCGGAGCTCCGGCAGCGGGTGCACCAGCAGGAGGCGCACCACCCTGGCGTCCAGGGGGCGGTGTCACGGCGCCACCGGGGGCCGGCGTCGTTGTCGGAGCCGGAGTTGCACCAGGCGCAGGAGGCGAACCTGGACGGCCGGGCGGCGGCGTCGGAGTGCCACCGGGGGTCGGCGTGGCCGTCGGCGCGGGCGTGGCGCCTGGAGCAGGTGACCCTGCAGCCGGGGGCGCACCAGGACGTCCGCCGGGAGGCGGCGTACCGGGGCGGCCAGTCGGCGGCGTGCCCGGCGTGCTGCCTGGAGCCGGCGTCGCGGTCGGCGCAGGAGTCGCCGTCGGTGACGGTGTGGCTGCAGGTGCAGCCGGAGCACCCGGTCGCGCGGTCGGAGCGGCCGGCGCAGGCGACGGTGTTGCCGTGGGCGCCGGCGCTGGGCGTCCGTGCGGAGTTGCTGCCGCAGGCGGCGGCGGCGTCGGTGCGTGCTGCGGAGCCGCGGCGGACGGCGGTGCTGGCGGCGGGGGAGCCGGGCGCGCGGAAGGCGGTGCCGGAGGCGGCGGTGTCGGCGCGTGCTGTTGCGGAGCCGCAGCCGGGGGCGGCGCAGGTTGCTTCGGGGCGGAGGGCGGCGGTGGGGGCGGCGGCGGTGCCGGACGGGCCACAGGTGGCGGCGGCGGCGGCGGCGGCGGCGGTGCCGGACGGGCCGCAGGTGGTGGCGGGGGCGGTGGCGGCGCTGCTGGGCGCGGCGGTGCCGCAGCCGGCGGAGGCGCTGCCGGCGGATGGGGAGGTGCAGCTGCGGGCGGCGGTGCGGCCGGGCGCGCGGGCGCCGCAGGCGGCGCGGCCGCTGGTGGTCCCTTCGGCGGCTGCTTCGGTTTTCCGTCAGGGCCGGTCTCTTGTGGCTGCGCCTGCGCGACGACAAGCGGCGGCGCGCCTTGTGCATGCGATGCGGAGCTTGCGAATTGCATCGCGGTCAGAGCCGTGGTGGCAAGCAGCACGAAACGAAGGTTGGTCATGTGGTGAACTTCCCCGGAAGGTTCTTTGACGAAGTGTTCGGATGAACAGCTACGCGTTAGGCCGGATTGTGGCGGACGAAGCGGACGCGGCCCGATTTATTTCTGCACGCAAATCACCTCACTATGGTGACGTTCATTGCGCATTCAGACGCAGGTTGCAATTGCCTCGGATGTGATGCGTCGCCTCATGCGCGATCCCGCGGCGGACTTGCATCCGTCGCGGGATTCGGCGTGAGCGGTCCGTTCGGTCCGCGTGATGGAATCTCTTCAGGCATGCGGCCCGGCAATTCGTCGGGCGGCGCTGGCGAGCCGGGCTCGCGCACCGGCGGTGCGATTTCAGGCTGCGGATTGCTCGGCGGAATCCCCGGCGGCGGTTCGGTGGGCGTACCGGGCGTCGACGGCGGTATCTCGGGCGGCTCGATCGGCATTACATAGAGACCTTGCGGTTGTCGCCGAGATCGGGGCGCGTGTTCGTCACCGCCGCGGCCGCCATCTTCACATAGGAAATCACGGTGCCGGGCGAGTCCCAGAACTCGGCATCGTCAGGCGTGACCTTGAGCACGCGGATGTTCGGATCTTCCGCAGAGTCCCACCACGCCTTGGCCGGCGTCGAGAACAGCTCCTTGATCTTGGCACGGTCATTGGAGATCATTGCGGTGCCCGTCAGCGACACGTATTTCTGGCAGCCGGCATCTGCGAACGACAGGTTGATGGACGGATTGCGCGCGATCTCCTCGTCCTTGTGACGCCGCGCGTCGGTGAGGAAATAAATCGTGTTCGCGTTGCGGTCGAGATAGGCGCTCATCGGCCGCGCGCGGAGCTTGTCGCCATCGCGCGTCACCAGCATCGCGAATCCGATCGTCTTCATCAGATCCCATACGCGGTCGACGTCGCGGGCATTGTCGTTGGCCATGTCGTGCTCCTTCTTGCAAGGGACGACAACGGCGCGCGCGGAACGAGGTTCCGGCCGAAGGATGGAACTTATCTATTCCGGCGCGTGGCAAACCGCCTCGATGTTGTGTCCATCAGGGTCGAGCACGAAGGCGCCGTAATAGGTCGGATGGTAATGCGCCCGGATGCCCGGCGGCCCGTTGTCGCGCCCGCCCGCTGCAATCGCCGCCTTGTAGAACGCGTCTACCGTGGCGCGGTCCTTCGCCAGAATCGCGACATGCACCGGCTTGTTCAGCGCGCCCTCGCCGCCGATCCAGAAATCCGGCTTGCCGTCGGCGCCGAAGCCGGCGGCTGGATCGTGTCCGGTCTGCTCCTGCGTGACCTCCATGATCAGGCTGTAGCCGAGCGGCGCCAATGCCTTGGCGTAGAACGCCTTGGCGCGCTCATAGTCGGAGACCGGGAAGCCCATATGGTCGATCATTCGTAACCTCCGTTGTTCGTCGTCAGCGCGACAGGAACGTATTGCTCCGCGTCTTGCGCGCAACCACGAAACCGCGCGCGACCATGTCGGCGATACAATCGTCCCGCCATTCCTTTTGCGACAAATGCTCGATTACCACCGCGCGCGGCCATAGCAATTGCGGCGCGTCGCGGAAGAAGCCGATCAAAACGCGATCCTCGAAGCCCTCGACGTCGATCTTCAGCGCGTCCACCTTGGTGACGCCGGCGTCGCCGAGAATGCGCGTCAACCGCAGCGAGGGCACCTTGATGGCCTCCGCGCTGGCCGTGCCAGTGACGACATGCGTGGCACCGAGATTGCCGCCGCCGCTCTCGATCATCAGCTCGCCGTCGCTGTCGCCGGCGGCCGCCTGCACCAGGCGCACCTGCGTCGCTTTCGACGCGGCCTGGTTGAACGACAGCCGTCCAAACGTCATCGGATGCGGCTCGATGGCGATCACTTTGCCTGATGGCCCGACCTGTCGCGCCATCACCAGCGCGAAGGTGCCGACATTGGCGCCGACGTCGACGAACACGCCGCCCTCCGGGGTGTGCTGGCGCAGGAAGTCGAGCTCGTCGAGATTGTAATCGGGATTGAACAGCGCGCCGCGCTCGGTGGCGCTGCCCTGGTGATAGAAGCGGAACGATGCGCCCTGGTAATGCATGTCGATGGGGCCACCGCGCAGCAGGTTCACCAATCGCGACAGCCAGGGCCGGAACGCGCCGCGCTTCAGCCCCGATTGTGTCGCGAGGCGAATGATCGCGGCCTGCGCCGCGTTCGGCGCAAACGCGCCGAACGGCGCGGACGAAGGGGCATTATCGGTCGCCAAGTCAAAGTCCTCATTGCAAGCGGCGCATGCATAGCCGGTTTTGCCGGGGACTCCAACGCTCGATCCGGGCAACAATCTCTGGGTCGTCCCGGCCTTCGCCGGGACGACGAAGAAAAGAGACCGCCCCTCACGCCGCCTTTTTCGGCGCCTTGCGCTGGCGCAGGAAGCGGCCGAGCAGCTTGCGCTTGCCCTTGCGCGGGATCAGGTCGATATCGCTGACGAGTTTTGCGCCGCCCTTGCGGCGCTCCAGCACGATCTTGCGGCTGTGGAAGGCTTCCAGCTCGACACGATGCGCGACGCTGACGATGGTGGCCTTCGGCAGTTCGTCGGTGATCATCTTCATCATCTTGTCCTGGCTCTTCTCGTCGAGCGCCGAGGTCGCCTCGTCGAGCACGACGATATCCGGGTTGTGCAGCAACAACCGCGCGAAGGCGAGGCGCTGCTTCTCGCCGCCGGACAGCGTCTGGTCCCAGGGTGCTTCTTCCTCGATCTTCTCCTTGAGATGGTCGAGGCCGACCTTGTGCAGGGCCTCGCCGATCTCCTCGACCGTCCAGTCGTCTTCCGCGCCGGGATAGGCGACGGCACGACGCAAGGAGCCCGACGGCACGTAGGGTCGCTGTGGCAGCATGAACAGCCGCCGGTCGGGATGGAAATTGACGCTGCCGCCACCCCATGGCCAGAGCCCGGCGATGGCGCGCACCAGCGTGCTCTTGCCGGTGCCGGATTCGCCGGCCACCAGCAGCCGCTCGCCACGCTCGATCACCACCTCGGTCTCGCCGACCACGGCGGTGCCGTCATCGAGCGTGACGGAGAGATCCTTCAGCTCCAGCATGGCGTCATTGCTGGTCTCGCCGCGCTTGATGCGGCCGAAGCCGTCGCCCAGCTCGGCGCGCTCGAGGCCGTCGAGCGACATCATCAGCGAGGCGATGCGGCGAGCGCAGGCATTCCAGTCGGCGAGCCGCGGATAATTGTCGACCAACCAGCCGAACGCGCTCTGCACGATGGTGAAGGCGGAAGCCGCCTGCATCACCTGACCCAGCGTCATGCTGCCGTCGAGGAATTTCGGCGCGCACAGCAGAAGCGGCACGACCGGCGCAACGAGGCTCGATCCCTGCGACACCAGCGTGGTGCGCATGTGCTGACCCGCGAGCCGCGCCCATTGCCGCAGCACGTTGGTGAAATTGCGGTCGATGCCGTCGCGCTCCTCCTCCTCGCCGCCGAGCAGCGCGATGCTCTCGCCGTTCTCGCGCACGCGCGTCAGCGTGTAGCGGAAATCGGCCTCAGCCTGGTTCTTGTCCTCGGAGACCTGCACGAATTGGCGGCCGATCACCAGGATCGAGCCCGATGCAATTCCCGCATAGAGCATCGCGGCGATCACCAGGAAGCCGGGAATGGTCACCGACGATCCCGCAAGGGTGACGGTGAGCGCGCCGCCGATGGTCCAGAGCACGACGATGAAGGTCACGGCCGACAGCAGCGCGGACGTCACGCCGGCGAGAAAATCCACCGGCGAATCGGTCGCGACGCGCAGATCCTCCGCGATCCGGTATTCCGGATTCTTGTGGTCGCCGCTGACGAGATTGAGCTGGTAATAGCGGCCGTTGCCAAGCCAGCGCGTCAGCACGCTTGCCGTCAGCCACGCCCGCCAGCGCCGCTGGATGCCCATGCGCGCGAACACTTGTGCCACGCCGAGCACGATGCTGCCGATCGCGAGCGGGAAGAATACCGCGGTGAGATGGAAGACGGTGGACGCCTCGCGCTTCTCGATCGCGTCGAAGATCGCCCGATTCCAGACATTGATGCCGTATTGGAAGCCGACGGTGAGGACGATCAGCAGGCCGAGGCCGACGGAGTAGAGCCACGCAAGCCGGTCGCCGTTGCCGCCCCAGAAGCCGCGCGCGCTGATCCAGAAGCGGGTGAGGAGATAGTCCTTGCGGGCCTGCTCGGCCTCTTCAGGCGACAGCTCCGGGTCGGGCTCGACCAGCTCGGGCGGCGGCGGAGCCACTTCCCCGCCGGTCTCGCCGATGATTTCGACGATGGGCGGCTTCTTGCCCGATTCGCGTTTTCTGACCGGCTTTTGCATGGCCGGATAACGCAAGCTAAATCAAAAGGTTCCCGCAGGTTCCGGGCGTCAGCTCACTCGGCGGCGCCGTCGCGCACCCGGCGCCGCGCGACCCGGTGCAGCACGCGCGATAGCTGATCGATCGCGTAGGGCTTCTGCACGAGCTCCAAATCGACCTTGCCGTCCTGGGACAGCGCCTCGCTGTAGCCGGTGGTCAGCACGACCGGCACGCCGATGCCGCGGTCGCGGACCGCCTGCGCGAGATCGAGCCCGGTCATGCCGGGCATCACGATGTCCGAGAAAACGACATCGAAGCGATCGGCATCCATGACCAGCTCGGCGAGTGCATCGGTTGCGTTGTCGATCAGCGTGACGCTGTAGCCGAGCTCGGTGAGGCCGTCGGCCGCGAAATTGGCGAGTTCGATATTGTCCTCGACCAGCAGCACCGACATGCCGCTGCCGGCCACGGCCGGGGCCGTATTCGGTGCCTGCCGCTGCGGCAGCAAATCCGGCGCCACGCGCGGCAGGTAGAGCGAGAAGGTGCTGCCGTGGCCGACCTCGCTGGTGACTGTCACCTCGCCGCCGGACTGCCGGGCGAAGCCGAACACCTGCGATAGGCCGAGACCGGTGCCGTGGCCGATCTGCTTGGTGGTGAAGAACGGTTCGAAGATGCGCTCGAGCCGCGTAGCCGGAATGCCGATGCCGGTGTCGCTGACGGCAATGCCGACGAAACCGTGTTTGCCAGCAAGGTCACGGCCGCCTGAAAGATCAGGGTTGCCCGAGACGGGAGCCCGCGTGTCCGCAATGGTCGCCGCGGCCTCGACGTTGAAGACGATCCTGCCCTTGCCGTGCATGGCATCGCGCGCATTGGTCGCCATGTTGATCAACGCCGTCTCGAACTGGCTTGCATCGGCATTGACGAGGCAGGGCTCGGCCGGCAGCCGCATCGCGATTTCGATCGCGGGTCCGAGCAGCGTCGCGAGCATGTCGTGCAGCGACTGCAACCGCGCGCCGACGTCGAACACCTCCGGCTTCAAGGTCTGGCGGCGCGCGAAGGCGAGCAGCTGCGATGTCAGCTTGGCTGCGCGCCCGACCGCGTCTGCGATGGCGGTGATGTAGCGCTGGCGCCGCTCCTCGCTCAGCTGCGGCCGGTTCAGCAGGTCGACCGAGGCGCGAATCACGGTCAGGAGGTTGTTGAAGTCGTGAGCGACGCCGCCGGTGAGCTGGCCGAGCGCCTCAAGGCGCTGGCTGTGCTTGAGCGCCTCCTCGGCTTCGCGCCGCGCGGCGGCCTCGGCCTGGAGATGCTGGGTGCGCCGGAACGCGAACGCCAGCAGCAGAAACAGCAGCGCGGTGGCGGGAATGCCGAACACCAGATGCTGGCCCATGGTGGCGAACCAGCGCGCGCGGATCGCCGAGGTCTCCAACCCCGCGCTGACATAGATCGGGTATTCGGCGATGCGTCGGTAGCCGATGCGGCGCTCGACCTCGTCCGATGGCCAGGCAATGGTGATGAGGCCATGCTCGGGGTGAGCTGCGATGCTGCGGCCGACCGGCCCGTTAGGATCGAGCCTGAGGTCGCGATCCAGCCGCGGAAGATGCGCCAGCACCACGCCGTCGGTGCGTCCCATGGCGAGGAAGCTGCCGGGGTCGGAGCCGATCCGGGCATAAAAGCTCTCGAAATATTCCGGCAGGACGGAGGCCTGGATCACGCCGATGAAGCTGCCGTCGTCGGAGCCGCGGCGGCGGCTGACCCCGAAGAAGCGCGCGCCCTGATAGGGCTGGCGCGGCGTCAGGGGAACGCCGATGTAGCTGCCGATGGTCTGGTCGACATGGGCGGCAAAGTAATCACGGTCCGCAAAGCTCTGCGCCGGCGGCGGCGATGCCAGGCTGTTGACCAGCGACTTTCCGTCCGCATCGAAGATCCAGGCCGATTTGAGCTGCGGCAGCGAATCGGACAGTTGCTTCAGGCGGCGGTGCAGGCCCGGTTCGCGCGAGCGGATGATGTCGTCGGGCATGCCGCGCACCACCTCGTTGATCTCGGCGAGGCTGCGGTCGATGGTCTCGAACACCTTGAGCGCATGCTCATGCGCGACATCGAGGGTGCGCTCGATCTCGCGGTCGGCGATATCTTTCGTCGAGGTGTAGGAGATCGAGGCGGCGATCGCGAACAGCGCAATCGGCAGCGCCAGGGACGCAGCCATCATCCACTGCAGCAATCTCAGCGAATTGCGTTGTGCGCCCTGCACGGTCGCTCCGGTCCCACGCCGGTGAGCTTACTTGAATTTCGCGCCGGGAAGAAAGCGGCTTGTGGCGGGAATCAGAGGTTGCAACCCGCCGGCTTGCCCGCGTAGGGCTGAGGTAAAATCTACTGGAAGATGCGCCCGCCGTAGAATGCCCCGGCCGTGCCGGCCGGGGATCGCAGCATGAATGACGCCTAGATCTGGCGCTCGACCATCTTGAGCTTGAGCTCGGCGATGGCTTCCGCCGGGTTGAGGCCCTTCGGGCAGGCCTTGGCGCAGTTCATGATGGTGTGGCAGCGATAGAGGCGGAACGGGTCCTCGAGATTGTCGAGCCGCTCGCCGGTCGCCTCATCCCGCGAATCCGATACCCAGCGGTTGGCCTGGAGCAGCGCGGCGGGACCGAGGTAGCGCTCGCTGTTCCACCAATAGCTCGGGCAAGAGGTCGAGCAGCAGGCGCAGAGGATGCATTCATAGAGGCCGTCGAGCTTCTCGCGGTCTTCGTGGCTCTGCTTCCATTCCTTCTGCGGCGTCGGCGAGGTCGTCTTCAGCCACGGCTCGACCGAAGCGTATTGTGCATAGAAATTGGTGAGGTCGGGGATGAGGTCCTTCACGACAGGCTGGTGCGGCAGCGGATTGATCTTCACCGCGCCGTCCTTCACGTCGTGCATCGAGCGGGTGCAGGCCAGGGTGTTCTGGCCGTCGATGTTCATCGCGCAGGAGCCGCAGACGCCTTCGCGGCAGGAGCGGCGGAAGGTCAGCGACGGGTCGATGTTGTTCTTGATCCAGATCAGGCCGTCCAGCACCATCGGCCCGCAATCATGAGTGTCGACGTAATAGGTGTCGACGCTCGGAGTCTTGCCGTCGTCCGGATTCCAGCGATAGACGCGGAATTCACGGACCTCAGTCGCGCCCGCGGGCTTCGGCCAGGTCTTGCCGCCTGATATCTTGGAGTTCTTCGGAAGTGCGAATTCAACCATTTCGATAAAGCTTTCGCTGTTCGCTCAGTACACGCGCGCCGTTTAGTAAACGCGAGCTTTGGGCGGGATGTACTGGACGTCGTTGGTCATGGTGTAGTCGTGAACGGGGCGGTACTCGATCTTGACCTTGCCGGAATCTTCCAGCCAGGCCAGCGTGTGCTTCATCCAGTTCTTGTCGTCGCGCTCGGAGAAGTCCTCGCGGGCATGCGCGCCACGGCTCTCGGTGCGGTTGGCGGCCGAGTTCATCGTCACCACCGCCTGCGAGATCAGATTGTCGAATTCGAGCGTCTCGATCAGGTCGGAATTCCACACCAGCGAGCGGTCGGATACGGCGATGTCGATGATGCCGCTATGGACCTTCTCGATCAGGTTCTGGCCTTCGCTCAGGATGTCGCCGGTGCGGAACACCGCGCAATTGTTCTGCATGACGTGCTGCATGCCTTCGCGCAGCTTCGCGGTCGGCGTGCCGCCGGAGGCGTAGCGGTAGTGGTCGAGCCGGCCG
This sequence comes from Bradyrhizobium sp. BWC-3-1, assembly GCF_032917965.1. Classification (NCBI taxonomy): domain Bacteria; kingdom Pseudomonadati; phylum Pseudomonadota; class Alphaproteobacteria; order Hyphomicrobiales; family Nitrobacteraceae; genus Bradyrhizobium; species Bradyrhizobium sp. BWC-3-1. The sequence continues at coordinate 339,102 of NZ_CP136625.1, forward strand.
AGCGCCAGGTCGGACGAATTCGTCGGCAATTCCGGCTGGCTGGCGTTCGGCGTGAGCTTCTCGGCGAGGCGCAGCGCCGCGGCGCGTCCGAACACGACGAGGTCGATCAGCGAGTTGGAGCCGAGGCGGTTGGCGCCGTGCACGGAGACGCAGGCGGCCTCGCCGATCGCCATCAGGCCGGGGATGATGGCGTTGTCGTCGCCGTCCTTCTTGGTCAGGACTTCGCCGTGATAGTTCGTCGGGATGCCGCCCATGTTGTAATGCACGGTCGGCACAATTGGGATCGGCTCGCGCGTCACGTCGACATTGGCGAAGATCTTTGCGGATTCCGAGATGCCCGGCAGGCGTTCGGCCAGCACCGCGGGATCGAGATGGTCGAGATGAAGGAAGATGTGGTCCTTCTTCTTGCCGACACCGCGACCTTCGCGAATCTCGATGGTCATCGCGCGCGAGACGACGTCACGCGAGGCCAGATCCTTGGCGGAGGGCGCATAGCGCTCCATGAAGCGCTCGCCCTCGGAGTTGACGAGATAGCCGCCTTCGCCGCGCGCGCCTTCGGTGACGAGACAGCCCGAACCGTAGATGCCGGTCGGGTGGAACTGCACGAACTCCATGTCCTGCATCGGCAGACCAGCGCGCAGCACCATGCCGCCGCCGTCGCCGGTGCAGGTGTGCGCCGAGGTGCAGGATGCATAGGCGCGGCCATAGCCGCCGGTGGCGAGGATCACGGTCTGGGCGCGGAAGCGGTGCAGCGTGCCGTCATCGAGCTTGAGCGCGATAACGCCGCGGCAGGTGCCCTGGTCGTCCATGATCAGGTCGATGGCAAAGAACTCGATGAAGAACTCGGCCGCGTGACGCAGCGACTGGCCGTACATCGTGTGCAGCATGGCGTGGCCGGTGCGGTCGGCGGCGGCGCAGGTGCGCTGCGCCTGGCCCTTGCCGTAGTCCATGGTCATGCCGCCGAACGGGCGCTGGTAGATCTTGCCGTCTTCGGTGCGCGAGAACGGCACGCCCCAATGCTCGAGCTCGTAGACCGCCTCGGGCGCGTTGCGCACCATGTATTCGATCGCGTCCTGGTCGCCCAGCCAGTCCGACCCCTTCACGGTGTCGTACATGTGCCAGCGCCAGTCGTCCTTGTGCATGTTGCCGAGCGACGCCGAGATGCCGCCCTGCGCCGCGACGGTGTGCGAGCGGGTCGGAAACACTTTGGTGATGCAGGCGGTACGAAGACCGGCTTCGCTGCAGCCGACCACGGCGCGCAGGCCCGCGCCGCCGGCGCCGACCACGACGACATCATAGGTGTGATCTTCGATCGGATAGGCTTTGCCGTTGGTGGCGGGAGCGCCGTTGCCCTTGCCATTGGTCTCTGTGGCCATGGGTTTAGACTCCGGAGGAAAGTTTCAGGATCGCGTAGGTCGAGGCGAGCGCCACGGCGAACGAGAAGAAGTTGTTGAGCATGATCGAGATGAGCTTCAGCTTCTCGTTATGGATGTAGTCCTCGATCACGACCTGCATGCCGATCTTCATGTGCCAGGCGCTGGCGAAGATGAAGAGCAGCAGGATCACCGCGATCGGCAGCGAGCCGAGAATCTGTGCGGCGCCGGCCTGGTTGCGGCCGAGCAGCATCATCACGATCACGATCACGGGGATCATCAGCAGCGTCATGGCGACGCCGGTGATGCGCTGGCGCCAGAAATCGGAGGTGCCCGAATGCGCCGCGCCGAGATTGCGCACGCGGCCGAGCGGGGTGCGCATGGAGGAGCCCTTCGGGGCGCCGTGGGATTCGTCGAAACTCATCGTCCGCCTCCGATCGCGTAGGCGATGATCCAAATGAGGACCGTGAGCACGATGCCGCCGATCAGGGCGCCCCAGGTCAAGGCCTCGCGCTCATTGGCCTTGAAGCCGTAGCCGAGGTCCCAGACGAAATGCCGGATGCCGCTGAGCATGTGGTGCATCAGCGCCCAAGTGTAGCCGAACACGATCAGGCGGCCGATGATGCTGCCGGTGAAGGCCTGGACGTGGCTATAGGCGGCGGGGCCGGAGGCCGCCGCAATCAGCCACCAGGCCAGCAGCAGCGTTCCGGCGTAGAGGGCAATTCCGGTGGCGCGATGGACGATGGAAAGCGCCATCGTCAGGGTCCAGCGGTAGGTCTGAATGTGCGGCGAAAGCGGTCGTTCGATCCGTGCGGTCATGGGCTTCAATTGCTTTGTTGCGGCCCAGCATGGGGCGCGCGGGGATCGCGAAAGGTCGGCTCTATTTACGGAGTCGATTTCACCTGCGCAATCACCAAATCGCCATAAACCGAACTTGAGTTCAGCTCTAGGCCCTTGATGTAACAAGGCCAATCGTCCGCTTGGTATACCAGGGCGATGGCGCACCGTCTAAAGACAGAACACAAATTCATCTCTTGCGGGAGAGCTGCGGCACATTGAAATTACTATTGGAACGGCTCCAAGCTGCCGCGGGCCGCCCAGGGTTCGAACCAGTCAATTCATGTCACGAACCGGCAGCGATGGTCGGCGAGCAATCGCCATTTTCCGCCAAGCGCACCGATTTTTCGCGAGACGGGCGGATATGCGCAACCTGCATCCCACCCCAGACCGGCGATGCGGCGGTCGACCCGACAAATCAGATCGCCTACAGCTTTCCGGGCAGCCAGTCCGGACGCTTGTCTCGGAGCCGCTGCGATCGCCGGGGCAGATCAGGGGTGATTGCAGGACTTGATATCAAGGAGATCGCCGAGCTCGCGCTGCTGCTGATCGCAACCGGCGCGCTCTCCGGATTCTTGGCCGGCGTGTTCGGCATCGGGGGCGGCGCGATTCTGGTGCCGGTGTTCTACGAGTGCTTCCGCATCGCCGGTGTGCCGCTCGATGTGCGCATGCCGCTCTGCATCGGCACTTCGCTCGCCGTCATCATTCCGACCTCGATCCGTTCGTTCCAGGCGCATTACAAGCGCGGCGCCGTCGATCTTGCGATCCTCCGGGTCTGGTGGCTGCCGATCCTGATCGGCGTCGTCGCCGGCAGCGTGGTCGCGCGTTACGCGCCGGAGCGACTGTTCAAGATCGTGTTCGTCGCCGTCGCTTGGTCGGCCGCGGTACGGCTGATCTTCGCGCGCGAGAGCTGGAAGCTCGGCGATGATCTGCCGAAGGGCCCCTTAATGCGAATCTACGGCTTCTGCGTCGGCATTTTGTCGACGTTGATGGGCATCGGCGGTGGCCTGTTCTCGAACCTGCTGATGACGTTCTACGGCCGCCCGATCCACCAGGCAGTGGCGACATCGTCGGCGCTCGCGGTCTTGATCTCGATCCCCGGCGCGCTCGGCTACATCTATGCCGGTTGGCCTGCGGCGGTGAGCTACCCGGCCGTTGCAGCCCTGCAGGTCCCGTTCGCGCTCGGTTACGTCTCGCTGATCGGCGCGGTCCTGGTGATGCCAATGAGCCTTGTGACGGCACCGCTCGGTGTGAAGGCTGCGCATGCAATGTCGAAGCGGACGCTGGAAGTCGCGTTCGGGTGCTATCTGTTCATCGTCGGCAGCCGTTTCGTGCTGAGCTTGCTGGGCGGACAGTAGGCGCCGCAAATTCCGTCATTGCGAGCGAAGCGAAGCAATCCAGGAGTTCTTCCGCGGCGGCAGTCTGGATTGCTTCGTCGCAAGAGCTCCTCGCAATGACGACGAGAGTTCTGCGAACAACAGCCCCTATTTCTTCGCGTAAAGATCCTTGTACGTATCCCGCAGCACGTTTTTCTGCACCTTGCCCATGGTGTTGCGCGGCAGCTCGTCGACCACGAATACCCGCTTGGGCATCTTGAACTTGGCCAGCCGGCCGTCGAGCGCTTTCAGCACCGCGGCCTCTGTCACATCCGCGTCCTTGTTGCAAACCAGCACCGCCGTGACGCCCTCGCCGAAATCGGCGTGGGGCACGCCGATCACGGCGGATTCGATCACGCCGGGCATGGCGTCGATCTCGCTCTCGATTTCCTTCGGGTAGACATTGAACCCGCCGGAGATGACGAGATCCTTGCCGCGGCCGAGAATGTGGACGTAACCCTTGGCGTCAATCTTGCCGAGGTCGCCGGTGATGAAGAAGCCGTCGTCGCGGAATTCCGCCTTGGTCTTCTCCGGCATGCGCCAATAGCCCTTGAATACGTTCGGGCCCTTGACCTCGATCATGCCGATCTCGTCGCGCGGCAGCTCCTTGCCGGTTTCAGGATCGGTGACGCGCACGGACACGCCGGGGAGCGGAAAGCCGACCGCGCCGGGCACGCGCTCGCCGTCATAGGGATTCGACGTGTTCATGTTGGTCTCGGTCATGCCGTAGCGCTCGAGCACCGCGTGCCCCGTGCGCGCCGACCATTCGCGATGGGTTTCGGCCAGCAGCGGCGCCGAGCCCGAGATGAACAGCCGCATGTGCTGTGTGGTTTCGCGCGACAGCGCAGCGTTCTGGAGCAGACGGGTATAGAACGTCGGCACCCCCATCAGCACCGTGGCACGCGCCATCAGCTTGATGATCAGATCCGGGTCGAGCTTCGGCAGGAAGATCATCGATGCCCGCGCGAACAGCGTCACGTTGGTCGCCACGAACAGGCCGTGGGTGTGGTAGATCGGCAGTGCGTGGATCAGCACGTCCTTGTCGGTGAAGCGCCAGAAGCCGACGAGCGAGAGCGAGTTGGACGTCAGATTGTCGTGGGTCAACATCGCGCCCTTGGAGCGGCCGGTGGTGCCGGACGTGTAGAGGATCGCGGCGAGATCGTCGTTTGCGCGCGGCACCGTGGTGAATTCGCTGCTCGCCTTGTCGGCGGCGTCCGTCAGCGAGCCCTTGCCGTCCGGCCCGAGCGTCTCGACTTTTGCTTTCACCTTGGCGGCGATGGGGGCGAGGCCCTCCGCCTTGGAGGGATCGCAGACCACCAGCGAGGGCTCGGCATCGCCGATGAAGTAGTCGAGCTCGTTGAGCGTATAGGCGGTGTTGAGCGGCAGATAGACTGCGCCGGCCCGCACCGTGGCCAAATACAGCACGACGTTGGCCACGGACTTCTCGACCTGCACCGCAACGCGGTCGCCGGGCTTCACGCCGCGCGCGACCAGTACATTGGCCATCTGTCCGGCACGGGCGATCAGATCACCATAGCTGATGCGGACCCCGTCATGCGTCTCGATCGCGAGGCGCTTCGGATCGTCGAGGCCGTCGAACAGGCGGGAAAACAAATTGGCGTTGGCAGCTTGGTTCATGCAAGATTTCCTCGACCGCAAGGCTTGACCGCAACGATCGTCAGAGGCCGGTCAAAACCGAGGGCTGGATTAGCAAAAACCGCCCCGATGAAGCAACGGAGACAGTTTGCATGACCAAAAACGGGAAACGCGTGGCCTGGGTGACAGGCGGGGGCAGCGGGATCGGGGAGGCCGGCGCCGAGGCGCTAGCGGCCGACGGCTGGACGGTGGTGGTCTCGGGCCGGCGCAAGGACGCCCTGGATACCGTAGTCGAGAAGATCACCGGGGCGGGCGGGGCCGCCGAGGCCGTCGCGCTGGACGTGTCGGTCGCCGCCGCGGCCCAGAAGGCGGCCGATCAAATCGTCGCGAAGCATGGCCGGATCGACCTGCTGGTGAACAATGCCGGCATCAATGTCCCCAAGCGGAGCTGGAAGGACATGGAACTGGAGGGCTGGGACCAGCTGGTCCAGGTCAATCTCAACGGCGTGCTCTATTGCATGCGCGCGGTGCTGCCGACGATGCGCAAGCAGCAGGACGGCTCCATCATCAACGTCTCGTCCTGGGCCGGCCGCCACGTCTCGAAAATGCCGGGCCCGGCCTACACCACGACCAAGCATGCGGTGCTGGCGCTGACGCATTCCTTCAACATGGACGAATGCGTCAACGGCTTGCGCGCCTGCTGCCTGATGCCGGGCGAGGTGGCGACCCCGATCCTGAAGCTGCGCCCGGTGGTACCGAGCGAGGAGGAGCAGGCCAGGATGCTGCAATCCGAAGATCTCGGCCGCACCATCGCGTTCATCGCGAGCATGCCGGCGCGGGTTTGCATCAATGAACTGCTGATCAGCCCGACGCATAATCGCGGGTTTATCCAGACGCCGCACAACAGGGATTGAGCGGCAGGTAGATCGTCGAGGCTCGTCATTGCGAGCGAAGCGAAGCAATCCAGCGGTGCATCCGCGGTGGCAGCCTGGATCGCTTCGTCGCTTCGCTCCTCGCAATGACGCCCCCCACGGAGAACCACGCACTTAGTTTCACCCATCACAAAGAAGTTTTGTTCGAAACCGCTTCGCAAACGCTCCCGTAGTTCGAGCCAACGACGGCGCTGCTGCTTCACGCTCACAGGTCGCAGCCACCGTTGTTGCCCACTCGAACGCCGGCAGTCGCCGGTCACCATCCAATCGGGAGACTCTCCATGTCGAAGCGTATTGCCTATCTCGCTGCTGCCGCGTTCAGTACCCTGGCCATCACCGCGACCGTCGTCGCGCCCGTCCGCGCCGAGGAAAAGACCGTCATGGTCGGCGGCGCCGCGATGTTCCCGTCCAAGAACATCGTCCAGAACGCGGTCAACTCGAAGGACCACACCACGCTGGTGGCGGCGGTGAAGGCGGCCGGCCTGGTGCCGACGCTGGAAGGCAAGGGTCCGTTCACGGTGTTCGCGCCGACCAACGCCGCCTTCGGCAAGCTGCCGGCCGGCACCGTCGACACTCTGGTGAAGCCCGAGAACAAGGCGACGCTGACCAAGATCCTCACCTACCATGTCGTGCCCGGCAAGCTCGAGGCGTCCGACCTCACCGACGGCAAGAAGATGAAGACCGCCGAAGGCGAGGAGCTGACGGTGAAGAAGCAGGACGGCAAGGTCTGGATCGTCGACGCCAAGGGCGGTACCTCGATGGTGACGATCTCCAATGTCAACCAGTCGAACGGTGTAATCCATGTGGTCGACACCGTGCTGATGCCGGCGACGTAAACACCGCGCCGTCCGGCTTCATCCCCGAACCGGATGCGACGAAATGGCGAGCCGGGGGTACCCGGCTCGCTTTATTGTGACCACGATAGCCAGCCGACATGGATTCGATGCCGAACAGGGCGTAACGAAAGCGGAAGCATCGGCGTATAATTGCTGTCAGACGATGTTCAGGACGGAACCGCCATGTCGAGCCTTACTGTGACCGACGAGCAGGTCAGCGCCACCCCGGCCAAAGTGATCCAGCCGGCCTGGGTCCGGGTCATGCACTGGATCAACGCTTTCGCCATGATCCTGATGATCCTGTCGGGTTGGCAGATCTACAACGCCTCGCCGCTGTTCGGTTTCAGCTTTCCGCGCGAGTACACGCTCGGCGGCTGGCTCGGTGGCGGCCTGCTCTGGCACTTTGCGGCGATGTGGCTGTTGATGATCAACGGCCTTGCCTATCTCGTCACCGGCCTTGCCACCGGCCGCTTCCGGAAAAAATTGCTGCCGATCACCCCATCCGGCGTGCTCCACGACGTCAGGGCTGCGCTGACCTTCAAGCTCGGCCATGCCGATCTCTCCGTCTACAATTACGTCCAGCGCGTGCTCTATGCCGGCATCATATTGATCGGCGTGATCATCGTGCTGTCGGGGCTGGGAATGTGGAAACCGGTGCAACTGCACTGGCTCGTGTCCCTGTTCGGCGACTATCCGACCGCGCGCTACATCCATTTCTTCTGCATGGCCGCGATCTGCGCCTTCCTGGTCATTCATGTTTTACTCGCGCTGCTGGTGCCGAAGAGCCTGCGCGCGATGATCATCGGCCGTTGAGTGGAGAGAGAGTCATGGCGAAGCGCTCATTCCTGATCCCGGGCGTCGACAAGCGGCTGCTGATCAAGGATTCCATCAAGACGATGCCAGAGGTCAGCCGCCGCCGCTTCATCGCGGGCGGCGCAAGCCTCGGGGCGCTGACGCTGCTCACCGGCTGCGACGTGATCGACTCGTCCTCCGCCGAGGAGATGCTGAAGTCGGTTTCGAAATTCAACGATGCCGTGCAGGATTTCATCTTCAATCCCGACGCGCTGGCGCCGACGTTTCCCGAGAGCGCGATCACAAAACCGTTTCCGTTCAACGCCTATTACGATCTCGACGACGCGCCCGATGTCGACGGTGCCGACTGGAAGCTCGAAGTCCGCGGTCTCGTCGAGAACAAGAAGTCGTGGACGCTTCCCGAGCTGTACAAGCTGCCGCAGGTCACGCAGATCACGCGTCACATCTGCGTCGAGGGCTGGAGCGCGATCGGCAGCTGGACCGGAACGCCCATGCGCGACTTCCTCAAGCTGATCGGCGCCGACACGCGCGCGAAGTACGTCTGGTTCCAGTGCGCCGACAAGGACGGCTACAATTCTCCGCTGGACATGCGCACCGCGCTGCATCCGCAGACCCAGATGACGTTCAAATACGCCGGCGAAATCCTGCCGCGCGCCTACGGCTTCCCGATGAAGATCCGCGTGCCGACCAAGCTCGGCTTCAAGAACCCGAAATACGTGGTGTCGATGGAAGTCACCAACGACTACAAGGGCGGCTATTGGGAAGACCAGGGGTACAATTCGTTCAGCGGGAGCTAACTCCGCGGACCTGCACTTGCCGTCGTCCTGGACAAGCGAAGCGCAGATCCAGGACCCATTACCCCAGGGTTCAGTTTGACGAAGACCAGCAACCACGAATCTTCGCCAAATTCCTCTGTGGGGTAATGGGTCCTGGCTTTCGCCAGGACGACACCGGTTAAGGCTCCACTTTCCGCTGGCACAGCGCGGCAACCGCGCCCAGCGCCAGCAGCGCCGCCGACACATTCAGCGCGTAACTCAAGCTCCCCAGCGCGTCCGTGATCGCGCCGACCACGATCGGGCCCAGCGTCTGGCCGACGCCGAACGAGATCGTCATCGCCGCGATCGCGGTCGGCCACACCTCGGGCGGATAGTTGAAGCGCACGAAGGCGGTGGTCGAGCCGACTACGGCGAAGAAGGCGACGCCGAACACGATCGCCGAGACCGCGAGCCATGCCGGCGAATGCCCGAGCATCGGCAGGGCGGCGCCGAGCGCGTTGGTGCCGAGGATGATGGCGGTGGCAAGACCACCGCGATCGAGCGCGAGCACGCGGCGCCAGGCCCACGGCGTGACGAAGGCGCTCAAGCCAATCAGGCTCCAGAACGCGGCCTGCGCTGCGGCCCCGCCGCCGCCGTCGCGCACATAGGCGATCATGAAGGTCATGTAGGCGATGTAGCCCGCGCCAAAGAGGAAGTAGCCGGCGAGATAGATCAGCACCGGAAAAATGGCGAAGGCGCCGTGGCCGCCTTGCGAGAAACGCACGCCGCTCTCGATGCGGACCAGGAACAGCGGCACGGTCATGACAACGGACAGCAGCGTCATCGCCCACCACACGATCCACCACGAGCCCGGCCCGAAATATTGCAGCGTGAACGGGGCGATCAGTCCTGATGAGAGAATGCCAATGCCGGGCCCGGCATAGAACAGGCTGAGCAGGAAATTGGCCCGCTCCGGGCGTGACTGCGCAATGGAAGCGGCCAGCGCGCCTCCGGCGACGAAACCGGCCGCGGCGCCAACGCCCAGCACGAGACGGGCCAGGCTCAGCGCAACGAAATTCCCGGTCAGCGCGCAAGTCGCGAGCGCCGCGACGCAGGCCAGGGTTCCGCCGCGGATCGCGGCCGACCAGCCGACCCGCTGGATCAGCCGGGACGCCACTAGCGCGCCCGCGAGGTAGCCGACGGCGTTGATGGTGTTCATGAAACCGGCCGCCGAGTAGGACCAGCCGAGGTCCTCCCGCATGTCGGGCAGCACCAGCGAATAGGCGAAGCGGCCGATACCCAGCCCGACCGTCGCAGCCAGCGACAGGGTCAGGATCAGCCGCGCGGGATGGGCGTCGGGCGGGGGACGTTCAGGGGCGTGCAAATGGGTACTCCGGCATGCGCAGTGTGGCAGGCCCTGCCCGCCTTGCACAGAACCGAAGCGGCAATGGTGTCTTGCCAAGTACGCAACGCCGCTCTAGCACTCCGGCCGAAATCGACCTCAGAGGAAACGACCATGGCGACCCACAAACTGCTGCTGCTTCCCGGCGACGGTATCGGCCCCGAGGTGATGGGCGAGGTGAAGCGGCTGATCGACTGGCTCAATTCGGCGGGCATCGCCAAGTTCGAGACCGACACCGGCCTCGTCGGCGGTTCGGCCTATGACGCGCACAAGGTGTCGATCTCGGAAGGCGACATGGCCAAGGCCAAGGACGCCGACGCCATCATCTTCGGTGCGGTCGGCGGTCCCAAATGGGACGCGGTGCCCTACGAGGTGCGCCCCGAAGCCGGCCTGCTGCGCCTGCGCAAGGATCTCGGTCTGTTCGCCAACCTCCGTCCCGCGGTCTGCTACCCGGCGCTGGCGGAGGCCTCCAGCCTGAAGCGCGAGGCGGTCGAGGGCCTCGACATCATGATCGTGCGCGAACTCACCGGCGGCGTCTATTTCGGCGAGCCCAAGACCATCACCGATCTCGGCAACGGCCAGAAGCGCGCCATCGATACGCAAGTCTACGACACCTATGAGATCGAGCGCATCGGCCGCGTCGCCTTCGAGCTTGCCAAGAAGCGCAAGAACAAGGTGACGTCGATGGAGAAGCGCAACGTCATGAAGTCGGGCGTGCTCTGGAATGAGGTCATGACCCAGGTCCACAAGCGCGAATATCCCGACGTCACGCTCGAGCATCAGCTCGCCGATTCCGGCGGCATGATGCTGGTGAAATGGCCGAAGCAGTTCGACGTCATCGTCACCGACAATCTGTTCGGCGACATGCTGTCCGACATTGCTGCGATGTTGACGGGATCGCTCGGCATGCTGCCCTCGGCCTCGCTCGGCGAGGTCGACGTCAAGAGCAAGAAGCGCAAGGCGCTGTACGAGCCCGTGCACGGCTCGGCGCCTGATATCGCAGGCCAGGGCCTCGCCAATCCGATCGCGATGATCTCGTCCTTCGGCATGGCGCTGCGCTACTCCTTCGACATGGGCGCGCTCGCCGACAAGGTCGACGCCGCGATCGCCGCGGTGCTGGCCAGCGGCCTGCGCACCGCCGACATCAAGTCGGAAGGCACCACTGCCGCCTCGACCACGCAGATGGGCGAAGCGATCTTGAAGGAATTGCAGAAGCTGCACGCTTAGAGCCGTAGCCCGGATGGAGCGAAGCGAAATCCGGCGTTCTTCCCGCGTGTCGAAAATCCCGGATTGCGCTTCGCTCCATCCGGGCTACACGACAAACAAAAATGGCCGGGCGCGAGCCCGGCCATTTGATTCGGTCGATATGTCCGCCTCAGTACAGCGGGAAATTCTGCGGATAGCCGCCAACATCCTGCGGCGTGCTCAGCGGCTGGCGATCGATCGGGCGGTTGAGATTTTCGCGCGCGAAGGTCGGATAGCCCACTGCCGGCGGGAAGGCGTAATCGGAGAACTTGCGGTCGCCCGGATTGACCTCGGTGCCGCCGTCGAGCCAGGAGCGCTTGCTCACATAGATGCGGGTGCGGCCCTGCTGATAGCTCGCATTGGGGCCGCTCGGGCCGTAATAGTGACGGCCGCTGTCATAGCGCTGCTTCTTGGTGTCGGCCGAGGCGGGTGTCGCGAAGGCTGAGGACATGGCAATCACGGCGCCGGCCGCAAGCCACATCGCCAGTTTGTTCGCGGCAGAGAAATTCGAGCTCATCACGTCCCCTTCAGGCGGCAAGCCGCCAATCAATTTCACGCTCATACTAACCCGGCCGGGGCGGCTGCAACTAGGTCTATTGGGTCACACCAGCGCTGAATAATCGTGCGCGCCGGCAAAAGTTGCATGGATACAGCCACTTGAGCTTGATGCCGATCAGAGCGCGCCGCGCAACTGCGCATTGGCGGCGCCGAGCAGCCAGTCCGACGCGCCCGGGGGCGCGCAGGGGCGGCGCTTCAGCTCCGCATGGGCGAACAATTCGGCCAGCTTCGGCTCGTTGCCCGAGGTCAGCAGCGTTAGCCGGTTCAGCGTGCAGGCGATCCCGGCGCGCCGCGCAGGCAGGCTGTCGCCCTGGCAGGAGAATCCGGAGATCTGGAGCGCCGGCTCCTCGCTGCGCTTGAGGTAGCCGAGGCAGGCCCGCGCGCCCTCCGCCGTACCGGTCGGCTGGAATAGGGCGACGGGGCCGAATTTCGTGTCGATCAGGCCGGCTTGCTCCAGCGGGGTCGCGGTGCCCAGTCCCATCCGGACGGCCAGATCCATTGTTGCCGGACGCGTCACGTCGAATTCGCCGCCTTCCCGGTAAATCTCGAGCTCGGCCACGGTCCTGTCTGCCTCGCTGGCCCAGCGCATCACGTCCCTGCGGCCGCCTTCGGGATGCCTGAAGATCGCGTAAGAAGCTGTTTTTTCTGACGAATCCAGCCGGCTGAGGGCGAAGGCCGGAGGCGACCGGTCGGCCACGCTCCAATCGGGCTTCAGCGCCGGATCATCGTCGCGCAACTTGGGCAGCTGGCCGAGTGCGGCAAGGCCGAGGATGGCAAACAGTACCAAAATCCCCACATAGGCGAACAGGCGCGCCAGCGTGCCGACGACCTCGTCGGCGAAGGCTGCAAGCGCCAGATGGATCTGGGTGGGGTTTGCGGCCGTGCTGGCCTCGGGCGACTGCATCCACGTCCCTAAGGCATGGTCCAACGTTGTCTTGAGGCCGGTTCTCGCATAGAAGCGCTGCTCTTCCTGTTTAAGCCTCAGCTTCAGGAAAGAGCTTTTTCGTCGGAGAGTGAACGATGGGTTACAAAGTCGCAGTCGTCGGCGCGACCGGCAATGTCGGACGGGAAATGCTCAACATCCTCGACGAGCGCAAATTCCCTGCGGACGAGGTGGTGGCCCTGGCGTCACGCCGCAGCATGGGCGTCGAGGTCTCCTACGGCGACCGCACGCTGAAGGTCAAAGCGCTGGAGCATTACGACTTCTCCGACGTCGACATCTGCCTGATGTCGGCCGGCGGCGAGGTGTCGAAGGAATGGTCGCCGAAGATCGGCGCCGCCGGCACGGTCGTGATCGACAATTCCTCGGCCTGGCGCATGGATCCGGACGTGCCGTTGATCGTGCCGGAAGTGAATGCGGACGCGACTGCGGGCTTCAAGAAGAAGAACATCATCGCCAACCCGAACTGCTCGACCGCGCAGCTCGTGGTCGCGCTCAAGCCCCTGCACGACAAGGCGACGATCAAGCGCGTCGTGGTCTCGACCTATCAATCGGTGTCGGGCGCCGGCAAGGACGCGATGGACGAACTGTTCTCGCAGACCAAGGCCGTCTACACCAACCAGGAGCTGATCAATAACAAGTTTCCGGCGCGCATCGCCTTCAACGTCATCCCCCAGATCGACGTCTTCATGGAGGACGGCTACACCAAGGAAGAGTGGAAGATGATGGCGGAGACCAAGAAGATTCTTGATCCCAAGATCAAGCTCTCCGCGACCTGCGTGCGCGTGCCAGTTTTCGTCGGCCATTCCGAGGCCGTCAACATCGAGTTCGAGAACCCGATCAGCGCGGACGAAGCACGCGACATCCTGCGCAAGGCGCCGGGTTGTCTCGTCATCGACAAGCATGAGCCCGGCGGCTACGCCACGCCGTATGAAGCCGCCGGCGAGGACGCCACCTATATCAGCCGTATCCGCGAGGACGCGACGGTGGAGAACGGTCTCGTGCTGTGGTGCGTCTCGGATAATCTACGCAAGGGCGCCGCGCTCAACGCGATCCAGATCGCGGAAGTCCTGATCAACCGCAAGCTGATCAGCGCGAAGAAGAAGGCGGCGTAAGCCGTGCTGCCGTAGGGTGGGCAAAGACGCGAAGCGCCGTGCCCACCATCTCTCCACAATTGCTAGAAAAGTGGTGGGCACGCTTCGCTTTGCCCACCACAAGAGCTGCGGACCTACGCCATCTCGCGCGCGTTCCTGAATTCCTTCGCCGCCTTGTCCAGCACGAACAGTGATCCCTCCGCGACGCCGAAATAGGCGCCGTGGGTCTGCATCTGGCCGCTCTCGACCGCCTTCTGCACGAACGGGAAGGTCATCAGGTTTTCCAGGCTGCGGAACACCGCGGCCTTCTCGATGCGCTCGACGAATTGCGCCATGGTCTCGTGGTCGCGCTGCTCCACCACTTCGCCCGGCTTGATGAACATCTGCATCCATTTGCCGATGAAGTCGCCCGGCGTGAGCGGCTCGATCTTGTCGACGAAGGCGCGGATGCCGCCGCACTGGGCGTGCCCGAGCACCACGATGTGCTTCACCTTCAGCACCGTCACGGCATATTCCAGCGCCGCCGAGACGCCATGCGCGTTGCCGTCGGGCTGATACACCGGCACCAGATTGGCGATGTTGCGGACGACGAAGAGTTCGCCCGGCCCGACGTCGAAGATCACTTCGGGCGAAACGCGGCTATCACAGCAGCCGATCACCATCACTTCAGGGAACTGCCCCTTCACCGACAGCTCGCGGTAGCGGGTCTGCTCGGTCGGCAGCCGCTGGGTGGCGAAGGCCTTGTAGCCTTCCAGCAAATGCTCTGGGAATGTGGTCATGGCCTATGCCTAATCATATACCGCTGGGACGAACAAGCCTTTCGAATAGGCAGGCCAGATGCTATCGGCTTCGGTCGGAATGAGATGAGGAAACCGGAAGGAACGCTTGCATGACCCGCCCGCGCCGCAGCCATCTGTTCATGCCCGGCTCCAACTCCCGCGCGCTGGAAAAGGCGCGCAATCTCGCCGCCGACGGCCTGATCCTCGACCTGGAAGACTCCGTCGCGCCCGATGCCAAGGCAGTGGCACGCGATGGCATCGCGGCCGCGATCGCGGCCAAAGGGTTCGGCAAGCGCGAGATCCTGATCCGGACCAACGGCCTCGACACGCCCTGGTGGGCCGACGACGTCGCGATGGCGGCGAATGCCTCGCCCGACGGCATCCTGGTTCCAAAGGTTTCACGCGTGGAGGAGCTCGACACGATCGGCCGCCGTCTCGCCGAACTCGGCGCGGCGCCGACCGTAAAGGTCTGGGCCATGATCGAGACCGCGCGCGCGGTACTGCATGCCGAAGAACTCGCTGCCGCCGGGCGCGATCCAGCGCGGCGCCTGTCAGGCTTCGTGTTCGGGCCCAACGACATCTCGCGCGAGACGCGCATCAAGATGCTGCCGGGCCGCGCGGCGATGATCCCGATGATCTCCCATTGCATCCTGGCGACGCGCGCCCATGGCCTCGAAATCCTCGACGGCCCCTATAGCGACATCGCCAACTCCGATGGTTTCGCCACCGAATGCGCGCAAGGCCGCGATCTCGGTTTCGACGGCAAGACGCTGATTCACCCCTCGCAGATCGAAGCCTGCAACGCGATCTTCACCCCGCCGGAGGAGGAAGTCGCGCGCGCGCGAAAGATCATCGCCGCGTTCGAGCTGCCGGAGAACGTCTCGCGCGGCGCGATCCGTCTCGACGGCGCCATGGTGGAGCGGCTGCACGCCGACATGGCGCGGCGCACGATCGAGATCGCGGACGCGATTGCGGCGATGGGGAAGGGCTAGTTGCAGTCGAAAAGCGGGTGGCCGCCTCATGGAAGTGAAGCGCATCGTCACGAACATTGCCGCGGCCGATGTATCGCTGGCGCGCCGTTTCTATCAGGACGTCCTCGGGCTGGAGGTCGTCATGGACCAGGGGTGGATCACGACATTCGCTGCTTCATCGCAAATGCTGCCTCAACTGAGCATCGCAAGCGAAGGCGGTTCAGGCACTCCCGTGCCGGATCTTTCGATCGAGGTCGATGACCTGGATGAAGCGCTACGCAGAATGGAGCGAGCCGGCATCGCATTGGAGTACGGACCAGCGACGGAGCCGTGGCGTGCGCAGGTTTTACGTGCGCGACCCCTTCGGACGGCAGGTCAACATTCTGGCTCGCGGGTCACTTCGTAGAGAGCGGTCGCCAGTCGCTTAGCAACGAATGCTAGCTCAACGCGACGCGTGATCCGCACGATCGAGCGATTCCAGCGTCGAGGCATTCGCACAGAAGCCGTGATAGTTCTCCGCGGCGGTGCCGTCGGCCAGCTCGCGATCGCACTGGCCCTTGTGGCTGCAAAGCGCGCACACCCGCTCCATGTCGCGCAGCAGCAGCGGATGCGCGCGGCCGAGCCCTTCGGCACTGATGCCGAGCTGCTCCAGCATCTTCGGCAGCTCGTCGGCGGCGTGCTTGCCGTGACGGACCAGATCTTCCAGATCGTCAGGCGCGATCCGCAGGTCTTGCGCGATCCGGTCGAAATCGGCGCGGTCGAGCTGCCGGATCTCGTTCAGCTCGCGGCGATGCTTCAGCCAGCTTGCAAAGGACTCGATGAGGTCCTGGACAATGGGATAAGGCCTGGTTGCGGTGCTCATGCGAAGCTCCATTCGAACGGCGGAATGGGAGCGAGATTAGGCACAATGGTGCAGATGCGCGTTGAGCTGGATCAAATAGCGCGATGACGGGACCGCGGCCGCCGGTGCACCTCTCCCGCTTGCGGGAGAGGGAGCGCACCTCTTTCGCGGCAGTTAGCCGAACCGCTCCGCCGCCCACGCATACAGGCTGCCCGGGATCGGCTTCTCACCGCCGCGGCCCTTGGGCGAGATATGCAGGCCGATGATGTCGCGGTCGGTGACGAGGCCGAGATAGCTCGAGGGATCGAAGAACAGTTTTGGCTCGGCATGCACGGCGTAGAACGATTGCTTCGGCAAGGCGCAGTGCAGCTCGCCGGTGCGGCGCGCGAGCGCGGTGAGTGCCGCCGGCCCGAAGATCGCGACGCGGATGTCGGAGAGGCGGTTCGAGCCGCCGCGCAGGCGGCGCATCGCAAACGTGACGCGATGGCGCAGCGACAGCCAGTTCGGCGTCAGCTCCTCCTGCTCCATCAGCTGTTCGAAAGCGGCAACGATGCCGTGTTCAGGTGGAAGGTAAATCACGGAGTTGCCGAGCTGGCGCGGCCGCTCCCACGCGAAATAGGGCTTTGCCGGATCGATCTCGACGGGCCTGAGCAGCAGCACGTCGGCGTCGAGCCAGAGGCCGAGGTCCTTCGCCATCAGCTTCATGCGGAAGAAGTCGCTGAACTGTAGCGTGGTCCAGTCGCGCCAGCTTCCATCTGGCTGCGGCGGCCGCAATCGTTCGGAGAACGCATGCGGCAGGATCGCCTCGGCATCCGCGTTGCCGACACCGGCGGGCAGGCCGGGAATGGTGTCGAAACTGTAGACCGTGACCTTGTGGCCGGCCGCCAGCTGCGAGCGCAGACAGGTCTGGCGCAGGGCGTCCATCGGGCCATGCCAGAAGGTGACGATGTCGGGCAGCATGGGCGAAGCTATAAGCGATAATCAGAACAAAGAAAAAGCCCCGGCGCTTGTAGCACCGGGGCTTGAACAAAAACTTGAGATCAGGCCCAGGCGCGTTCGCGCTTGAGCTTGTCCTCATAGGTGTCGATCGAGGCCTTCTTCTCCATCGTCAGGCCGATGTCGTCGAGGCCGTTGATCAGGCAGTGCTTGCGGAACGGGTCGATCTCGAACTTGACCTTGCCGCCGTCGGGACCGCGGATCTCCTGGTTCGGCAGGTCGATCGTCAGCGTCGCGTTGGCGCCGCGCTCGGCGTCGTCGAACAGCTTGTCGAGGTCTTCCTGGGCCACGCGGATCGGCAGAATGCCGTTCTTGAAGCAGTTGTTGTAGAAGATGTCGCCGAACGAGGTCGAGATCACGCAGCGGATGCCGAAGTCGAGCAGCGCCCAGGGCGCGTGCTCGCGGCTCGAGCCGCAGCCGAAATTGTCGCCGGCAACCAGCACCTTCGCATTGCGATAGGCGGGCTGGTTGAGGACGAAATCCGGATTCTCGCTGCCGTCGTCCTTGTAGCGCTGCTCGGAGAAGAGCCCCTTGCCAAGGCCGGTGCGCTTGATGGTCTTGAGGTACTGCTTCGGAATGATCATGTCGGTGTCGACATTGATGATCTTTAGCGGCGCCGCGACGCCTTCCAGCGTGGTGAACTTGTCCATGGTTGCGCTTTCCCGGGGTGGTCTAGGGAACCGGTATTTATCGCGATCGAGGCCGAAATCCTAGGCCGAATTCGGCAGATCTCGTCTGCCTAACCGGGCCTCTCTGCTCACCCTGGCTCTTGAGCCTCGATCGCGGCCATATCGTCGTCCGACAGGCCGAAATGATGGCCGATCTCGTGGATCAGGACGTGGCGGACGATATGGCCGAGGCTTTCGTCGTGCTCGGCCCAATAGTCCAGGATTGGCCGGCGGTAGAGCCAGACCATGTTGGGCAGCCGCGCCACGTCAGCAAAACTCTGCTGCGGCAGGCCGACGCCCTGGAACAGGCCGAGCAGGTCGAACTCGCTCTCGCATGCCATCTCGTCCAGGACTTCCTCGGTGGGGAAGTCGTCGACGCGGATGATCACGCCCTCGCACAGCCTACGAAACTCCGCCGGCAGGCGTTCGAACACTTCATGCGCCATCGCTTCCATCTCGGCCAGCGAGGGCGCTTTCAATTCCGTCCACATGGGCTTCTCATAGCGTGGGTTTCGCGGCGATGCATCCGGCTTTATAAGCGCGGCGAGGTTGACGAGCGCCGTCAAAACGGGGAGCGTAGGCCTCGAAGTGGACGTTCAGGTGGGCAGAAAAATGCGAGCGAAAACAGCGCTGACGCTACTGTGCATGGGGTTGTTTTCGCAGTTTTGCGTTGGCGCGGAGGCCCAGACCGCGGCTCCCGGGATCAGGCTCGCCCAAGCGGCCTCACGAGACGATCTGCCGCCGCCGCGCAAGCGGCCCCCGGCGCGCCTGCGCGTCACGCCCTATTACAGTCCGGATGGCGTCTATCCCCGTTACAATCCCGGTCCCGATGCGGTCCGCGAGTGCAACGCCACCTATGTGCAGGAATATCGCCCCAGCGGCACGGTGATCGTGCCGCATATGAGCTGCTACTGGCGCCGGGGTTGATACGAGCGCGATGCCGTCGCGCGCCTGAGGCGGAGGTCTTCATGACGAGGTGGTTCGCAGTGGCGGTTGCCGTCGGGCTTGCCGCAGGCCTGCCTCACGCGTCCGCTGCGCACAGGGTGACGAAGCTGCCCGACGCGTCGGCCGGGCGCGCGGTGTTCGACGGGCGCCGACATGTGCGGTCCGTCGTGCGATACGCCCCCCGTCCCGATCCGCATTACTACGCGCGGCCTGTCTACTACCGCCCTTTTCCCTACGGCGTGCCCGCACCCTTCGTGCTCGGCTTCGGCCCGTGGTGGTGACCTCGCGGCGCGATGCCGGGCCCGTCGTTCATTCATGAGGCATTCACGTCGCTGTCCCTAATTTAATCTTGGGAGCGACTGCCAATGAACAGGGATGACGCGCGCCGGGAGCGAGCGTCGCAACTCCGCTGTCCAGATTCAGGGAGAAGTCCATGCTGAGAATATTGGGTCTCAGGGCAAGCCCGATGCGCTTGTTCGGGATTGCGGCTGCCGCGACGCTGATGCTGTCGGCCGGGACCACGCGTCCTGCCGAGGCGATGTCTCCAATCAATCCGACGGCGGTGCCGGCGGCGAAGGCCGCAAGTGACGACATGATCCAGGTTCGCCACGGCGGCGGCGGTGGTGGTGGACATGGCGGCGGCTTTCATGGCGGCGGCGGTTTCCACGGTGGAGGCGGCTTCCACGGTGGCGGAGGACATATCGGTGGCTTCCGCGGCGGTGGTTTCCACGCGGGTGGCTTCCGCGCCGCGCCCGCCTTTCATGGCGGCGGCTATCGCTACGGCGGAGTTCGCCACTATGGCGGAGGCGGATTCCATCGCTACGGCATCTATCGCCCCGCCTATTACGGCCATCGCCATTTCCACCGGCGCTACTATGGCGGCTACTATCCCTATTACAGCCATCCGCGCCGCTGCCGGGTCATCTGGACCTATTACGGCCCGCGCCGCGTCTGCCGCTGGCATCGCTGGCACCATCCGTATCGCTATTGGTAAGCACGACCGAAATGAAAAGGGCGCCTCGACGGCGCCCTTGTTCATCCGGTGGCCTAAAGCCAATCCTTCAGTTTCCACGTCGCCGACGTCCAGCGCGTGAGGTTCTCCAGCTTCCATTGCTTGAACATCGCCGGCGGCCAGCGGCTGAGCTTGTTCGAGGCCTCCTCGACCTCGGGCTTGGCGACCATGCGCAGCGGTGCCGCGCGCCGCCGGTGCTGGGGCGTCGCCGCGCTGATCAGATCGACATATTCAGGCTTGCTGGCCATGAGCTGGTGTCCTCGCGAAACGCTCGCGAGGACACAGTGTCGGCGCTGCCGATTAACGGCGGTTTGCCGCAATCACTCAAATTGCAGGGAGCAGCTTACCGCCACTCCCTGATGTCGACGAAGTGACCCGCGATCGCAGCGGCTGCGGCCATCGCCGGCGACACCAGATGGGTGCGGCCCTTGAAGCCCTGGCGGCCCTCGAAGTTGCGGTTCGAGGTCGAGGCGCAGCGCTCTTCCGGAGCCAGCTTGTCGGGGTTCATCGCGAGGCACATCGAGCAACCGGGCTCGCGCCATTCGAAGCCGGCCTTGATGAAGATCTTGTCCAGACCTTCAGCCTCGGCCTGCTCCTTCACGAGGCCGGAGCCCGGCACGACCATGGCGTTGACGCCGCCTGCG
This sequence comes from Bradyrhizobium sp. BWC-3-1, assembly GCF_032917965.1. NCBI lineage: Bacteria > Pseudomonadati > Pseudomonadota > Alphaproteobacteria > Hyphomicrobiales > Nitrobacteraceae > Bradyrhizobium > Bradyrhizobium sp. BWC-3-1. The sequence goes on from NZ_CP136625.1 coordinate 359,715, forward strand.
ACCTGCTTGCCTTCCGCGATCTTGGCGGCGGCGCGCAGATCCTCGATCCGGCCGTTGGTGCAGGAGCCGATGAAGATGCGGTCGAGCTTGATGTCGGTGATCTTCGTCCCCGCGGTCAGGCCCATGTATTTCAGCGCGCGGTGCTTCGACAGGCGCTTGGCCTCGTCCGCGATCTTGTCGGGATCGGGCACGCTGCCGGTGACCGAGATCACGTCTTCAGGGCTCGTGCCCCAGGTCACGATCGGCGGCAGCTTCGCGGCATCGAGCCGCAGCTCGTGGTCGAAATGCGCGCCCTCGTCCGAGCGCAGCTTCTCCCAGTAGCGCATCGCCGCGTCCCAGTCGGCGCCCTTCGGCGCCTTCGGACGACCGCGCAGGAAGTCGAACGCCTTCTGGTCCGGCGCGACCAGTCCGGCGCGCGCACCGCCTTCGATCGACATGTTGCAGACCGTCATGCGGCCTTCCATGCTGAGCGCACGGATCGCGTCGCCGGCGTATTCGAGCACGTAGCCGGTGCCGCCCGCGGTGCCGATCTCGCCGATGATGGCGAGGATGATGTCCTTGCCCGTCACGCCATCCGGCAATTTGCCGTCGACAGTGACGCGCATGTTCTTCGCCTTCTTCTGGATCAGCGTCTGCGTCGCCAGCACATGTTCGACTTCGGACGTGCCGATGCCGTGCGCGAGCGCGCCGAACGCACCATGCGTCGAGGTGTGGCTGTCACCGCAGACGATGGTGGTGCCGGGCAGCGTAAAGCCCTGCTCGGGGCCGATGACATGGACGACGCCCTGACGCTTGTCGAACTCGTCGTAATATTCGATGCCGAATTCCCGGGCGTTGTCGGCCAGTGCCTTGATCTGCTCGATGCTTTCAGGGTCGGGGTTCGGCTTGGTGCGGTCGGTGGTCGGCACGTTGTGGTCGACGACGGCCAGCGTCTTCTCCGGCGCGCGCACCTTGCGTCCGGTGGCGCGCAAGCCTTCGAACGCCTGCGGTGAAGTGACCTCGTGCACCAGATGGCGATCGATATAGAGCAGGCAGGTGCCGTCCTCGGCTTCGTGCACCAGATGGTCGTTCCAGATCTTGTCGTACAATGTGATCGGCTTGGACATGAGCGTCAGCTCCAGGAATGTTGTGTAGAGCGGGTTGCGCGGATAGCGCGCGGGCAACAAAATCGTCAGCGCAGCTTTTAGGCTGCGCGCGTAAGCTCTGACGTTGCCGAGGTCGCGAAGCGTCCGAAGAACCGGCCAGGCAGCCGCGAGCGATCGTCGATGACGACGCGCTTGACAGGCGAGAGGCTGGTCAAATCTGGAAACATTCCAAGAATATATAGCAGGCCGACCGGAATCGCGAGGGCTTTGACGCGCACGGCTGACGCAACAAAAAAGCGCGGGGTTGGCCCCGCGCTTTTGGAAACTCGCCTGTAAGCGGAGCTTACTCGTTGACGGCAGCCGGACGGTCCTGCTTCTTCTCGACGATGCGGGCCGACTTGCCGCGAAGGTTGCGGAGATAATAGAGCTTGGCGCGACGCACCTTGCCGCGGCGCACCACCTTGATCGAGTCGATCATCGGCGACATCACCGGGAACACGCGCTCCACGCCTTCGCCGTACGAAATCTTGCGCACCGTGAAGCTCTCGTTGAGACCGCCGCCGGAACGGCCGATGCAAACGCCTTCATAGGCCTGCACGCGGGTGCGGTCGCCTTCGACGACCTTCACGTTGACGATCACGGTATCGCCGGGGCCGAATTCCGGAATCTCCTTGTTGGCGGAGAGCTTGTCGAATTGCTCTTTTTCGAGCTGTTGGATCAGGTTCATGGGTAAATCTCCATCGGCGCGCCCAGCCTTGGAAAACGGGGGCTGCGCGAAATTCGTTTATCCAGCCATTGCGGATGTGGCCGCTGCTATAAGGCAAGCCGGAGCGTTTGTCACCCGTCTGTCTTGTTTTTTGGCGTTTTTTGGCGTCCGCCCCGATTCGGGACTTTGCTCGGGATCCGGGCCCACAAATCCGGTCGCCGGGCCGCGGTCAGGGCCTCGGATTCCTCCCGCCGCCAGCTGGCGACCTTGGCATGGTCACCGGAGGTCAGGATCTCCGGAATCGGGGTTCCCTCGAACCGCTGCGGCCGGGTGTATTGGGGGTATTCGAGCAGGCCGTCCGAGAAGCTTTCCTCGGTTCCCGAGGCCTCCTTGCCCATCACGCCCGGAAGCAACCGAACACAGGCGTCGATCAGGGCCAAGGCCGCGATTTCGCCGCCGGAGAGGACGTAATCCCCAATCGAGACCTCCTCCAGGCCCCGCCCGTCGATCACGCGCTGGTCCACCCCCTCGAACCGCCCGCAGACGATCAGAGGACCCGGGCCCTTGGCGAGTTCGAGAACCCGGGCCTGGGTCAATGGCCGACCCCTCGGGCTCATCAGCAGTTTCGGCCGGTCCGGCCCGATCCCGGCGGCATCGATCGCGGCCGCCAGAACATCGGCCCGAAGCACCATGCCCGGTCCGCCGCCGGCCGGGGTGTCATCGACACTGCGGTGGCGGTCGGTGGCCGAGGCCCGGATGTCCCGCGCCTCCAGCTCCCAGAGCCCGCCAGCCAGCGCCCGGCCGGCCAGGCTCACGCCCAGCGGCCCCGGAAACATCTCCGGAAACAGCGTCAGCACCGTCGCGCGCCAGGGTGAGGGGTTGGTCATCGGATCTCAGTTATTGTCGTCCCGGACAAGCGGAGCGCAGATCCGGGACCCAGAACCACCGCACTTCGTTTTGCGACGGCTGGAGCGATCAGCTTAGCTAAAAATTCTGGCGGCGGTTATGGGTCCCGGCCTTCGCCGGGACGACCCGGGGAGGGATCCTCGCCCGCGATCTCCTCCGGCAGCGCGATCACGACGCGGCCGCCGGCGATGTCGACCTCCGGCACCACCGCGTCCGTGAACGGCAGCAGCAGTGTGGCTCCTGTGGGCGGCGCAATCTCGATGATGTTACCGGCGCCGAAATTGTGGATCGCGAGCACGCGGCCGAGCGCATCGCCGGCCATGGTGACGGCGGCGAGCCCGATCAGATCGGTGTGGTAATATTCGCCCTCGTCCGTCGCGGGCAGCTTTTCGCGCGCGACGTAGAGCTCGATGCCGTTGAGGCGCTCGGCCTCATCGCGAGTCGTGACGCCCTTGAACGTTGCAACCAGATGATCCTTGGCCGCGCGCGCCGTTGCGACCTCGAACTGGCGCTTGCCGTCCTTGGACGAAAGCAGACCGTAGCTCCGCACGGCAAACGGATCTTCCGTGAAGGTCCACAGTTTGACCGCGCCGCGCACACCATGCGCGGCGCCGATCCGCGCGACGCAGACCAGCGCCGGCATGATCTGGCCTTAACCTTTCGCGGCGGCTTCGGCCTGCGCCTTGCGCTCCTTGCGCGGCACGGCCTTCTCGGGGTTGTTGCGCACTTCGCGCTTCTTGACGCCGGCGGCGTCGAGGAAGCGCGATACACGGTCCGACGGCTGCGCGCCCTTGGCGAGCCAGGCCTTCACCTTGTCCATGTCGAGCTTCAGCCGGGTCTCGTTGTCCTTCGGCAGCAGCGGGTTGAAATAGCCGAGACGCTCGATGAAGCGGCCATCGCGCGGAAAGCGCGAATCGGCGACGACGACGTGATAGACGGGACGCTTCTTGGTGCCAGCGCGGGCGAGACGGATAACGACGGACATCTAAGTTCTCCTTCAAAGTACGTTTTGTTCGGTTGATTGGTATTCCGCGTTGCGCGAGACCGCTGCGATCTCCCGCGACGAATTCCTCATTTCTTCTTGCCAGGGAAACCGCCGAGACCCGGCAGCATCGGCTTGCCGCTCAGCCCGGTCAGGCCCGGAACGTTCGGCAGACCCTGGCGCAGCCCGGCAGGTAGATCCTTCGGCAGGCTGGGCAGACCCTGTCCGCCGCCACCCTGCATCTTCTCCTGCAGCGCCTTCATCTCTTCCGGCGAAGGCGGCTTCATGCCGCCGCCAAAGCCCATCGCCTGCGCTATGCCCGCGAGCGGACCGCGCTTGCCGGAGCCCATGGCCTTCATCATATCGGCCATGTTCCGGTGCATCTTGAGCAGCTTGTTGACCTGCTCGACGCTCTGGCCGGAACCTGCGGCGATGCGCTTCTTGCGGCTGGCCTTGAGCAAATCGGGATGACGGCGCTCGTCGCGCGTCATCGAATCAATCACCGCGACCTGGCGCTTCAAAATCTTGTCGTCGATGCCGGCGGCCGCGATCTGGTTCTTCATCTTGGCGATGCCGGGCATCATGCCCATCAGGCCGCTGATGCCGCCCATATTGGCCATCTGCAACAGCTGCTCGCGCATGTCGTTGAGGTCGAACTGACCCTTGCGCATGCGCTCGGCGGTGCGCGCGGCCTTTTCGGCATCGATGTTGGCGGCAGCGCGTTCGACCAGCGAGACCACGTCGCCCATGCCGAGGATGCGGCCGGCGATACGATCAGGATGGAAATCCTCCAGCGCATCGGTCTTTTCGCCGGTGCCGAGCAGCTTGATCGGCTTGCCGGTGACCGCGCGCATCGACAGCGCGGCGCCGCCGCGGCCGTCGCCGTCCACGCGCGTCAGCACGATACCGGTGAGGCCGACGCGCTCGTCGAAGGCGCGAGCGAGATTGACGGCGTCCTGGCCGGTGAGGCTGTCCGCCACCAGCAGCACTTCATGCGGATTGGCGGCGGCTTTGATCGCTGCCGCTTCCGCCATCATCTCTTCGTCGAGCGTGGTACGGCCGGCAGTGTCGAGCAGCACGACGTCGTAGCCGCCGAGCTTGCCGGCCTCGAGCGCGCGCTTCGCGATCTGCGCCGGCTGCTGGCCGGCGACGATCGGCAGCGTCGGAATGTCGAGATCGCGGCCCAGGACGGCCAGCTGCTCCATCGCCGCGGGACGGTAGATGTCGAGCGAGGCCATCAGCACCTTGCGCTTGTCGCGCTGGACCATGCGACGGGCGAGCTTCGCGGTGGTGGTGGTCTTGCCGGAGCCTTGCAGGCCGACCATCATGATCGGCACCGGCGGCACGGAATTGATGTCGATGGTCTGGCTTTCGGCGCCGAGCGTATTGATCAGCTCGTCATGGACGATCTTGACCACCATCTGGCCTGGCGTCACCGACTTGACGACGGTGGCGCCGATCGCCTGCTCGCGGACCCGCTCGGTGAAGCTGCGCACCACCTCTAACGCGACGTCGGCTTCCAGCAGTGCGCGGCGCACTTCGCGCATCGCGGCGTCGACGTCCTTTTCGGTCAGCGCACCGCGCCCCGTCAGACGATCGAGAATGCCGCCAAGCCGTTCCGACAGATTGTCGAACAATGCCGTTGTCCTTTTTCACCTCTCCCCGCAAGCGCGGGGCGAGGGAGCAGAAATCCAAACACCTTCACGCCCGAGGGCGCATCGCGCTGTCGGGCGTTGGCCTCTGGCCTCTGGGACCAGTCGGCGGGTCGAAAAGAAAGCCTTTCCGAGAAGTGCCGGGGTTAAACGCCGCTGACGCCCGAAAGTCAAGGAAAGTTAGTATGGCCGGGGCTGCTTTGGAAGGCAAAGCCTTGAAAAGATGAACTTTCCGGCGGCGGGTTCCTTTTCCGCAGACCCCGCCCATATAGCGGTGATGTCCTCCCCCTCCGACCATCTTTGAAGCCAGTTCCGTGCCGATCACCCGCCGCCGCCTTTTCGGACTGCTCGCCGGTGCCGGCGCATTGGTCGGCGTGCCCTCCCTTTGGATGTCCCGCATGAAAACCTATGACGGCCCAGTCTCAGACCATTTCGACGGCCTGAACTTCTTCGATCCGGACGGCGTGCCGCCGAAATCGCTTCGTGAGGTCCTGCGCTGGCAATTCGGCGGCAAGCGGCAGCGCGCGACCTGGCCGGATTGGGCGCCGAGCCCCCATGCCGACGCCCCGCCGGACCGCGTCGACGGCGACAAGGTGCGGCTCTCTTTCGTCGGCCACGCCAGCTGGCTGATCCAGACCGGCGGCCTCAATATTCTCGTCGATCCCGTCTGGTCGACGCGGGTCTCGCCCGTCAGCTTCGCCGGGCCGAAACGGCACAACGATCCCGGCATTGCGTTCGACAAGCTGCCGAAGATCGATGTCGTGCTGGTCTCGCACGGCCATTACGATCATCTCGACATGGCGACGCTGTCGCGGCTCGCCAAGAATTTTGCGCCGCGTGTGGTGACCCCGCTCGGCAATGACGTCACGATGCGCAGCACCGATGCGACGATCAAGGTGGAAGCGTTCGACTGGCACGATCGCGTCGAGCTCGGCGGCGGTATCGCCGTGACCCTGGTGCCGACCCGGCACTGGTCGGCGCGCGGCATGTTCGATCGCAACAAGGCGCTGTGGGCGAGTTTCGTGCTGGAGACGCCTGCGGGGAAAATCTACGTCGTCTGCGATTCCGGCTACGGCGATGGCGGGCATTTCCGCCGCGTCGCCGAGAGGCACGGGCCGCTCCGCCTGGCGATCCTCCCGATCGGCGCCTATGAGCCGCGCTGGTTCATGCGCGACCAGCACATGAACCCGGAAGACGCGGTGAAGGCGCTGGCGGATTGCGGCGCGCAGCAAGCGCTCGGGCATCACCACGGTACGTTTCAGCTGACCGATGAAGCAATAGATGCACCAGCGAAGGCACTGGTCGAGGCGCTCGACGCGGCAAAGGTTTCGCAGGAAAGATTTGTGGCGATGAAGCCGGGGCAGGTGGTGGAGATCTAGCTTCGCCGTCGCTTCGAACCCGCTGTCGTCCCGGCCTAGTGCGCAATTGCGGCCGGGACGACAATGGAGTCTGTAGCGGCAGCTGCCTCTACTGCTCTTTCGCCTTGATCGCCCAGCTCACATTCACCGTCACCGCTAGCGTTTCCTCGCCCGGCGCGACCGCGGCCTGCGGTGCGGCCATGGGAGCTGCGGCCATGCGTCCCTTGAACAGCGGCATCGGGGCGCCGCCTTCGGAGACGCTGAGCGGCGCTCCGAGCGTGACGCCGGTGGCCCTGGCGTAGATCTCCGCTTTGCGGCGGGCGTCTGCGACGGCCTTCTCGCGGGCATCGTCGAGCAGTTTCGAGGCCTGCGTAACCTCGAAGGAGATGTTGCCGATATCGTTGGCGCCGGCGCCGACCAGCGTGTCGATGATGGCGGCGACCTTGGTCACGTCGCGGATCTTCACGGTGACGCGGTTTGAGGCGCGGAAGCCGACAACGGGCGAGGCGCCGGTGGATTTGTTCTGGCCGTATTGCGGCTGCAGCGACAGCCGCGAGGTCTGGTAGTCCTTCTCGTCAATGCCTGCGCCCTTCAGCGCCAGCAGCACCTTGCCCATCGCGGCGTTGTTGGCGTCGGAGGCTTCCTTCGCAGACTTGGCGTCGTTGGCGACGCCGGCGTCGATCTGCGCCAGATCAGGCGCGGCGGAGATCGTGGCTTCGCCGCTCACCGAAATCGCGGACGGAAAATCGTCGGCGAGCGCAGGCGTTGCCAGCATCGTGGCGGCAAAGGACGCAACAAGGGAGGTCAAAAGGATGGCAGGCTTTTTCATCGGTCTCACTTCAGCGGCACGAAAACATTGATCACGAGCTTGTCCTCCGCCGTCTTCAGGGGATCGGTGAGGTATTCCTCGATGAAGGTGTCCTTGGCTTCCAGCTTCTTGTCGTCGAGGTGATTGGTGATCGCCTCATAGGTGTTGTCCATGTTGTCGTAGGAGCCGCGATGAACGAATTTCAGCGCCTTGCCCTCCGGCGATTTGCCGACGCTCATGTCCTTGGGCAGGTTCTTCGGGTCCTGATCGACCGGGATCTCGGCAAGGAAGGTGAAGCCGGTATCGTCCGTCGAGGTGTAGACGATCATCGAATTGCCGGCGTGCTTGATGCCCTGCTTGTCCAACAGCGTGTTCAGCGCCTTGAAGGCGTCAATCAGCGTGTCGAAGGCCGAGTCCCAATTGGCAGTGCCCTTGACCATCACGACCTTCTTGGGCTCGAGCGTGGTCTCCTGGCCGAAGGGATCGGCCGTCTGCACGGGAGCCGGCGTCGCGGCCGCAGCGGGCGGCGGGGCGGCGGGGCTGGGTGAGGCACTTGCGGCGGGCGAGGGCGAGGTTGCAGGGGAAGTGGCAGGGTTTGGCGAGGCGCTGGCCGCCGGCGAGGGCGTGGCCACGGGGGCAGCGCTCGCGGCCGGGGCGGGCGAAGCCGACGGGGCCGGCGAGGGGCTCGCTGATGCGGCCGGTGCCGGGCTCGGCGTTTGGGCCAGCGTGGCGGACAGACTAAACGACAAGGCCGCTGCCGGGATCAGCGCGGCCAAAACGAGACGACGAAACCTGAACATTTTTATTCTCCCCAATAGCTTATCCGCCAAGGCCTTACGTCCCCGAAGCCTTAGCCCGGCCGCATGTCCCGGATCGCGCGAATTGCGCCGTTCTAACACGCGAGCGCCGAATTCGTCCCATGACAGATGCGTCATGGCAGCGTCCTGGCTCTTGTCGGCAAATCACTGGCCAAGAGGGCCAAGGATCGCCATATAAGGCAGGCGAAATTCGGGAATTTTCATGAGCGCGCTGGCCAACCACGCATTTGCCAAGATGAACGGCATCGGCAACGAGATCGTCGTTGTCGACATGCGCGATTCCACCTCAAAGGTCACCCCGGACGATGCCCGCGCGGTGGCATCGCCGCGAGGCGGCGTGCCCTACGACCAACTCATGGTGCTGCAGAAGCCGCGCTTCGACGGCACCGAAGCGTTCATCAGCATCTACAACAGTGACGGCTCCGAGGCCGGCGCCTGCGGCAACGGCATGCGCTGCGTCGTGCGGCGCATCTTCGAAAAGACTGGCCAGAGCACGGCAACGTTCGAGACGGCCGCGGGCCTGCTCAATGCCTGGCAGGGTCCGGCGCCGGATCTTTATACGGTGGACATGGGCGCGCCGAAGTTCGGCTGGCAGGACATTCCGCTCGACCAGGAATTTCGTGACACCCGCTACATCGAATTGCAGATCGGCCCGATCGACAATCCGATCCTGCATTCGCCCTCGGTGGTCAGCATGGGCAATCCGCATGCGATCTTCTGGGTCGATGACGTCAACGCCTACGACCTCGAGCGTTTCGGTCCGCTGCTGGAGAACCATCCGATCTTCCCGGAGCGCGCCAACATCACGCTAGCCCATATCGTCGATCCCCAGCACATCACGATCCGCACCTGGGAGCGCGGCGCCGGCCTGACCAGGGCCTGCGGCTCGGCCGCATGTGCCACGGCGGTCGCGGCGGCGCGGCTGAAGCGCGCCGAGCGCAATGTCGAGATCACGCTGCCCGGCGGCAAGCTCGGGATCGAATGGCGCGAGCGCGACGATCACGTGCTGATGACGGGCACGGCGACCTTCGAATATGAAGGCCGTTTCGATCCGGCGCTGTTCGCGCCGGTCGGGTGATGAGCGTCGACATCGTCACCTTCGGATGCCGCCTCAATGCTTTCGAGGCCGAGGTGATCCGCCGCGAGGCCGAGGGCGCGGGTCTTTCAGATGCCATCGTCATCAACAGCTGCGCCGTCACCAACGAAGCGGTGGCGCAGGCGAGGCAGTCGATCCGCAAATTGAAGCGCGAGCGGCCGGGAGCGCGCATCGTCGTCACCGGTTGCGCGGCGCAGACGCAAAGCGGCATGTTCGCCGAGATGGCCGAGGTCGATCGCGTCGTCGGCAATGACGACAAGATGCGGTCGTCTGCGTGGCGCGAGGCGCGTACGGCGTTCGATCTCGGTACGAGCGAAAAAATCGCCGTCAGCGACATCATGGCGGTGAAGGAGATGGCGCCGCATCTCATCGACGGCTTTGCGAGCGGGCTGCCCCGCGTGTTCGTGCAGGTGCAAAACGGCTGCGACCATCGCTGCACCTTTTGCATCATTCCGTTCGGGCGCGGCAATTCGCGCTCGGTGCCGATGGGCGCCGTGGTCGATCAGGTCCGGGCATTGGCCGAGCGCGGCCATGCCGAGATCGTGCTGACGGGCGTCGACCTCACCAGCTACGGCACTGACCTGCCGGGCACGCCAAAACTCGGCATGCTGACGAAGCAGATCTTGCGGCATGTGCCGGAGCTGAGGCGCCTGCGCATCTCCTCTATCGATTCGATCGAGGCGGACAGCGATCTGTTGGATGCAATTGCTGAGGATTCGCGGCTGATGCCGCATCTGCACCTGTCGCTGCAGTCCGGCGACGACATGATCTTGAAGCGCATGAAGCGGCGGCATACGCGCGGCGACGCCATCGCGTTCTGCGACCAGGTCCGCCGGCTGCGCCCGGATATCGCGCTGGGGGCCGACATCATCGCGGGCTTTCCGACCGAGACCGAGGAGATGTTCTCGCGCTCGCTCGATCTGGTCGAGCAATGCGGCCTGACGTTCCTCCACGTCTTCCCCTATTCGCCGCGTCCCGGCACGCCGGCCGCGCGGATGCCACAGGTGGCGGGCGGTGCAATCAAGGAGCGTGCGAAGCGGCTGCGCTCGGCCGGTGAGACCGCGCTCCTGCAGCGGCTGCAAGCCGAGATAGGCGCCACGCGTGAGGTGCTGATCGAGAGCGACGGTCAGGGACGGACGGAGCATTATCTGCCGGTGGCGATTGCGGGCGAGCGTGTGGGCCGCATCGCGCCGCTGCGGATCGCCGGTCGTGATGGCGCGCGGCTGACGGTGTGACGGTTCCTTCCCTTCTCCCCTTGTGGGAGAAGGTGGCGCGAAGCGCCGGATGAGGGGTTGCTCCCGCGTACTCAACTCAATGTGGACTCGCGGAGAGAGACCCCTCACCCGTCTCGCCGCTGCGCGGCGAGCCACCCTCTCCCACAAGGGGAGAGGGAAAAACTACAACGCCCGCACCTGCCAGAAGCGCAGCGTCCGCCGCGCATTCTCCGGGATCATGCGCGCGTAATGGCTTTGAGCCCTTGCGATATCGGCCGGCTTCATCGCGCCGCTCGCAAAGCGGCTTTCGAGCACGGCGGCGGTGGTTTCCCAGCTGAGCTGCGCCGCCTTGCACGGCACCAGCAGGCCGTCCTCGCGCAGGCTTTGCATCAGCGGGCGGATGACTTCGACGGTCGATCCCGACAATGCGGCCAATGCGGCCACCGCTTCTTCATAACGCCGCTGCGTTGCGAAGCCGAGCAGCGTCGCTTCGCTGAGCTGGCCGGTCGCCCTAAGACCTGCGACGGCGCGCTTGGCGCCTTCGAAATCGCGGACACCCGACATCTCGCGCTCGACACCAACGGTGACTGCGGCGATCGCGCTCTGGATCTCCTCGAACAGATGCGGCGGCGCGCGCGACAACAGGCGGGTCCGCACGGCCTCGCTCGCCGAGCGCAGCAATTGACGGCGCAGGTCTGACGGCAAATCGACGCGGATGCCGACGCTGACAGCGAGCTCGGGATCAGCCTCCGCCTGTCCGACGATGACGGCAAATCCGTTGCCGGACACGCGCGCGCCGGGATTGGCGGCGAGCCGCCGGCTGACGCTGGGATAGCGCCGCGCCAGCAATGCATCGGTGACGATCTCCTTCAGCCACCAGCGTCCGGCGACCGCGAGCAGATGCGGCTCGCCCTTGGATGATGCGATCTGCACCAGCGTGCCGTCGTCGAGGCGCGCGGATTCCTGCAGCACGGGACCAGCGATGCGGATTTCGTCATTGTTGGCGAGGCGGCGAATGACCGATGGCGGCGCCTGCGCGATCGGCGCGAGCTGCGCGCTGATCTCGGCGAGCGCTACGCGCGCGCCCATGTCGGCGATGGCGCGGAGCTCGATGGTGCCGATCAGGCGATCGAGCACGTCGTCAAACAGTGCGATCTGCTCGTCGTCGAAACTGCCGGCGGAGGACAGGAACAGGTCGGTGACGCGGCGGGCTGTTGCCAGGCCCTTTTCCGCCGAGCCAGTCCGAAGCGCGGACTCGACCTCGTCGATGATCGATAACTCGGCCGTGGACATGACGCGCAGCTCGTCCTGAGCAGATTGACGGAAGCTTGTTCTAAGCAACCGCTATCATTAGAGACGAGCACTGAACGTTTCGTAAACTATAGGGAGCGCTTCGCGCTCCTCACCATGGGGGGCTGACAGCACTACTCCCCGTTCCACCCGCAGGCGCGGAGGCGCTCGTGCATGTGGGGTGGGGCCGGCGCCACCACGCGGACCGGCTCCTTGTTGCGGGAGATCGGTACCACGATCTTGCGGGAATGCAGGTGCAGCTTCGGCTCGCCGAAGCGCGGACCGTTGCCGTAAATGTTATCGCCGAAGATCGGCCAGCCGGTCGCGGACGAATGCACCCGCAATTGATGGGTCCGCCCGGTCACCGGTTCCATGGCGAGCCAGGTCAGGCCGTCGCCCCGCCCCATCACCTTCCAGTTGGTGATGGCCTTCTGGCCCTCGGGATCGGGCTTCTGCCACCAGCCGCGTTCGGCGTTCAGCCGCCCGAGCGGCATGTCGATGGTGCCTTCGTCCTCAGCGGGGCCGCCCTCGACGATGGTCCAGTAGGTCTTGCCGATCTTGCCATGCTTGAACAGCAGGCCGAGCGAGGCCGTCGCCTTGCGATGGCGGCCGAGCACCAGGCAACCGGAGGTGTCCTTGTCCAGCCGGTGGGCCAGCACGGGCGGCCGCGGCAGGCCGAAACGAAGCGCCTCAAAGGAGGTTTCCAGATTGGCACCGCCCTTGGGTCCGCGATGCACCGGCAGGCCGGCCGGCTTGTCGATGACCAGCATCAATCCGTCGCGATGGAGCACGCGCGCCAGGATTTCGTCGGCCGTCAATTCGGGAACATCGAGCAATTGCAGGACTTTCGGTCAAGACTTTCGTTTGCGAGCCGGAACGGCTAACACACCGCCACCATGAACGATACCACCCCCGAGACCCCCAAGCTGAGCTGGTGGCGCCGCCTGTCCGACGGGCTGAAGCGCACCTCGTCCTCGCTCGGGACCGCGGTCGCCGACCTCGTCACCAAGCGCAAGCTCGACCGCGCCATGCTCGACGACATCGAGGACGTGCTGCTCCGCGCCGACCTCGGCACCTCCGTCGCGGTGCGGATCGCGGATGCGGTCGGCACCGGGCGCTACGACAAGGCGATCTCGGCGGACGAGGTCAAGGACGTCGTCGCGACCGAAGTCGAGAAGGTGCTGGCGGCGGTGGCAAAACCGCTCGAGATCGACGCCGGCAAGAAGCCGTTCGTCATCCTCGTGGTCGGCGTCAACGGCTCCGGCAAGACCACCACCATCGGGAAACTCTCGCAAAAATTCGCAACCGAAGGCCGCAAGGTGATGCTGGCGGCCGGCGACACCTTTCGCGCAGCGGCGATCGAACAGCTCAAGGTCTGGGGCGAGCGCACCAGGACGCCCGTCATATCAGGCGCGCAAGGCTCGGATTCGGCGAGCCTCGCCTTCAACGCGCTGACGGCGGCGAAGGAGCAGGCCGTCGACCTGCTCCTGATCGACACCGCCGGGCGGCTTCAGAACAAGGCCGAGCTGATGAACGAGCTCGAAAAGGTCGTGCGCGTCATCCGCAAGGTGGACGCGACTGCACCGCATGCGGTGCTGCTTGTGCTGGACGCCACTGTCGGCCAGAACGCGCTGTCGCAGGTCGAGGCCTTCCATCGCACCGCAGGGGTCACCGGTCTCGTGATGACGAAGCTCGACGGCACCGCCCGCGGCGGCATTCTGGTGGCGCTCGCGGAGAAATTCAAACTGCCGGTGCATTTCATCGGCGTCGGCGAAGGCGTCGACGATCTCGCGCCGTTCACCGCGCGTGATTTCGCCCGCGCCATTGCCGGAATCGAAAGCTGAAGAATGGACAAGACCCAGCCGCATCCGCTGTTCAAGCTTGCGACCGAGCTCGGCCCGCTGCTCGTGTTCTTCTTCGTCAATGCGAAGTTCAATCTGTTCGCAGCGACCGGCGCCTTCATGGTCGCGATCGTCGCGGCGATGATCGCCTCCTATGTGGTGACGCGCCACATTCCGATCATGGCGATCGTGACGGGCGTCATCGTGCTGGTGTTCGGCACGCTGACCTTGGTGCTCCACGACGAGACCTTCATCAAGCTCAAGCCGACCATCATCTACGCTTTGTTCGCCGCGATCCTCGGCGGCGGCCTGTTGTTCGGCCGCTCCTTCATCGCCGTCATGTTCGACCAGATGTTCAATTTGACGCCGCAGGGCTGGCGCATCCTGACGCTGCGCTGGGCGCTGTTCTTCGCCGGCATGGCGGTGTTGAACGAGATCGTCTGGCGCACCCAGAGCACCGACTTCTGGGTGAACTTCAAGGTGTTCGGCGTCACGCCGATCACCATGATCTTCGCCATCGCCCAGATGCCGCTGACCAAGCGCTATCACCTCGAGCCGGCGTCGCTGGAAGCGAGCGAGGCCGAGGCGGGCGATGTGAGGAAGGGGTGACGATCTCTCAAATCGTCATTGCGAGCGAAGCGCAGCTACATACTCGACTGTCATCGCCCGGCTTGACCGGGCGATCCAGTATTCCAGAGACAGTCGTGAGGTACGGAGGAGCTGCGGCGTACTGGATGCCCCGGTCAAGCCGGGGCATGACAGCGGTGTTTGGGGTCGGGTCCTTCTCACACTGACGACAGAGCTAGCTCCCCGCCGCCTTCAACGCCTTCTCCATCTGCGGCAACAGCACCGTCCGCAAATTCTCCGGCGTGATCGGTCCCACCAGCTTGTAGACGATGGTGCCTTCGCGACCGACGACAAAGGTCTCCGGCACGCCATAGACGCCCCATTCGATCGAGGCGCGGCCGTTGGCATCGACGCCGACGTGGCCGAACGGGTTGCCGTAGCGCCCCAGGAAGCGCCGCGCATTGTCGGCGGCATCCTTGTAGTTGATGCCGACGAGCTGGAAGCGTTTGTCTTTTGCCAATTCGGTCAGGAGCGGCGCCTCGTCGTGGCACGGCACGCACCAGGACGCCCAGACATTGACGAGGCTGACCTTGCCCTTGAACGCAGCGGGATCAAGGCCGGGGATCTGCACATTGTCAGCCTGCAATCCCTCGAGCGGCGGCAGCGTGGTCTGCGGCGCGGGGCGTCCGATCAGCGCAGACGGAATTCGCGAGGGATCGCCGCTGCCGAGCCGGAACCAGAACAGCAGCGCCAAGCCGATGAAGGCGATCAGCGGCAGCACCATCAGGAAGGTGCGGCGCTGCGGCGGAGCGGACGTCGATTGCTCGCTCATGATTGATCTCTCATGCTCGATCTCTCATGGCCGATCCGTCGCGCTACGGCCGGAGCGGCGGGTCACGCCGCTGCGCTCGAGCTCGCGCAGGCGCTGTGTCTGGCTACGATGATCGAGCACGATCCAGCAGATCAGGATCACGACCACAAGGGCGGCCGCGGCATAGGATGTCACGATGAAAGACGCATAGGGACCGAGCGACATGATCATGCAGCCCCAGCTTCTTTTGACGTGCTGGCTTCACGCGAGCCGGTGCCGACTTCTGCAAACGCCACACGGCTCGCCTGCATCATCTGCAGGGACCGCACGCGCCGACGCAAAATCTCGTTGCGCATCGCCGCGATATGCAGCGTGACGAACAGCAGGGTGAACGCGACCGCCATCACCAGCAGCGGAATCAAAAAGGATTTGTCGAGCGACGAGCCGCCCATCCGCATCACCGAGGCCGGCTGGTGCAGCGTGTTCCACCAATCGACCGAGAACTTGATGATCGGCAGGTTGAGCGCGCCGACCAGCGTCAGCACGGCGGCGGCGCGCGCCGCGCGGGAGGGCTCGTCGACCGCGCGCCACAGCGCCATCACGCCGAGATACATCAGGAACAGGATCAGCACCGAGGTCAGCCGCGCGTCCCATTCCCAATAGGTGCCCCACATCGGCCGGCCCCACAGCGAGCCCGTGAGCAGCGCAAGGAAGGTGAAGCTGGCGCCGATCGGGGCGGCCGCTTTGGCGGCGACGTCGGCAAGCGGATGCCGCCACACCAGCGTGCCGAGCGAGGCAATGCTCATCACGCCCCATACGAACATCGACAGCCAGGCATTAGGCACGTGGATGAACATGATCTTTACCGTCGCGCCCTGCTGATAGTCGTCGGGTGCGGTGGCAGACTGATAGAGCCCGATCGCGAGCAGGATGATGGTCGCGGCCGCAAGCCATGGCAGCAGCCGCGCCGTCAGCGCGAGGAACCGTGTGGGGTTGGCGAGGTCGATCAGCGTCATGGTATCCTGATAATCACCGGTAAGCGCTCACGCAATCAGCACGAAAGTCCGCAGCGAAAGTTGATCGGGGTCAAGGTCAGTTCAGCCCATCTCAATCCAGCCCATGCTTCAGGCTCGCCGCAGCCGCGAAGGGGCCGATCACGAGACTGACCAGCGACAGCGCGCACAGGATCGAGAACGGCGCGCCGAACGTCATGGGTCCGACGATCGCCGCCTGCGAGGCTGCGACGCCGAAGATCAGCACCGGTATCGACAGCGGCAGCACCAGGACAGCCATCAGCAAGCCGCCACGATGCAGCGTCACCGCCAGCGCCGCACCGACCATCCCGGTAAATGTCAGCGCCGGGGTGCCGGCGAGCAGTGTCAGCGCCACAGCACCGGTTGCGACCATGTCGAGGTTGAGCAGCAGGCCGAGCACGGGTGTTGCGACGATCAGCGGCAGGCCGGCGGCCAGCCAATGCGCCAGCGCTTTCGACGCGCAGGCGAGTTCCAGCGGGGTCCGGCTCATCGTGATCAGGTCGAGCGAGCCGTCCTCGTGGTCGGCCATGAACAGCCGGTCCAGGGTCAGCAGGCTCGCCAGCAGCGCCCCCAGCCACAGGATGGCGGGTCCGAGCCGCGACAGCAGTGCCAGGTCCGGCCCCACAGCAAACGGCATCAGCACCACCACGGTCAGAAAGAACAGCACGCCAATCAACGCCCCGCCCCCGACGCGGAGCGCGATCCGGATATCCCGGCGGATGAGGGCAGACAGGGCGGTCATGCCACTGCTCCCAGAGGTGAGGAGGCAGCGTCGGCCGGTTGCCCCGGGCGAGCTGCGCTCCCTCCCCCCTTGTGGGGGAGGGCGGGGGAGGGGGGTAGCCCCGAGGAAGATGGTTCTTGGGTGCGGGCTGCTAGCAACGGAGCGCCCGCCTGCCGAACGCGAGAACCGAGAGAGTGCGCCGTGTGGCACCCCCCTCCCTGACCCTCCCCCACAAGGGGGGAGGGAACGGAGAGGGCGGAGTTCGGCCGCTTGGAAACCTGAGGGTCGACCCGAATCACGCCGCACCCCCGATCCGCAGCTCCCGCGAATCGATCCCGAGCGGGGCATGGGTGGCGGCGACGATCAGGCCGCCGCGCGCCAAGTGCCCGCGCATCAATCCGGAAAACATGTCCTGTCCCGCGACATCGAGCGCCGTGGTCGGCTCGTCCAACAGCCAGACGGGGCGGCGGACGGTGAGCAGGCGGGCCAGCGACAGCCGGCGGCGCTGGCCGGCGGACAGGAAGGCGGCGGGCAGATCGGCGGCATGGTCGAGCCCGACGGTGGCGAGTCCCTTGCCGGTGTCGAAACGCTCGCCGCCGAGAAAATCGGCCCAGAACGTCAGATTCTCCGCCACGCTCAGGGCTGGCTTCAGGGCGTCGCGATGACCCAGATAGTGGCATTGCTCCGGCAACGTCAGCTCGGCGTCACCCCCGTCCAGCGCGATCGTGCCGCTCGCCGGAATGAGCAGGCCCGCGATCAGCCTCAGCAGCGAGGTCTTGCCCGATCCGTTGCGGCCGACGACCGCCACGGCTTCGCCGGAGCCGGCCTCGAAATCGAGCCCGGAAAACACCTCGCGCCCGCCCCGCACGCAACTGACGCCGCGTCCGGAAAGCTGCATCTTGCCTCGTATCGATCCGCTCAAAGCCAGGCCTCAGGAAAACTTGGGGTAGCGTATGGGAATTTTTGGCTCGCGGATTGCCGCGGCACGATTGTGGCTGTGGCGGCGCGGTTAGAAAGCTTCTATAAGCCCGGAACTACTTGATGCAGCAACTCAACCTGCCCCTGCAAGTGACTCAGCCTGCCTACGCTGACGGTGTTAAAATACCCTGCCGGGTATAACTGACAATTGGGATTTCCTACATGACCTCGCTCGACAGCTTCAAATGCAAAAAGACCCTCAAGGTCGGCGCCAAGACCTATGTCTATTACAGCCTGCCCACGGCCGAGAAGAATGGTCTGAAGGGAATTTCGAAACTCCCCTACTCGATGAAGGTTTTGCTCGAGAACCTGCTCCGCAACGAGGACGGCCGCTCGGTCAAGAAGGAAGACATCGTTGCGGTGTCGAAGTGGCTGCGCAAGAAGTCGCTGGAGCATGAGATCGCCTTCCGCCCGGCGCGCGTGCTGATGCAGGACTTCACCGGCGTGCCCGCCGTGGTCGATCTCGCCGCGATGCGCAACGCGATGCAGAAGCTCGGGGGGGACGCCGAGAAGATCAATCCGCTGGTGCCGGTCGATCTCGTCATCGACCACTCCGTGATCGTGAACTTCTTCGGGGACAACAAGGCCTTCGGCAAGAACGTCACCGAGGAATACAAGCAGAACCAGGAGCGATACGAGTTCCTGAAATGGGGCCAGAAGGCGTTCTCGAACTTCTCCGTCGTGCCGCCCGGCACCGGCATCTGCCACCAGGTCAATCTCGAATATCTCTCCCAGACGGTGTGGACCAAGAAGGAGAAGATGACGGTCGGCAAGAAGACCGGCACCTTCGAGGTCGCGTATCCCGACTCGCTGGTTGGCACCGATTCCCACACCACCATGGTCAACGGCCTTGCCGTGCTCGGCTGGGGTGTCGGCGGCATCGAGGCGGAAGCCTGCATGCTCGGCCAGCCGCTATCGATGCTGCTGCCCAACGTCGTCGGCTTCAAGCTGAAGGGCGCGATGAAGGAAGGCGTCACCGCGACCGACCTCGTGCTGACGGTGACGCAGATGCTGCGCAAGCTCGGCGTCGTCGGCAAGTTCGTGGAGTTCTTCGGCCCCGGCCTCGACCATCTCTCGGTCGCAGACAAGGCAACCATCGCCAACATGGCGCCCGAATATGGCGCGACCTGCGGCTTCTTCCCGGTCGATGCCGCCGCACTGGATTATCTCAAGACCTCCGGCCGCGCCTCGGCGCGCGTCGCGCTGGTGCAGGCCTATGCGAAGGCGCAAGGGCTGTTCCGTACCGCCAAGTCGCCCGATCCGGTGTTCACGGAAACGCTGACGCTCGACCTCGGTGATGTCGTGCCCTCGATGGCCGGCCCGAAGCGCCCCGAAGGCCGCATTGCGCTGCCGTCCGTGGCCGAGGGCTTTTCGCTCGCGCTCGCCAGCGAATACAAGAAGGCCGAGGAGCCGGGGAAGCGCTTCGCCGTCGACGGCAAGAACTTCGACATCGGCCATGGCGACGTCGTGATCGCCGCGATCACCTCCTGCACCAACACCTCGAACCCGAGCGTGCTGATCGGCGCCGGTCTTCTGGCGCGCAACGCCGCCGCGAAGGGCCTCAAGGCAAAGCCGTGGGTGAAGACCTCGCTCGCCCCGGGCAGCCAGGTGGTGGCGGCCTATCTCGCCGATTCCGGTCTCCAGGCCGATCTCGACAAGGTCGGCTTCAACCTGGTCGGTTTCGGCTGCACCACCTGCATCGGTAATTCCGGTCCGCTGCCCGAGGAGATCTCGAAGTCGATCAACGACAACGGCATCGTCGCGGCTGCGGTGCTCTCCGGCAATCGCAACTTCGAAGGCCGCGTCTCGCCGGACGTGCAGGCGAACTATCTGGCTTCGCCGCCGCTCGTGGTCGCCCACGCGCTCGCGGGCACCGTCACCAAGAACCTCGCCGTCGAGCCGCTCGGTGAAGGCAAGGACGGCAAGCCGGTCTACCTCAAGGACATCTGGCCGACGACCAAGGAGATCAACGCCTTCATGAAGAAGTTCGTGACCGCGTCGATCTTCAAGAAGAAGTATGCCGACGTGTTCAAGGGCGACACCAACTGGCGCAAGATCAAGACGGTCGAGAGCGAAACCTATCGCTGGAACATGAGTTCGACCTATGTGCAGAACCCGCCCTATTTCGAAGGCATGAAGAAGGAGCCGGAGCCGGTCACCGACATCGTCGAGGCCCGCATCCTCGCCATGTTCGGCGACAAGATCACCACCGACCACATCTCGCCGGCCGGTTCGATCAAGCTCACCTCGCCCGCCGGCAAATATCTCAGCGAGCACCAGGTGCGTCCGGCCGACTTCAACCAGTACGGCACGCGGCGCGGCAACCACGAAGTCATGATGCGCGGCACCTTCGCCAATATCCGCATCAAGAACTTCATGCTGAAGGGCGCCGACGGCAATATTCCGGAAGGCGGTCTCACCAAGCACTGGCCCGACGGCGAGCAGATGTCGATCTACGACGCCGCGATGAAATACCAGCAGGAGCAGGTGCCGCTGGTGGTGTTCGCCGGCGCCGAATACGGCAACGGCTCCTCGCGCGACTGGGCCGCGAAGGGCACCCGTCTGCTCGGCGTGCGCGCCGTGATCTGCCAGAGCTTCGAGCGCATCCACCGCTCCAATTTGGTCGGTATGGGCGTGCTGCCGCTGACCTTCGAGGACGGCACCTCCTGGTCGTCGCTCGGTCTGAAGGGCGACGAGAAGGTCACGCTGCGCGGCCTCGTTGGCGACCTCAAGCCGCGCCAGAAGCTGACCGCGGAGATTGTCTCCGGCGACGGTTCGCTGCAGCGCGTTTCGCTGCTCTGCCGCATCGATACGCTGGACGAACTCGAATACTACCGCAACGGGGGCATCCTGCACTACGTACTACGCAAGCTCGCGGCGTAAGCGCGGATTTGTGAACGGTGGCTCACTGCGAAGTGAGTAGTAGGTTACACGAAGGCGGCCTATCACAAGGCCGCCTTCACGCGTTTGCGGCAGGCTTCAGATGGGCCCGCCCGGCACAGAACCTCCCCTTGTACGGTTCTTGGACGGACAACAAATGTGTGAGGCCCGTAAGATTACGGTGACCATCCGGCGGTAAGATTTCCCTCTCACGAGCAATGGTGTGCGGCGTTCGACATGACAACAATGACGGCTTCTCATCTGGTTTCACGCTGGTCCGGTGCCCTCTGGTCGGGAGCTCTTGGTCTCTGTGCAATCGTCGCCGTCATCCGCCCTGCCGAGGCTGATCCCCGCGCCGTTGTCGAGTTGTTTACCTCGCAGGGCTGCTCCTCCTGCCCGCCGGCCGACAAGATCATCGGCGACCTCGCCCGCGATCCCTCGATCATCGCGCTGAGCATGCCGATCGACTATTGGGACTATCTCGGCTGGAAGGACACATTGGCCGATTCGCGCTTCTCTGCACGGCAGCGTGCGTATTCGCGCATGCGCGGCGACCGCGAAGTCTACACGCCGCAGGTCGTGGTCAACGGCTCCACGCATGTCGTCGGCAGCGACCGCACCGGCATCGAAAGCGCCATCGGCAAAACCGAGACGGGCACTGGTGTGATGAGCGTGCCGGTGACGATGTCGCTCGCGGGCAAGCAGATCAACGTCTCGGTGGCCGCGAGCAAGGAGCCGACGGCGTCCCACGGCGAGGTCTGGATCTGCTCGATTGCGAAGTCGGTGCCGATCGCGATCAGTCGCGGCGAAAATCGCGGACAGCAGGTCATCTATCACAACGTGGTGCGCAATCTGCTGAAGGTAGGCGACTGGACCGGCCGCCCGGAAAGCTGGACGGTGCCGATCGAGAACCTCACGCGTGACGGCGTCGACGGTGCCGTGGTCTATGTCCAGGACGGCAGCCGGGAGAGACCGGGCCCGATGCTGGGCGCGGCGTATACGTCGCTGCACTGACGCGCACTTCGAATCTTCCGACTCAAGCACACTCTCAATCCTCATGGTGAGGAGGCGCGTCAGCGCCGTCTCGAACCATGCAGGCCCTGCTGAGGCAGCTCGGCCTCGATCCTTCGAGACGCCGCTTCGCGGCTCCTCAGGATGAGGGGAAAGAGTTTTTGCTGAGATGGTGAGATATCCGTCGAGGCAGAAACATCCCGACCCAAACAAATCGACTCAAACAAAAAAGGACCAACTCGCGTTGGCCCTCCTTGTCGTGCGAACAGACCCGATCCTGACGGCCCCGGGGGGCTGGGGGCTGAGGAATCCGGAACCGAAAGGACCGGGTCAACGCACATAGGTCTTTTCGCAACGCAGGGCGGCAGTCGCTTGGCGGAAAAGCGGCGACACTATGATTCCTGCTAACGATCCCGTGACGGTTTGCCGCGACAGAGTTCCACCGCTGCGTGTGGGCGGATTGGCTCCGATTCCAAGGTCCTTCCAAGGGCCCTTGCGGTGGGGAACAGTTGGCGCGATCATGCAACCGTCATGATCCGCGGTCGAGGGACGGTCTTCCCGGACGCGGTCATGCTGATGCGACAGGAGGCGGCCTATGAGTCTGTCGGAGGATACCGATCCGAGCGAACAGCGTGCGGCGGCGCGCCCCGCCGCTTCGAATGCGCAACTGAGCCGCGTGACGTTCAACCGGCTCGAGCTGCACCGTATTCTCAATCTCTACGGCCGGATGGTTGCCGAAGGCGAGTGGCGCGACTATGCCATCGACTTCCTCAGGGATCGCGCTGTGTTCTCGGTCTTTCGCCGCGCCTCGGAAGTGCCGATCTATCGTATCGAGAAGGATCCGCGCCTCGCGCGCAAGCAGGGCATGTACAGCGTGATCTCGGCGACGGGCTTGATCCTGCGCCGCGGCCACGAACTGGAGCGCGTGCTCCTGGTGATCGATCGCAAATTGGCGGTGGTGTAGCAGGGATCCAGTAGCCCGGATGAGCGTAGCGACATCCGGGTCTTTGCTTGCAGCGTTCCCGGGTATCGCTTCGCTCACCCGGGCTACGGGCCTTACTTCCCCGGCACGCTCTTGGCGCCCTCGCCGAGGCTCCGCTGCATCATTACCGTGTCCAGCCAGCGGCCGAATTTCAGCCCGACGCTGGGATGCGTGCCGATCATTTTGAAGCCGGCCCTGGTGTGCACGCCGATCGAGCCGGCATTGGTGGAATCCCCGATTACCGCGATCATCTGACGGAAGCCGCGTGCCTCGCATTCGACGATCAGCCGCTCCAGCAGGAGCGCCCCGATGCCGCGGCGGTGGAAGGATGGATCGAGATAGATCGAGTTCTCGACCGTGAAGCGGTAGGCCGGGCGGGGCCGGTAGGCACCGGCATAGGCGTAGCCGGCGACGCGCCCGTCGAGGATGCCGACGAAATAGGGGTAGCCGCCATCGATCAGCGTGCGGTAGCGGCGCGTCATCTCGGCAAGGTCGGGCGGCTCCAGCTCGAACGTCGCGGTGCCCTCGCGGACAGCCTGCCGATAGATGGCCGTGATGGCGGGGAGGTCGGCCTCGGTGGTGGGCCTGATATCGGGTGCGGACATGCCGCAAGATTAGAGCCTTCCCGGGGCGGCTGGAAGAGGCAACCGTGCTTCCTCATACTCCGTCCTTGCGAGAAGCCCTTGCGACGAAGCAATCCAGAAATGCACCAGCGGAGGGACTCTGGATTGCTTCGCTGCGCTCGCAATGACGGTGGGTGTTGAGAGGCTCGCCCCAAACAAAAACCCCGGCCTCTCGGCCGGGGGTTGCTGTCGTCCACTCTGGGCTGGCGCTTAGTCGCGCTGGCCGAGGAGCTGCAGGAGCAGCGTGAACAAGTTGATGAAGTTCAGGTACAGCGACAGCGCGCCGGTGATGGCCGCACGCTCTGCGATGTCACCGCCGGCCGAAGCGTAACCGTAGATGTAGTCGTTCTTCAGCCGCTGGGTATCCCAGGCGGTGAGGCCCGCGAACACCAGCACGCCGACCACCGACACGACGAACTGCAGCACCGAGCTCGCCAGGAACAGGTTCACCAGGCTCGCGATGACGATGCCGATCAGGCCCATGAACAGGAACGAACCCATTCCGCTCATGTCACGCTTGGTGGTGTAACCGTAGAGGCTGAGCGCGCCGAAGGTCGCCGCGGTGATGAAGAACACCCGGACGATCGAGGTGTGCGTGAACACCAGGAAGATCGAGGACAGCGAGACGCCCATCAGTGCCGCGAACACCCAGAACAGGATCTGGGCGGTCGAAGGAGCGAGCCGGTTGATGCCTGCCGAGATCACGAACACCATGGCGAGCGGCGCGAGCATGAACAGCCACTTCAGGGGGCTGACGAACATCGCGTAGCCGAACGGCGTCAGGAACAGCTTGCCGACCCGCACGGCTTCCGGGGTCGGAACGTCCGTCACGGCGGCCATGTAGACGCCGAGGGCGGCAAGGCCGGTGATGGCCAGGCCGATGCTCATGTAGTTGTAGATGCGCAGCATGTAGGCGCGCAGGCCGGCATCGACCGTCGCGGCGTCAACACGCCCGGCGGCCCTGCCGAAAGGAGAAGCGTAATTGCGGTCTAGGTCCGACATGGTCGAATTCCCGTTGGTTGGTCCGGTCCGGCATGAGGGTCGCCATGCCGCCGGTTCGTCAAATTCTATCTCGGATACCGATGTCTGCCGACTAAATTTTGGCTAACAATCGGGGCTCCGAACCCATTCGATATGTGGGAAACTAACACATTCGCTGCAACCGTCCACGCGCGGCTGAATGTCGCCCTTACCTGCAATCCAGACGAGCGGACGTGGTTAATCGCTGGAATCGTGCGATTTCGCTCCCGTGCCGC
The DNA here is from genome assembly GCF_032917965.1 of Bradyrhizobium sp. BWC-3-1. Classification (NCBI taxonomy): domain Bacteria; kingdom Pseudomonadati; phylum Pseudomonadota; class Alphaproteobacteria; order Hyphomicrobiales; family Nitrobacteraceae; genus Bradyrhizobium; species Bradyrhizobium sp. BWC-3-1. The sequence goes on from NZ_CP136625.1 coordinate 384,334, forward strand.
CGCCCGCTACCATTTGTCACAAATTCCGCAACACCGTGGCGGGCTTTTTGTTCAACGCCAGCAGGGTGCCGGCGAGCCCGAGGCCGACCGTGACGACCAAGGCAGCCGCGACCACGCCGGCTGCGCTGCCGCCCTGCCAGACGAAAGTGAGGGTCATCAGCCGGGTCACGATCATCCAGGCCGCGACGCTGCCGGCGAAAACGCCGAAGACCGCGGTGGCAAGCCCGATCAGGAGGTATTCGAGCGCATAGGCGCCGAGCAGCCGCAGCCGGGTCGCGCCCAGGGTCTTGAGGATCACCGCATCGTAGACCCGGTGGCGATGGCCGGCGGCGAGCGCGCCGCCGAGCACCAGGATCGCCGAGATCAGGGTCACCGCGCTGGCGCCGCGGATCGCGAGCGCCAGGTTGGTCACGACCGAGCCGACCGTCTCCATCACCTCGCGCACGCGCACGCTCGTCACCATCGGATAGGCGTCAGCGACCTCCTTGATGATCTTGCCGTCGCCGGCCGCATCGCCGCCGGCTTCCGTCAGCGTCGCGATGTGGGTGTGCGGCGCGCCCTTGAATGCGTTCGGCGAGAACACGAGGACGAAATTGATGCCGAGGCCCTGCCAGTCGATGCTGCGCAGATTGCTGATCTTCGCGGGGATGTCGCGGCCGAGGATATTGACCACGACCTCGTCGCCGACCTTGAGGCCGAGTCCGTCCGCGATCTTCTTCTCCATCGAAACCAGCGGCGGGCCGGAATAATCGGCGCTCCACCACTCGCCCTCGACCACTTTGGAGCCCTTCGGCAGCTCGGCGGTATAGGTCAGGCCGCGGTCGCTCTGCAGCACCCACTCGGAATCGGTGCTGGGCTTGAGCTCCTCGGCGCGGACACCACGGGCTCCGACGATCCGTCCGCGCAGCATCGGCACGTCGTCGACTTTCGCGCCAGGGGCGATCTGGCGCAGGTATGTGTTGAACTGCTCGGCCTGCGTGCTCGGAATGTCGATGAAGAAGAACGATGGCGCGTGCTCGGGCAGCGCCGCCAGGAACTGCCGGCGCAGATTGCCGTCGATCTGGGTGATGGTGACGAGCACGGCGAGCCCGAGCCCGAGCGACAGCACGACCGAGGGCGTCAGCGCGCCCGGCCGGTGGATGTTGGCAATCGCAAGTCGCAGCATCGGCCATCGCGTGCGCGGCAGCCGCCGCGCGATAGTCATCAGCAGGGCGGCAATGCCGCGGAGCAGCGCGAACACGACCACGGAGGAGGCCACGAACACCGCGGCGATGCGCTTGTCGAAGGACAGCCCGATCACGACCGCGATGAGCAGCGCGATCACGACGGCCATGAAGACGAGATAGCTCCAGCGTGGCCGATGCCATTCGGAGCTGATGGTGTCGCGGAACAGCGCCGCCACCGGCACGTCGTGCACTCGCCCGAGCGGCCACAGGCCGAAGGCAAGCGCCGTGAGCAGCCCGTAGACGAACGACAGCGCGAGCTCGTCGGCATGCACCGCCGGCACCACCGGCAGGGGCAGCAGCTTGCCGAATAGGCCGACGATCGCGAACGGCATGGCGGCGCCTAGTGCGAGGCCGATCACTGAGCCGATCGCGGCGAGCAGGAGAACCTGGGCGAGATAGATGCCGAACACGTCGCGCCCGGTGGCGCCGACGGCCTTGAAGGCCGCGATCACCTCGAGCTTGTGGTCGATATGGGCCTTGACGGCATTGGCAACGCCGACGCCGCCGACCAGCAGCGCGGCGAGGCCGACCAGCGTCAGGAACTGCGTGAAGCGGTTGATGTTGCGCTCGAGCTGCGGCGAGGCATTGGAGCGGCTGCGGACCTCCCAGCCGGCCTGCGGCGCGGCGTTGCGGGCGTCCGCGATGAAGGCGTCGGTGGCGCGCTCGTCGTTGGCGATCTCCGGCAGCTTCACACGATAGACCCAGCGCACCAGGCTGCCGGGTTGGACGAGCCCTGTCGCGCGCAGGCCCGCTTCGCTGATCAGGAAGCGCGGGCCGAAGCCGATGCCGCCTGCGAGCTTGTCGGGCTCGGCTTCGACGGCGCTGCGGATCTGGAACGTCGCAGCCCCGACGGTGACGCGATCGCCGGTCTTGAGCGACAGCCGCGCCAGCAGTGTCGGATCGGCGGCCGCGCCGAACGCGCCGTCGCGCTCCGCGAGCAACTCGGACATCGGCAGCGGCGGCGCCAGCGTCAGCTGGCCCAGCATCGGATAGGAGTCGTCGACCGCCTTCATCTCGACCAGGGCCAGCTTGCCCTCGGCCGAGCGCGCCATGCCGCGCAGTGTGGCGGCGCTCGAGACGGTGCCGCGCGAACGCAGGAAGGCGACTTCCTCCGGCTTCGCCTCGCGCTGAAACAGGACGAACGACACGTCGCCGCCGAGCAGCGTACGGCCTTCGCGGGCGAGGCCGTCGCTCAGGCTCGCCGAGACCGAGCCGACGCCAGCGATGGCCATCACGCCGAGCGCGATGCAGGCAATGAAGACGTAGAAGCCGCGCAGGCCGCCGCGCAATTCGCGCAGCGCGTAACGCAGCGACAGCGCGACGCCGTTGGGCTTCGCAAACGGTGCGGCAGCAGCACTCATGCCGGCGCCGACTGCGTGTCGATGCGCCCCGAACGGAGGCGGATCACGCGATCGCAGCGCTGCGCGAGCGAAGAATCGTGCGTGACCAGCACCAGCGTCATGCCGCGCTCGGCATGCTTGCTGAACAGGAGGTCGACGATCTGTTGTCCCGTGGCTTCGTCGAGATTGCCGGTCGGCTCGTCGGCGACGAGGATCGCTGGATCGGGTGCCAGTGCGCGGGCCAGCGCCACGCGCTGCTGCTCGCCGCCGGAGAGTTGGGTCGGATAATGATGCAGACGGTCGCCGAGCCCGACCGATTGCAGCTCCTGCGCCGCGCGCTTTGCGGCGTCGGGATTGCCCGCAAGCTCGAGCGGCACCGCGACATTCTCCAGCGCGGTCATGGTCGGGATCAAATGGAAGGACTGGAAGACGATGCCGACCTGGCGGCCGCGGAAGCGGGCCAGTGCGTCCTCGTCGAGGGCATTGAAAGGCGTGCCGTTGACCACCACCTCTCCGCTATCAGGACGCTCCAGCCCCGCCATCACCATCAGCAGCGTGGATTTGCCCGAACCTGACGGGCCGATCAGGCCGATCGTCTCGCTCCGGCCCACGCGCAAGCTGATATCCTTGAGGATGTGAACGCGTGCCGCGCCCGTACCCAATGACAGATTGACGTTGGAGATGGCGATGGTGTCGGCCGAACTGTCGGCGAGCGAAGAGGAAGAGATGCGAGTGTCCATGGTCCGGTCATATGGCAACTCCGCCCGCGCGGTCGAGAGGCGTTACGGATTGTTCATGCACATAGCCGTGTTGATGTTCGCTTTGATGACCGTCGCAAATCCGGCATGGGCTGAGGCGGCGAAACCGATCAAGCTGGTGGTTCTCGGCGATTCCCTGAGCGCGGGTCTTGGCCTCCCGGCCCAGGAAGCGTTCCCCACAAAGCTTCAAAAAGCTTTACAAGACAAAGGCATAGAGGTCGGCATGACCAATGCCGGGGTATCCGGCGACACCTCCTCGGGGGGCCGTGACCGGCTCGACTGGTCGGTCCCTGACGGAACCGACGGTGTGATCATCGAGCTCGGCGCCAATGATGCGTTGCGCGGCATCGATCCCGATTTGACCCGCACCGCGCTGACCGAGATCGTCCAGCGCCTCAAGGCGCGCAAGATCGCGGTGATGCTGTGCGGCATGCTGGCGCCGCCGAATTACGGCGCGGATTATGCTGCGCGCTTCAATTCGATTTATCCGGATCTGGCGAAAAAATTCGGCGTGCCGCTCTATCCGTTTTTTCTCGATGGTGTCGCGGCCGATGCCAAGCTCAACCAGGCCGACGGCATTCATCCGACCGCGGCCGGCGTCGATATCATCGTCAAGAATATCTTGCCTACGGTTGAGGCATTCCTTGGCACCATCGCTGAGCAACGGCGTTGAAAACCAGGCAACGCTAACCGTAATTCCCAGGGTTTTACCGGAGTAAGGCGCGCGATGCTTCGCAGGGTCACACAACTGCGATAGGAATTAGGGTACCGGTGATTCGTCGCCGGCTCTAAAATTTGGATATGATCTTGCCCTGGGATCATGCCCAAGCATCGGGAGTGCGAAACGATGCCGCGTTTGTTCACTGGTCTGGAAATTCCGGCCGAGATTGGCCAATCGCTTTCCAATTTGCGGGGCGGCCTTCCCGGCGCCCGCTGGATCGATCCCGAAAATTACCATGTCACCCTGCGCTTCATCGGCAATATCGATGGCATGTCCGCCAACGAAATCGCCTCGATGCTGTTTCGCGTCGACCGTAAGCCGTTCGAGGTCAAGGTGCAGGGTTTGCAGAGTTTCGGCGGACGCAAGCCGCGCGCGGTGGTCGCCACCATCGTGCCGAGCAAGCCGCTGATGGAATTGCAGGCCGAGCTCGAGCGCCTGATGCAGCGGATCGGCCTCGACCCGGAAGGCCGCAAGTTCATACCGCATGTCACGCTGGCCCGGCTGCACGACGCCACCGACCGTGACGTCGCCGATTATCTCTCGCTGCGTGGCTATTTTCCCAGCAAGGCATTCACGGCCGAACGGTTTGTTTTGTTCTCGTCCCGCGCCTCAACCGGCGGCGGCCCGTATGTGGTCGAGGACGCCTACGAGCTGTGTGAGTAGCGAAGCTCTCGTGCCCCGGACGCTGCGCAGCGCGAAGCGGTGCGCTGCAGAGCCGGGGCCCATTACGCGGCGATAGACGAACGGTCCTGTACGAAACAGTCGGTCCCGGCTCTGCGCAGCGTCACTGCGTGCCGCAGCGCGTCCGGGACACGGAATGCATAGCGCCCCGCCCCAATTCACGGCTTGCAATTTCCGCTCATCTCTGGCGGTAAAGAGCATGCTCTCGACCCCCAGTTCCTCATTCCGCGAGGCCTATCAGGCCCAGATCGCGTCCGGCGCGATCGAGCCCGACGCTGCGCAGGCCGAAATCGCCGACGCCTATGCCGCGCTCGACCAGCGGCTCGCCGATTACAAGCCGCCGCGCAAGCAGGGCCTGCTCAGCCGCCTGTTCAGCAGCGACAAGGACGAGGCGCCGCACGGGCTCTACGTCCATGGCGAGGTCGGCCGCGGCAAGACCATGCTGATGGATCTGTTCTTCCAGCACTCGACAGTCGAGCACAAGAGGCGCGCGCATTTCCACGAATTCATGGCCGAGGTGCACGAGCGCATCTACGATTATCGCCAGGGCATCGCGCGCGGCGAGATTGGCGACGGCGACGTCATCGTGCTGACCGCGCATGCGATCTTCGAGGAGAGCTGGCTGCTCTGTTTCGACGAATTCCACGTCACCGACATCGCGGACGCGATGATCCTGGGCCGCCTGTTCGCAAAGCTGCTGGAGCTCGGCACCGTGGTGGTCGCGACCTCCAACGTCGCGCCTGACGACCTCTACAAGGGCGGCCTGAACCGTTCGCTGTTTCTGCCCTTCATCAGGCAGATCACCGACCACATGGACGTGCTGCGGCTCGACGCGCGCACCGACTTCCGGCTGGAAAAACTTCAGGGCGTCCCGATGTGGCTGACGCCGGCAGACACCGAGGCGGACGCCGCGCTCGACCGCGCCTGGTCGAAGATGTCAGGCGGCGCCAAATGCAAGTCGCGCGATATTTCGATCAAGGGCCGCATCCTGCACGTGCCGTGCTCGGCCCACGGCGTGGCGCGCTTCACGTTCGCCGATCTCTGCGACAAGCCGCTCGGGGCATCCGACTATCTGAGGCTGGCGCACGACTATCACACCATCCTGGTCGACCATATTCCAGTGATGGATTTCTCCCAGCGCAACGCCGCCAAGCGTTTCATCACGTTGATCGACACGCTGTATGACAATGCCGTGAAGCTGATGGCCTCCGCCGATGCCAACCCGATCTCGCTCTATCTTGCCAATGAGGGCAACGAGGCCAACGAGTTCAAGCGCACCGCGTCGCGCCTGATCGAAATGAGCTCGGAATCCTATCTGGCGCTGCCTCACGGCCGCAAGGATTCCACCGCCAGCGGCTCGACCAAGGGCTTGGTCGAGACTTAAGTCCTATTTGCCAGCGCTGTCATTCCGGGCTCGGCGCTTCCCCAAGCCCCGGAATGACAAGGTTGCGCTTGAATACGCGGCAAGCCCGACAATTGGGCAACCCGTGACTTGAACGGGGGAGGCGAAAGGGATAACCACCCGTCTCAGTTTTCCCCTCCTTACGTGTCTAAAGGACAGGCTCACATGGCGCGCGACAAGATTGCTTTGATTGGCTCCGGTCAGATCGGCGGAACGCTGGCTCATCTCATCGGCCTGAAAGAGCTGGGCGACGTGGTGATGTTCGACATCGCCGAGGGCGTGCCGCAGGGCAAGGCGCTCGACATCGCGCAGTCCTCGCCGGTCGACGGCTTTGACGCGCACTACACCGGCGCGAACTCCTACGAGGCGCTCGACAACGCCAAGGTCTGCATCGTCACCGCCGGCGTGCCGCGCAAGCCCGGCATGAGCCGCGACGACCTCCTCTCCATCAACCTCAAGGTCATGGAACAGGTCGGCGCCGGCATCAAGAAGTACGCTCCCGACGCCTTCGTCATCTGCATCACCAACCCGCTCGACGCGATGGTCTGGGCCCTGCAGAAGGCCAGCGGCCTGCCGCACAAGAAGGTCGTCGGCATGGCCGGCGTGCTGGATTCGTCGCGCTTCCGCTACTTCCTGGCCGACGAGTTCAACGTTTCGGTCGAAGACGTCACCGCCTTCGTGCTGGGCGGCCATGGCGACACCATGGTGCCGCTGGTAAAATACTCCACCGTCGCCGGCATCCCGTTGCCCGATCTCGTCAAGATGGGCTGGACCTCGCAGGCGCGCCTCGACGAGATCGTCGACCGCACCCGCAACGGCGGCGCCGAGATCGTCAATCTGCTCAAGACCGGCTCGGCCTTCTATGCTCCGGCGGCTTCCGCGATTGCGATGGCCGAGAGCTATCTGCGTGACAAGAAGCGCGTGCTGGCCTCGGCCGCCTACCTGAACGGCGAATACGGCGTGAAGGACATGTATGTCGGCGTGCCCGTCGTGATCGGCTCCAAGGGCGTCGAGCGCGTCGTCGAGATCGAGCTCGTCGGCAAGGACCGCGAAGCCTTCGACAAGTCGGTCGGCGCAGTGCAGGGTCTGGTTGACGCCTGCAAGAAGATCGCGCCCGATCTTCTGGGCCGCTAAACCCAACATTCCCCGCCGAAGATCGAAAAACCGGTCTTCGGCGGTTTCACTTCCGGGCCCGCGCTGCAACTCTTGTAGAGGACGGGGCGGGCTCCGGATTGGCAGTCCAGAGATCGATGTCAGAGAATCCGGGTTGCAGTTCCTGTGGTATATGGTATGCCAGCCACAAGACTGAGGTGGGCCTACGAGGTCACCGCCCGCGGGTTCAGGGAGCGACCATATGAATATCCATGAATATCAGGCCAAAGCGCTGCTGAACGAGTTCGGTGTCGCGATCTCCAAGGGCGTTCCGGTCCTGAAGGCCGCTGATGCGGACGCGGCGGCAAAGGCACTCCCGGGCCCGGTCTGGGTCGTGAAGAGCCAGATCCACGCCGGCGGCCGCGGCAAGGGCAAGTTCAAGGAAGCCTCGGCCGGCGACAAGGGCGGCGTCCGCATCGCCAAGTCGGCCGCGGAAGTTTCCGAATTCGCCAAGCAGATGCTCGGCGCCACGCTCGTCACCATCCAGACCGGCCCCGCCGGCAAGCAGGTCAACCGCCTCTACATCGAGGACGGCTCCGACATCGACAAGGAATTCTACCTCTCGATCCTGGTCGACCGCGAGACCTCTCGCGTCTCCTTCGTGGTGTCGACCGAGGGCGGCGTCAACATCGAGGACGTCGCGCACAACACGCCTGAGAAGATCGTGACCTTCTCGATCGATCCCGCGACCGGCATCATGGGCCATCACGGCCGCACCGTCGCGAACGCGCTGAAACTCTCCGGCGATCTCGCCAAGCAGGCCGAGAAGCTCACCGCGCAGCTCTACGCGGCCTTCGTCGCGAAGGACATGTCGATGCTGGAGATCAACCCGCTCGTCGTGACCAAGCAGGGCCAGCTCCGCGTGCTCGACGCCAAGGTGTCGTTCGACGACAACGCCCTGTTTCGTCACCCCGAGGTGCTCGCGCTGCGCGACGAGACCGAGGAAGACGCCAAGGAAATCGAGGCGTCCAAATACGACCTCAACTACGTCACCCTCGACGGCAATATCGGCTGCATGGTCAACGGCGCCGGTCTCGCGATGGCGACGATGGACATCATCAAGCTCTACGGCATGGCGCCGGCGAACTTCCTCGACGTCGGCGGCAGCGCCAGCAAGGAAAAGGTCGCGGCCGCCTTCAAGATCATCACCGCGGATCCCAACGTGAAGGGCATCCTGGTCAACATCTTCGGTGGCATCATGAAGTGCGACGTGATCGCCGAGGGCGTCACGGCCGCCGTTCGTGAAGTCGGCCTCAGCGTGCCGCTGGTGGTTCGCCTCGAAGGCACCAATGTCGAGCTGGGCAAGAAGATCATCCGTGAATCCGGCCTGAACGTGGTGCCGGCTGACAATCTCGACGACGCCGCGCAGAAGATCGTGAAGGCCGTCAAGGGAGGCTGAGGCCATGACCCAGGACCATCTCGCTGCATCATCCCCGCTGCCGGAGCACGCGCGTCTTGCCGCGTTCGCCGGTGAATGGAATGGCGAAGAGGTGGTCTTTCCGTCGCGGTGGACGGAGGGTGGAACGGCGACTTCTCGCGTCGTGGCCCACATGGATCTCAATGGCTTCTATCTGATCCAGGACTCGGTCCAGACCCGCGACGGCAAGCAGAGCTTCGCCACCCACGGCATCTTCACCTTCGACCGCGAAGACCGGACCTACAAATTGTTCTGGTACGATTCGCTCGGCTACACGCCGCCCTCGCCCGCCTCCGGCGGGTGGGTCGGCAAGACCCTGACGCTGGTGCGCGGCTCGCTCCGCGGCAATGCGCGCCACGTCTATGAAATCATCGACGACGATTCCTATTCGTTGAAGATCCAGTTCTCGCCGGACGCGGAAGGCTGGGCCGACGTGCTCACCGGCGTCTACCGCCGCATCCACTGACCTCTCACTCGTTAGTTTCGCGAAAGCAGACCTCATGTCCATCCTGATCGACAAGAACACCAAGGTCATCTGCCAGGGCTTTACCGGCAAGAACGGCACCTTCCATTCGGAGGCCGCGATTGCCTATGGCACCAAGATGGTCGGCGGCACCTCGCCCGGCAAAGGCGGCGCGACGCATCTGGGGCTGCCGGTGTTCGACACCGTGCGCGAGGCGCGTGAGAAGACCGGTGCCGATGCATCGGTGATCTATGTGCCGCCGCCGGGCGCGGCCGATGCGATCTGCGAAGCCATCGACGCCGAGATCCCGCTGATCGTCTGCATCACGGAAGGTATCCCGGTCATCGACATGGTCAGGGTGAAGCGTTCGCTGGCCGGCTCCAAGTCGCGCCTGATCGGGCCGAACTGCCCGGGCGTCATGACCGCCGGCGAGTGCAAGATCGGCATCATGCCAGCCAACATCTTCAAGACCGGCAGCGTCGGCATCGTCTCCCGCTCCGGCACGCTGACCTACGAAGCCGTGTTCCAGACCACCCAGGAAGGCCTCGGCCAGACCACCGCGGTCGGCATCGGCGGCGACCCGGTCAAGGGAACCGAGTTTATCGACGTGCTGGAAATGCTGCTCGGCGACCCCAAGACCGAGTCGATCATCATGATCGGCGAGATCGGCGGTTCCGCCGAGGAGGACGCCGCCCAGTTCCTCAAGGACGAGGCCAAGCGCGGCCGCAAGAAGCCGATGGTCGGTTTCATCGCCGGTGTCACGGCCCCTCCCGGCCGTCGCATGGGCCACGCCGGTGCGATCATTTCGGGCGGCAAGGGCGACGCCGGTTCCAAGACCGACGCGATGAAATCGGCTGGAATTACAGTGTCGCCATCTCCCGCGCGCCTCGGCCACACGCTTGCCGAAAAATTGAAAGCTTGATTCACACCTTCGCAATTTTCCGGGCGAAGTTTCGCAGCAAATAGGGTAAATGGTGCCTGTCGCGCTGGTCCTCTGCCGGGGAGCCCAGCGCCAGCGCCGTTTGTTATGCGCGAACCGAAATCGCCAGGAACTCAAGTATGTCTCGCCAAGACGCGAACGCAGCCTTTGCCCTCTCCTCCTTTTTGCAGGGCACCAACGCCACCTACATCGACGAAATCTACGCCCGCTACGAGAAGGACCCGTCCTCGGTGGATGCCGAGTGGCAGGACTTCTTCAAGAGCCTCAACGACCAGCCGGGTGACATCAGCAAGAACGCCCAAGGCCCGTCCTGGGAGCGCGCCAACTGGCCGCTGACCCCGCAGGATGATCTGACCTCCGCGCTCGACGGCAATTGGGCGGAAGTCGAGAAGACGGTCGGAGCCAAGATCGCGGCCAAGGCGCAGGCCAAGGCCGGCGATAAGAGCGGCGGCCTCTCCTCCGCCGACCTTCTCCAGGCCACCCGCGACTCGGTCCGGGCCCTGATGCTGATCCGGTCCTACCGCATGCGCGGTCACTTCCACGCCAAGCTCGATCCGCTCGGCATCGAAGCCCAGCGCAATCGCGAAGAGCTCGACCCGCGGACCTACGGCTTCAGCGAAGCCGATTTCGAACGCAAGATCTTCCTCGACCATGTGCTCGGTCTCGAATACGCCAGCTTGCGCGAAATCACCGCGATCTGCGAGCGCACCTACTGCCAGACGCTCGGCGTCGAGTTCATGCACATCACCAACGCGGCGCAGAAGGCGTGGATCCAGGAGCGGATCGAGGGGCCGGACAAGGAAATCTCGTTCACCCGCGAAGGTCGCCGTGCCATCCTGATGAAGTTGGTCGAAGCCGAAGGTTTCGAGAAATTCTGCGACACCAAGTTCACCGGCACCAAGCGCTTCGGCCTGGACGGTGCTGAATCGCTGATCCCCGCGCTCGAGCAGATCATCAAGCGCGGCGGCAATCTCGGCGTGAAGGAGGTCGTGCTGGGCATGCCGCATCGCGGCCGCCTCAACGTGCTGACCCAGGTGATGGGCAAGCCGCATCGCGCGCTGTTCCACGAGTTCAAGGGCGGTTCGGCCAATCCTGATGCGGTCGAAGGCTCGGGCGACGTCAAATATCACCTCGGCGCGTCCTCGGACCGCGAGTTCGACGGCAACCGCATCCATCTGTCGCTGACCGCCAACCCCTCGCATCTGGAGATCGTCGATCCCGTCGTGCTTGGAAAAGTCCGCGCCAAGCAGGACCAGCACGGCGATCCGCCGGATATGCGCATCTCGGTGATGCCGCTCCTGATGCACGGCGACGCCGCGTTCGCCGGCCAGGGCGTGGTCGCGGAATGTTTCGGCCTGTCGGACCTGAAGGGCTACCGCACCGGCGGCTCCGTGCACTTCATCGTCAACAACCAGATCGGCTTCACCACCTATCCGCGTTATTCCCGTTCGTCGCCTTACCCGTCCGACGTGGCGAAGATGATCGACGCGCCGATCTTCCACGTCAACGGCGACGATCCGGAAGCCGTCGTGTTCGCGGCCAAGGTCGCGACCGAGTTCCGCCAGAAATTCCACAAGCCCGTCGTCATCGACATGTTCTGCTACCGCAGGCATGGCCATAACGAGGGCGACGAGCCGGCTTTCACGCAGCCGGTGATGTACAAGAAGATCGCGGCCCATCCGTCGACGCTCGAGCTCTACGCCCGCCGCCTCATCAGCGAAGGCGTGCTGACCGAGGGCGAGGTCGAGAAGGCCAAGGCCGACTGGCGCGCGCGGCTCGATGCCGAGCTCGAAGCCGGCTCCGGCTACAAGCCCAACAAGGCCGACTGGCTCGACGGCAAATGGGCCGGCTTCAAGATCGCCGATCAGGAAGAAGATGCGCGGCGTGGCGTCACCGGCGTCGACATCGCCGCCCTGAAGGACATCGGTCGCAAGATCACCAAGGTGCCGGACGGTTTCCGCGTCCACCGCACGATCCAGCGCTTCCTAGAAAACCGCGCCAAGGCGATCGACGGCGGCACGGGCATCGACTGGGCGACCGGCGAAGCGCTGGCGTTCTGCACGCTGCTCAACGAGAACCACCATGTCCGCCTGTCCGGACAGGATTCGGAGCGCGGCACTTTCTCGCAGCGCCACTCGGTCCTGATCGATCAAGAAGACGAGAGCCGCTACACGCCGTTCAACCATCTCGGTCACGAGCAGGGCCATTACGAGGTCATCAACTCGCTGCTGTCGGAAGAAGCCGTGCTCGGCTTCGAATACGGCTATTCGCTCGCCGAGCCGAACACGCTCACCCTGTGGGAAGCGCAGTTCGGCGACTTCGCCAACGGCGCGCAGGTCGTGTTCGACCAGTTCATCTCCTCGGGTGAGCGCAAATGGCTGCGCATGTCCGGCCTCGTCTGCCTCCTGCCGCACGGCTATGAAGGCCAGGGACCGGAGCACTCCTCGGCGCGTCTGGAGCGCTATCTGCAGATGTGCGCGGAAGACAACATGCAGGTGGTCTATCCGACCACGCCGGCGAACTACTTCCACGTGCTGCGCCGGCAGCTTCATCGCGAGATCCGCAAGCCGCTGATCGTGATGACGCCGAAGTCCCTGCTGCGTCACAAGCGGGCGGTGTCGCGTCTCGAGGAGCTCGCGAAGGGAACGACCTTCCACCGCATCCTCTATGACGACGCCCAGATGCTGCCGAGCGAAGCGATCAAGCTCGTTCCCGACGAGAAGATCCGCCGCATCGTGCTCTGCTCGGGCAAGGTCTATTACGACCTCTACGAGGAGCGCGAGAAGCGCGGCATGGACGACATCTACCTGATGCGCGTCGAGCAACTGTATCCGGTGCCGCTCAAGGCGCTGGTGGCCGAACTGTCGCGCTTCAAGAAGGCCGAAGTGGTGTGGTGCCAGGAAGAGCCGCGCAACATGGGTGCCTGGCACTTCATCGAGCCCTATCTGGAATGGGTGCTGAACCAGGTGAACGGTGCGAGCCGGCGTCCGCGTTATGTCGGCCGCGCCGCCTCCGCCGCGACCGCCACGGGTCTGATGTCGAAGCATCAGGCGCAGCTGAAGGCGTTCCTGGACGAAGCATTGAGCTGAGAAGTTTTTACACCTCGTCATGCCCCGCCTTGTGCGCAATTGCGCACTGGGGCGGGGGATCCAGTATTCCGCGCCGCCCGTCTCTATCACGACTGTCACGGCGTACTGGATCGCCCGCATCCGCGGGCGCTGACATCTGCACCTATGTCCGCATTGGCGATCTCCTTAAGGAAAAGACCATGACTGAAATTCGTGTGCCGACCCTCGGCGAATCCGTCACCGAGGCCACCATCGGCCGCTGGTTCAAGAAGGCCGGCGATCCCGTTGCCGTCGACGAGCCCTTGGTGGAGCTCGAGACCGACAAGGTCACCATCGAAGTCCCGGCGCCCTCCGCCGGCACGCTGAGCGAGATCATCGCCGCCGATGGTGCCACCGTCGCCGTCGGCGCGCTGCTCGGCCAGATTACCGAAGGCGCCGCCGGCGCTGCCAAGCCGGCAGCTGCGCCCGCGAAGCCCGCGGCTGCCGCTCCTGCGGCCGCTGCTGCTCCCGCCGCGGCGAAGGCGCCACCGGCCGATGCGCCGCTCGCTCCCTCCGTGCGGAAGCTCTCGGCCGAGACCGGCGTCGACGCCTCGACCGTTCCCGGCTCCGGCAAGGACGGGCGCGTCACCAAGGGCGACATGCTCGCCGCGATCGAGCGTGCGGCCTCGGCGCCGACCCCCGTCAACCAGCCGGCCGCAGCGGTTCAGGTCCGCGCACCGTCGCCGGCCGATGACGCCGCCCGCGAAGAGCGCGTCAAGATGACCCGGCTGCGCCAGACCATCGCGCGCCGCCTCAAGGACGTGCAGAACACCGCCGCGATGCTCACGACCTTCAACGAGGTCGACATGACCAACGTCATGGCGCTGCGTGCTCACTACAAGGATGCGTTCGAGAAGAAGCATGGCTCGAAGCTCGGCTTCATGGGCTTCTTCACCAAGGCCGTCGTCCAGGGGTTGAAGGACATCCCGGCCGTCAACGCCGAGATCGACGGCACCGATCTGATCTACAAGAACTACTATCACATCGGCGTCGCCGTCGGCACCGACAAGGGCCTCGTCGTGCCCGTGGTGCGCGACTGCGACAACAAGTCGATCGCCGACATCGAGAAGGGCATCGCCGATTTCGGCCGCCGCGCCCGCGACGGCCAGCTCAAGATCGACGAGATGCAGGGCGGCACCTTCACCATCACCAATGGCGGCATCTACGGCTCGCTGATGTCGACCCCGATCCTGAATGCGCCGCAGTCCGGCATCCTCGGCATGCACAAGATCCAGGAGCGGCCGATGGTCGTCGGCGGCAAGATCGAGGTCCGCCCGATGATGTATCTGGCGCTGTCCTACGATCACCGCGTCATCGACGGCAAGGAAGCCGTGACCTTCCTGGTTCGCGTCAAGGAGAGCCTGGAAGATCCGGCGCGCCTGGTGCTCGATCTCTGATCGCTGATGCTCTGCGAGCGCCGTCGCCTTTCGCGACGGCGCCTGTCGAACTATGGAGGCGCGCGTGACGGATAAAGTCGTTGTCATCACCGGCGGCAGCCGCGGCATCGGCCGTGCGACCGCAATTGCCGCCGCGGCACGCGGCTTCCGGATCGTTGTCGGCTATGCCAGCAACAAGACGGCCGCCGATGAGGTGGTCGCCGAGATCGCGGCCAGCAACGGCAAGGCCATCGCGGTGAAATGCGACGTCGCCGAGGAAAGCGACATCCTGGCGCTGTTCAAGGCCGCGGACGCGTTCGGCACGCTCGGCGCGCTCGTCAACAATGGCGGTATTGTCGGGACCAGCGGCGTGCGCGTCGACGAGATGTCGGCCGAGCGCATCCAGCGTGTGATGGCGGTCAACGTCACCGGCTCCATCCTCTGCGCGCGCGAAGCCGTGAAGCGGATGTCGACCAGGCACGGCGGCCAGGGCGGCGTCATCGTCAATCTGTCGTCGGTTGCGGCCAAGCTCGGCGCGCCGAACACCTATGTCGACTATGCCGCGTCCAAGGGCGCGATCGATTCCTTCACCATCGGCCTCGGCTATGAGGTTGCCGGCGAGGGCATTCGCGTCGCGGGCATCCGCCCCGGCCTGATCGACACCGAAATCCACGCTGCCGGCGGTGAGCCCGACCGCGCCCATCGCCTGGCCCATATGGTGCCGATGAAGCGCGTCGGTACGGCCGATGAAGTCGCCAATGCCATCGTCTGGCTGATGTCGGACGATGCCTCCTACGTTACCTCAGCCATTCTCGATGTGTCCGGCGGACGCTGACGCGCCGCGCGGACGCTGACACATCCTTCAACGCTAAACTTACGGGACTTTCTCTCATGGCTACCTACGATCTCGTCGTCATCGGCACCGGACCGGGCGGTTATGTCTGCGCGGTGCGTGCAGCGCAGCTCGGCATGAAAGTCGCCGTGGTGGAAAAGAACGCGACGCTCGGCGGCACCTGCCTCAATGTCGGCTGCATGCCGTCGAAGGCGCTGCTGCATGCCTCCGAAATGTTCGAGGAGGCCGGGCATTCCTTCGCCAAGATGGGCGTCAGCGTCTCCGCGCCGAAGCTCGATTTACCTGCGATGATGAACTTCAAGCAGCAGGGCATCGACGGCAACGTCAAGGGCGTCGAGTTCCTGATGAAGAAGAACAAGATCGACGTGCTCAAGGGCGCCGGCAAGATTCTCGGCACGGGCAAGGTCGAAGTCTCCGCCGACGGCAAGTCGCAGGTCATCGAAACCAAGAGCATCGTGATCGCCACCGGCTCGGACATCGCGCGTCTCAAGGGCATCGAGATCGACGAGACGCGCATCGTGTCGTCGACCGGCGCGCTGTCGCTGGACAAGGTCCCCGGCAAGCTCTTGATCGTCGGCGCCGGCGTGATCGGGCTCGAGCTCGGCTCGGTCTGGCACCGTCTCGGCGCCGAAGTCGTCGTGGTCGAATTCCTTGACCGCATTCTGCCCGGAATGGACGGCGAGATCGCCAAGCAATTCCAGCGCATCCTGGAGAAGCAGGGCTTTGCCTTCAAGCTCAGTGCCAAGGTCACGGGCGTGGACACCTCCGGCAAGACGCTGAAGGCGACGATCGAGCCCGCCGCGGGGGGCGCTGCCGAGACGCTGGAGGCCGACGTCGTTCTCGTCTGTATCGGCCGTGTGCCGTACACGGAGGGGCTCGGCCTGAAGGAAGCCGGTGTTGCACTCGACAATCGCGGCCGCGTGCAGATCGACCCGCATTTCGCCACCAGCGTGAAGGGCGTCTATGCCATCGGCGACGTCGTCGCGGGCCCGATGCTCGCGCACAAGGCCGAGGATGAAGGCGTCGCGGTTGCCGAGATCATCGCCGGGCAGGCCGGCCACGTGAACTACGATGTTATCCCAGGCGTCGTGTATACCACGCCGGAAGTATCCTCCGTCGGCAAGACCGAGGAGGAGCTGAAGCAGGCGGGCGTGGCTTATACGGTCGGAAAGTTTCCCTTTACCGCCAACGGGCGCTCCAAGGTCAACCAGACCACCGACGGCTTTGTGAAGATTCTCGCAGATGCGAAGACCGATCGCGTGCTCGGCGTGCACATTATCGGCCGCGAAGCCGGCGAAATGATCCATGAGGCAGCCGTTCTCATGGAGTTTGGCGGCAGCGCGGAGGATCTCGCGCGCACGTGCCACGCGCACCCGACCCGCTCGGAGGCCATCAAGGAAGCCGCGCTTGCAGTCGGCAAGCGGGCCATCCATATGTAGGTCGCGCCCAGCGCCGAATCGGGCGGGAAACACATGCTACGCCGCCTGCTTCAACCGGTCTGGGTCCTGCTTGCGATCATCTTCCTGATCGAAGCCTGGCTGTGGGACCATCTCGAACCGATCGTCGCGCGGGTTGTCGCAATCGTCCCGCTTGCGCGGTTCAAGCAATGGCTGTCGGACCGCGTCGATGCGCTGTCGCCGGCGATGACGCTGATCGTGTTCGCTGTACCGATCGTCCCGCTGTTTCCGCTCAAGCTGGTTGGCCTGTGGCTGCTCACGCACGAATACTGGACCAGCGCGGTCTTCACCATCGTGTTCGCAAAGCTGCTCGGGGTCGGCGTCACCGCCTTCGTGTTCGACGTGACGCGCGACAAGCTGATGGAGATGGCGTGGTTCGAGCGGCTCTATGATCTGGTGCTGAAGCTGCGTGCCAAGGCCGCCGAGCTGGTCGATCCGATCAAGCGACGCATCAAGGAGCTGATCGCCGGCAACGGCGAAGGCTGGTCCTCCCGCACGCTCCGCCTGATCCAGCGCTTTCGCAAGAGCGTGCACGAAGCGCGTTGAGCGTCGCCACTTGTTCAGTGTCATTGCCCGCGAAGGCGGGCGATCCAGTATTCCAGAGACAGTGAGGCTAGAATCGAGAGGCCGCGGCGTACTGGATGCCCCGCCTTCGCGGAGCATGACAGCGGAGTATGTAGCGTCAACGCCTCAATGCAGATGCAGCAGATGCGGCGACCATGCGCCGAGCATGGTCATCCCAAGTCCGGCAAGCGACAGCAGGCCCGCGATCCAGGCGAGCGGCAGCATGCCGGTGATGATGGTGGCTGAGGCCAGCACGATGCCGATCTGGAAGGCGGCGGACGCCAGCTCGAAGTGATGATATTTCGCAGTCGCCTCGTCGCGCTCATGCTCGGCGTGCTTGGCCTTTTCGGCCAGCTGCTCGGTGCCTTCGCCGGTCTCCGGCTCGGAGCGGTAGCGCTGCGCGGTCTTCTGCCAGTCCTCGATCTGCTTCTGCACGGCCACCTTGTTGGCCTCGTCGCTCGCCGCGCCGAGGATGAGCTTGCCCTGGTCGGCCATGGTCTGCACCACGGTGCGGCGGATGCTCTTGGCCTGGAAGAACGCCCAGAGGTTGGAGGCCTCGACGTTCTTGCTGATCGATTCGGTCTGGGCGCCCTTGCCGAGCGTCTCGGAGATCGCCAGGAACAGCGCCAGAACCGCGATCAGGAGCGCGATCTTCTTGTTCGAGCCGGACGCGTGTTCGGCGTGCTCGGCATGCTCCATGCTTTCATGTGCGCTCATAAATCCCTCCTGCCTGTTTACCAACGATTGACCGAACTGCGCGACGGGCGCAAGTGGCAAGCCGCGATGGCCGTTGCAATTAAGGGTTTCGCGTCGGGGCTGATCTAGTCCTGTCCCATGACCACAGCGGAATTCATCGCAGCCTGCGTCTGGCCTTCCATCCTCGTCTCCGCGTTTGCGCTGCTGAAGGCCCGCAACACCGCGGCCTTTCCGTTCGTCGGCAAGATTGTCCTCGCGCTTGGCCTGACCTACATCGGCCTGTTGCGGTTTTATGACAAGAGCTCGATCATCGCAGTCAACGACGTCCATGTCGGCCTCGTTGTTCTGGGCCTGATTATCGTCGGCTCGCAGCTGCGACAACCTCCGCTGTACGGCTCATGGCGTGACCAGGCGAAGGCGTTCGCCTCGATGATCCTGATCGTGCTGCTCGGCAGCGGTCTTGCATGGTATGCCGGACGAATGCTGTTTCTCGATCACCTGACGTCCCGCCTTGTGATCGAAGGCCGTGTCGATCGTGCGTGGAGGTCAGGTAGCCGCCGCAAAGCGGACTATCTCGTTCGCATCGCGGGCCAACCGGTGAAGGTCACGGCGCCGCTGTACGAGCGGCTGGAGACGTTCAGGCCGATGGTCCGCGTCGAGGTCGGGCGCGGCTCGAACTACGTCTACGATATCGAGTATCTCGCCAACTGAGCCGCTATCGGCGCGGATGCGCGCTGGCATAGACTTCCAGCAGCCGCTCGGCATCGATGCCGGTATAGATCTGCGTGGTCGAGAGCGAGGCATGGCCGAGCAATTCCTGGATCGCGCGCAAATCGCCGCCGCGTGACAACAGGTGCGTGGCGAAGGAATGCCGGAGGGCGTGCGGCGTGGCGCTGTCGGGCAGGCCGAGCGCGCCGCGCAGCCGCTCCATCGCGAGCTGGATGATGCGCGGGCTCAAGGGCCCGCCGCGTGCGCCGACGAAGATCGGCCCCTCCGCCGGCAGCGGATACGGGCACATGGAAGCGTATTCTTGCACCAGTGCGAGCACGTTCTGGAGCACCGGCACCATGCGGGTCTTGTTGCCTTTGCCCGTCACGATCAGCACGTCGCCTTCACCGGGACGCGGGACCTCGCGGCGCGTCAGCCCCAGCGCTTCGGAGATGCGCAGGCCCGAGCCGTAGAGGAGAGCCATCACGGCGGCGTCGCGCGCAAGAATCCAGGTCTCGCGGTCCTCGCCGGCGCGCTCGTCGGCGTCCGCAAGACGTTTGGCCGACGCCATCGGCAGCGGCTTGGGCAGGCTCTTTGCGACTTTCGGCGCGCGGATCGCCGAGAGCGCCCCGACCTTGCCCTTGCCTTCGCGCTCGAGGAAGCGGCCGAACGAGCGCAGGCCCGCGAGCGCGCGCATCAGCGAGCGGCCGGCAATATCGTCGGCGCGGCGCATCGCCATGAAGGCTCTGATATCGGTGGCCTCCAGCGCGCCGAAACGCTTTAGCGTCACTCGCTCGCCCCAATGGCCGCAGAGGAAATTCAGGCATTGCCGCAAATCGCGGGCATAGGCTTCCAGCGTCTTCGGCGACAGCCGCCGCTCCGCGCCGAGATGCGACAGCCAGCGCGTCATCTCCTGCGCGATATCAGGATCGGCGCTGGCGAGGTCGATTTGTGGGGCGGCCGCTTTGCTCATGCGCTCTGGACGTGGTGATTCCACTCAGTATATCGCATCACACTCGTTTATCGTTCGCTAAGGCCGCCTCAGGGCGCTAGCCTTGAAGCCCTCGGGTTCCGATTCCCCTCCATGGATCACACGTCGCGCAGCAACGCCGTCTCCGCCAACGCGACCCGCATGGTCGACGTGCTGGTGCCGGTCGCGCTCGACCAGACCTATTCCTACAAGGTGCCGCGCGGGATGGAGCTGAAGGCGGGCGACATTATTGGCGTGCCGCTCGGCCCGCGCGAGGTGCTCGCGGTGGTCTGGGCCGAAAACGCCAATCCTGATCCGCGCCTGCACAACCGCCTTAAGGAGGTCAGCGAAAAGCTCGACATCCCGCCGCTGAAGCCCGAGCTGCGTGCGGTCGTGGACTGGATCGCCAATTACACGTTGAGCCCGCGCGGCATGGTGCTGCGCATGTGCCTGCGGATGGGCGACAACCTCGGCCCCGAGCGGGTGCGCGCCGGCGTGCGCCTGGTCGGCGATCCGCCAAAACGTCTGACGCCGGCGCGGCAGCGCCTGATCGAGGTGCTGTCGGACCGGCTGCTGCACGGCAAGTCCGAGGCGGCCAGAGAGGCCGGGGTTTCGGCCGGCGTGATCGACGGCCTCGTCGACGAAGGAACGCTCTCGGTCGAGCCGATGCCCCCGCCGCCGCCGCCGCCGGCCCCAGATCCGGATTTCAGCCGGCCGGATTTTTCGCCGCTTCAGCGCGCCGGGGTCGATGCCATGCGCGCACTCGCCGCCAACGGCAGCTTTCACGTCGCGCTGCTCGACGGTGTCACCGGCTCGGGCAAGACCGAGGTTTACTTCGAAGCCGTCGCCGAGGCGATCCGCCGCGGAAAACAGTCGCTCATCCTGATGCCGGAGATCGCGCTCACCGGCCAGTTCCTCGATCGCTTCGCGCAGCGCTTTGGCGTGCGCCCTCTGGAATGGCATTCCGAACTGACGCCGCGCACCCGCGCGCGCAATTGGGCGGCGATCTCCGAGGGCAGCGCGCCGGTTGTGGTCGGCGCGCGCTCAGCGCTCTTTCTGCCCTACGCCAATCTCGGCCTCATCGTGGTCGATGAAGAGCACGACCAAGCCTACAAGCAGGACGAGGGCGTGCATTATCACGCCCGTGACATGGCGGTGGTGCGCGCGCATATCGCAAAGGTTCCGATCGTGCTGGCGTCGGCGACGCCGTCGGTCGAATCCGAGGTCAATGCGCGCAAGAACCGCTATCAGCGCATCGCTCTGCCGTCGCGCTTCGGCGGCCAGCACATGCCACATATCGAGGCCATTGACATGCGCCGCGAGCCGCCGGCGCGCGGCCGCTTCATCTCGCCGCGGCTGGCGTCCGAGATCAGGACCGCGATCGAGCGGCGCGAGCAGGCGCTACTGTTCCTCAATCGCCGCGGTTATGCACCGTTGACGCTGTGCCGCGCCTGCGGCCATCGCTTCGCCTGCACCATCTGCGATGCCTGGCTGGTCGATCACCGCTTCCGCCAGCGCCTCGTCTGTCACCATTGCGGCTTCTCGATGCCGCGCCCGCAAACCTGTCCGCATTGCGCGGCGGAGGAATCGCTGGTCGCGGTCGGGCCCGGCGTCGAGCGCTTGCAGGAGGAGGCGGCGGCGCTCTTCCCGGAGGCGCGCACCATGGTGCTGTCGAGCGATCTCATCACCTCGATCGAGACGATGCGCTCCGAGCTGAATGACATCGCGGAGGGCCGCGTCGACGTCATCATCGGCACCCAGCTCGTCGCCAAGGGCCACAATTTCCCGCGGCTCAATCTGGTCGGCGTGGTCGATGCGGATCTCGGCCTGTCCAATGGCGATCCGCGCGCCTCGGAACGCACCTGGCAATTGCTCAACCAGGTGATCGGCCGCGCCGGCCGCGAGCAGGGCCGCGGCGTCGGCTATCTCCAGACCCATCAGCCCGATCATCCGGTGATGAAGGCGCTGATCGCCTGCGACCGCGAAGCATTCTACGACAGCGAGATCGATTTGCGCGAACGCACGCTCTATCCGCCGTTCGGGCGGCTCGCGAGCCTGATCATTTCCGCCGGCGACCGGCCGAGCGCCGAAGGCTTTGGCCGCCACCTCGTCGCGCTCGCGCCGCGCGACGAGCGCGTGGTGGTGCTGGGCCCGGCGGAAGCCCCGCTCGCGGTCATCAAGGGCCGTTACCGCTTCCGCATTCTGGTGAAATCCGCGCGCGGCTTCGACCTGTCGGATTATTTGCGCAACTGGCTTGCCGTATGCCCGAAGCCGAAGGGCAATCAAAAGCTCGAAGTCGACGTCGATCCGCAGAGCTTTTTGTAGGCCCCCCGCTCTCTCCCCGTCATTGCGCTCCTCGCAATGACGGCGGAGGAACAAACAAAAAGCCCGCCGTCCCCCAAGACGGCGGGCTTGTTTCACGCGTCGCGCGTCTTAGGAGACGACTTCCGCGGTGACGCGGCCGACGCCGGCGCCGGTGAGGCCGATGGCACGGGCAGCGCCCGTGGAGAGGTCGAGGACACGGCCGCGGATAAACGGGCCACGGTCGTTGATGGTGACGATGACGCTCGAGCCGCCATGGGTGACACGCAGCTTGGTGCCGAACGGCAGTGAACGGTGCGCCGCGGTCATGGCGTTCTGGTTGAAGCGCTGGCCCGAGGCGGTCCTGCTGCCGGACTCGTTCCCGTAAAAGGAAGCCATGCCGGAGAAGGAACGTCCGGTGCCCTGCGACGGCGTCATCGATGCATTGGCGTTACGCCAATCGGAGGTCGTGTTGGCATCGGTCTGGGCGTGGTGGCGGTGATGATGGTGGGAATAGCGATGGTGATGGCGGGATTTGGCGGAAGCTTCGGTGGCAGTTCCCCCGATGAGAAGAGTTGCGGCAACGAAGGCGATCGCCGTACGCGGCCGGGTCACTGAGCCCAGCGTCTTCAAACAAAGCATATATTGGTCCCTAACTAGTATTGCCACATATGTGGCAAGTGGAGCCCCCGTAAGTTTGCGAGCGGGATCGCGTTTCGATTCCTAATGAGGCATGAATTGGGCAGTAAATCCGTTCTGTGTCGCCCTGTAATATCTTGTTACCGGCAGGGATATTCGGCCGACATTCCGTAATATTGGAATTTAACGATTGTTAACCTCTATATTACTTACGAATACTGTAAAACGAAGTCATCGATTTCCGCATTTAGAATTCAGAAAGTATTCGGCGAGTGGAGCCGGGAGGGCCGGAATCACGCCTCAGCGATCCGTGTTCATGGCCGCTATGCGCTGAGGGCAGGAACCAATCGCCGGCCTCGGCTCAGGGGTGGGCTTAAGCGCTGTGGCAATTCCGCGGCATGCAAGGTCGTCGTCGCGTCGTCGTGGAGTGCGACGAACTGGCGACAGAACGTCATGCCTTTAATTTGGCGTCATGTTGCACGTGCGCGCCTGCTATGTTAGCAAAGCCGCGATTTTAACGAGCCCGGCACTTCCGTGCGGGGTCGAAAATCGAAGTCCCGCTTGAATTCCAAGGGCTTGGATCGCTAGGCGCCGCTTCGTGGCGACGGTTTTTCCCTTGCGAGTTTGACAGCAAAAAGAGCACGTCTGTGGCTGCAGAAGATACGTCCGTTTCCGGTGTGTCGGGCCGTTATGCAACGGCCTTGTTTGAACTGGCCCGCGACCAGAAAGTGGTCGACGAGGTCAAGGCCGATCTCGAGAAATTCGAGGGCATGCTGAACGAGAGCGCCGATTTGAAGCGCCTCGTCCGGAGCCCCGTGTTCGCGGCCGATGCCCAGTCCAGAGCCCTCTCGGCCGTGCTGGACAAGGCCGGCATCGCCGGCATCTCCGCCAATTTCCTGAAAGTGCTGACCGCCAACCGCCGCCTGTTCGCGGTGGCTGACGTCATCCGCGCCTATCGCGCCCTGGTCGCCAAGTTCAAGGGCGAGGCCACGGCCGACGTCACCGTGGCGGAGGCGCTCTCGGACAAGAATCTCGACGCCCTCAAGGTTGCCCTGAAGTCGGTGACCGGCAAGGACGTCGCGCTCAACGTGAAGGTCGATCCCTCGATCATCGGTGGCCTCGTGGTCAAGCTTGGCAGCCGAATGATCGATAGCTCGCTTCGCACCAAACTCAATTCGATCAAGCACGCGATGAAAGAGGCAGGCTGATGGACATCCGCGCCGCGGAAATTTCCGCGATCCTCAAGGACCAGATCAAGAATTTCGGCCAGGAAGCTGAAGTCTCCGAAGTCGGACAGGTGCTGTCCGTCGGCGACGGTATCGCCCGCGTTTTCGGTCTGGATAACGTCCAGGCCGGTGAAATGGTCGAATTCGAGAACGGCACCCGCGGCATGGCGCTGAACCTCGAAACCGACAACGTCGGTATCGTCATTTTCGGCGCTGACCGCGAGATCAAGGAAGGTCAGACCGTCAAGCGCACCCGCGCCATCGTGGACGCGCCGGTCGGCAAGGGCCTGCTCGGCCGCGTCGTCGACGCGCTCGGCAACCCCATCGACGGCAAGGGCCCGATCCAGGCCGACAAGCGCATGCGCGTCGACGTCAAGGCGCCCGGCATCATTCCGCGCAAGTCGGTGAACGAGCCGATGGCGACGGGCCTCAAGGCGATCGACGCCCTGATCCCGATCGGCCGCGGCCAGCGCGAGCTGATCATCGGCGACCGTCAGACCGGCAAGACCGCGATCGCGCTCGACACCATCCTCAACCAGAAGCCGCTCAACGCGCAGCCGGACGAGAACATCAAGCTGTATTGTGTCTACGTCGCGATCGGCCAGAAGCGCTCGACGGTTGCCCAGTTCGTGAAGGTGCTGGAAGAGCAGGGCGCGCTCGAATATTCGATCATCGTCGCCGCCACCGCGTCGGATCCGGCACCGATGCAGTACATCGCGCCGTTCACCGGCTGCACCATGGGCGAGTACTTCCGCGACAACGGCATGCACGCCGTCATCATCTATGACGATTTGTCCAAGCAGGCCGTCGCCTACCGCCAGATGTCGCTCCTGCTGCGCCGCCCGCCGGGCCGCGAAGCCTATCCGGGCGACGTGTTCTATCTGCATTCCCGCCTGCTCGAGCGCGCGGCGAAGCTGAACAAGGACCAGGGTTCGGGCTCGCTGACGGCGCTGCCGGTCATCGAAACCCAGGCCAACGACGTGTCGGCCTACATTCCGACCAACGTCATCTCGATCACCGACGGCCAGATCTTCCTGGAAACCGACCTGTTCTTCCAGGGCATTCGCCCCGCGGTGAACGTCGGTCTGTCGGTGTCGCGCGTCGGCTCCTCGGCACAGACGAAGGCCACCAAGAAGGTCGCCGGCAAGATCAAGGGCGAGCTCGCGCAGTACCGCGAAATGGCGGCGTTCGCGCAGTTCGGCTCCGACCTCGACGCCTCGACCCAGCGCCTGCTCAATCGCGGCTCGCGTCTGACCGAGCTCCTGAAGCAGCCGCAGTTCGCGCCGCTGAAGATGGAAGAGCAGGTCTGCGTGATCTGGGCCGGCACCAACGGCTATCTCGACCCGCTGCCGGTCAACAAGGTGCGCGCGTTCGAGGACGGTCTGTTGTCGCTGCTGCGCGGCAAGAACGTCGAGATCCTCAACGCGATCCGCGACAGCCGCGATCTCTCCGACGACACCGCCGCCAAGCTGAAGTCGGTGGTCGAAGGTTTCGCCAAGAGCTTCGCATAAGAGAACGGTCGCAAGGCCGGGCTTCTTGTCCCGGCCTTCCGTGCCTCACTGCATGGAAACGAAGACGTGGATGCCCGGGACACGCCCGGGCATGACGACTGGGATAGGCTAGCGGCTTGATCCAAGGGGTCGAACCGCCGGGGTGAACGAAGAATGGCGTCACTTAAAGACATGCGCGTCCGCATCGCCTCCACCAAGGCGACGCAGAAGATCACCAAGGCCATGCAAATGGTCGCGGCGTCCCGGTTGCGCCGCGCCCAGCAAGCGGCCGAGGCGGCGCGGCCCTATGCCGACAAGATGAGCGCGGTGATCTCCAACATCGCCAGCGCTGCCGCCGGTTCGCCCGGCGCCCCGGTGCTGCTGGCCGGCACCGGCAAGGATCAGGTTCACCTACTGCTGGTCTGCACCGGCGAGCGCGGCCTGTCCGGCGCGTTCAACTCCTCGATCGTGCGCCTCGCGCGCGAGCGCGCCCAGGCGCTGTTGGCGCAGGGCAAGGAAGTCAAATTCTTCTGCGTCGGCCGCAAGGGCTACGAGCAGCTCCGCCGCCTGTACGACAAGCAGATCGTCGAGCATCTCGACCTGCGCGGCGTTCGTCAGCTCGGCTTCGTCAACGCGGACGACATTGCCAAGAAGGTTCTGGCCCGCTTCGACAACGGCGAATTCGACGTCTGCACGCTGTTCTACGCGCAGTTCAAGTCGGTGATTGCCCAGGTCCCGACCGCGCAGCAGATCATTCCGCTGACCGTGGAAGAAAAAGCGGCGACCGCGCCGTCGACGTCCTATGACTATGAGCCGGAGGAAGACGAACTCCTCTCCGGCCTGTTGCCGCGGAATATCGCGGTGCAGATTTTCCGCGCGCTGCTGGAAAACAACGCCTCGTTCTATGGCGCGCAGATGAGCTCCATGGACAACGCCACCCGCAACGCCGGCGAAATGATCCGCAAGCAAACCCAGATCTACAACCGAACCCGTCAAGCCCAGATCACCAAGGAGCTGATCGAGATCATCTCCGGCGCCGAGGCGGTCTGACGCACGAACCAAACGACGGTCGTTCAAGTAAAGAATTTCGAAGGAGAGCTTCATGGCTACAGCAGCTACCCAGGTCGGTCGTGTCACCCAGGTCATGGGCGCCGTCGTCGACGTTCAGTTCGAAGGCCATCTGCCGGCCATTCTGAATTCGTTGGAAACCAGGAACGGCAACATCCGCCTCGTGCTGGAAGTTGCGCAGCATCTCGGTGAGTCCACCGTGCGCACGATCGCGATGGACGTGACCGAAGGTCTGGTCCGCGGCCAGGAAGTGACCGACACCGGTCAGCCGATCTCGGTTCCGGTGGGTGCGGGCACGCTCGGGCGCATCATGAACGTGATCGGCGAGCCGATCGACGAAGCCGGTCCGATCCAGTCCGAAGGCATGCGCGCCATCCACCAGGAAGCGCCGAGCTACACCGACCAGTCGACCGAAGCTGAAATTCTCGTCACCGGCATCAAGGTCGTCGACTTGCTCGCGCCCTACGCCAAGGGCGGCAAGATCGGCCTGTTCGGCGGCGCCGGCGTCGGCAAGACCGTGCTGATTCAGGAGCTGATCAACAACGTCGCGAAGGCGCACGGTGGTTACTCCGTCTTCGCCGGCGTCGGCGAGCGTACCCGCGAGGGCAACGACCTCTATCACGAGTTCATCGAGTCCAAGGTCAACGCCGATCCGCATAATCCGGATCCGAGCGTCAAGTCGAAGTGCGCGCTGGTGTTCGGCCAGATGAACGAGCCGCCCGGCGCTCGCGCCCGCGTCGGCCTCACCGGTCTGACCGTCGCCGAGCACTTCCGTGATCAGGGCCAGGACGTGCTGTTCTTCGTCGACAACATCTTCCGCTTCACCCAGGCCGGTTCTGAAGTGTCGGCGCTGCTCGGTCGTATCCCGAGCGCCGTGGGTTACCAGCCGACGCTCGCCACCGACATGGGTGCGCTGCAGGAGCGCATCACCACCACGCAGAAGGGTTCGATCACCTCGGTGCAGGCCATTTACGTTCCGGCCGACGACTTGACCGACCCGGCGCCCGCGACCTCGTTCGCGCATTTGGACGCCACCACCGTGTTGAACCGCGCGATCTCGGAAAAGGGCATCTATCCGGCGGTGGACCCGCTCGACTCGACCTCGCGCATGCTCTCGCCGCTCGTCGTCGGCCAGGAGCACTACGACACCGCGCGTCAGGTCCAGCAGGTGCTGCAGCGCTACAAGTCGCTGCAGGACATCATCGCCATTCTCGGCATGGACGAGCTTTCGGAAGAGGACAAGCTGACGGTGGCCCGCGCCCGCAAGATTGAGCGCTTCCTGTCGCAGCCGTTCCACGTCGCCGAAATCTTCACCGGCTCGCCCGGCAAGTTCGTCGACCTCGCGGACACCATCAAGGGCTTCCGCGGCCTCTGCGAAGGCAAGTACGACCACCTGCCGGAAGCTGCCTTCTACATGGTCGGCACCATCGAAGAGGCGATCGAGAAGGGCAAGAAGCTGGCGGCCGAGGCGGCCTAAGCTGCGAAGGGCGAGCAGGGAGTAGCGAATAGTCGCGCCGCTCCCGCTCCATTCGCAATTCGCTACTCACCATTCGCAGGTTTCCAATGGCCACCTTCCACTTCGATCTCGTCTCGCCGGAAAAGCTCGCCTTCTCGGGCGAGGTCGACCAGGTCGATATCCCCGGCGTCGAAGGTGACTTCGGCGTGCTGGCGGGACACGCGCCGGTCGTGGCCGCGATCCGGCCCGGCATTCTCACCGTGACCACCGGCGGCAAGCACGAGAAGATCATCGTGCTCGGCGGTATCGCCGAAGTCTCCGAGAAGGGCCTGACCGTACTCGCCGACGTCGCGACCTCGCTGGCCGAGCTCGACCGGGCCCAGTTCGCCGCGACCATCTCGGAGATGGAAGAGGGCTTGAAGGAGCACGAAGGCAACGAGCTCGATCAAGCCATCGCCCGGCTCGACCACTTCAAGAGCATCCAGCAGCAGCTCAGCAGCACGGCGATGCACTAAGCCCCGGTGCACTGCGCCGGGGCCCGAGCTGAAAATTCCTGAATAAGTTCAGCGCTCGTCACGGAAGTGGCGGGCGCTGAAACTTTGTTGCACGGCGCCGCCGATAGCGCCATTCTGCGCCCGCGAACTTTGTTCCGGGGGCCGGCCGCAGATGAAACGCAAGATCGCAGCGATTTTCGCGGCCGATATTGCCGGTTACTCGCGACTGGTTGCGGAAGACGAAGAGGAGACGCTGCGGCGTCTCGCCGCCTATCGCGAGGTCGTCGATGATTTCATTGCCAGGGCGGGCGGACGCATCTTCAACACCGCGGGCGATGCCGTGCTTGCGGAATTTCCAAGCGCGGTCGATGCGGTGCGCTGCGCGATCGACATTCAGGAATCCCTGCGAACCCGCAACATGGCCTATCCGCCGAGCCGGCAGATGTCGTTCCGCATCGGCATCACCATCGGCGACGTGGTCGAGCGCGACGGCGATCTGCTCGGTGACGGCGTCAATATCGCCGCCCGGCTCGAGGGCCTCGCCGAGGTCGGGGGCATCTGCGTCTCCCGCGCCGTGCACGAGCAGGTCGCCAACAAGCTGTCGGTGCAGTTCGCCGATATCGGCGCGCAGGAGGTCAAGAACATCCCGACGCCGGTGCACGCCTATATGGTGGCGATGCGGCGCGGGGACGGTAGCTACGCGACGCCGCAGATCAAGAAGGTGACTAAGGCTGAGGCCGCGCCGAACTGGATGTGGCCGCTGGTGGTCGGTGTCGTCTCCGTCGTCGCCATCGGCGTCGGCGGCTTCCTCTATTTCACCAAGCTCGAGACGACCAGGGCGCCGGCGGTTGCAGTGACCGCGCCAAGCCCAGCATCAAGTCCGATGCCCAACGCGGCTGCGGCAGCAGCGCCAAGCCCGTCATCCACCATGGCGGCGAAAGCGCCGATGCCCATGCCGGCACCATCGGCTTCACCGATGGCCGGCAAGTTTCCTGCCGACAGCGTCCCCTTCATCAACGAGCGCATCCGCAACTACCTGGCCGGCGACTATTCCGCTGCCGGCGACTACAAGGCGTTCGCACTCAATGTCGGCGGGTTCACCGGCGCGTCGTTGAATCAGCCGAACGAGGAAGCCGCGCGCAACGCCGCACTCGATCAGTGCCAGAAGCGCGCCGATGCCGCGCAGTCGCCGCGGCGTTGCGAGCTCTATGCAGTCGGCAACAATGTGGTCTACACGCACGGCAAACCGCCGATGCCGCCGCAACCGTTCGTCCGGCATGATGCCATGACCGAGCGCGCCTTCGCCTCGAAAGACTTCCCGATGGTGCGCGATCCCGCCAAGGTCCGGCTCGAGAACATGTTCGTGCCCTCGGCAAAATCCCGCGCGGTCGCGCTCGGCCCCGGCGGCCAATATTTCATGGTGATGGGCGCATCGTCCGCCGACGATGCCGCGCGGCGTTCACTGGAATCGTGCGGCGCGATCGCCGGCGTCGCCTGCCTGGTCGTTGCCGTCGACGAGAATTTCGTCGTGCCGATCCCAACCCTGCTGAGGATCACCGGATTCTTCCATGCGGCGTCGAACGCCTCGATCGTCGCAGATGCGCGCGACGAGGTCGTGCGCAAGCTCGCCGACGGCATGGGCTGGAACGCCGTCGCGGTCGGCACCGCGGGCCGGCCGGGCCTCGGCCTCAAGGCCGCGGACGAGCAGACCGCCGTCAATTCCGCGCTCGCCGACTGCGCCAAGCGCGACAGCGACTGCCACCTAATCGCAATCGGCCCGTTCACGGTGGGACCGATCAACTAGGCTCACGCAAATTTCCGGGCAAAGTTCTCTAATGATTTCAACCCCGTTCTACTGTGCATGGGGTTGTTTTCGCGATTTTAGTTGGCGAAGGGCGCAAACTGCTGCGCCACTGCGCTGTAGACGTGCCGGCGGAACGGCACCACGACATCGGGGACGCGGTCGAGCCGCTCCCAGCGCCAGGCGTCGAACTCGGCGGGCTGCCCGTTGCGCGGCGTCAGCGGATCGATCTCGTCATCCTTGCCGGTGAAGCGTAACGCGAACCATTTCTGGCGCTGGCCGCGGAATTTTGCCAGTCGATGTGTCTGCGGCCCGTCATAAGGCGGGAATTCGTAAGTCAACCAGTCGGTCTCGCCGAGATAGGATGCGCTCTTGACGCTGGTCTCTTCCCAGAGCTCGCGCAGCGCGGCATCGCGCAAATCCTCGCCCTCGTCGACGCCGCCCTGCGGCATCTGCCAGTCCAGACCCGGCAGGATGATCTCGGGTCCGTCGCCCTTGAAGCGGTGCCCGATCAGCACGCGGCCATCGGCGTTGAACAGCGCGATTCCGACATTGGGACGGTAGGGTTTTTCAGTGCTCACGCGTGGATCTCTCGTCGTCATTTCAGGCTGTGCATTAGAGCGTTTTCGAGCGAAGTGGATACCGCGGTTCGCGTCAAGAAAACGCGTCAAAATAAAAAACTAGAGCCCCGTCCCGATTCTATCGGAACGGAACTGGCTCTAGCATCAACCTGGAATGGCGACTTGAACTAATCCTGCGCCAGCGCGGAAAATTCCTTCACCACGCGCTCGTAGACCGGGCGCTTGAACGGGACGATCAGCCCGGTCAGGTTCTTCATCGGCTCCCAGCGCCAGCTCACGAACTCGGCCTTGTGACCGCCGCCGGGCTTTTCGACGTTGATCTCGCTGTCCTTGCCGGTGAAGCGGACCGCGAACCATTTCTGGCGCTGGCCGCGGTAGCGGCCCTTCCAGGTGCGCCCGGCGACCGTGCGCGGAATGTCGTAAGTGAGCCAGTCCGGAACTTCGCCGAGCCGCTCAACCGAACGCACGCTGGTCTCCTCATAGAGCTCGCGCTTGGCGGCCTCCCAATTGTCCTCGCCGGGATCGACGCCGCCCTGCGGCATCTGCCAGACATGGGTGTCGTCGACATGCTCGATGCCGCCGGCGCGGCGGCCGATGAACACCAGTCCGTCCTTGTTGAGCAACATCACGCCGACGCAGGTCCGGTAGGGCAGATCCTCGTAACGCGCCATTCCGCCAGACCTCTCGCATGCTGTCGGTAAGGCTTAAGCAGGCCCCGCGGGCCTGTACCATACCAATCCGTTGATTTAGCTGGATTTTGATTTCAGCATCGCGGTTGTCAATGGCACCAAAAGGATACCTCGGTCGCCCAATGTCTTGGTCCAGGCGCCGATGCGCTCGATCGAGACCGGGAGGGCGGAGGCGGTGCCCACGGCCACGCCGCGCTCGCGCGCCGCCGCTTCGAGCTTGGTCAGGGCGCGGTCGATCTCGGCCGGGGTCGGCACCGCGTCAATCGCGATATCGCCCTTGCCGAACGGCATCGCCTGGCTGCCGGCCGCTTGCGGCGCGATGCTGCGGGGCGAGGAGCCGTCGTCGAAGAAGCCGAGGCCGCGCTTGGCCGCCTCGCGGATGATCGGCTGCATCGCCGGCTCCGTTGCGATGAAGCGGGCGCCCATGAAATTGGTCAGGCCGGCATAGCCCTGCATCCGGCTCAGATGCCAGTACAGGCGGTCCATGTTCTGGTCGGCACTCAGCGAGGTCAGCAGCGTCTGCGGTCCCGGATCGTTGTCGGGGAAGTCATAGGGCTCCATCGGGATCTGGAGGAAGATCTCGTGGCGCTGGGCGCGGGCGCGCTCGGCGAGTTTTCCTGGATCGGACCCATAGGGCGTGAAGGCCAGCGTCACCGCCGCTGGCAACCGCATGATGGCATCGGTGGTCTTGGCGGCGCCGACGCCGAGGCCGCCGATCAGGATCGCGACCACCGGCATCTTGGCGGCCTTGGCGCGGTCGGCATCCGCCGCATAGACGTTGAACGGCTTCAGATCCCCGGAAACCGCGGGGATCATGCCATAGCGCGATTTCTCAAGAAGTTTTGGGTCGATCCCGGCCATGACGGGCGGCGGTGCGGAGGCCGCCGCCGTCTCGCTTTTGCCGGCGGCATCGCCGCCGATCACCACGTCGTGGCGCATGCCGGTGGAACCGTCGATCATGGTGACGGTCTTCTGCTCGCCCGCCTGCTTCGGTGCGTCCTTGGTCTCTTGCTTGCTTTCCTGCTTGCTGTCCTGGCCATGGCCGGCCGCGGCCGGCTTGTCGTCGCCAGCCTTGTCTGCGGCATTGGGTTCGCGGATCGCGAGCCGCGTCATTGGCTCGCCGCCGAGCGGATCCTTGTTGAAGATGGCGAAGCCGGCAAAGCTGACCAGGAACAGTCCGAGCAGGACCGCGAGCAGCTGCATGGCCGTGAACGGCAGCCGCAGCCGGCGTTTCCGGCGCGGCTTGTCCCGTCCGAGCGGGGCGCTCAGATCATCGGCCGTTTCAGTCATGCGCGATCCCGAATCACTCAGCAATGACGATACCACGCCGGGGTCAAGCGGCGGCAGGCTGGGATAGGCCGGGGATATCAGGAGTTTCAAGCAAAAAGGGCGGCTCCGGGAGCCGCCCTTTTCGTCAGATCGCGATGCGCCGACCTAGTTCGCCGCTTTGGGCTTGTCGGTCGTGGCCTTGTCGCCGCCCGGCGTGGGCGCCGCGGACGCGCTGTTCTTGATGCCGTGGAGCAGATCGTCGGCGAGCTTGAGCGCCTTGTCGTCCTTGGCGTCCGGCGGAACGTAGGACTGCGAGCCGGTCTTCTCGTCGCCGTCGTTCTTGAGATGGCCGCGCAGCGAAGCTTCGCCCTTGGTGTCGGTGCGCGACTTCAGCTCGTCCGGCACGTCCTGCAGCACTTCGATGTCGGGCACGATGCCCTTGGCCTGGATCGACTTACCCGACGGCGTGTAGTAGCGCGCAGTGGTCAGACGCAGCGCGCCGTTGCCGGAGCCGAGCGGAATGATGGTCTGCACCGAGCCCTTGCCGAACGAGCGCGTGCCGACGATGGTCGCGCGCTTGTGGTCCTGCAGCGCACCGGCGACGATCTCCGACGCCGAAGCCGAGCCGCCGTTGACCAGCACGATGACCGGCTTGCCCTTGGTGAGGTCGCCGGTATGCGCGGTCCGGCGCTGGGTCTCCTCGGCATTGCGGCCACGGGTCGAGACGATCTCGCCCTTCTCCAGGAAGGAGTCGGAGACGGTGACCGCTTCCTCGAGCAGGCCGCCCGGGTTGTTGCGGAGGTCGATGACGTAGCCCTTCAGCTTGTCGCCGATCTGATTCGAGAGGTTGGCGACCTCGCGCTTCAGGCCTTCGGTGGTCTGCTCGTTGAAGGTGGTGATGCGGATATAGGCGATGTCGTCGGCCTCGACGCGGGCGCGCACCGAGCGGACGCGGATGTTGTCGCGCACCAGCGTGACGTCGATCGGATTGTCCTGGCCCTTGCGGATGATCTTCAGCTTGATCTTGGTGTTGACCGGGCCGCGCATCTTCTCGACCGCCTGGTTCAGGGTCAGGCCCTGCACCGCCTCGTCGTCGAGATTGGTGATGATGTCGTTGGCCATGACACCGGCGCGCGAGGCCGGGGTGTCGTCGATCGGCGAGACCACCTTGATCAGGCCGTCTTCCATCGTGACTTCGATGCCGAGGCCGCCGAACTCACCGCGGGTCTGCACCTGCATGTCGCGGAAGCTCTTGGCGTCCATGTAGCTCGAATGCGGATCGAGACCGGTGAGCATGCCGCTGATCGCGGATTCGATCAGCTTGGTGTCGTCGGGCTTCTCGACATAGTCCGAGCGCACGCGCTCGAACACGTCGCCGAACAAATTGAGCTGGCGATAGGTGTCCGCAGTGGCGGCTCGCGCGCTGGAGCCCATGAAGACCGCGCGCGGTTGCGTCACGAACAGCGTCAGCGCCGCACCGGTGGCCGCGCTGAGGAGGATAACTGAAGTCTTGCGCATCATCCGCGAACCTTCTCGCCTTCATTTGCGGCCCACCATGGGCCTGGATCGATTGGAGTGCCGTCTTTGCGGAACTCGACATAGAGCACAGGTTGACTCGCGTTCGTGGCGAGAATGGAGGCGACTTGAGAGGTCGACCCCATGGTCGCGACAGGCTCCCCCGTGAGCACGAATTGTCCGATGTTGACCGAAATGCGCTCCATCCCGGCGATCAGCACATGATACCCGCCCCCGGCATTGAGGATCAAGAGTTGTCCATAGCTGCGGAACGGGCCGGCATAGACCACCCAGCCATCACACGGCGTCGTGACCTGGGAGCCGGGCCGCGTCGCCAGCGAAATGCCCTTCTGGACCCCGCCGAGCCCGTCCGAACCGCCGAAATCCCTGATCTTGTTACCGTTAACCGGAAGAGGCAGGAGGCCCTTGGCCGCGGCGAAGGCCATCGCAGGGGTGGTGCGGGAACGATCCTTGAATGCGCCGGGGCCGGTCTTGGCGCTGGCGGCCGCGTTTGCAGCCGCCTTGGCCTCGGCCTGCTTGGCGGCCTCAGCTGCCTTCTCGGCCGCCTTGGCGGCGCTTTGCAGATCCTGCTCCATCTTGGCGATCAGCCCCTGGAGATCGCCGACTTGCCTTGAGAGCGCGACGGCGCGCGCGTTCTCGGCGTCGAGGTCCTTTTCGCGCGACGCCTGCTGACGCTGCCGTTCGTCGACCAGAGCCGCGAGCCGGGTCTGGTCGTTGCGCACCTTGTCGCGGTCGGAGGCAAGCTGGTCGCGCTCGGTCGCGATGGTCTTGCGCAAGGCCACGAGCTCGCCGAGCTCGCCCGCGATCTTCTCGGCACGGCCGCGCAACTCCGGCACCACGGCACCGAGCAGCATCGCCGTGCGCAGCGATTGCAGGGCATCCTCGGGCCGTACCAGAAGTGCTGGCGGCGTCCGCCTTCCGGCGCGCTGCAAGGCCGCCAGCACCTCGACGATGTCGGCGCGGCGTGAATCGAGCGAGCTGCGCATCGCCTGTTCGCGGCCGTTCAGCGATCGCAGCCGCGCTTCGGCCTCGTCGATCTTGGTCTCGACGGTGCGCACATTGGCGGCGGTGTCGATCAACTGTTGATTGAGCTGGGTGCGGTCCTGGCCGAGCGAGGTGATCTCGGCCTTGAGCTTGGCCTGCGCTTCCTCAGCGCTCTTCTTGCTGGCGCGCGCGGCTTCGAGCTCCTGCTCGCGCTGCTTGATCGCATCGGGCGCTACGGCCGCAGTCTGCGGTGCAGGCGTCTGAGCTTGCGCGAGGCTTGCGCCGGCAACGCCGGCGATCAGCAGCAGGTTGAAAATCGGCGCTCGCATCGCTTCTCGCATCGCTTTAAGCAAAGGTGCTCGTTGTGGCGCGGATCACGCGCGGTGATAGGGGTGGCCCGCCAGAATGGTGGCGGCCCGATAAAGCTGTTCCAGAAGCATGACGCGGACCATTTGATGCGGCCAGGTCGCAGAGCCGAACGCGATCGCGAGCTTGGCCTTACGGCGCAATTCGGGCGAAAGTCCGTCCGCCCCTCCGATCATGAAGATAGTATGACCGGCACCCTCGTCGCGCCAGCGCCCGAGATGCCGTGCGAATACGGTCGAATCCAGATTCTGGCCGCGCTCGTCCAGCGCCACCAGGACCGACTTTTCGGGAATATGGGCGGAGATCGCCGCGGCCTCTTCGGCCATCCGCGTCGCCGTATCGCGCGCGCGGCTTTCGGGCAATTCGTGGATGGCGAGCTCGCGGAATCCGAGCTTGCGGCCGGCCTCGTCGAACCGCTCGAAATAGCGCTCGGCAAGCTCCCGTTCGGGGCCCTGCTTCAGCCGGCCCACCGCAATGACGGCTATGCGCATGATATGTTCAGGGTCGCGTTTTCTGGACCGCGCGCGATCTGCGCGCGCACGACGCTAGCATGCGCGTCAGCCGATTCGAAATCGGCCAGCAGCCTCTCAGATCGCCTTCGCCGCCCCTGGGCCCTGCGTGTACAATCTCTCGAGACTGTAGAACTCGCGGACCTCGGGTCTGAACACGTGCACGATCACATCGCCGGAATCGATTAGCACCCAGTCGCAATTGGGCAAGCCCTCGACGTGGATGTTCTTGATGCCGTTTTCCTTGAGGCCTTTGGCGACGTTCTCCGCGATCGCGCCGACATGCCGGTTCACCCGGCCGGTGGTGACGATCATGTAGTCGGAGTAGGCCGATTTGCCGCGAAGGTCGATGGTCACAGTCTCTTCCGCCTTCATGTCGTCGAGGCGGGAGAGGATCAGGCTCAGCGTCTTGTCGGCGTCGGGTTGCGCCTTCAAGGCCGCAGCTTTGGTCGATGTTTTACGCGTCGGCTTGGCAACCTTGGGTAAAACAGACTTCGGTGAAGCCGTCTTGGGTGAGGCTGTCTTGGACAATACAGATGTGGTCAGGGACCATTCCTTTCACTGTATCGCGAACGCCGAATCCGGCGCCCACTGGTTACACTACATCATGTGGGGTTAAGGGTTTCAATATGCCAGAGAGCCCGAAGACCGCATGGCGTTCGCACAATCTGACTCACTTCGTACCTTTCCAGCTTCCGTCCGGGTTCCGTAAGCCGGTCGACGAGAGATTCAGCTTCATTCCGGTCAGGAATACCCAGGCCGGGGCGGCCCGATCCGCAAGCAATGGCGCCTCATTCTCCGGCATCCGATAGCGCCTGAGCGCCTGGGCGGCGGGAGAGGCGAGGGCGCGAAAACTCTGCGGCGGACGGTCGATGACCGCGATCGGCACCTGGTCGGCGATGCGCCGCCAGTGCTGCCAACGATGGAATTGAGCGAGGTTGTCGGCGCCCATGATCCAGACAAAGCGCAAGCCCGAGAGGCGGCGGCGCAAGGTGTTGATCGTATCGATGGTATAGCGCGTGCGAATGACGGATTCGAGACAGCTCACCTCGATCCTGGGATCGTCGGCCATTTCGCGCGCCGCCTGCATGCGCGCGCCGAGCTCATGCAGCGCGCCGTTCTCCTTCAGCGGATTGCCTGGCGTCACCAGCCACCACACGCGATCGAGCTGGAGTCGTTTCAGCGCGAACTGGCTGATCGCGCGATGGGCCTGGTGCGGCGGGTTGAACGAGCCGCCGAGCAGGCCGATGCGCATGCCCGAGGTATGGGTCGGTATGGCCTGCGCGAAGAAACGTGGCGCGACGAAATTGTTGCTCAATGCCCCGCGCCCTGCGTCGTCTACGGCCGCGTCTGCCCGGTGCCGTGAACGCGATATTTGAAGCTCGTCAGCTGCTCGGCGCCAACCGGGCCGCGGGCATGGAATCTGCCGGTGGCGATGCCGATCTCGGCGCCGAAGCCGAACTCGCCGCCGTCGGCGAACTGCGTCGAGGCGTTGTGCAGCACGATCGCGGAATCGACCTCGCTCAGGAATTTTTTCGCAGCGGTCTCATCGGCGCTCACGATCGCATCGGTATGGTGCGAGCCGTGGTTCTGGATATGCGCGATCGCGCCGTCGACGCCGTCCACCACCTTCGCTGCGATGATCGCATCGAGATATTCGGTGTCCCAATCGTCCGCGCTCGCGGGTTTGACGCGCGCATCGATCTTTTGCACGGCGTCGTCGCCACGCACTTCGCAGCCGGCCTCGATTAGCATCTCAACCAGCGGCTTGAGGTTTTTACCGGCTGCCGCGCGATCGACCAGCAGCGTCTCGGCGGCGCCGCAGACGCCGGTGCGGCGCATCTTGGCGTTGAGCACGATCGATTTCGCCATGGCGAGGTCGGCGCTGCCGTCGACGTAAATGTGGTTGACGCCTTCGAGATGCGCGAACACCGGCACGCGCGCTTCCTGCTCGACGCGCGCGACGAGGCTCTTGCCTCCGCGCGGCACGATCACGTCGATGGCGCCATTCAATCCCGACAGCATCTGGCCTACCGCCGCGCGGTCGCGCGTCGGCACCAGCGTGATGGCAGCCTCGGGAAGGCCCGCTTCGCGCAGGCCCTGCACCAGGCAGTCATGGATCGCGCGGCAGGAGCGGAAACTGTCGGAGCCGCCGCGGAGGATCACGGCATTGCCCGACTTCAGGCACAGCACACCGGCGTCCGCCGCAACGTTCGGCCGGCTCTCGAAGATCACGCCGACGACGCCGAGCGGCACGCGCACGCGCTCGATGGTCATGCCGTTCGGCCGTTGCCAGCTCTCGGTGACGATGCCGACGGGATCGGCAATGCCGCGCACGATGCCGATGCCCTCGGCCATGTCCTCCACCCGCGCCGGCGTCAGCGTCAGGCGGTCGATGAAGGACGAGGTGGCGTTGCCGGAGGCGCGGGCCTCGGTGACGTCCTCGGCATTGGCGGCGAGGATCGCAGCTGAATTGTTGCGGATCGCCCGCGCCATGGCCTCGAGCGCCCGGTTCTTCTGCTCCGGCGGCGCCAGCGCCAGCACGCGCGCGGCAGCGCGGGCACGGGTACCGAGATCGGTCATCAGCGCCTGAAGATCGGCATTGCCGTCGACGGCTTTGAGGGGGGCGGCCATGGGAGTTTCAACCTTCTGCTAAGGCAGTGTCCTAGCACGGAAATCCCGCTTTTGCGAAGGGCGGGGCGAGTATGGCTGGTCTCCCGGTGTTGTGCCACCTCGGCCACTGGCCCAGCTCCGACGTCATGGCCGGGCTTGTCCCGGCCATCCACGCCTTGCCGCCAGCAAGAAAGAACGTGGATGCCCGCGATAAGCCCGGGCATGACGGTTTGGGCGTCTGTCGGCCCTTACCCGCCCACCACCAGATCATCCCGGTGGATCATCTCGGACCGCCCGCTGATGCCGAGGATGGCCATGACATCCGGGGAGGAGCGGCCCTTGATCCGCTCGGCATCGTCGGCGTCGTAGGCGATCAGGCCGCGGCCGACCTCGCTGGTGTCGGGGCCGCGCACGATCACGGCGTCGCCGCGGGCGAACTGGCCCTCGACCTTGATCACGCCGGCCGGCAGCAGGCTGGCGCCGGCGCGCAGGGCCGCGACCGCGCCGGCGTCGATCGTCAGCGTACCCTTCGGCTCAAGCGAGCCCGCGATCCAGCGTTTTCGCGAGGTGATGGGATTGGCCGGCGTCAGGAACCAGGTGCAGCGGCCGCCATCGGCGATCGCCTGCAACGGATGCTCGATCTTGCCCGAGGCGATCAGCATATGCGTGCCGCCGGTGGTCGCGATCTTGGCGGCTTCGACCTTGGTGCGCATGCCGCCGCGCGACAGCTCGGACTCGGCGTCGCCTGCCACAGCCTCGATCTCGGAGGAGATGCTGTCGACGACGGGAATGAGCCTGGCGTTCGGGTTGTTCTTCGGCGGGGCGTCGTAGAGCCCGTCGATGTCGGACAGCAGCACCAGCAGGTCGGCGCTGGCCATGGTGGCGACGCGCGCGGCGAGGCGGTCGTTGTCGCCGTAGCGGATCTCGTTGGTGGCGACCGTGTCGTTCTCGTTGATCACGGGGATCGCGCGCCACTCCAGCAGCTTGCCGATAGTGGAGCGCGCGTTGAGATAGCGGCGGCGCTCCTCGGTGTCCTGCAGCGTCACCAGGATCTGGCCGGCGCCGATGCCGTGGGCGCCAAGCACCTCCGACCAGATGCGGGCGAGCGCGATCTGACCGACGGCGGCGGCCGCCTGACTCTCCTCCAGCTTCAGCGGGCCGCGCGGCAATTTCAGGCGGCTGCGGCCGAGGGCGATCGAGCCGGAGGAAACGACGAGCACGTCACGTCCCCCGCGATGCAGCTTGGCCATGTCGTCGGCGAGAGCGGCAAGCCAGGACGCACGCACCTCGCCCTTGTCGGAATCGACCAGCAGCGCGGAGCCG
The DNA here is from genome assembly GCF_032917965.1 of Bradyrhizobium sp. BWC-3-1. NCBI lineage: Bacteria > Pseudomonadati > Pseudomonadota > Alphaproteobacteria > Hyphomicrobiales > Nitrobacteraceae > Bradyrhizobium > Bradyrhizobium sp. BWC-3-1. Next base: position 424,510 of record NZ_CP136625.1, read on the forward strand.
ACCTTGACGACGATGCGGCGGAATTGACTGAGTTCGGGGCTGGTCATGTGTTTTATGTGCTGGCGCGTGTGGCGAATTGCTCAAGCTATGGAACGGCGGAGCAAACAAGCGGCGCCGCTAAGGCCCTGCTTTTGCAGCAGGACGATGGCCCGCGCAAGGCGCCGGCATGCTAAAGGATGAACGCCGGGTTGCCCCGGGCGGCCGTCCGGCTCTCATGCTGCCAACCATAACGGTGGAGGAAACCCATGGATCGCCGCAAATTCATGGTCCGGTGTCTGAGCCTGCCGCTGCTGGCGCAGGTGGGAGCGACGCGCGCACAGGCTGGGCTCACCAAGATCATCTTCCCGTTCGCGGCCGGCGCGGGCGGCGACACGCTGTGCCGGCTGATCGCGCAGGAGATGGCGCCGGCACTGCAGCGGACCATCGTGGTCGAGAACCGCACCGGCGGTGACGGACTGATCGGCATCAAGGCGGTGAAGGGGGGAAGCCCCGACGGCAGCATGGTGCTGGTGACGACCGGACCCACGATGTACCTGCTGCCGATGGTCGAGACGATTCCGAGCTTCGATGCTGCAAAGGATTTCGTCCCGGTCTCGCTGCTGGCGCGCTTTGAATTTGCGCTGGTGATCAGCCCGGCGGTCGACGCTGTGGATTTCAAGTCGTTCGCGGCCTGGCTGAAGGCACATCCGGACAGGACCTCGTTCGGCGTACCCAGCAGCGGCACCATTCCGCATTTCATGGGCTCGAAGCTGGAGAAGGACCTCGGCATTCCCTTGAGCCGCGTGCCCTATCGCGGCAGCGCAGCTATCCTCAACGACCTCGTCGGCGGCCATGTTCCGTTCGGGATCACCACGCTGGCCGACGCGCTTGCGCAGCATCGCGCCAAGGGCGTGAAGATCATCGCGGTGAGCAGCGCGGAACGTTCGCCCTTTGCCTCAGAGGTGCCGACCTTGAAAGAGAGCGGCATCGATCTCGTCGCCGACGCCTGGTACGGCATGTGGCTTCCCGCCGGCAGCTCGCCGGAATTCGCAAGCAAGCTCGGCGCGGCCGCAAGCGCCGCGCTCGCCAAGCCCGAGGTGAAGGAGAAGCTCACCGCGATCGGTCTGATCCCGGTGGGCAGCAGCGCGGAAGGTCTGACCAAGGAGCTCGCCGCCAACACCGCGTTCTGGCAGCCGGTCGTGAAGGCGACGGGGTACAAGATCGAGAATTAGTTTCTGTTTGCGCTCCGCTCTCCGCCGTCATGGCCGGGCTTGTCCCGGCCATCCACGTGCACCGCCACCTACGCAAGACGTGGATGCCCGGGTCAAGCCCCGGCATGACGAGCTGAGAGAGGCTCTTTCCGCTCACTCACAGCTTCGCGCGCTGCGCGATCCCGTCCTTGATCGACGCCAGCTCCGCTTCGTCCCAAACACCGATCAAAATCCCGCCCTTCACCTGGAGCTGGTTGTCGGCATAGGCGGCGATCTTCTCGCGCGGCGTCGTGATGTGGTCGTTGGGATGCAGCGCCCAGTCGAACAGCTCGGCCTGCAGTCGAGCGATGACGCCGGCGCACTCGGGATCGTCGCCGCGATCCAGAAACTCTTCCGGATCGGTTTCGAGGTCGTACAGCATCGGGCGGAAGCCTGAGGCGTGGATGTATTTCCAGCGGCCGTCGAACACCATGAACAGGCGACAGCGTTCGATCGGCTGATTCAGCTTCAGCCGCACGTCCTGCATGACATAGTCGTATTCGGAGAACGCCACCTTGCGCCAATCCGGCGGACTCTCGCCGCGCAGCAGCGGCAGCAGCGAGCGTCCCTCGAGGATATGGCCCGGCACCTTGCCGCCGAAATAGTCGACGAAGGTCGGCGCGAGATCGATGGCTTCGACCAGCGCATCGTTGCGCGTGCCACGCGTCGCATCCGCCTCCTTCGAGGGATCGATGATGATGAGCGGGATCTTCGCCGACTGCTCGTGGAACAGATCCTTCTCGCCCATCCAGTGATCGCCGAGATAGTCGCCGTGATCGGAGGTGAACACGATCATGGTGGTGTCCAGCAGGTCGCGCTCCTCCAGGAACTTCATCAGCACGCCCATCTGGGCGTCGATCTGGGTGATCAGGCCCATATAGGTCGGGATCACCTTCTCGCGGGCATCGTCGCGCGCCATGTTGCGGGAGTAGCGCATGTCCATATAGGCGCCGAACACCGGATGCGGGTTCTGCCGCTCGCGCTCGGAGCGGATCACCGGGATCATGTCCGATGTCGAATACATGCTGGCGTAGGGTTCGGGCGCGATGTAGGGCCAGTGCGGCTTGATGTAGGACAGATGCAGGCACCACGGCCTGCCGTCGGTCTCGGCCTCGCCGATGAAATCCATGGCGCGTCGCGTCATGTAGGGCGTCTCGGAATGCTCGTCCGGCACGCGCGCGGCCTTGTCGGCATGCACGAGCAGCCAGCCGTTCTGGAGCGAGCCGTCCTCGGCCGCGCCTGAATTGGCCCAATGCTCCCAGGGATTGGGCGCATCAAAGCCCTGCTGGCGCAGATATTCGTCGTATTTCGGACGCGGCCGCCCCGTGGGATGCAGGCCGTCGTCACGCTCATAGGGCTCAAACCCGCATTCGGCGACGTGCACGCCGATCATCGATTCCGGCGGGATGCCGAGCGCCTTCATGCCTTCGAGATCGGGCGCCATGTGGGTCTTGCCGACCAGCACGTTGCGCACGCCGAGCTTCTTGAGGTGATCGCCGAGGGTGGGCTCGCCGACCCGCAACGGCCAGCCGTTCCAGTGCGAGCCGTGCGAGCGCATGTAGCGCCCGGTGTAGAACGACATCCGCGAGGGGCCGCAGATCGGGGACTGCACATAGGCCTTGCTGAAGAGCACGCCGCGCTTCGCCATGGCGTCGATGTTCGGTGTCTTCAGCGTGGGATGGCCGGTGCAGCCGAGATAGTCATAGCGAAGCTGGTCGCACATGATCCAGAGAACGTTCTTCGCGCGCGCCATGCGTGATCCCTGCCGTTTCTTGATTGTGGGATGCTGCGCTATCGAGGGCGCGAAGACAAGCTATCAGCGATGCACGCGTCTGCGGCCGTACATTCCAGCGTCGTCCTGGCCTTCGCCGGGACGACGAAAAATCAAACCGACCACGGCTCCGCTTCGGCCGCGCTCTTCGCTTTCGCAGACACCGGGCTCTCGCCGATCACATCCGCAAGAGCGCGCAGCGCTTCCTGCACGCCGTCACCGGTGACGGCGGAGAGCAGCAGCGGCGTCTTCTTGGCGGCGCGCTTCAGCCGCTCCTTCTGCTTCTTCAACTCGTCCGGCTCGACCGCGTCGATCTTGTTCAGCGCGACGATCTCGATCTTGTCGGTGAGCTGCCCGGCATAGGCGTCCAGCTCCGTTCGCACCGTCTTGTAGGCCTTGCCGGCGTGCTCGCAGGTCGCATCGATGAGATGCAGCAGCACGCGGCAGCGCTCGACATGGGCGAGGAAGCGGTCGCCGAGACCGACGCCTTCATGCGCGCCTTCGATCAGGCCCGGAATGTCCGCCAGCACGAATTCGCGGCCGTCGGCATTCACGACGCCGAGCTGCGGATGCAGCGTGGTGAAGGGATAGTCGGCGATCTTCGGCTTGGCCGCGCTGACCTTGGCGAGGAAGGTCGATTTGCCGGCATTGGGCAGGCCGACGAGGCCGGCATCCGCGATCAGCTTCAGCCGCAGCCAGATCCAGCGCTCCTCGCCGGGCTGGCCCGGATTGGCATTGCGCGGCGCGCGGTTGGTCGAGGTCTTGAAATGCGCGTTGCCGAAGCCCCCATTGCCGCCTTCGGCCAGCACGAACTTTTCGCCGACAGTGGTGAAATCGTGGATCATGGTCTCGCGATCTTCGTCGAAGATCTGCGTGCCGATGGGGACCTTCAGCACGATCGACTTGCCATTGGCGCCATGGCGGTCCGAGCCCGAGCCGTTCTCGCCCTTCTGGGCCTTGAAGTGCTGCTGGTAGCGATAGTCGATCAGCGTGTTCAGCCCGTCGGCGACCTCGATGATGACATTGCCGCCGCGGCCACCATTGCCGCCGGAGGGGCCGCCGAATTCAATGAATTTTTCGCGGCGGAACGCCACGCAGCCGTTTCCGCCGTCGCCGGAGCGGATATAGACCTTTGCTTCGTCTAGGAATTTCATGGGCCATAGGTAGACCAGCCGGTCCCGCGCGGCAACCCGGATGGACCCGCAAATCGGCCGAAACCCGGCGATTTGTGGCCTTGCTTAACCAGCTGGCCGGCGCCGGATCAGGAATTTCTGCGTGCCCTCCAGCACCAGCTCCTTGCGCTGGTTGAACACGGTGCTTTTGAGCGTCACCGCGCCGGTCGAGCGTCCCGGCACCAGCTCGGTGACCTCGAGCGCGGGATAGATTGTGTCGTCGGCGAAGACAGGTTTGAGGAACCGGCTGGATTGCTCGAGGAAGCCGACCAGGGAGTCCTCGACCATGAACGGAAACAGGCCGGCGCCGGGCGCGGTGTGGATCAGCGTCTGGAAACCGTGGGCGAGCAGATGCGGCATGCCGCGGCTGCGGCAATACTCCACGTCGTAATGCACCGGATGCGTGTCGCCGCTCGCGGTCTGGAACGCCGCGAACACCGCCGTCGTCTGCGTGCGGCTCGGCAGCACGAAGCGCTCGCCGACCACGAAATCCTCAAACCAGCGTTGCGCGGGGATCATGCGATGCCGGGCCGGGTCGAAGTCGGTCATGGCTAAGCTCTTTCCTGGCTCTCTTGTGAGACACCTGTCGCTACCGCGACGCGGAGAGTGCGACAATCCGTTCAATTCGTCCAACGCGGGCTTGTCGTGACGGCCTGCGTCATTACAACGGCGCTCGATGCCCCTGTTCAAGAATCTATCGGCCTATGACGAACGCTCGGCGCGCCTTGCCGGGATTGCGCTCATGGTGCTGTCGATCTTCATGTTCTCGTTTGGCGATGCCATGGGCAAGTTCCTGGTCGGGACTTATTCGGTGGGGCAGCTGCTGTTCCTGCGCGCCTGCGCGGCGCTGCTGCTGCTGTCGCCGCTGGTCTGGCGGCAGCGTCACCAGTTCCTGCAGCTGGAGCGGCCGGGCCTCCAGCTGTTTCGTGTGGTGCTGTCGACGCTGGAAGTGGCGGCCTTCTTCCTTGCGACGGTCTACCTGCCGCTCGCCGACGTCATCACCTATTATCTCGCCGGGCCCATTTTCGTCACGGCGATGTCGGCGATCTTTCTCGGCGAGAAGGTCGGCTGGCGGCGCTGGACGGCGATCCTGATCGGCTTCTGCGGCGTGCTGATCGCGCTGCGGCCGTCGGCACAGACGGTGAGCCTGCCGGCGCTGATCGCGCTTGGCGGCAGTCTTTCCTTTGCAACGCTGATGTTGATCACGCGCAGCCTGCGCAAGACGCCCGATATCGTGATGGCGTCGTCGCAATTCGTCGGCACGTTCCTGCTGGGTGCGGTGCTGTCGGCGTTCCACTGGGTGCCGCCGACACCGGCCAGCCTCGTGATCTTCGCGCTGGCGGGATGCGTCTCGGTCACCGCGCTGTTCTGCGTCAACCGCTCGCTCAAGCTCGCGCCGGCCAGCGTCGTGGTGCCCTATCAATATTCGATGATCGTCTGGGCGGTGATCTTCGGCTTCGTCGTGTTCGGCGACGTGCCCGAAATCGCCACCATCGTCGGCGCCGCCATCATCATCGGCGCCGGGTTCTATATTTATCTGCGTGAGCGCGATCTCGGGCGCAGGGACGCGGATGTGAATCCGCCAGCGTGAACACAACCACGGTGTCCCGGCCTTCGCCGGGACGACGGCGGAGAGCGTAGCCGCCTCAGCCCTACCTCACCCTTCGCGCGCTGCTCCAGCTCTTCAGCGACGCCCACACGCCGCGCGAGAGACGGAAGCAGTCGACGGGCGTGGACGAGCCCAGCGCCAGGAAGCGATGCAGCTGGACGCCGCTCCACTGGAAGCCGCACTTCTCCAGCACGTTGCGCGAGGCCGGGTTGGTGACGCGCGCGCCTGCATAGAGATGATCGTCCTCGAACTCCTCGAAGAAGAAGTCGATCGCGCCGCGCGCGGCCTCGGTGGCAAAGCCCCGGCCCCAATGCTCGACGCCGAGCCAATAGCCGAGCTCGGCATTGTCGGGCGTGGAGCAGTCGATGCCGACCATGCCGATGGGGCCGCTGTCATGCTCGATCAGGAACACCGTCTCGCCGCCGGGCGCGGCGGTGGCGCGGATGAAGGCGACGGCGTCGTCCTGCGAATAGGGATGCGGGAGGCGCCTGGTGTTTTCGGCAACGCGAGGATCGTTGGCGAGGAGGGCGATGGTCCTGACGTCGGCGAGGGTCGGCCGCCGCAACGTCAGCCGCTCGGTGGCGACGACGCTGGGTCTCGCCTCCCGCAAGGTCACGCTCGAAAAATCCTGCAACATGTCCGGCTCCGTCGAAGTCACTAAGTGAAAAGTGAGCACGCAAACGAAAGGGGAGGCCGGTTTCCCGCCTCCCCTGGAGCCTTCGATCTCTTTTGATCTCAAGGACTCCGCCGGTTCGGTCTGGGACCCGGCGGACTCCAAATTTGATCCACCGTCTATTCAGCCGCCTCTGCGAGCGGGAGCACCGAGATGAAGGTGCGGCCGTTGGCTTTGGCCTGGAACGTTACGCGGCCCTCGATCTTGGCGAACAAGGTGTGGTCCGTGCCCATGCCGACATTAAGGCCGGGATGCCAGGTGGTGCCGCGCTGACGCGCAATGATGTTGCCGGGAATCACAACTTCCCCGCCGAACGCCTTGATTCCGAGGCGCTTGCCCTTGGAATCGCGACCGTTGCGCGATGAACCGCCTGCTTTTTTGTGAGCCATGGCTCGTCTCCGAAATCCTGAGTATTTCTAGATCAATTCCTTGACGGAATCATTTCACAATTTCTCACGCATCAATTCGTGATGGCGCGTGATCAAATTATGCGGCGGCCTCTTCGGTCGTGGTCTCTGGCTTGGCGACCTTCTCCCGCTTCGGACGCGGCCCCTTGGTGGGCTTGGCGCCGTCCGTCAGGATCTCCGAGATGCGCAGCACGGTGATCTCGTCGCGATAGCCGCGCTTGCGGCGCGAATTCTTGCGGCGGCGCTTCTTGAAAGCGATGACCTTGGGACCGCGCTTGTGGTCGAGCACCTCGACCGCGACGGAGGCGCCGGCGACCGTGGGCAGACCCAGGATCGGCGTGTCGCCGCCGACCAGGAGAACTTCATTGAGCTGCACGATCGAGCCGACTTCGCCTTCGATCTTGCCTACTTCCAGGACATCATCCGGAACGACGCGGTACTGCCGGCCGCCGGTTTTGATGACTGCGAACATCGTTGTTTTCCTTCGTGTTCATTCCCGGCCTCGCGACATAGTGTCGGGGCCGGCTTTTTGTCAGTCGTTATGGGTTTATGCGAGTTTTGTGCGGGCGGGAGCTATCCCCTTGAAAACCCACGCAAAAACAAGCGGCGCGAGAAACGCCCCGCGCCGGTTGCGGGATTTATAGCCGCTGACAGCACGGAGTCAAGGAAAAGCCGGCGAAAACGGCCCGATTTGAAGCATTTGGGCGCGATCCGGCCCCGCAGGCGAATTTCGGACCGCGCCGCAACCAACAGGTTCCCCCGCCGTTGTCCCGGCGAATTCAGTCACACGGGCAAGGGGCTTACCATGGCAACAGACGAGCTGGTCAAGACGACGACGGGCATCGCCCATCACGGCGCGGAGCGGCTGCCGTCGGTGGATATCGACAGCTTCAACATCGAGATGAAGGACGAGGATGGCTTCATCGGCGACCGCGCCAGCAAGGGCGCGTTCCGCGAGATCCTCGAGCGCTGGCGCAAGCCGCTGCGCAAGTCCGGCGAGGACCCGTTCGGCAAGGAGCCGTCGGACGAGATCAGCAAGAAGACGCTGGACGCCATCCTGGTCGGCGACGACACCGAGGCCTGGGCGGTGGTGCATAGTGCCATCGAGGACTTCGCCCAGGAGCTCGCTTACGTTACCCGCCGCTTCCTCAAGTCCAAGGCCTGGGCCAAGACCGAGCGCATCGTGGTCGGCGGCGGTTTTCGCGATTCCCGGCTCGGCGAGCTCGCGATCGCGCGCACCGAGATCATCCTCATCGCCGAGGGTTTCAAGATCGACATGCTGCCGATCCGTCATCATCCCGACGAGGCCGGCCTGATCGGCGCGCTACATCTGGCGCCGTCGTGGATCTTCGAAGCCCATGACAGCATCCTCGCCGTCGATATCGGCGGCACCAATATCCGCTGCGGCCTGGTGGAGACCAGCTGGAAAAAGGCAAAAGACCTGTCGAAAGCCAAGGTCGTGAAGTCCGAGCTGTGGCGTCATGCCGACGACGAGCCGACGCGCGAAGGCGCGGTGAAGCGGCTGACGAAGATGCTGAAGGGGCTGATCACCGAGGCCGAGAAGGAAGGCTACAAGCTGGCGCCGTTCATCGGCATCGCCTGTCCCGGCGTGATCAACGCGGACGGCTCCATCGAGAAAGGCGCACAGAACCTGCCGGGCAATTGGGAGAGCAGCAAGTTCAACCTGCCGGCGAGCCTGCTCGAGGGCATTCCGCAGATCGGCGAGCACGACACCGCGATCCTGATGCACAATGACGGCGTGGTTCAGGGCCTCTCCGAGGTGCCGTTCATGCAGGACGTCGATCGCTGGGGTGTGCTCACCATCGGCACCGGGCTAGGCAATGCCCGCTTCACCAACCGCCGCAAGGACAACGGCAACGGAAAAGACAAAGACAAAGACCGCGATTCTACGGAGAACGGGAAGAAAAAGAGCAAGTCCGACAAGGAGTAACCTTGACTGGTTAGGTTAAGGACCGGATTGCGTTGCGGTGCACGGGCCGCACGCTACGGTCGGAACCGTCGCCTCACCTGGCCGGCGAAGCCGCCCTTCCCAGCCAGTATTTCAATGAGCGGCACGGGACCGCCAGTGTTTACCGCGTCTGGCGGTCCCACCCCGCCTTTTGCGGGTACCAGTGATTCGGGCACCGACGTGCCGCATCGGACTCGCGCCGGGTCAGTGGCGAACGGCTCAGGCCCATTCCCGCGCAAACCGCCGCCGAAATCCGTGATCGCCCCCGATCATCACCGTGACATCGTGGGTCCAGCCGGAAAACCGGCCGGATTTTCGCCCTCGCAAGCCTTGTCTGGCCCGCCATCCTCGCCTATTAACGCCCGAACCACAGGGGCCATGCTCCTTACTTGGCGCCTTCAGGAGAGGTGGCAGAGTGGTCGAATGCACCGCACTCGAAATGCGGCATAGGTGCAAGCCTATCGGGGGTTCGAATCCCTCCCTCTCCGCCAACATCATCCGCCACAATAAAACGGCTTTCCAGAAAGCTCGGCAGATCAGTCTGATCTTGCCGGCTCTCGCTCCGCCAGCACCGTCCGCGCCGTCGCCACGAACGCCTGCGCGGCCGGCGACAGCGTCCGACCCTGGCGCTGCAGCAGCGACACCGGGCGGGTGATGGCAGGGCGTATCAGCGGCTTTGCGATCAGAGTTGGAAATTGATCGGCCGGCAGCATCGTCGCAGGAAGGATAGCAAGGCCGAGGCCCTGCGCCGTCATGGCGAGCGCGGTGTTGATCAGCGCACTTCATAGGTCGGGTTGAGGTGCTTGCCCTGGCTCCCCAGCGCCTGATCGATCTGCATGCGTATCCGCGTCTCGCGCCGCATCGCGATCGTCGGCATCTGATCCAATTCGTCCCATGTCAGTGAGCGCCGTGCCGCGAAGTCGGGGGTGCGCCGGCCGATGGCGCTCAGGCGGCCGCGGGTCAGCGTCTCGATCGTCAGCTCCGCGAATTCTCCCTCGACGCTGCCGATCGCGAACTCCGCATCCGTCGCGATCAGACGTGGAACGAGATCGTCGGCGGCGACGTCGCGCATGTCGATTTCGATGTCGGGATAGCCTGCCCGGAATTTTGCCAGCACCGAGGGCAGCAGTGCCGATGCGGTACCGGCTGAGGCGAGAAACGCGACTCGGCCGGCGCGCGCCTGCGCGAGGTCACGCATGCGCCGCGACAGGCCCAGCGCATCGCCCAGCATCCGTTCGGCGGCATGAACTGCCTCGTCAGCGGCCCGCGTCGGCTGCACCGAACGAGTGGAGCGATCGAACAGTTTGACGCCGAGCTGCGCTTCGAGCTGTTGGATCAACAGGCTCGCCGCCGATTGCGTGATCCCCAGCTCGCGCGCAGCCCGCGTGATGCTGCGCGTACGGTACACGCCGGTGAAGGCCTGCAATTGCCGTAAGGTGACGTTCATAGGCAAAGCTCATGAATTGATGAGTTCTTTCCGGCTTATCACATAAGCGAGCATGCAATAAAATGCATGCCGTGGTCGGTGAAGCGGCGATCGCCAAGGGATTGGAAACGAACATGAGGACACAGGTGCTGGTGGTGGGCGCCGGGCCCGTCGGATTGACCGCGGCGATGGATCTGGCTTCCCGTGGGATCGACGTCGTGGTCGCGGAGATCCGCCATGCCGGCGATCCGCCCAGCGTCAAATGCAATCACGTCTCGGCGCGTTCGATGGAGATCTTCCGCCGGCTCGGCGTCGCCGCAAAGCTGCGCGACGCAGGCCTGCCCGCAGATTTCCCGAACGACTGCTCCTACCGGACCACGGCGACCGGCATCGAGCTGTGCCGCATCGACATTCCCTCGCGCGCACGCCGCCACAGCGCCACCGGCGGCCCCGACACCTGGTGGCCGACGCCGGAGCCGCCGCACCGGATCAACCAAGTCTATCTCGAGCCGATCCTGTTCAGCCATGCCGCCGCTCAGTCGCGCATCACCATTCTGGCGCGCACGGAAATCACGGACATCGAGCAGAATGACGACCATGTGGTCGCATTGGCGCGCGACCTCGACAGCGGAAGCTCGCTCCGCATCGAGGCTTCCTTTGTGATCGGTTGCGATGGCAGCCGTTCCCTGGTTCGCAGATCGATCGGCGCCAACCTGTCCGGCACGCCGGTGATCCAGCGCGTGCAATCGACCTTCATCGAAGCGCCGCAGCTCAAGGAGCTGATGGGCGCGCACAAGCCGGCCTGGATGGTGCTCTCGCTCAACCCGCGACGCTCAGGCACGACGGTGGCAATCGACGGTCAGGACCGCTGGCTGATCCATAATCACCTGAAGCCAGACGAGCCCGAATTTGATTCGGTCGATCGGGACTGGGCGATCCGCGCCATTCTCGGCGTCGACGAGCGCTTCGAATACCGCGTCCTCAGCAAGGAGGACTGGGTCGGCCGCCGGCTTGTCGCCGATCGCTTCCGCGACCGCAGAGTCTTCATCTGCGGCGACGCCGCGCATCTGTGGATGCCGTATGCGGGCTACGGCATGAATGCGGGGATTGCGGACGCCGTCGACCTGTGCTGGCAGGTGGCGGCGCATCTGAACGGGTGGGCGCCGGCTTCGATCCTGGATGCCTACGAGGCGGAGCGTCAGCCCATCACCGAACAGGTGTCGCGCTTTGCCATGGACCATGCGATGAAGATGATGGCGCAGCGTGGTGGAGTCTCCGCGGAGATCGAGGACGACACGCCGCGCGGCCACGCCGCGCGCGCAGCGCTGGCCAGGGCGGCCTACGATCTCAACGTGCAGCAATATTGCTGTGCCGGATTGAACTTCGGCTACTATTACGATGCCTCGCCGATCATCGCCTATGACGGCGAGACGCCGCCCGCTTACGCGATGGGCAGCTTCACCCCCTCCACCGTGCCGGGCGCTCGCGCGCCGCACCTGTTTCTGCGGGACGGGCGATCGCTCTACGATGCCTTCGGCGTCGGCTACACTTTGCTGCGGTTCGATCCGGCGATCGATGTAGCGCCATTGAAGTCTGCCGCAGAGCAGCGCGGCATTCCGCTCGCGCTGCTCGACATTGCGCCGGACGAAGCGAACGGCGCGTATGCCGAGAAGCTGGTGCTGGCGCGGCCCGATCAGCACATCGCCTGGCGCGGGCAGGCCGCGCCAGCGGACCCACAAGGCTTGCTGACGCGCATCACCGGCGCTTCGGCGTAAGGCGGTTTGAAGCGGACGGTCTCGCGGCGAAGTCCGCCGGCAGGTTATTTACAAAGTCGTGGTTCACAAAACAAAAAAAGACTCGCACCAGGAGGGAAACGTGTTTCACGTTGCAAGCCGCCGCATTTTGGCCGTGCTGACGGCCGCGAGTTTCGCCGTGCTGCCGCTGGAGGCGGTCCGAGCGGTCTATCCCGAGCAATTGATCAAGATCATCGTGACCTTTCCGCCCGGCGGCAGCGCCGATACCGTCATCCGCGCGCTCGAACCGCTGGTCACTGCCGAGCTCAAACAGGGTCTCGTGATCGAGAACCGCGCGGGTGCTGGAGGCAACATCGGCATGGCCGCGGTCGCGCAGGCCAAGCCTGACGGCTATACGCTCGGCATTGCGCCGGCAGGCAGCCTGACGGTCAATCCGCATCTCAATTCGTCGATGCCGTTCGATCCGAAGGATCTTGCGCCGATCACCCTGCTCGCGAAAATTCCCTTCGTGCTGGTTGCGTCAGCGAACGTGTCGGCGCATACGGTCGCGGAATCGATCGCGCTCGCCAAGGCCAAGCCGGGCGCGTTGTCGGTCGGGCATGGCGGCAATTCGACCGCCATGCACTTGACCGCGGCACTGTTCACGCAGAAGACCGGGATCGCCATGGAGCTGGTCCCCTATCGCGGGACCGCGCCGGCGACGGTCGATGTTCTCGCAGGCCACGTCCCCTTCGCGGTACTGGATATCCCCGCATCGAGGCAACTGATCCTCGAAGGTAAGCTCAACGCCATCGGTGTGTCGTCTGCGCAGCGTCTGTCGTCCTTGCCTGATGTGCCGACACTCGCCGAGAGCGGTATTGCGGGTTTCGAATCCGTTGGCTGGTTCGGGCTGGTTGCTCCGGCCGGCACGCCAGCCGATATCGTCGGCCGGTTGAACGAAGCCTTCGGAAAGGCCCTGAAGGATCCATCGGTGGTCGAGAAGATCCGGACGCTTGGCGCAGAGCCTGCACCGACCTCGCCGGAGGAGTTCAGCCGCTTCATCCAAAGCGAAAGCTCGAAATGGGGCAAGCTGATCAGTGAAGCGGGCATCAAGGCGAATTAAGTGTCCCACGCAGCCCTGCTGCTCGTCGGCAATCATCCCCGGCTCGCCTTCAGCGCCCGCCGCATCACGATCGCGGTCTAGAAACACGATTCCGCCCCGGCGTAAGTCATTGATCTTGCAGCTTCCGGCTACTGTGCATGGGGTTGTTTTCGCGCTTTTTGTTGTTGGGCCCCGGAAGGCTTACAGGTAATCGTCGCGACACCGGCTGGCCTCGCCAGTTCGGATCACCACCGACAAGGCGAGATGGGCATGCACTCTTCCGGCAGCGGCTTGGGCAACGGGCTTCTTGGCGTCATCATCTTCAGCGCATCGCTGCCGGCGACCCGCGTGGCGGTCGGCGGGTTTTCCGCGCTGTTCCTGACCTCGGCGCGCGCGGTCATCGCGGCGCTGATCGGTGTGGCCGTGCTCGGCCTGCTCCGTCAGGCGCGGCCGCAGCGCAAGGATCTCGTCTCGCTCGCGATCGTCGCCATCGGCGTCGTGGTCGGCTTTCCCTTGCTGACGGCGCTTGCGCTGCAGCACATCACCTCGGCGCATTCGATCGTCTTCATTGGCCTCTTGCCGCTGTCGACCGCGATCTTCGGCGTGCTGCGCGGCGGCGAGCGGCCGCAGCCGATGTTCTGGCTCTTTGCAATTCTGGGCAGCGCCACTGTCGCCGGCTTTGCGCTCTCCAACGACGGCACCGCATCGCTGACCGGCGATCTGCTGATGGTCGCGGCGATCGTGCTGTGCGGGCTCGGCTATGCCGAAGGCGCCGCGCTGTCGCGCCGGCTCGGCGGCTGGCAGGTGATCTCCTGGGCGCTGCTGCTGTCGCTGCCGCTGATGGTGCCGGTCGCGATTCTAACCTGGCCCTCGACATGGAGCGGCGTCGGTGTGCCCGCCTGGATCGGGCTCGCCTACGTCTCGGTCTTCAGCATGTTCGTCGGTTTCATCTTCTGGTACCGCGGGCTTGCGATCGGCGGCATCGCCCGCGTCGGCCAGTTGCAGCAGCTCCAGCCGTTCTTCGGCCTTGCGCTTGCAGGCCTGCTTCTGCACGAACCGGTTGCCTGGAGCATGATCGTGGCGACCGCGCTGGTGGTCGCATGTGTCTTCTTCGCGCGGCGGTTTGCCTGAGGCCGAATTGATCTGGCCTTACCTCTTGCCCGGTTGCGGCTTTTCAATGCCCGGCAGCCGCGCGATCCCCTCGGCGAGAAAATCGACCAGCAGCCGGACCCGCGCGATGCCGGACCGCTCCGGCACGATCAGCATGTTGAGCGGAACGGACGGCGGCGCGTAGTCTTCAAGCACGCGCTCAAGTTGGCCGGAGGCAAGCAGGTCGTCGACGAGCCAAAGATGCGCCGGCGCAATGCCTCGCCCGGCCACGAGCGCCTCGCGTGCGGCAAGCCCGTGATCCACCCGCAGCCGCCCTGCGAACGGGACCACATGGCGGCCGCCGCGGCGCCCGTGCAGCACGAGCACGTCGCTGCCGGCGATGTTCGACATCCTGACACCCTCGTGGCCGGCGAGATCTTGCGGGCGCGTGGGCCTGCCGCGCGAAGCCAGATAGTCCGGTGCGGCCACAAGCACCCGCCGCGATTGACCCAGCAGCCTGAGCTTCATCGAGCTGTCGGGGAGTGGCCCCAGGCGCAGGGCGATATCGACACCTTCCCGCACAAGGTCGATCCGCTCGTCGGTCAGGCTGAGATCCACCGCCACGTCCGGATAGCGGTCCTGGAACGCGAACACCAGACGACTGACGTGGAGCACGCCGAAAGCCGCGGTGCAGGAGACGCGTACCGTTCCGGCAGGCGCGCCGCGTGTGCTGCGCGCCTCGTCGCCGGCGAGTTCGACCAGGCGCAGGATCTGCACGCAGTCGGCGTAATAGCGGCGCCCCTCTTCCGTCATCGTCACGCTGCGCGTGGTCCGCGTGAGCAGCGGCACGCCGACGGCCTGCTCCAGTTCCCGAAGGTGCCGCGTCACTGTCGACTGGCCGAGACCAAGCTCGCGCGCGACCGCGGACAGGCTTCCGCGCTCGGCCACGCGCACGAAGCTGCGCATGCGTTCGAGCGTCACGTCCGATCTATCCATATTTCGGCATGATCCTATCCATCGGCGACAACTACCGGATTGCAGTCGGAGGCGCTACCTGCTGCTCGCAATCATCAACCGAGGTGCTGATCATGAAAGTGTTGATCGTCTTCGCTCATCCCGAGCCGCGCTCCCTCAATGGCTCGCTCCGCGACGTTGCCGTCAGAGAACTCGAGGCTGAGGGACACGAGGTGCGGGTGTCAGACCTTTACGCCCAGGGATGGACATCCGAGGTCGGCCGCGCCGACTTTCCACTGCTGCCGCCGGACGCGCGGCTGGCGCCGGCCGCCGCCTCCAAGCAGGCGTTCGAGTCGGGCACGCTCACGGCGGACGTCAAGGCCGAGATCGAGAAGCTGCTGTGGGCGGACGTCCTGATCCTGCAATTCCCGCTGTGGTGGTTCAGCATGCCGGCCATCCTCAAGGGCTGGGTCGACCGCGTGTTCGCCTACGGTTTCGCCTATGGCGTCGGCGAGCACAGCGACAAGCGGTGGGGCGACCGTTACGGCGAAGGCAGGCTGGCGGGCAAACGCGCGATGCTGATCGTGACGGCCGGCGGCTGGCAGGAGCATTATTCGGCGCGCGGGATCAACGGGCCGATCGACGACCTGCTGTTCCCGATCAATCACGGCATCCTCTATTATCCCGGCTATGACGTGCTTCCGCCGTTCGTCGTCTACAAGGCCGACAAACTGGACGAAGCGGGTTTCCAGGCGACTGCCGAACGTTTGCGCGAGAGGATGCGAACGCTTGCGACGACATCCCCGATTCCCTACCGGCGCCAGAATGGCGGCGATTACCTGATTCCGAGCATGCGGCTCCGCGCAGGACTCGAGCATTCCGGCGCGACCAGCTTCGCGCTTCACGTCGAACAGGTCGAGGCACGCAGCCCAATGGGTGAAACGAGCTCCGTGCACTCGACGGCTGAGGGGTGCGCGGCAACAGCGTAATCCGCCGCTCGCGCACGGAATCACCCCATCACCGTCCGCGTCAGCGTGCTCCGCGCAAACTTCTTCAGCGGCATCGGCTTGCCGAACAGAAAACCCTGCACGAGGTCGAAGCCGAGCTCGTTGGCGGCGACGAGGTCGGCGCGGCTCTCGACGCCCTCGGCGATGGCGCGCACGCCATAGCCATGCGAAAGCTCGACGATGTGGCGGCACACCGTGCGCTTGAGGCGATCAGTGCCGCTGCCGGTGACGAAGTGCCGGTCGGCCTTCAGCTTGATGAATGGAATTTTTCCAAGGTCCATCAGCGACGGCCAGTTGGCGCCGAGATTGTCGACCGACAGGCCGATATTGTGCAGACGCAGTTCGCGGGCGACCTCGGCCAGGAGATCGAGATCGCGGATCGCTTCCTCGCTGTCGATCTCGATCGTCAGCCCGCCGAACGCCGGATGCGTCGGCATGCGCCGGCAGAGATCGCGCACGGCTTGCGGCTCCTTCAGATAGGACGCCGGCAAATTGATCGCGAGATCGACCGGGCTCTGCTGCTCCAGCAGATAGTGCCAGTCCTGCATGGCGCGCTCGATCACGAATTCGGAGAGGTCGCGCAGATTAGGGTCGTTCTCTTCGGGGATGAAATAGGCCGGAGGCACCACGCCCCAGGTCGGATGCCGCATCCGCACCAGCGCCTCGGCGCTATTGCGGATCAGCGTGCGCGCGTCGATCTTGGGTTGGTACCAGAGCTCGAGCCAGCCGGCGTGCAGGGCCTCGCCGACATGCACGGCGGGGCTCGGCGCCGGCTCCTCGGGCAACAGCATCGCGACACGGTCGCGCAGCGTCTCCGCGGCAAACGGCGTTGTCAGCGGCGGCAGCATCTTGAGGCCGTATTCCTCGCCGACCTGCTGCACGGCCCTGACGATGATCGACTCGCGGGCGCCCACAGTCAGAACCCTGCCGTCGAAGGCCTCGCGCACCAGCGTCTCCAGAAATGTGCCGGGCTCGATGCCGTCGGCGGCGATGCCGAGCAGGATCAGGTCGGGCAATTCGCTCGTCAGCACGCTCTGCAGCTCCTCGGCACTGGCGCACTCGGTGGTGACGAAGCCGAGATCCTCGAGCACTTCTGCGAGAAACGCCCGCAAATGGCGCTTGCCGTCGGCGACGCATGCGCGCGGCTTCACCTTTCGCCGTCCGAAGGTCTTCGGCCTTCGGACGGCGAGTTCTACAATTTCGTCGTTCATCGCAAGCACTCCCGTTCCGTGGCGGTGTGTTAGCGACGTGAGCAGTTTCAAATATGGAAGGCTTCAGTCGATTGTCGAATTATCTGGGTAACGTTAAAGCGCCCATCACGTCTAAAATTGTCTGGATCTCGGTCGGGAAGTTTTTACGTCTACCCGCGCTTCGGGCGCAGGGTTGCGACAATCACTGGAGATCTCGCGACGTGCAGTGCGGCTGCATGTACGCGCACTGTCCTGCAATTGGACCAAGCCGCGCGCGCCTCGCCCAATTGAATAATGGAGCGCCTCAATTGCGCGCGACGCGCGCATTTTTTCCGGTTCGCTCGTGACGGTTCTGCGACAATGCGTCGGTGCGCGCTGGCGCCAATGTGAAGCACATCACAAACGGATTGCAGCACGTGCGCTATTGCTCTGGGCAGCCGGTGGTGGGCTGTCGAGGATCGCAGCAATGACGTCGCGGCGAATAATGTATTGGTGGTTCAGGTTCGTGCTGTCAGGGCGATTTCTCGATCGTTTCCTGTGCCTGCCGCGCGCGCATTAGCGCGGGATCAGGTTTGGCCGATCAGCTTGCGCAACGCGGCCGCGCCGTCCTCGATCGCATCGCGTCCCTTCCAGGCCAGATAGGACAGCTTGCCACCGAACGTGTCGTGGCTGCGCAGCCGGCGCGAACCGAGAATGTGGCCGACATTGGAGGGGAAGCGGCTCACCTCGGCGGACACCAGCGCCGCGATCGCGTCCATCAATTGCTGGAGCCGAATGCCCCATTCGCAATGCTCGATGCCGTCGATCCGCACCTTGAGCGCATATTCGGTCTCGTAGATCTCGGCGAGCAGGTCGCGCGCAATCAGCACCCGGTTGTGCCGGAGCGCGATGCGCAAGGCGAGGCGCCTGTCGTCGAGCTGGTCGAGCACCATGTGAACGACGCAGGCATAGGGCGCGGCGGCGACATCGGCGGCGCTCTTGCTCGCGGCGGCCTTGGTGGCAAGGCGCACCAATTGCCAGAACGTCTTCAGCCGCCTCGCCACCAGCGTCAGCGCGAACGGCAGCGCCTCGGGATGGGCCTTCTTGAAGGCGTCCAATCGGGCGGTGATCTGATCAACCGTGCCGTCGTCGAACTTCGCGATCTTCTCGGGCAGCCTGTCGTTGAACTTCGGCAGCGCGGCGCCGGCGCGCAGCACATGTTGGATCTTCTTCACGTCCTCGAAGGCGGTGCGCGATGCCGTGTATTGCGCGAGCTTGCCGCGCGCGAACTCGGTGCTCTCCGCTGATGCGAGGGTGCTTTCGAGAACCTTGACGACCTTGGTCTGGAAGGTCGATGCGATCTTCAGCACTTCCTTCTGGTTGTTGGCGGCGACCTGGTCGTTGATCGCCTTGATGTAGTCGCGTGCCATGGTCGGCAGCAGGTCGCGGCAGATCCACTCCCAGATCGGGGTGAGGGTGTTGCGCGAGATCCGCCCCATGTTGGCATGCTCGGGCGCGCCGTCGATCAGAAGCAGCTCGAGCGGCGCAAAGAAATGGCGCGAGGGACTGGTGGCGCGCGCCTGGTTCGATCCGTCCTTGCGAAATTCGGCGCGCAACCGGGACTGCAGGTCGGACGAGCCCGGCATGTCGATGCCGCACAGCTCAAGCCGTTCGAGCTCGCTGAGCAGGCAGCTGCGCGACAGCGGCGTCAGCTTCTGCAGGAAGTTCGATAGCTGGTCGATCTCGTTCATGGCACGCAATCTTCCGCAACGTTTCCAGCAGGCCTACCGACCCCATGCATGGAGGCATTTGCGCGCTCTCAATTGCGACATAGAGAAGCAAGCTGCCGTTAATATATCCGTAAAATCCAAGGCCGCAGGTAATCGGCGCGGATCTGATCGTTAAGAAGGCGTCGAGTGACCCGCCTATCATGTGGGCAGGTTCAGCAACCTAAGAATGTTGAGGGACGTTGCCACTCAAGCATAAAGTGTGCCTCTGCCGGGGTTTCAGCACAAAACTGCCAAATTCACCGTAGTCTTACGGAGCAAAAAGTTAACTACAGACCGCGTTGGGTTCCGCTAAACGAGTGACATGGGGTCACAGAATGATACGGCCACTGATTCGCGGCCATCGGAATGGTACGAAGGCAACGCCGCTCCAACTGAAGAGCTCGATGCCGTCCGTCTGAACGCCGCCCGTGCCAAGGCGGCCGACGAAATGGCAGCCGCCATCGCCCGCGAGCTCAACGGTCCCCTCACGGCGCTCCTGCTCTACATGGGCGAGATCAAGCATCACAGCGATCAGCTCGCGCCGGTGACGGGCGGCCGTGCCTATTTGCAGCGGGTCGTGGAGAATGCGCTGGTGCAGACCGAGCGGGTTTGTGGCCTCGTCAAACAGCTTGCCGGTTCTCACACGGGTGGCCTGCCGATCGCGTCCAGGGCCGAGGGCGCCGAATCGAAGTTCGCGCGCGCGCCACAGCTGCAGCGCGTGCCGAGCGCCGAAATCCTCGGCCTGTCAGGCCAGAAGCGGCTGACCAAGCGCGAGCGCGAGGTGCTGAGGCTGATCAGCGAGGGTTATTCGAACAAGCAGGGTGCGCTTCGGATGCAGATCAGCCCGCGCACCTTCGAGAGCCATCGCGCCGAGGCGATGCGGAAGCTCGGTGCGCGCAACACGGCGGACCTCGTCCGTGCGGCGCTGCTGCATTCGATCGACTGAAGGGCCTTGCGTCGGGCCGCCCGGCAGCGGGCGAGGGCCAAGCGTGAGGCATTTCTCGAAAAAGACCCGCGGCTCCGACCGTGCTCAGAAATAATCTTCGGCGAAGGGACGCGCGCGCGACGAGGGCCGCAGCGGCTTGAGCTCGTCCTTCGGCACGTTGGGAATGATCGTGATGGTCCAGCGGGGCGGCATGCTCGATTCCTGCTCCAGCACCGAACGTACGAAGCCGGTCACCGTCGCCTCGCCAGCGGCCACCGTCGCCATCCGGCCGTTGAACTGTGCGATGCGGAAGCGGCGAACTTCTTTCTGGTCCGCGGTCTCGTAGGTGAACATGGAAACCCTCCTGGTTTCCGGCGACTATCGCTGCCTATGATTAGCCATCTGTGAAAATCCCAAGCCGTAGAAGTACGGCGGGCATGCACGCGTGAGTGGTTGGAGCGTTTCGAGCGAGCGCGTCAGCCCTCCGGCTCCTGCGCGCGCGCGGCAGCGTAGGCGGCGTCCATCAGGTCCAGGAGGTCGCAAAATCCGGCGTCGCCGAGCCTCTCCGCGGTCTTCTCCAGCCGCAGCGCCAGCACCGCGAGCCTGACATAGCCGAACGTTCCGGCCGCGCCCTTCAGCGAATGCGCTTCGCGGGCGATCCTGCCGTGGTGCTGCGCGAGCGAGAGCGTGCGGAACGATTGCAGACGCGCGCAGGTTTCGCTCCAGAACACGTCGCGCACTTCGCAAGCACCATCCTCGCCGATCTCGCGCACCAGCGCCTGGTACGCGCCCGGCTCGCGCGCGGGTTCGGCATCAAGCACTGTTTGCGCAGGCGCGACGGTGACTTCGAACATGGTTTGGCCTGCCTTGATCACGGTTTGCCGCCGGCCCGTACAGGCGCGCGCGGCACATCCGTGTCTACGGCATCTGGATTTCAGTTCCGGTAGCAGGACATTCCGTGTTTGCGGGCCGGAATTAGCGGCCGGTTTACCACGCCGCAGCGCCAGTCAGCGCGGGCCGAGCAGCCGGTCATACTGCGCCTTCACGGTGGCGTAGCATTCGCACGCCGTCTGGCGCAGGCCGTCCAGGTTAAGGATCTGGATGTGTCCGCGGCTGTAGTTAATGAAATTCGCCTGCTGCAAGGTGTTGGCGACCAGCGACACGCTGTTGCGCCGAGCGCCGATCATCTGCGCCATCGCCTCCTGGGTCAGCAGCAGCCGGTAGTCGCCGGAGAGGTCATGGGTGTGGAGCAGGCAGCGCGACAGCCGCGACTCCACCGGATGAGCGGCGTTGCAGCTCGCGGTCTGCTGCACCTGCGCGTAGACCGCCAGTCCGTGACGCGTGAGCAGCGTCCGCAGGGTGCAGCTCTGGTCGGCCGCGACGCGCAGCCGGTCGAGGTCCATCATCGAGGCGGAGCCTGGAACCAGCACGATGGCCGTGTTCAGCGCGCAGGCATCGCCCATGATAGAGAGCGTTCCGAGCAGGCTGTCGCGGCCGATCATGGCGACTTGCACGTGCTCGCCCCTGGCGAGCTCCACCACCAGCGAGATGACGCCGCGATGGGGAAAGTAGGCGCGCTTGAGCGTTTCGCCGGTCGCGACCAGCACCGCGTCGTGCGGCAGATCGCCCGTCCGCAGGTGGGGGCGGATCAATTCATAATCGTCCGCCGACAGCGCGGACAGGAAACCGTTGGAGGAACGTACCATTGTTTCCAAAGTAGCCTCCCGTCTCCCGGACCAGCACGGGAAACTGCTTGTCGTTCGGCCACGTTCCATCATGTTCCCGTCGGGATATATTGGCAATTGGGACAAGACGTCCGATCGCAGTCAGTGCCGCTGCACGTCGGCCTCGCCAAGACAGATTCCCTGACCCAATTCCTACCGAGCTGGGAACCAGCAGATCCAGATGGTGCGGCTGGAGAATCGGTTTGGAGCTTGTTCGCGGTCATGGTTGATCCGGCGCGTTTCGAGGTCATCCGCGCCGCGTCGTCGTCATGGAGTTGCCTTGGCGCCGCGCGGCCGCAGATTCTGCGTCAATCGTCTTTCCGGCTCCGAAGGACGCTCTCAACAGTCCATTTCTCGAGCAAAGGAGCATGGCGTGCGCCACGGTTCAATTATTGAATCGCCAAATCGGGAAGCTCAAACGGGGACAGAAGATCTGCGCCATATTCTCGTCGTCGATGACGACCCGATGGTCTGCATGGCCATCGAGGTCTATCTCCAGCGCAACAATTTTCGGGTGACGATCGCCGAAGGAGGGGAAGCCGGACTTCGTGCGCTCGAACACGAACAGTTCGATCTGATGATCATCGATATCTTCATGCCGCACATGCGCGGGTTCGAATCGGTCAGAATCTTTCACGAGCGCGCGCCGGCCGTTCCGCTGATAGCGATGTCCGGCTACGCGTTCGCAATCTGAATTCGCCGGCCCCGGATTTCCTCCGGATGGCGCTGGAACTCGGTGCGGCGCGCTGTCTGCGCAAGCCGTTCACGCCGCACGCGCTGCTCGCCGCCATCAACGATTGCCTGGCGGAGCACCGTCCCCAGGGCGAGCTTGCCCCGGCCGCGCGCCTGGGTTAGCGCGGCACCGGCCGCAGCGGACGCGGGTAACGGTTCGTTTACCGCAAATGCGGGTCATGCATATCCCGGCAGAGCACCAGGCGACGTGGCGAGACCGCCCCGGATTGCAGGCGGCTCGATACAATTTGCGCGAAGACCGCGCATATCGTCCTTCACAAGCAGGGCTTTCCCGCGCGCCTGGTCCCGCCGTTATCGGCACGTTCACCTAACGCGTCTCGCCGCTGCGGCGTGGGGCCGGTTTTGCCGAAAAACGCTGTCCCATGCAGTCGAACGGCAAACTTGTCTTCAATATCCGTATTAGCACGGAGGATGAAATTAACGGGACCGTGAAAGGGGATGTCTAACGATCCAAGGTGGGGACTTCCGTTCATGCCAGCGCGGCTCGGGCGTCGAGGTCCAGATCCAGGTCTGTAAGGCGTAGCTCATGGATGATCTGTTGCGGGAGTTTTTGACGGAAACCAGCGAGAGCCTGGACACCGTGGACAATCAGCTGGTGAAGTTCGAGCAGGAGCCGAACAACGCCAAGATCCTGGATAACATTTTCCGGCTGGTCCACACCATCAAGGGCACGTGCGGCTTCCTCGGATTGCCGCGACTGGAAGCGCTGGCGCATGCCGGCGAGACGCTGATGGGCAAATTCCGTGACGGCATGCCGGTGACGGGGCAGGCGGTGACGGTGATCCTGTCCTCGATCGACCGCATCAAGGAAATTCTGGCCGGGCTGGAGGCGACCGAAGCCGAGCCCGAGGGCACCGACCGCGATCTCATCGACAAGCTGGAAGCGATGGTCGAGCAGGGCATGGCCGCCATGGCGGCCGGCGCTGCTGCTGCCGTTGCCGAAGCGCCGCCGCTGGTGCCGGACGCGCCTGTCGCCGTTGAAGCCGCGCCGACCTCCGGCGTGCTGGCCGACCAGAGCCTGGAGCGTCCGCTGCGTCCGGGCGAAGTCTCGCTCGACGAGCTCGAGCGTGCCTTCCGCGAGACCGCGATCGAAGTGCCGGTCCCGGTTGCCAAGGCCGAAGTCAAGGCGGAGCCTCCGCCGGCCGCTGAAGCCCCGGTGCCTGTTGCCAAGGAAGCAGCGAAGGAAGCCAAGGCGCCCAAGGACAAGGCCGTGCCGAAGAAGTCGATCGCCGACGAGGGCGCCGCCGAGGGAGCCAGCATCGCCAACCAGTCGATCCGCGTCAACGTGGATACGCTTGAGCATCTGATGACCATGGTCTCGGAGCTGGTGCTGACCCGCAACCAGCTGTTGGAGATCTCCCGCCGCAACGAGGACACCGAGTTCAAGGTGCCGTTGCAGCGGCTGTCCAACGTCACCGCCGAGCTGCAGGAAGGCGTCATGAAGACGCGCATGCAGCCGATCGGCAATGCCTGGCAGAAGCTGCCCCGCATCGTTCGCGACCTCTCGAGCGAACTCGGCAAGCAGATCGAGCTGGAGATGCACGGCGCCGACACCGAGCTCGACCGCCAGGTGCTCGACCTGATCAAGGACCCGCTCACCCACATGGTGCGCAACTCCGCCGACCATGGCCTGGAGACCCCGGCCGAGCGTCTCGCCCGCGGCAAGGGCGAGCAGGGCACCATTCGCCTGTCCGCCTATCACGAGGGCGGCCACATCATCATCTGCATCGCCGACAACGGCCGTGGCCTGAACACCGACAGGATCAAGGCCAAGGCGATCTCCTCAGGTCTGGTCACCGAGGCCGAGCTCGAGAAGATGAGCGAAGCCCAGATCCACAAGTTCATCTTCGCGCCGGGCTTCTCGACCGCGGCCGCCATCACCTCGGTGTCGGGACGCGGCGTCGGCATGGACGTGGTGCGCACCAATATCGACCAGATCGGCGGCACCATCGACATCAAGTCGGTCGCCGGTGAAGGCTCCTCCGTCACCATCAAGATCCCGCTGACGCTCGCCATCGTCTCCGCGCTGATCGTGGAAGCCGCCGGCGACCGCTTTGCGATCCCGCAGCTCTCCGTGGTCGAGCTGGTGCGGGCCCGCGCCAACTCGGAGCACCGCATCGAGCGCATCAAGGACACCGCGGTTCTCAGGTTGCGCAACAAGCTGCTGCCGCTGATCCATCTCAAGAAGCTGCTCAAGATCGACGACGGCGCCGTCTCCGATCCCGAGAACGGCTTCATCGTGGTGACGCAGGTCGGCAGCCAGACCTTCGGCATCGTCGTCGACGGCGTGTTCCACACCGAAGAAATCGTGGTCAAGCCGATGTCGACGAAGCTGCGCCACATCGACATGTTCTCGGGCAATACCATCCTGGGCGACGGCGCGGTCATCATGATCATCGACCCCAACGGCATTGCCAAGGCGCTCGGCGCCGCCGGCTCCTCGGCCCATGACATGAACAACGAGAACGGGACGCACAGCATCGGATCGGGCGAGCAGACCACCTCACTGCTGGTGTTCCGCGCCGGCTCGGCCCAGCCCAAGGCGGTCCCGCTCGGGCTCGTCACGCGCCTGGAAGAGCTCCCGGCCGACAAGATCGAGTTCTCGAACGGCCGCTACATGGTGCAGTACCGCGAGCAGCTGATGCCGCTCGTTGCCATGGAGAGCGTCACCATCGCGAGCCAGGGCGCCCAGCCGATCCTGGTGTTCTCCGACGACGGCCGCTCCATGGGCCTCGTCGTCGACGAGATCATCGACATCGTCGAGGAACGGCTCAACATCGAGGTCGGCGGATCCTCCTCCGGCATTCTCGGCTCGGCCGTGATCAAGGGCCAGGCCACCGAAGTGATCGACGTCGGCCACTTCCTGCCGATGGCGTTCTCCGACTGGTTCACCCGCAAGGAGATGAAGCCGTCGCTGCACTCGCAATCGGTGCTGCTGGTCGACGATTCGGCGTTCTTCCGCAACATGCTGGCCCCGGTGCTCAAGGCCGCCGGCTACCGCGTCCGCACCGCGCCGACCGCGCAGGAGGGCCTGGCGGCGCTGCGCGCGCAGAGCTTCGACGTGGTCCTGACCGACATCGAGATGCCCGACATGAACGGGTTCGAGTTTGCCGAGACCATTCGCTCCGACAGCAATCTGGGCGCGATGCCGATCATCGGGCTGTCCGCGCTGGTGTCGCCGGCGGCGATCGAGCGCGGCCGCCAGGCCGGCTTCCACGACTATGTCGCCAAGTTCGACCGTCCCGGTCTGATCGCGGCGCTGAAGGAACAGACCGCGGGCGCCGCCGGCGCCTCCGAGCTGAGCCGCGCAGCCGCCTAAACCCCAGCGGGATGGATCAGGAGATACGCACATGACCAAGAAGACCCAGTCCGGCGAAGGCGCCATGGTCGAATACGTCACCGCGATGATCGGCGGCCAGCTGTTCGGCCTGCCGATCTCCCGCGTCCAGGACGTGTTCATGCCCGAGCGCGTCACCCGCGTGCCGCTGTCCTCGCGCGAGATCGCGGGCGTGCTGAACCTGCGCGGCCGCATCGTCACCGTGGTCGACATGCGCGCCCGGCTCGGCCTGCCCAAGCCCGAGGACGGCAAGATCCCGATGGCGGTCGGCGTCGACCTGCGCGGTGAATCCTATGGTCTGCTGATCGACCAGATCGGCGAAGTGCTGCGGCTCGCCGAGGACGGCATGGAAGAAAACCCCGTCAACCTCGACCCCCGCATGGCCAAGCTCGCCGGAGGTGTCCACCGTCTCGACGGCCAGCTCATGGTCGTCCTCGACGTCGATCGCGTCCTCGAACTCAAAACCGAAGTGCAAATGGCTGCGTGAGCCCCAAAAACATCGAAGCCGGAGAACCCAAATGAAGACGTGCTTGGTGGTCGATGATTCCAGCGTCGTGCGCAAGATCGCACGCCGGATCCTGGAAGGCCTGCAATTCGAAGTCACGGAGGCCGAGGACGGCTCCAAGGCGCTCGAGGTCTGTCAGCGCAAGCTGCCCGACGCGGTGCTGCTGGACTGGAACATGCCGGTGATGGACGGCTTCGAGTTCATGGGCCACATGCGCCGCCTGCCGGGCGGCGACCAGCCCAAGGTTGTATTCTGCACCACCGAAAATAACGTGGCTCATATCGCTCAGGCGCTCAGCGGCGGCGCCAACGAGTACATCATGAAGCCCTTCGATAAAGACATCATCGCCGACAAATTCGCAGAAGTCGGCTTGATTCCGGTCGGACAAGCCATGGTCTGAGTGTCTGGCGGAGTGTTCCAGCCAGAGTGTTCCCAGTACAGCTTCCGAGAGGCCTATCCGTGACCCCGACCGAGTATGAGTATCTGCGTAAGTTCCTGAGGGATCATTCCGGGCTCGATCTGTCCGCAGACAAGCAATATCTGATTGAAAGCCGGCTGTTGCCGCTGGCGCGCAAGGCCGGGATCTCCGGCATCGGCGAGCTCGTGCAGAAGTTGCAAGGCGCTGGCTCGGGCGCGCTCGTCACCAGCGTGGTCGAGGCGATGACCACCAACGAGACCTTCTTCTTTCGCGACAAGGTCCCGTTCGATCATTTCCGCGACACCATCATGCCGGAGATCATCAAGGCCCGCGCCGGCCGCCGCAGCGTCCGCATCTGGTGCGCCGCCGGCTCCACGGGGCAGGAGCCCTATTCGCTCGCGATGAGCCTAAAGGAGATGGGTGCGGCCCTAACCGGCTGGCGCGTCGAGATCATCGCGACCGACCTGTCGCAGGAGGTGCTCGAGAAGGCCAAGGCCGGCATCTACAGCCAGTTCGAAGTGCAGCGCGGACTGCCGATCCAGATGCTGATGAAATATTTCAAGCAGATCGGCGAGACCTGGCAGATCAATCCCGAGCTGCGGGCGATGATCCAGCACCGGCAGCTCAATCTGCTGCACGATTTCGCTCAGCTCGGCACCTTCGACGTCATCTTCTGCCGCAACGTGCTGATCTATTTCGATCAGGACACCAAGATCAACATCTTCAACCGGCTGGCTCGCCAGATCGAGGGAGACGGCTTCCTGGTGCTGGGCGCGGCCGAAACGGTGGTCGGACTGACCGACACGTTCAGGCCGATTCCGGAGAAGCGCGGTCTCTACAAGCCGAACGACCCGCGCGCGGCGGCCGCCAAGCCGGTTCTTGCCGGCGCAGCGCCGCGCCTAGCGGTCATGGCGGGACGATAGGCATGGCCGAGGATGGCAAAGGCGCGGAACGCGTGACGTTCAGTCGCGGCTATGATGTCTGCATCATGGCCATCGACGGCACTTGGCGCCGCGACTGCAAGCTCAACGCGATCTCCGACACCGACGCCATCCTGACGGTGGAAGGCTCGATTCAGGGCCTGAACCTCAAAGAGTTCTTCCTGCTGCTGTCGTCCACCGGCCTTGCCTACCGCCGCTGTGAGCTGGTGCGCGTCAACGGCGTCGAAATGGACATTCAATTCCTGCGTGGCAAGAACCGGAAGAAGCGCGCCGTCGGTGGCCGTGACGAGGCGGCGTGATCTTCACGTGCGTCGCGTCGCCGTTTTCCGCGACGTTGGTTCGCATTTGCTGAAACATCCGACTGAATTTGCCGTCGCGGCTTTACGTCGCCTAAGCGCGAACGGTGTATCCATTGCCGGTCTCAATCTCAGGATACGGCAATGCCCAGAAGCTCTTTCTCCTCTCTCCCGTCAAACCTGCCCGACGGCGCCGAGCGGCGCGCGCTTCAGCTTCTGGTGGTCGATGATGACGGCACACAGCGCAGCCTGATCACGGTCGCGGCCAAGCAGGCCGGCCACGAGGTCACCGTGGCGCCGTCCGTGGCCGAAGCGATCGAGAAACTCCGCACCGCGCGCTTCGACTGCGTGACACTCGATCTCGTGCTCGAGGATGGCGACGGCATGGACGTGCTGGGCGAGATGGCCAAGGCGAAATTTGGCGGCGCCGTGATCGTCGTCAGCGGCATGGACGGCAAGCGCCGCAGCGCCGCCCGCAGCTTCGCCCGTTCCGTTGGGATCGAGCTCCAGAGCCTGCCCAAGCCGCTGGATCTGGCCGCGTTGCGCATCAGCCTCGCCAATCTCGGCAAGACCGCGATGGGCCTGCCGGCGATCCACACCTGGGGTGGTGTCGCCAGCGACGCGATCGTGGAGCGGCACCGCGCCTGAGCCGCGGCCGGCCATGCGATGAAAGAATGCGGTCGCCGCGTCGCAGCGATCGCGATCTACAGCGTACCGCTGGCCTCCGACAGGCATTCCAGGGCGTGGCCAAGGCCCGCCCGGCAGGCGTCGAGCGCGGCGATCGCCCTGGCATACCGGGGTGTGACATCGTCGAGCACGAAGACGTCGGCGGAACTTTCCGGATCACTCCTGTGTTCTTGATCCATGGCTGTGGCGGTCCGGCGCATGCTGCTCTCGATCTGCGAGATCAGCACGCGAAGGTCGGCCGCAATCAGCTCACGGCTCTCGACTTCGGGCATTGCCACGAGAGGCGGCGTAGCGGCCAAAATTAGCATGGATATTCTCCGTCCTCTGCAATTAGGCGCCTGGCCGCTACTTGTGCGTCAAGTCCATGTCCCGTACAAATACGGTGGGCCGAATCCGCGCCGAAC
The DNA here is from genome assembly GCF_032917965.1 of Bradyrhizobium sp. BWC-3-1. Classification (NCBI taxonomy): domain Bacteria; kingdom Pseudomonadati; phylum Pseudomonadota; class Alphaproteobacteria; order Hyphomicrobiales; family Nitrobacteraceae; genus Bradyrhizobium; species Bradyrhizobium sp. BWC-3-1. The sequence continues at coordinate 453,579 of NZ_CP136625.1, forward strand.
GCCATAACGGTTGGGGCGGACGCGAGTCCTTCATGCCAACCGGATGTGTGGCACATGGCCGAACAAAGCTCTCGCGGTGAAATCTTCGTGGTCGACGACGACGCTGCCGTTCGCGACACCTTGTCGATGGTGTTGAAGGCGGCGGGCTATGAGGTGATCTGTTTTGCGGACGGCGCAGCATTGCTCTCCGTCGCGCGAAGCCGCACACCTGCAGCGGTCCTGCTCGACGTGCACATTCCCGGCAAGTCCGGGCTCGATATTCTCAATGAGCTGCACGGCGAGGACTATCCGGCACCGATCTTCATGATCTCCGGACAGGGCGATATCGCGATGGCGGTCGGGGCCATCAAGAGCGGCGCGCTCGACTTCATCGAGAAGCCGTTCCGCGGCAGCGAGATCGTCGGCCGGCTCGACGAGGCGATCGGCGCCTATGCCCGCAGGCAGTCGGAGAACGCAGCGCCGAAGTTCGGCTCGCTGCATTTCCCCGGGCGCGAGCCGTTGACGCGCAGGGAGCGCGAGGTGCTCGAGCAGTTCGCCGCCGGCGCTTCCAACAAGGAGGCCGGCCGCACGCTCGGCATCAGCCCGCGCACCATCGAGGACCATCGCGCCAACATCATGAAGAAGCTCGGTGCGCGCAATGCCGCCGATCTGATCCGGATCGTGATGACCGCGGCGCAGCGCGCGTCGTAAATTCCGTGGGCGACATTTCGTAGCCCGGATGAGCGAAGCGACTTCCGGGACGTGGCTCGTGGTGTTCCCGGGTATCGCTTCGCTCACCCCGGCTGCGGGCTCTCACCCGACGCGCCATCAACTGTTCAACGCCTTGCGGATGGCCCGCGCCAGATCCGATTTGCGATAGGGCTTCGCCAGCAGCAGAACGCCCGAATCCAGCCGGCCGTGATGGATGATCGCGTTCTCGGTATAGCCGGACGTGTAGAGCACCCGGAGATCGGGACGCGTTCTCTGCAGTTTGTCGGCGAGCTGCCTTCCGTTCATCTTGCCGGGCATGATGACGTCGGTGAACAGGAGGTCGAACGGTTTTCCGGCGGCGACGATTGCGAGCGCCTCCGCGGCGTTCGCAGCCTGCAAGGTGACGTAGCCGAGCGAATGCAGCTGTGCCAGCACGTAGTCGCGCACCAGCCGGTCGTCCTCGACCACAAGGATCGTCTCGTGTCCGCCCTCGATGGTCGCCGGCGTCACGCCCTCGCCGACCGCCGTCGGCGTCTTGCCGGGCGGCAGGTACATCTTGATCGTGGTGCCGTGGCCTTCCTCGCTGTAGATCTTGATATGGCCCGCCGACTGCTTGATGAAGCCGTAGACCATCGAAAGCCCGAGTCCGGTGCCCTTGCCCGGTCCCTTCGAGGTGAAGAAGGGGTCGAACACCCTGGCCAGCATGTTGGCGGGAATTCCGCTGCCGGTGTCGCTCACGGCGATCAGCACGTAGTGTCCCGGCGGGACGTCGTTGACGCTGGCATAGACCTCGTCGAGATAGGCCGCGCCCGTCTCCACGATCAGCTTGCCGCCGCCCGGCATGGCATCGCGGGCATTGAGCGCGAGGTTGAGGATCGCGGTGGTGAGCTGGCTGGGATCGACGATCGCGACGCAGTTCTCGTCCTCGAACACCGATTCGATATGGATCTGCTCGCCCAGCGTCGGCCGCAATAATTTCGCCGTGTCGATGATCAGCGCGTTGACGTCGATCTCGCGCGGCTGGAGCGGCTGCTTGCGCGCAAACGCCAGCAGGTGCTGCGTCAGCTCGGCGCCACGCCCGGCGGCCTCGTCGATCATCTTCGTGATCGCCGCGAGCTCCGGCTCGTTGGCCACCGCGTCGGCCAGGATCTCGATCGTTCCGGTGATGACGGTGAGAATGTTGTTGAAGTCGTGCGCCACGCCGCCGGTGAGCTGGCCGACCGCCTCCATTTTCTCGGCCTGGCGGATGCGCTCGTCGGCCGCGATCTTGTCGGTCAGGTCGCGGTAGAACGAATTGAAGAGAACGCCTTCGCGTCGCTGGAGCGCCGTGACGCTGAGCTCGGCCCTGAACTCCTTACCGTCGCGTCGCCGCACCAAAAGTTCGCGCCGTGGATTAGCCAGCGATTGTTGCTCGGATTCGAGAAAGAGCTTCAGTCTGGCCCTGACGCTTTCGCGCTCACTGGGGGCGACGAAAAGCTCAATCGCATTCTTGCCGATCGCCTCCTCACGGGTCCATCCGAAGAGCTTCTCGGCCTGCGAGTTCCAACTCAGGATGGCCCCGGTGTGGTCCGTCTGGGTGAAAGCATCGAGCGAGGTCTCGACGATGTTGCGCGCAAGCTGTTCGCTCTCCCGCAAGGACTCCTGTGCAAGCCTCGCTTCTGTCATGTCGCGCCCGACAAAGAAGTAGCGCTGGGCGTGGTCGGACCAGCTGCCGAGCCAGGACAGCCAGACCTCACGACCGTCCTTGTGGAAGCAGCGGGTGTCCGCGAGCTTCAGCCGCTCGCCGCGCCTGAGCGCGCGCATCTCGTCGCGCGACTGGTCGAGATGGCCGGAATGAATGAAATCGGCGCCGCTGCGGCCGATCATCTCCTCCGGCCGGTAGCCGAGAATGGCCTCGCTGCTCGGACTGATCTGCGCGATGTGGCCGCGCGCGTCCATCACCATGATCAGATCCTGGGAGGTCTCGAAGATCTGTCGCCGTTCCTCGAGCTGCTGCTGCAGCGCCCGCTCGGCCCGTCGCGCCTCGGTCAGGCTGCGCGCGGTGCCGGAGGCGCCCACGATCTCGCCCGATGGGCCCCTGATCGGCGACAGGCTGAGTGAGATTTCGACCGGCGTGCCATCCTTGCGCAGGCGCACCGTCTCGAACCGTTCCATCGGTTCACCTCCGGCGATCCGCCGCAAATAGTCCTTGCCTTGCTCGCGTCGGTCGGGTGGGACGATGATCGAGGTGGATTTCCCGATCGCCTCATTCGCCGAATAGCCGTAGAGGCGCTCGGCGGCGGCATTCCAGCCGGTGATGATGGCGTCGAGCGATTGCATCACGATCGCTTCGTCGGAGGATTCGACGGCGGCGCTGAACAAGCGCTCGCGCGCTTCATGATGGCTTCGCGCGGCCTCGGTGCGGCGATGCTCCTCGATCTCGCGTTCAAGCGCGGTCGTCTTCGCTCTCGTTTCTTCGACCATTTGCGCGAATGCCCGCGCCAGCACGCCTGTCTCTCCGCTCGCATCGACGGGAATCTCGGCGCGCCGTCCGCTGCCGATCGCTTCCACCGCCGCGGTCAGACGCCCGATCGGCCGCGTCAATGAGCGCGCCAGCAGTACCGCAAGCAAAGCTGCGGCAAGGACAGCAAGCAGGCCGACCAGTGAGGAGGCTTTTTGAATGGCCGCCGGAACGCTACTGAACACGGATGGTGGGGCCGTCTCGATGACTGCCAACCACTCCTTGCCGGCCAGCAGTGCCGGTGCGAGCGCCGCTCCACTCGGCCGGCCCGCTTGGTCGCTCGTAAGCTGCGTGGATCCTTGCGGCAGGCCGGCCCGGGCTGCAAAGAAAGGAAAGTCCCGGCGCCAATCGTTGGCGTTGCCAAGCAATGCACCGAATTCCCGCGCACGATCAGGGTGGACAAGATAGTCGCCACGCGAATTCACGACATAGATTTCTCCTCCTGCGCTCGTGGTCGAGCGGACGCGGTCGAGCGCAGGACGCATGTCGATATTGGCGATGACGATGCCGAACGGCTTGCTATCAGGCGTGAACAGCGGAGTCGCGACGCGCAACGTCGGAATGTGAGGGTCCGTGGTTCCTCCCTGCCGCGTGGCGAGATCGACGGGCGAAACATAGATGTCGCCCGGCGCCAATCGAATCGTCTCCTGGAAGTAGGTTCGGTCGCTCTTGCGTTCCAGTTCGCCGTCGGGGACGATCCGTGCTGTTCCGTTCGGGCCGGCGCGATCGACGCGGACCAACTCGCGCTGGTCGTCGTCAAGGCCGATGATTCGAAATTGCCCGTAGCTCGGTTTCGCGTCGATCTCGGCTGCGAGCCGGGCTGCGATGCGCTCGCGCCAGGTTTGCTCGGAAACGCCGTCGACTTCGTCGAGGCCTCCACCGATGTGGGCACGGATCAGGCCGTTGATGGCCGCGGCGGAGCGATAACCGAGCAGATCGCCGCGCGCGCCGGCAACGTAGGAGTCAAGATGGGTGGCCAGCAGGCTCGACTGGGCTTCAATCCGTTCCAGGACCCGCGGAATGACGGCCTGGGTGATATTGCGATAGCCGAGCCAGCCGACTGCGGCCACGGTGACCGCCACCAGCAGGATCATCGCGATGGCGAGCCGCGTAGCGAGTGTCATGGGGAAATCTGCACCGCTTCCTGAATGGCCGTGCCCGCGCTCGGTTGGAACAGAATGAAGGTTCTTGTCATCGGCGGCCGGTGCTGACATCCGGATTCCTCACCGATGCCGTCCGCGCCGCGTCCAGGCAGCCAGCGACCGCGCCGAGCAGCGCGTCGGCCCGGAACGGCTTCTGCAAGCTCGCCACCGCGCCGAGCTTGGTCGCCATCTTGAGGAAGTCCGGCTCCGCATGGGCGTCCGGCGTGAACGAACGGCCGGAAATGACGACGATCGGAATCGCCGGCTGCAGCGCCCGGATGTGGCGCATCGTCTCCAGGCCGTCCATGCCGGGCATGAAGATGTCGAGAAAGAGAAGGTCGAACTGGCCGGCCTCGAACAGCGCAAGTCCCTTGCGGCCGTCTCCGGCGACGGTGATTTGATGACCGGCCCTCTCCAGGAGCAGCCGAATCGTCATCTGCACGGCCGGATCGTCATCCACGATCAGGATGTTGGCCACGTCTGGTATCCTCCCGGGCCGGATGGGGTGTCCCAGCGACCGCAAATCAAACCATCAACTCTGAAATTGTTGCGCGGATTGCATCTGGCCTGCAAGCACTTCGCCATCGATCCCAAGATTGCTCGCAAAAGGCGAACTCGGTTGCGTCAATTTATGCACGGTGACGTGCACAAGCGCTCGCGACAACCGCGCGCCATATGCCTAGTCGGTCAAATATTCCGGATAGTGGCTTCGGATCGTGTCGAGCTCGCTCAACGTGCCCGACAGGTGCTTGCGCAGATGCTGTTGCGCAGCATCGGCGTCGCCGGCCTCGATCGCGCGCGTGATCAGCTTGTGGTGGCGGACGATGTTCTGGGCCTTGCCGGGTGAGGGCAGATGCATCCGGCGCAGCCGGTCGATATGTCCGCTACGGCTGCGCACCAGCGTCCAGAGTTCCTGCTTGCCGGCCGCGGCATAAAGCTGCGCGTGAAAATCATTGTCGCCAGCGATGAAGCTCTCGAAGTCTCCGGCCTTGGCGAATTGCTGCTGGAGCGCGATCGTGTGGTCGAGGCGTATGACCAGGGCTTCGCCGTGCTGCTGCGCGAGCAGCCGGACGATTTCGAGCTCCAGCGCCTGGCGCAGGAAATGGGCCTGCTCGGCCCGACCGACGTCGACGCGGCTGACTACGGTGGCGTGCTGCGGAAACACGTCGACCAGCCCTTCTTCCTCGAGCCGCATCAAGGCGTCGCGGATCGGCGTCGAGCTGACGCCGAATTGTGCGGCGAGATCCGTGCGCGACAGCGGCGAGCCCGGCGGCAATTCGAGCGCGAGAATGGCATTGCGCAGCCGCTCGAATACTTGCGGTGCGGCCTGCCGGGCCCGGTCGAGCCGCGCGCCGGGGCGGGGGGCTACGCGGGGCGCGGGTTCGGCTGGTTCCATGCGAAGCGCTCCGGCCAGCTTGCCTTTGATACACTAATGCATTAGTGCATTAGCAAGATCGCTCGTCAATGGCGGCCGGAGGAAACGAACAACAATGATCAAGCAATTTCAGTGTGGCCTCACGGCCGTCGCCCTGATCGCCGCAGCGGCGCTGACGGCTTCGCCAGCAAAGGCGCAGCAGAAGTCCGAGATCTCGCTGTCTCGCCAGCCCGGCATTTTCTACATGCCGAGCCACATCATGGAAAAGCAGAAGCTGATCGAGAAGCACGCCGCTCAGCTCGGGGTGGCCGGCGTCACCACCAAATGGGTCACCTTCTCCGGCGGCGGTGCGCAGACCGATGCGCTGCTCGCGGGCGGGGTCGACATCCTCAACACCGGCACCGGCAATCTGCTGCTGCTGTGGGACCGCACCCGCGGCGGCGTCAAGGGCATCGTCGCGACCTCGGCGCAGCCGATGACGCTGATCAGTCGCGACGCCAACATCAAGTCGATCAAGGATTTCGGCCCCAACGACAAGATCGCCGTGCCGACCGTAAAAGTCTCGACCCAGGCCATCGTGCTCCAGATCGCCGCCGCCGAAGCCTTTGGTCCCGACCAATGGTCGAAGCTGGACGTCAACACGGTGCAGCTCGGTCATCCCGACGCCTATGCGGCGCTGTCCAACGCCAAGCACGAGGTGCACACCCATTTCTCGATTCCGCCGTTCACCTTCCTCGAGCTGAAGAACGTGCCGGGCGCGCATGTCGTGCTGTCGTCGCCTGACGTGATGGGCGGCCCGCTCAGCCAGGCGCAGTTCTTCACCACCACGAAGTTCGCTGATGCCAACCCGAAAATCATCCAGGCCGTGCGCGATGCGACCAAGGAAGCTCAGGATCTGATCCGCAGCGACACCAGACAGGCGGTCGAGATCTACAAGGAGATCACCGGCGACAAGACCTCGGTGGAAGAGCTGCTCGATCTCCTCCAGGAGCCCGGCATGATGGAGTGGAATCTCGAACCGCAGGGCACGATGAAATTCGCCGCCCATCTGTTCAAGACCGGCACGCTGAAGACTCAGCCCAAGGCCTGGACTGATTATTATCTGCCCGTCGCCCACGATCTGAAGGGCAACTGATGGCGCTGCTCGACGTCAGCTCCGTGACGCTGCGCTACAAGACCTCCAGCGCCGTCGTCACGGCGACCGAACGGGTCAGCTTCACAGTCGACAGGTCCGACCGCTTCGTGCTGCTCGGGCCGTCCGGCTGCGGCAAGTCGACCCTGCTCAAGGCCGTCGGCGGCTACATGGCGCCGAGCGAAGGCCGCATGACCATCAACGACCGCGAGATTCGCGGTCCCGGCGCCGATCGCATGATGATCTTCCAAGAGTTCGACCAGCTGCTGCCTTGGAAAAGCGTGCTGGCCAACGTGATGTTTCCGCTGCTGACCGCGCGAAAATTGTCGCGCAAGGATGCCGATGCGCGGGCGCGGGCCTATATCGAGAAAGTGGGCCTCACCCGCGTGGTCGACGCTTATCCGCACACGCTCTCCGGCGGCATGAAGCAGCGCGTCGCGATCGCGCGCGGCATGGCAATGGAGCCCGACATCCTACTGATGGACGAGCCGTTCGCCGCGCTCGACGCGCTGACGCGGCGAACCTGCCAGGACGAGCTGCTCCAGCTCTGGAGCGAGACCAAATTCACCGTGCTGTTCGTGACCCACTCGATCGCGGAAGCGATCCGCATCGGCAACCGCATCCTGCTGTTGTCGCCGCATCCCGGCCGCGTCAAGGCCGAGGTGGTCGACGTCGACAAGGTCTCCAATGACGATGGCAGTGCCGGCCGGCTGGAGAAGGAGATTCACGATCTCCTGTTCGCCTCCGAAGCAACGGCGCATTGAGGGAGCCTCTCATGGGCGAAGCGAGAATAATGCTGCGTGACGCGCCGGTCGTCGGCAGCGCAGCCGAGGTCGAGCGCAAGCTGAGCGTGCCCGAGCTGTTGTGGAACGACGGCTTGGTCCGCAAGACCGTCATCATCCTGTTCCTCGCGGCGGTCTGGGAGGCCTACGGCCTCGCCCTCGACAATCCCCTGCTGTTTCCGACGCTGCACGACACGATCCTCACGCTCTACGATCGCGTCAAGGACGGCACGATTCCCATGCGGGCCTGGGCTTCGCTAAAAGTGCTGTTCATGGGCTATTCAGCCGGCATCGCGCTCGCCGCGATCTTCACCGTGCTCGCGATCTCCACCCGCATCGGCACCGATTTCCTTGAGACGGTCACGGCGATGTTCAATCCGCTGCCGGCGATCGCGCTGTTGCCGCTCGCTTTGATCTGGTTCGGTCTCGGCAACGGCAGTCTGGTGTTTGTGCTGATCCATTCGGTGCTGTGGCCGGTCGCGCTCAACACCCATTCGGGCTTCAAGAGCGTGTCCAACACGCTGCGCATGGTCGGCCGCAATTACGGCCTTCGGGGATTGCCGTACGTGGCGAAAATCCTCATCCCCGCCGCGTTCGGCTCGATCCTGACCGGCCTCAAGATCGGCTGGGCCTTTGCCTGGCGCACGCTGATCGCGGCCGAGCTGGTGTTCGGCGTGTCGTCGGGGCAGGGCGGGCTCGGCTGGTTCATCTTCGAAAACCGCAACCTGCTCGACATACCTGCGGTCTTCGCCGGCCTCTTGACGGTGATCATCATCGGGCTTTTTGTCGAAAACCTGATCTTCCGCGCCATCGAGCGGAACACCGTGCAGAAATGGGGCACCCAATCATGACCAAGAAGAAACTAACGCCCGACCAGCTCCGCAGCGCGCGCTGGTTCGCACCCGACGATCTCCGCTCGTTCGGCCATCGCTCCCGCACCATGCAGATGGGCTACGCGCCGGAGGAGTGGAAGGACCGCCCGATCATCGCGATCCTCAACACCTGGTCGGACGCGCAGCCCTGCCACATGCACTTCAAGTCGCGCGTTGACGACGTCAAGCGCGGCATCCTGATGGCCGGCGGCCTGCCGCTGGAGCTGCCGGCACTGTCGCTGTCGGAATCGCTGCTCAAGCCGACCACCATGCTCTATCGCAATCTGCTGGCGATGGACGCCGAGGAGCTGTTGCGCAGCCATCCCGTCGACGGCGTGGTGCTGATGGGCGGCTGCGACAAGACCACGCCGGCGCTGCTGCTGGGTGCGACCTCGATGAACATCCCGGCGATCTATCTGCCGGCAGGTCCGATGCTGCGCGGCAATTGGAAGGGCAAGACGCTCGGCTCGGGCTCGGACGGCTGGAAATACTGGGACGAGCGGCGCGCCGGAAAAATCTCCGACAAGGACTGGCTCGACATCGAGGCCGGCATTGCGCGCAGCTACGGCACCTGCATGACCATGGGCACGGCTTCCACCATGACCGCGATTGCAGAGGCGATCGGCATGACGCTGCCGGGCGCGTCCTCGATTCCCGCCGCTGATGCCAACCATATCCGCATGGCCTCGGAATGCGGGCGCCGTATCGTCGAGATGGTCTGGGAAGATCTGACGCCGAAGACGATCCAGACCCGCAAGGCGTTTGAGAACGCGATCGCGGTGGCGATGGCCATGGGCTGTTCGACCAATGCGATCATCCATCTGATCGCGCAGGCCCGCCGCGCCGGTCTCGACATCGGCCTCGACGATTTCGAGATTGCGAGCCGCAAGGTGCCCGTGATCGCCAATGTGCGGCCGAGCGGCGATGCCTATCTGATGGAGGACTTCTTCTATGCCGGCGGCCTGCCGGCGCTGATGGGGCAGATCAAGCCGCATCTGCATCTCGACTGCATCACCGTCACCGGCCTGACGCTGGGCGAGAATATCGCGCATGCCGAGGTCCACAATGACGATGTGATCCGCTCGATCGACAATCCCATCTACAAGGAAGGCGCCCTCGCGGTGCTCAAGGGCAATCTCGCGCCCGACGGCTGCGTCATCAAGCCGTCGGCCTGCGCGCCGCGCTTCCTCAAGCACACCGGGCCGGCGCTGGTGTTCGACGACTATCCTTCGATGAAGAAGGCGGTCGACGATCCCGATCTCGAGGTCACCGAAGACCACATTCTCATTTTGCGCAATGCGGGGCCGCAGGGCGGGCCGGGCATGCCGGAATGGGGCATGCTGCCGATCCCGACCAAGCTTGTGAAGCAGGGCGTCCGCGACATGGTGCGGATCTCCGATGCGCGCATGAGCGGCACCAGCTACGGCGCCTGCATTTTGCATGTCGCTCCCGAATCCTATGTCGGCGGACCGCTCGCGCTGGTGCGGAACGGCGACCGCATCACGCTCGACGTCGGCGCCCGCACCATCAATCTCGACGTGTCGGAAGCCGAGCTCGACAAGCGCCGCGCCGCCTGGAAGCAGCCCGAGCGCCGCTTCGAGCGCGGCTATGGCTGGATGTTCACCAAGCACATCAAGCAGGCCAATGACGGCTGCGACTTCGACTTCCTCGAGACCGATTTCGGCGCGCCGATCGGCGAGCCCTCGATTTACTAGAGAGCGTGACATGACCAAACTTGCCGAGGCCACCCGCAACAAGCTCAAATCCGTCTCCACCGCCACCGTCGCAACCGCGTTGTTCAAGCGGGGCCTGCGCATCCAGATGATCCAGGATGTGCACCCGCTCAGTGCCGACCAGCCGACCATGGTCGGTGAAGCCTTCACGCTGCGCTATATGCCGGCGCGCGAGGATCTCAACACCATCGAGGTCTTCAAGGACCGCTCCCATCCGCAGCGCAAGGCAGTCGAGGATTGCCCGGCGGGCAGCGTGCTGGTGATGGACAGCCGCAAGGACGCGCGCGCCGCGTCCGCCGGTGCGATCCTGGTCACGCGCTTGATGAAGCGCGGTGTCGCCGGGGTCGTCACCGATGGCGGTTTTCGCGACTCGGCCGAGATCGCCAAGCTCGGTATCCCCGCCTACCACCACCGCCCAAGCGCGCCGACCAATCTGACGCTGCATCACGCCATCGAGATCAACGTGCCGATCGGCTGCGGGGATGCGCCCGTGTTTCCCGGCGACGTCATTCTCGGCGACAGCGACGGCGTGATCGTGATCCCTGCGCATCTCGCTGAGGAGATCGCCAACGAGACCTTCGAGATGACCGCGTTCGAGGACTTCGTCACCGAAGAAGTCAACAAGGGCCGCGGCATTTTCGGTCTCTATCCCGCGACGGACCCGCAGACGCTGACCGACTTCGCCGCATGGCGGAAGGCGAACGGAAGGTAAAGGCCGCGCGCCGACACCAAGCATATCAAGAAACAGGCCGGCCGCAGCAAGCGCCGGCCTTAAATCACCCAGGGAGGACTCCATGAATTTCACGCGACGCAACCTCTTGGCCGGCGCTGGCGCTGCGGCCACTTCCGCGCTCCTCGCCCGCGCCGCCGGTGCCCAGTCGTTTCCGTTCGCGCCGAACCAGCGCTACCCCGATCCCGCCGTTCAAATCCTCGATCCCAGTTTTGGAAAGTACCGGCTTTATTCCTCGACGCTCGAGCAGGTCGCGACCGGCATGCGTTGGGCCGAAGGCCCCGCCTATTTTCCCGAAGGCGGCTATCTGCTGTTCTCGGACATTCCCAACAACCGGATCATGAAGTTCGACGAGAAGACCGGGCAGACCAGCGTGTTCCGCGCCAATGCCAACTACGCCAACGGCAATGCGCGCGACCGCCAGGGCCGCCTCGTCAGCTGCGAGCACTCGGTGACCCGCCGCATCACCCGCACCGAGAAGGACGGCAAGATCACCGTGCTGGCCGAGAAGTTCGAGGGCAAGCGGCTGAACGCGCCGAACGACATCGTGGTGAAGTCCGACGACAGCATCTGGTTCACCGACCCGCTGTTCGGCATCAACGGCGAGTGGGAGGGCAAGAAGGAAAAGGCCGAGCAAGCCACCACCAACGTCTACCGCATCGCTAAGGACGGCAAGCTCAGCGCTATGCTGACCGACCTCGTCAATCCGAACGGCCTCGCCTTTTCGCCTGACGAGAAGAAGCTCTACGTGGTCGAGTGGAAAGGTACGCCCAACCGCAGCATCTGGAGCTATAATGTCGGTGACGACGGTTCGCTCAGCGGCAAGACCAAGCTGATCGACGCGGCTGACCAGGCCTCGCTCGACGGTTTTCGCGTCGACCGCGACGGCAATCTCTGGTGCGGCTGGGGCTCCAACGGTGCGCTGCAATCCGAGCCGACCGACATCGCCGGCCGCAAGGTTTATCAGCTCAAGGCCAAGTCGGAGGATCTCGACGGCGTGATGGTGTTCAACGCAGAGGGCAAGCCGCTCGCCTTCATCAAGCTGCCCGAACGCTGCGCCAATCTCTGCTTCGGCGGGCCGAAGAACAATCGCCTGTATATGGCAAGCAGCCACTCGGTGTATGCGCTGTATGTGGAGGCGCATGGGGCCGTGTGAGGCTTCGCCTCTCTCGAGGCCGTAGCCCGGATGGAGCGCAGCGCAATCCGGGGCTGTGATGTCGTCTGCACTAATCCCGGATTTCGCTGCGCTCCATCCGGGCTACGAAGTCACGCCTCCGCCATCCCCGCCGCCCACAGCGCGAACGCATAGACGATCGCGACTTCATCGAGCCGGTTGAAGCGTCCCGATGCGCCGCCGTGGCCGGCGCCCATGTTGGTGCGGAGCAGGACCGGGCCGCCGCCGCTCATGGTCGCGCGCAGGCGCGCGATCCATTTGGCGGGCTCCCAATAGGTGACACGCGGATCGGTCAACCCGCCCATCGCCAGGATCGCCGGATAGTCTTTCGCCGCGACATTGTCGTAGGGCGAATAGGACAGGATGGTGCGGAAATCCTTCTCGCTCTCGATCGGGTTGCCCCATTCCGGCCATTCCGGCGGCGTCAGCGGCAGCGTGTCGTCGAGCATCGTGTTGAGCACGTCGACGAACGGCACTTCGGCGACGACGCCGGCGAACAATTCGCCGGCGCGGTTCGCCACCGCGCCCATCAGCATGCCGCCGGCCGAACCGCCGTGGCCGACAATGCGCTTTGCACTGGTGTACTTCGCATCGATCAGCGCGCGTGCGCTGGCGGCAAAATCGTCGAACGAATTGGTCTTCTTCTCGCGCTTGCCGTCGAGGTACCAGCCCCAGCCCTTGTCGGCGCCGCCGCGGATATGGGCGATGGCATAGACGAAGCCACGGTCGACCAGCGACAGGCGGTTGGCGCTGAACGAAGCCGGCATCGCCATGCCGTAGGAGCCGTAGCCGTAGAGCAGCAGCGGCGCCGCGCCGTCGAGCGTGAGTCCGCGGCGATGGAGGATCGAGACCGGCACCTCGGCGCCGTCATGCGCTTTCGCCATGATGCGGGTGGTGACGTAGTCGCTCGCATTGTGGCCGGACGGGATCTCCTGCCGCTTGCGAAGGGTGCGCGTGCGCTTGACCATGTCGTAATCGTAGACTTCCGACGGCGTCGTCATCGACGAATAGGCGAAGCGCAAATTGGTCGTCTCGAATTCGTAGGAGCCCATCGTATCCAGCGAATAGGCCGCTTCGTCGAACGCGATCGCGTGCTCCTCGTTCGAGGCGAGGTCGCGGATCACGATGGACGGCAGCGCGTTGGCGCGCTCCAGCCGCACCATGTGGCCGGCATAGAGATCGAGGTCGATGATGTAGATGCCCGGGCGATACGGGATCAGATCGCGCCAGTTCTTGCGCTCGGGTGAGGCGAGCGGCGCGGTGACGATCTTGAAGTCGATGGCATCGTCGGCGTTGGTCAGGATGAAGAGTTCGTCGCCACGGTCGGCCAGCGAATATTGCACGCCTTCCTTGCGTGCCGCGACCAGGCGCGGCGGTGCGTCGGGGTGGGCGAGGTCGATCAGCCGCTGCTCGGACGTCTCGTGGTCGCCGCCCGCGATCACGCAGAAGCGGCCACTGGTGCTCTCTTGCAGATGGGTGAACCAGCCGGAATCCTGCTCCTCGTAGACCAGCGTGTCGTCGGCTTGCCCAGTGCCGAGCTTATGCCGCCACACCTGCATCGGGCGGTGGTTGTCGTCGAGCTTCACGTAGAAGAACGACGTCGCATCCTTGCTCCAGACCACGCCGCCGTCGGTCTCCTCGACGACGTCGTCGAGGTCCTTGCCGGTCGCCCAGTCGCGCACGCGGATGGAGAAATACTCCGAGCCCTTGGTGTCGGCGCTCCAGGCCTGCAGCCTGTGGTCGTTCGAGTGCCGGCTGCCGCCGAACTTGAAGTATTCATGGTCCTTGGCGAGCGCATCGCCGTCGAGCACGATGTGGCCCTCGCCGCCGTCGCGCGGCATACGGCCGAACAGCTCGTGCTGACCGCCCTCGCGGAATTTGCGGAAATAGGCGAAAGGACCATCCGGCGACGGCACGCTGGAATCGTCCTCCTTGATCCGCCCCCGCATCTCGCGCACCAGCGTTTTCTGGAGCGCCGCGGTATGGCCGAGCAGGCTCTCGGTGTAGCCATTTTCTGCGTCGAGATATTTGCGGATGTCGGGATCGAGCACCGCGGGGTCGCGCAGCACCTCCTGCCATTTCTCGTCCTTCAACCAGGCATATTCATCCGTCACGGTGATCCCGTGTCGCGTGAAGGAATGCGGCCGGCGCGGCGCGAGGGGGGGCAGGGAAGGTGTTTTGGCTTGTGTCACTCGATCCTCATTCAGATGCGTGCTTCACCTTATATCGTCCCGCTTCCGTGAATTGCCAGCGTCGCTGCGGGCGTCGTCGCCGGGTTGTTGACGGGCCGCTTGTATGCTTTAGGGGCCGGGTCTTTAGTCCTGCCGCCGGTCCAGCCTGATGTTGTTCAATTCCTACCCGTTCATCCTGCTGTTCCTGCCGGCCGCGCTGGCTGGCTATTTCTGGCTCGGGCGGCGCAGCAATCTGGCCCCGGTGATCTGGCTGGCGGCGGCCTCGCTCACCTTCTATGCCATTGGCAACTGGCAGTTCGTGGCCCTGTTGCTGCTATCGATCGCCTTCAACTACGGCATAGGCCACCTCCTCATCGTGGCCAAGCTTACTTCGTCGCAACGAAAGGTGGCACTGGCCCTCGGCGTCGCCGGCGATCTTCTCGTACTTGGCATCTTCAAATATGCCGGTTTCGTCACCGAGAACGTCAACGCGCTGGCCGGCACGCACTTTGCGGTCCACATCCTGCTGCCGGTCGGCATCTCCTTCTACACGTTCACCCAGATCGCGTTCCTGGTTGACGCCTGGCGCGGGCAGGTCGCGGCCTACGCGCTGCCACACTATGCGCTGTTCGTGACCTACTTTCCGCATCTGATCGCGGGGCCAATCCTTCACCACAAGGACATGATCCCGCAATTCGAGCGGGAGGAAACCAAGCATCCGCATGCGCATCTGATCCTGTGCGGCCTCATCATCTTCGCAATCGGCCTGTTCAAGAAGACCTGCCTTGCCGACGGCATCCAGCCGCTGGTCGCGCTCGCCTTCGATGCGCGCGCGCCGAGTTTTGATCAGGCCTGGCTCGGTGCACTCGCCTACACGTTCCAGCTCTATTTCGACTTTTCCGGCTATTCCGACATGGCGATCGGGATATCGCTGATGTTCGGCATCTTCCTGCCGGTCAATTTCAACTCGCCCTACAAGGCCACCAGCATCGTCGAGTTCTGGCGCCGCTGGCACATGACGCTGTCGCACTTCCTGCGCGACTATCTCTACATCCCGCTAGGGGGCAACAGGCGCGGGCGCGTGCTGCGCTACATCAACTTGCTGCTCACGATGCTGCTCGGCGGGCTCTGGCATGGCGCGGCCTGGACTTTTGTCATTTGGGGCGCCCTGCATGGCGCCTATCTCTGTATCAATCACGCTTTCAACGCGCTGGTGCCGAATGTTCCGAAGTGGCTCGCGCACCCGACGCGTGTCGCCGGAGCCGTGCTGACATTCCTCGCCGTCGTTGTCGCCTGGGTCTTCTTCCGTGCCGAACGGGTCGATTGGGCAATGCGGATTGTGAATGCGATGGCCGATCCCTTCAACATCGTGTTCGGCCGCGAGGAGATTGCGGCGTCGGTGATGGTCACGATCTATGCCGCGCTGGTGTGGCTGGCGCCGAACACGCAAGGACTCATGGGGTACGACCACGCCAATCGCAGGGTCGGCGACGGCCTGATGTCCGGACGGATGCGACCGCTGGTCCTCTATGGTGCGTCGCTGGTGCTTGCGTTCGGGATTTTGGGTATCCAGAGCCACAGCGAATTCATCTATTTCCGGTTCTGATGCGCGGCGCGTTCACATATCCAGGGCGTCTTCTCCTTGCGAGCATCGCGTGCGTGCTGGGCGCGGCTGCGCTCACCTATGTCATCGATCCCCTGCAACTGTTTCGGCCCTCGCGTCTCGTCGCGCCGTTCTATTCCGATGACACGCGCGTGCAGAATGCCGGACTGATCCGCAGCCAGTCGTTCGATACCGCCTTCATGGGTACCTCGCTCGCGATCCATTTCCGCCAGAGCGACATCGACCATGCCCTCGGCGTGCACTCGCTCAAGTTGGCGATGACCGGCTCCAATTCGCGTCAGCAGGGCTTTGTGCTCGAGCAGGCCATCGACCGCGGCGCGAAGCGCGTGATCTGGGCGATGGACGATTTTATCTTTGTCGATGCTGCCGACATCGAGACCGATCCTTATCTCGCTGCCGATCTCTATCGCGGGACGGCAAAGGGGATCGCGTCCTATCTGTTCAGTGCGGCGATGGCGAAGGAATCCCTGTTCGCATTGCTGCGGTCGGTTCCGCCGCTGCGGGAGCCGCTGACCCGGGCGGCGCCTTTTCTGCCCGTCAAGTTTGCGCTTGAAGACGTCGACGACATTTATGCGTTGCCGCGCGATATCGACGTCGCGCGCGCCTATAATGCGAAAAGGACGCTCGCGGCTTTCGCCTATATCACCGATCCCGTGCGCAGCCGTTTTCTCGGCGAAGGCTATCGTTACGACGCGATGGTCCGGCATTTCGAGCGTGACGCCGTCGGCCTGATCGCGCGTCATCCGGACGTGACCTTCGACATCTACTTCCCGCCCTATTCGATCCTGCAATTCGTCGCGATGCGGGATGCTTCGCCTGCGACGCTGAAGATCGTCACCGACCTCACCGCCGTCATGGCGCAGCGCCTGACGCAGCTTCCCAATGTGCGCCTGTACGATTTCAGGGCGATCAAGAACGTGACGCACGATTTCGACAATTACGGGGACGTCATCCACCATTCGCCGGTCGTCGATGCGAAGGTGCTGTCGTGGTTGGCGCGTGGGGAATATCGGGTCGATCCGAAAGCGCCGCTTGCGTCATTGGAGGAGCTGAAGGCCCAGGTCGCGGCGTATCGGTTCCCGCCGCTGCCGTAGCCCGCATGAGCGAAGCGACATGCGGGGACTCGCGCAAGAATCCCGGGTGTCGCTTCGCTCACCCGGGCTACAAGATTGCTCCCACAAGAGAAGGAAAAAGGCGTCTACACCGCCACCTCTTCGCCGAGATACGCGACCGCCGCTTCGAGCCCGCCTTTGCCGTGCGGGATCTTCAGCGCGTTCAGCCCGACCTCGATCACCCCCAACGTGCCGAGCAGCATCGGGGCGTTGACGTGGCCCATATGGGCGATGCGGAAGGCTTGTCCCGAGAGATCGCCGATGCCGGTGCCGAGCACGACGCCGCACTTCTCCTTGCAATAGCGTTGCAGGATTGCCGGATCGTGGCCGTTGCTCATGGTCACCGTGGTCACGGTGTTGGAGCGTTCGCTGGCTTCGGCGACGTTGAAGCCGAGCACCTGGCCTTCCGACCACGCGCCGACCGCGCGGCGTGCGGCCTCGCCGAGCAGGCTGTGACGTCGGAAGGCGTTCTCCAGTCCTTCCTCGTGCAGCAGGTCAATGGCCTGGCGCAGCGCGAACAGCAGATGCACCGGCGCGGTGCCGGCATATTTGCGATAGTGCTCGCTGCCCTCGCGCTCGCTCCAGCTCCAATAGGGCGTGCTCATGTTGGCGGTCTTCTGCACCTCGCGCGCGCGCGCGTTGGCCGCGACGAAGCCGAGGCCAGGCGGCGTCATCAGGCCCTTTTGCGAGCCCGACATCGCGACGTCGATGCCCCATTTGTCCATCTCGAACGGCATGCAGCCGAGCGAGGCCACAGTGTCGACCATGTACAGCGCCGGATGGCCGCTGGCCTTGATCGCCTTGCCGATCGCCTCGATGTCGTTCTGCACGCCTGAGGCGGTGTCGACCTGGACGACGACGACGGCCTTGATGGTGTGCTCCTTGTCGCGGCGCAGGCGCTCCTCGACCTCGTGCGGCCGCACCGCGCGTCGCCAGTCGCCCTTGAGCACCTCGACCTCGGCACCCATCAGCGCCGCGGCATGGCCCCAGCCGATCGCGAACCGTCCGCTTTCGAGCACCAGCACCTTGTCGCCGCGCGACAGCACGTTGCTCAATGCTGCTTCCCAGGCGCCGTGACCGTTGGCGATGTAGATGTAGGACTTGCCCTTGGTGGCAAACAGTTTCGAGATGTCACTGAGCAGGCTCTCGGTCAGATCGGTCATCTGTTTGGAGTAGATGTCGATCGCCGGACGATGCATCGCCCGCAGCACCTCGTCGGGCATATTTGTGGGCCCGGGGATGGCCAGAAATTCCCGGCCCGCGCGAACGGTCATTGCTGTTGGTCCTTGTTGCCTGAGAATAGGATGGTGGGTCGCTGATTCACACTTTTACGCGGCGCCGCGGTGCAAGAAAAGGCCGGAAAACGCAGGTCTGACGTGGGTTATCTCTTAGTCTCGCGGCAGCCCGCATCCTCGGCTTCCTCCACCGAGCAGAACCAGCGCGTGCCCTTGCTGATCTTCATCTTGATCTGCGCATACCAGCGGCTGGTCGGCCGGTGATAGATGCACTCGCCGGCGCTGTTGACGTTGCCCTTGATGGTGCAGTCCGGCGAGGGCGCGACCGGGCCCGAAGCCGAAGCGAGCAGGATCGCATGTGCGCCATCGGGCGGCTTGGTGGCGCCGAGGATGGTGGTCTTCTTGTTGCGCTCGCGCCAGTCCCAGGGCGCGATGAAGGCGCCTTGCCACATGCCGGCTTTTGCCTCCCGCGCGGCGGCATCATCGGCTTCGTAGTCGCGCGAGACGCGGGTGTAGGCCAGCGCCCAGCCTGCGCGCACCAGCCATTTCTGGATATCCTCGCCGCCGACGTCGCAGCGCGCCACGGTGCGGCCGCGCCGGTCGATCGACCGCGCATGGCAGACCCAGGTCTTGCCGTCGGCGTATTTGGCGAGCTCGTCGCGGGCCGCTATGCCGCAGGTCCAGCGCTCGCCCTTGTTGTTGAGGCAGAGCTGGTCGACCGCGGGGGCGTCGATGCCGCCGAGCCTGATCCGAGTGTTGCCGATCACCACCGCGTCGCCGGCGCGGACCTTCGCTGTGCCGGTGATGTCGGCGGCCCGCGCCGGCGATGGCAAGCCGGACAAGGAGAAGCCAAGCAATGACAGCGCAATCAGGGGTTTTCGCAACATGCCGGCCCGCGTGTGATGAAAACTGCGATAGACCTCGCAATTGTGGTCGGCTTTTGTCCGCTCGGCCAGCATATGCCTGGCAATTGGGCTTTCAACTTCCTGTCATCGGGCGAAGTTTAGTAGGGTGGGTTAGCCGAAGGCGTAACCCACCTCTTTCGTCTCCACGGCGGCAGAAGTGGTGGGTTACGCTTCGCTAACCCACCCTGCGCGACCTCATCCCCGCGCCATCGCCCGCTTGGCCACCGCCAGCGCCATCAGCACGAACGCCGACGTGACCTCCGGACCGCCCACCAGGATCCGCGTCGGCGTCTTCATCTTGTTCCACTCATAGGCGCGGAACGGGCCGCGGCGGCCGCCTTCGCCGACGCTCGCGACGATCACGTTCAGCGCCGGCGCAAAGGCGCGCGGGTCGGCGCCGAGATGGCCGAGCGCGATCAGGGCGAGCGCTGCGTCGAACACGTTCATTTCGGCGGCCATCAACTCGCCCTTGACGTAGGAGAGCACGCGGTGGCGGATGAAATCGAAATCGCCGTCGGGATCGATGATCGCCTGCGCCGCCAGCGGCAGCGCCAGGAAGGCAGCATAGCAGCGACCGAAATAGGCGCTGTAAAGCTCAGGCAAATAGTAGATATGCGAGCGCGGATTGGCGAAGGCGCCGCTCGCCGCCAGCCGCTTCTGGAAGCCGAGGATGCGATGCACGGTGGCGAGCCGCGCCGGCGTCTCCAATACTTTCCAGCGCGCGAGGTTGCGAAAGCTGACCTCGAGAATGTCGAGATTGAGCGTCGGATCGAGATCATTGCCATAGGGCCGCTCGCCCTTGAGATTGTCGATCCAGGTCGCAACCCCGCCCTCGTAATCGATATTGTCGTTGATCGGCACGGTCACGCGCGGCTCGTTGACGCCGGCGCGCACCTGATAGCCGGCATAGAAATCCAGCAGCGGCTGGTCGAGGATCGGATCGGTGCAGCCGGCCTGCGTCGCCGCGGAGATCGAGCACGCCGTGGTGTCGCAATCCGGCACGTAGACGCCGAAGCCGAGGTCCTGCTTGATCTGGGCGAAGTAGCGTGAGAAGCGCGGATGCGGTGCCGGCGCGAGCGCGGTGATGACGTTGAACCGCGCCCCGTCGATGCCCTCGACCTCTTCGCGGCTGATGTTGACGCAGAAATCGACCATATCGGCAACCGCGCGCTCCGCCGCCATCTTGTCGGAGAGCGAGGCGAGACCGGTCTCAACGTAGCTCAACAGCGCCTCGATGAAGAACGCGTCGTAATAGGCCGAGCGGTGGCGGATCTGCACCGGCTCCCACATCGGTTCGGCAACCCCTCGCCAGGGCGGATTGACGACTGCGCGCGCCGGAGATCGCGCGATGAAGACACGGGCGAGGTTGAACAGCAGCGAGGAGTTCTTGTAGCCGCGCGCGTTGAGACCCGTGAGCGCCATGGTCAGCTCTCGGCCGCGGAAATCGGGATCGCCGATCAGGTTGAACGCGGCGTAGGTCGGCAGAAAGCCATTTTTGCGGTACGAGCCCAGCAGATGCTGCGCGCAGTCGCGGATCACGCCGTCGATCTGCGATTGTTGCGGCATGGCGCCGGTGAACATGGCCGGCGGCGGCTTGGGATGATCCAGCGCGATGCTGTCGACGAGATCGGCGACGGGCTGGCCGACCGCCGCCCAATTGGGCTCGGCCTCGTCGCGGGCGCGCACTAGGGCCTGGCGCAGCCGGGCCAGTTTGCCTTCGTCGCGCAGCTCGGGCAGCCCGGCCCGGCGGAGCAGCACCCGCAATGCGGGATTGCCGAGCGCGGTCTTGTAGAACTTAGGCAGATGCGGATCGCCGCTGGCCGCAACAGACAGTACGGGATCGCAGACGTCGTAAAGCGAGGGGCCGTCCTTCCGCGCCGTCAGCGCCCGGCAGGCGGCGCCGGCAAAATATTGAAAGCTCATGAAATAACCTGGTCGCGGGAATTGGCCGGGGGGCCGGCCGGCGCGCTCCCAGCCGCGCGCCACCCCCTGCAAGTCGTTGAAAAGCTACCCGGATTCGCAGGAAATACAAATGTGATGAGGGTCACAGAAAAAGCCGGCACGAAGCCTGCATAATCAGGCTCCGGAAGGCTACGGGGACGCAAAAAAATCACACATTGGGCAGTAAAAATTAGCTCATGTTTCCAGAGACTTAGCTCAAATTTTCGGCGATCTATTGCGGGGGAGGCGATATCCGGTTAAGGCTTTGTTTGGTGCGGCGCCGCAAATTGCGCGCAATTCGGGGGCACACCCCCGGCCAATCCCTCAAACCCAAAGACGCTATCGCGCTACTCAAACAGTGTGCGCGTGTTTGGCTGGTCTTTGGCACTGACAGGAATGACGCGAGATGAATGTAACGCAGCTCGACATTTCCCGACGCACGATCGCGGTGGCCGCAGCCCTCATCGGCACGGTCTCGCTCGTGATCGGCGCCCATGCTGCCCTCAATATGCGGGCGCTCGATGCCGCCAAGGCCGTCTCGACCGACCAGGTCACCGGCTCGATCGGCCAAGCCTCGCGTCTCGCCCTCGTCATCGGCAATGGACATTACCCCGACGCCAGCGCGCCGCTGACGCAGTCGATCAATGACGCCCGCGCGCTGTCCTCGTCGCTGCGCAAGAACGGTTTTGACGTCGACATGGTGGAAGACGCGACCAAGGACGACATGGTCCGCGCCGTCAATCGCCTGAAGTCCCGGATCAAGCCCGACACCGTCGTCATGCTGTTCTTCGGCGGCTACGGAGTGCAGGCCGGCCGCGAGAGCTACATGCTGCCGGTCGATGCCGTGATCTGGAAGGAAAGCGACGTCCGCCGTCACGGCGTCTCCATCGAGGGCGTGCTCGACATGATGAAGGAGCAGGGCGCCAAGGCCAAGCTCGTCGTGGTCGACGCCTCCCGCCGCAATCCCTATGAGCGCCGCTTCCGCTCCTACAGCCACGGCCTCGCGCCGATCAGCGCGACGGACAATGCGCTGATCCTCTCCTCGGCTTCGCCGGGCAAGGTCGTCGACGACGGCAAGGGCGAGCACAGCGTGCTGGTCAGCGAGTTCCTCAACAACCTCAATACGCAGGGCAGCGCCGAGAGCGTCTTCAACAAGACCCGCCTTGCCATCTCCCGCGCCAGCGAAGGCGACCAGGTCCCGACCGTCTCCTCCTCGCTGCTCGAGGACGTCCATTTCGGCGAAGCCGGCGGCTAGTTTTTCTTAGGTTCTGCGAAGTCTCGTGCCCCGGACGCGGCGCATCATGCAATGATGCGACGCAGAGCCGGGGCCTAGTTTTTAAGCTTATCGCTTGGACGAGAGATGGGTCCGGCTCTGCGCGGCAGCGTCACACGCTGCAGCGCGTCCGGGACACGAGCAATCCTACTTCGCCGCTTCCGTGGCCATCACCGTGCGCACCGGATCTCCTTCGCGCAGCAGCGCGCCGGCGCGGGCGACGACGATATCGCCCTCGTTGAGGCCGTCGCGAATCTCGATATTGCCGCCCGACATCAGTCCGACCTCGACGCGCTTGGTCTCGACGCGGTTGCGGCGGATCACCTGCACGACGGTGCCCGCGGAGGAATACTGCACCGAGGTCAGCGGCACCGCGACGTTGCAGCTCTGGCCCGACTTGATCAGTGCGCGCCCGCTCGCATTCAGCAACAGCCGCTTCTGCGAGGAGATGCCGATATAGACCATGCCCTGCTGGATGTTCGGCTCGACCGTCGGGCCGATGCGGCGCACCTTGCCGTCGATATCGCCGGCGCCGGCGATGCGCACGGTCGCCACCTGGTTGACCGCGAGCTTGCGCATATCGCTGGTCGCGACGAGGGCGACGAGATCGTACTCGCTGCGCGCCACGATCGTGAACAGCGCCTCGCCCTTGGCGGAGGCGAGGTTGCCGATCTGCGCGGTCGACGTCGCGATCACGCCTGCCACGGGGGCGGTGACCTGAAGCGTGCCGCCCTCGGGCAGTGCCAGCCGCGCCAGCACCTGGCCTGCGGTGGTGGTGTCGCCGGCTTCCGCCAGCACCTCTGTCACCTTCAGGCCGGGCCGCTCCGGCCGCACCGAGCTTGCCTCGCGCGCGATGATGGTGCCGGTGCCCTCGACGATGTCGGAGAAACAGGATTTTGCGACCTTCAGCACCGTGACCGCCGGCCCCTTGGGCGCGTCGTCATCGGCGGCGGCAGCGGGCTGGGCCGACAGCAACAGCAGTCCGGCGAGCGCAACGAGATGTCTGGAAACAGAACGCGCAGGCAATGATCGCATGGGTCATTCCGGTTGGGGCCTTGACGGCCTCATCGTTAGCAGAAGCGATCGCTGCGAGCCAAGGGCACGTCAGGGCCGGCCGGATCAGAATGCCGCAGCAGCACGGGCGGCGCGATGCCGCCCGTTGAATTAGTCGCCGCACAAGCAAAGAGGTTCGTCGGCCGCCCAACAAACGCGTCATGCCCGGGCTTGTCCGGGCATCCACGTTCTTTGTGCCGCGTAGCTAGGCGTGGATGGCCGGGACAAGCCCGGCCATGACGACGAGGAGGTACCAGCGCCCGCTCACGGCAGGCTCAAAAACTCCACCCAGTTCGGCTTCTTGCCGGTGGCGTAGGATTTCAGCTTGGTCAGCACCCCGCTGCTCTGGTCGATGGCATAGACCGTCATGCTGTCGGAGAGCTCGCCCACGGCGGCAAGGTAGCGCCCGCCGGGATCGATATGGAAGCCGCGTGGCTGCTTCTCGGTCGGCACGCTGCCGATGGTGGTCAGCTTGCCGGTGGTTGCATCGACCTTGTAGGCGGTGAGCGTGCTGGTGGTGCGCTCGGAGGCGTAGAGGAAACGGCCGTCGGGGGTGATTTGGATGTCGGCTGCCCAGGGCTTTCCGGTAAATCCTTCGGGCAGCGCGCTGGTGCGCTGGATCTCGTCCCATGCGCCGCCCTTGGCCTCATAGGCGAACGCCGCGACGTCGCCGTTTAGCTCGTGCAGGAGATAGACGAACTTGCCGTTGGGGTGGAACACGAAATGCCGGGGTCCCGATTTCTCCGGCACCTTGTGGGCCGGCGGATCGCTCGGCGTGAGCGTGCCGGTCGTGGCATCGAACGTGAAGGCCAGGATCTGGTCGGAGCCGAGATTGGTCGCGAACGCGAAGCGGTTGTCGGGCGAGGGCAGGAAGGCGTGCGCGTTCAGCCCGGTCGGGATCACCTGCTTCGGTTCGCCTGCGACGCCGTTGGCGAGCAGCGGATTCAGCGCGACCTTGTTGCCGCCATAGGAGGCGCTGAACAGGAATTTGCCGCCGCGGTCGATGGCGATGTAGGCCATGCTGTCGGCGAGCGGGCCGTTGCCGATATGGCTGAGCTGGCCGGTCTTCGGATCGATCGCAAAGCTCACCGCGAGAAACGGCTGCGAGCGGACACCGGCGATCAGCACGCGATGGTCGGGCGTGATCGCGAGCGGCGTCGAGGAGCCGGGCTTTTCGACGCCGGTGAAGCCGGCCGTCTGCACGGGCGTCATCTCGCCGCTCTCGGCCATCTTGAACACGCTGATGTCGTTACTGTCGGCATTGCCGACATAGGCGAACGTCTCGGCCATGCCGGCGCGGACTCCAGAAATGAGAGTGAGGAAAGCAAGCGTGGTGGCGATCGCGGCGCGGGGTACGCCGGATCTGATGCGTCGGGTCGATCTCAACATGGGGTCCTCCTGGATGCCGGTGCGGCATTTGTCGTTTTGCCGGCGAGGATAGCGGCAGCCGCCCCGCCGCGCCAAACTCCAATGGGGATCGATCGATGCCGAAATGGTATCGGTGGAGGTCTACCGTATGGCCGCTGTGCGCGAGGGCAGATGGAGCCCGGGCCGGGTGTGGGGCGGCCCGAGCACGGTCCACACGGTGACCGCGAGCAGCGCGCAGGTCAGGATCGTCCAGGCGACGAGTCGTTTCCGCATCAGGCCGAATCCGTCAGTCATATGAAGAGAATGCTCCCGGGGAGCGGGCCTGGCGATCGTGCACTGCAAATCGCGGCGATCCTATGAACTCGTTCACAGGCGAACCGAACCAATGCCGCGCGAGCGCATTGAACCGGCATGCCCCGTGAAAACGATCTCGAAGGTAAGCCCGACATGGGCGGCAAGCATGGCGGTCAGGCCGGCCAGCCCAAGTCGCCGCCGCGCCCGCGTCAGGGCGAGCGCGATGAGGACGTCGTGGCAAAGCGCCACACCGGCCAAACCGATCCCAACTCCGCGCCGACCAAACCAAAATAGCATCTCGCCCGCGCTGCACTCGCACCGGGAACGGCAGCCTCGTCTTGCCGTTACCCTGATCCCGCGGCGGAGCAGATCGAAACGGAGGCTGGCACGTGTTTTGGATTTATTGGGACACCGCCTGGTCGCTCATCATCAGCGGCATCATGTTCGCCACCATCGTCGCCCATCCCGACTCCGAGTTCGTCGAGATCCACGCGGCCAAGCAGGTCAAGTGAGCCCGCGCCGGCCGGTTTGACGGCGCATCATCGCATGCTGCGCCGAGACGGGACGAAGGTTGAGACCTCAAATCATGCTGCCGGGCATGAAGCAGCGGATCATGGCGCGGCCGTTGACGTAATACGGCCAGACCATGGTGCGGCCGACGCGGTTTGGCTCGGTGATCACGGCGTCGTCGGGCACCTCGATCCAGTCGCCCAGGAGTCTCACGCGATAATGTCCGTTGCTGGTGTCCCAGTCGACATCGTCCAGCGCCGTGCCATCGGCATCGGCACAGCAGGGACCGCCGCCCTTGCTGCGCAGGCTCTCGAACCAGCCCTTGAGGGGCGAGTTCGCGTAGCGACCGTCGTCGCGGGCCTGCACGGATGGGCCGATCATGGCGGCAACCGCCACGAGAGTGATCATCCTGAATGCCGCGATCGCCATGTCGCCTCGCTCGATCTCGCGCGCGCACGAACGCAGACGAGGAGCCGCCTGCGCTGCACGCGACGCAATGCTGGCTGGCGCCGCCGACCGGTTCCAGCCGTCTCAGCGGGGCGATAACCGCGAGGGTCGATGTTTGATCCTATTTTCAAGGGCGCGGACTTGTCGAGTCCGCGCCCTGCTTCAGCTCCAACCCGGCAAGCGGTCAGTAGTCCCAGAACACCGGCACCCAACGGAAGGCGTCGCCGTCGGCTGCCACCCGGCCCACGGACGGGAACGGCAGGTGCGTGGCCACCAGCATTTCCCCGGTCTCGGCAAGCTGTCGCAACAGACGGATGCGAACGCGCGCGGCCTCCTCGGGGTCGTGTTCGAACCCGTTAAACCAGTCGGGTTGCTCGAACCCGACGGCAAACACGGCGTCGCCGGCGAATGTCAGCGCATCATCGCCGGACGCCATGCGAACCACGCTATGTCCGGGGGTGTGACCGCCGGTGCGACGGGCGATGACGCCAGGTGCAATCTCGTGCTCGTCATCGAACAGCCTCAGCTGACTGCCGTACTCCTTCAGGAAATGCTTGGCGGTCGATCGAAGCGCGTCCGGAAAGCCTTCCGGCATGGCAGTGCGGGAGAAATCCGGCTTTTCCCAGAACTTGACCTCGGCGGCCGCGACGTGGATCCGCAGGTCCTTGCGCAGCTGCTGCTTCACCCCCTCGACCAGCAGGCCGCCAATGTGGTCCATGTGCAGATGAGTCAGCACCAGATCGGTCACCGCCGAAAGATCGATGCCGGCGGCCGCCAGTCGCCTGATCAACTGCCCGGCGCGCGGCAAGTTCAGGTTCGGATCCGAACCCAGTCCGGCGTCGATGAGGATGGTCTTGCCGCCGCTGCGAACCATGACGGCGTTCAGCGCCCAGTCGAAAGCGTCCTGCGGCAGGAACATGTCGTGCAGCCAGGTCGCCCGCACCGCCGGGTCGGCGTTGTGCGCGAGCATCTTGGTCGGCAGCGGCAGCACGCCGTCGCTGACCACCAGCACGTCGATCTCGCCGATCTTCAGTGCGTAGCGCGACGGAACGAGCTCTTCAGGTCCCGATGACACGGGATATGAGGTGTTGTGCAGATTCATGTTGGTCTCCTGTTTCAAGGTTGAGGCACTTGGTTGGTGTTGACTCTGGCCGGTCCTGGTTGAGCAGGCCGCGCCGCCAGCGAGAGCGCGGCCGTCATCGCTTGGTGAGTTAGAGGCTCGTCACGCGCTCATTGCGCGGTCCAGCCGCCATCGACGGAGATCGTCGTCCCCGTGATCTGGTCGGCCGCGGCCGAGCACAAGAAGGCGACGGTGCCACCGATCTGCTTAGGGGAGGCGAAGTCCAGCGATGGCTGTTTTTCGGAGAGAAGCTCTTCGGCCGCTTGCTTCTGGCTGATGCCTTTCTCCGCCGCGATGTCGCTAATCTGTTTCTCCACGAGCGGCGTGCGCACCCAGCCGGGACAGACCGCGTTGCAAGTGACGCCGCTGCCGGCGGTTTCGAGGCCTACCACCTTGGTGAGGCCGAGGAGGCCATGCTTGGCCGCGACATAGGCTGCCTTGTGGGTGGATGCGACGAGACCATGCGTGGAAGCGATGTTGACGATGCGACCCCATCGCTGCTTTTTCATCTGAGGCACGGCCGAAGCGATGCCGTGAAACGCGGCCGACAGATTGATGTCGAGAATGGCCTTCCACTTGGCGGGCGGAAACGCCTCGACCGGTGCGGTGAACTGGATGCCGGCATTGTTGACGAGGATGTCGAGCCGTCCGAAGTTCTCGATGGTTGCCGCGATCATTCCGCGCACGGCCTCACCATCAGACATGTCGGCGCCGTCATACGCGACGCGGACGCCGTCCTCGCGTTCGATGCCGCTGCGGATCTTCTCGATCTCCCCCGGATCTCCAAAACCGTTCAGGACGATATCGGCGCCGAGCCTGGCCAGTTCTCTTGCGATCCCGAGGCCAATGCCGCTGGTCGATCCGGTGACGATCGCTACTTTGCCTTTCAACATGAAAAACTCCTTTCGATGATGGTTGCCGGCGACGTCAATCGCGGCGGTGAATGTCGTGGGTGACGATGCCGAGTTCGGAAGGCGGCGGCTCGAGGCGCCGTCCGTCGGCCAACGTGCGGCGGATGTCGTCCCGTCCACTTTGCCAGTGCGCGCGCATCGCTTTCGGTCCGAACTCGTAATCCTTGGAGTGACCTTCGTGGAGCTTGGACTGGTAGATCAGGTGGATGATGTTGTGGGAGCGGTGACGGGCGAGCTCGGCGATGGCGCGCATTTCGGGATCGTTTCTTGCGGCGTCCGGCAATCTGTCGATCGTCCGCTGCAGCGCCTGCCGCATCTCCTGCATCCGTAGCGCCTGGTCGGTGACGGCGCGGGTACGACTGGAATACTGAATGTCCTTCTGCCGGCTCGACACCTCCATCATGTCGTGCGGCACGCGGCCCCGCGCCGACCAGAGATCGATCTGGAACGTCAGCGTGTCTTTCCCATCGCCCGACAGGACGCGAGAGAGAGGCGTGTTGGAGACCACGCCACCATCCCAGTAGTGCTCGGAGTCGATTTCGACGGCGGGAAATCCGGGCGGCAGCGCGCCCGAAGCCATGAAGTGTTTCGGACCGAGCCGCCGCTCGGCTGTGTCGAAATAGGTGAGATTGCCGGTGCGGACGTTGACCGCGCCGACGCTGACACGCACTTCGCCCGAGTTCAGCCGGTCGAAATCGACGAGCTGTTCCAGCGTCCGTTGCAACGGCGCCGTGTCATAGAAGCTGGTCGACGCGTCGCCCGAGAAGGGCGACCACAGGGGCGAGGGGAAGCGCGGCCTGAAGAAGCCGGGCTGGCCTTGGAACAGCGCGCGCATTGCGGCAAGCGTGTTGTGCAGGGAGTTGAAGTCGAACGCGAACGGTAGCGCACCGGCCAGTCCCTCGCCGGCAGGCCATTCCACCGGGGTTGCGCAGATCGTCTCCCAGAACTCGCGCAGCCGTGCCACGCGCTCGTCTTCCGGGGAGCCCGCGATGATCGCGGCGTTGAGCGCGCCGATCGAGATGCCGGCCAGCCAGTTCGGCCGGATCCCGGCCTCGTGCAAGCCTTCGTAGACGCCGGCCTGGTAGGCCCCGAGCGCGCCGCCGCCCTGCAGCACCAGCGCAACGACATCGTAGGGCAGCGGATTGATCGGTCGTGCGGAATCGATTTGTTCGCGTGTCACGTTGAACATGGTGACTACTCCTTGCAATGCGACCTGTTCGGTCAGCCCGCGTGTGTTTCGGTCAGGATTTCAGATCCGGCTCCACGCGATCGCGCCGCCGCGGACCGCTCCAGATAGTCGTGCACCACGGTGCCTAATCCGAGCGTCAGATCGGCAACGATATGCTTGGCCGAGAGCACCTGAAGAACCGGCAGCTCGGCGACCGGTGCGAGCGCGTGGGAGAAGAGATCGAGCGCGGCGGGCCCCGTCCATGCGCCCTTCACCGTCACGTCCTCGAGATGGAAGCGCACCAGTTCGCAAATGCGCGCGGTGCCGTCGACATGCGGAATGATCTTCAACAGAAAATTGGGAGCGATGAGCTTTCGTGCTTCGGTGGAAAGATCGAGGGCGCGATGCTTGTAGCCCATGGTGCCGGTGGCGATGCGCACCGAGCCGTAGTCGAGCGTGCCGACCAGGGTATCGGTCTCGACGGCCAGCTTCGGCTGGGCCAGCTTCTTGGGAAAGCCCCACAGCTCGCGGCCGCCGGCGATCGGCGGATGATCGTTGAGGAACATCTGGTGGACGAAGCTGCCGGTCTGGCCGCGGAACGACACCGGGATGATCTGGCCGCTTTCCGTGTAGTCTCCGAAGCCGGTGGAATCAGGCATGCGAATGAATTCGTAATTCACCACAGGCTCGGTCAGCTCCAGCGGCTCCGGCACGATCCGGCGCAACGCCTCCGGGTCGGTCCGGTACTGGATGATGAAATATTCGCGGTTGATGAAGCGATACGGGCCGGGCGGGAAAGCCGGATTCGTCAGCGGCATCGCGAAGGCGACGTTGCGGATCTGCTGGTTCATGCTGTGGGTTCCTGAATGGTCGGTGCTGTGGCGGGCCGCGCGCCCCGCGGGAGCGCGGCCATCATCACGTGAGGCGTCTAGACTTCGGTCACGCGTTCCGGATCGGCCGACGCGAGCGCCAGGGCGCGCTCCGCCTTCGGCGGATAGATCCAGACGGTGTTGATCTCACGCTTGGTCTTCTTGGCGACATCGCCGACCAGCTCGACCTTGCGCTCCCAGCCGCGTGTGAACAGCGCGCCGGCTTCGCCGAGGTCGAGGCAGGTGACGTAGGCCTTCTGGTGGTAGGGCCTGGTCGGAACGCCGAGCAATTCGGCCGCGGCATTGTTGCCGGCAAAGGCGCCCATCCGCGTGGCGTGCTGGCACGACATCAGTGCGTAATTGCCCTCGTCGTCGCAGGCGGCGCGTGCCGCGTCGCCGGCCGCGAAGACACCCTGCACGCTTGGCACCTGCAAGCAGCGATCGACCAGCAACCGTCCGAAATTGTCGCGCTCGGCGGGAATCTGCGCGGTCAGCGGCGCTGCACGAATGCCCGCCGCCCAAATCACCGTCTCGGTTTCAATGTGCTCACCGCTGGACAAGGTGACGCCGGTGTCGTCAAGCGCGGCGACGCCGGCGCCGAGCCGTGTCTCTACGCCAACCTTGCGCAAGGCTTCCTCGATGACGGGGCGGGCGCCTGCACCCATGTCGGGTGCGATCGCAGTGTTGCGATCGACGATGACGACGCGAGTCTTGGCATCGGGGCCCAGGATTTCGCGCAGCCGCGTCGGCATTTCGGTGGCCGCCTCGATCCCGGTGAAGCCGCCGCCAGCGACGACGACCGTGTCGCGTCCGTTCGCGGCGGGCCGCTCCGCGAGGCCATGCAGATGCTTGTCGAGCGCTACGGCATCGTCGAGCGAATCGACGCTGAAGCCGTGCTCGGCGAGGCCCGGAATGTTCGGACGGAATAGCCGGCTGCCGGTGGTCACGACGAGGCGGTCGTAGGACAGCGTCTTTCGCGGGCCCTTCGCGGGCGTGATCTGCACCGTTCTGGCCTCGGTGTTGATCGTCTCGGCGCTGCCCTGGATGTAGTCGACGTCGATCGCCTCGAGGACGTCGACCAGCGGGGCCGTCACGGTTTCCGGCTTCGACTCGTAGAGCCGCGGACGGACCACCAGCGTCGGCTCCGGTGAAACGAGCGCGATCTGCAGATCTTGCGGCGAGGCGCCCCGGATGTCGCGCAGCCGGGCTGCGG
The DNA here is from genome assembly GCF_032917965.1 of Bradyrhizobium sp. BWC-3-1. Lineage (NCBI taxonomy): Bacteria > Pseudomonadati > Pseudomonadota > Alphaproteobacteria > Hyphomicrobiales > Nitrobacteraceae > Bradyrhizobium > Bradyrhizobium sp. BWC-3-1. The sequence goes on from NZ_CP136625.1 coordinate 484,923, forward strand.
AAAGCGCGGCGTACATGCCGGCGAAGCCGGCCCCGATGATGACGAGTCGCATGGGTTTTCTCCTTGGTTGCTGTTCGAAAGACCGCGCGCGACCGCGCTGCTGCGTTGAGAACAGCGTCCGGCGTCGGCGCGTGGGGTGGGTTGGATCGCTGGCCTCAGGGCGCGATGCAGCGTGCCTGCAGATTCGGCGGCCGGCCGTAACCTAAGACGACGGGCTGAAGCTCACTTCGACTCCAGTCCTGATAGGGAAGGCCGGCGCCATTTCGGATTATGATGGAAACGGGCGGTTGTGCCGGGTGCATGGTGTAAGCCGGAATTTCCACTTCCTCGCCCGTCGCCGACGTGAAGCGAACGGCCAGCGAGAGTCCGTACAGGGTTGCGGTCGCGAGGCTTCGGCGGCGTGAGGCAATCAGCCGTCGGCTGACGAAGTTTTTCCAGGTCATCTTTGGTCTCCCTCGATTGGTCTGGACATGGAGATGATGTAGCTGACCCGATTTGCCGTTGCCCCAGCGCGATTGCCGTCGCTGTCGAGAGATTGCTGCTAACGCATACGCCTGCGCCAATCGCTCGGCGTCTCGCCCGTCAGCTTCTTGAATGCTGCGGCGAAGGCCGTTTGCGAGGAGTAACCAAGCGCCGCGGCGACCGAGACGATCGATTCGTCGCTCTCCCGCAAGATGTTCATGGCCTGCTCGAGCCGGTGCTGACGCAGCCAGGCATGCGGCGATAGCCCGGTGCTCTCCTTGAAGGACCGGCAGAAATGGAAGCGCGACAGTCCGGCATCGGACGCCAGCGCATCGAGCGAGACATCCGCTTCGCTATCGCAGCGCAATCGTTCGATCGCACGGAGCAGGACCTTCGGCGCCAGCCCGCCCATGGTCGGCTGGAACGTGGTTGGCGAGCCTGCATGCGCAGCCAAAAGGCGCGTGGCCAGAAGATCCGTGAGCTGATGCCGGAACAGCGCATCAAGGACGCCATGGCCCCCCAGCGAATCCGCGGCGCTCAGGAGCAGTCGGGACGTGATGGTGTCGGGATGCGCCGTTCGCTCAATCAATTCGGCGGTCCCGGCGGTCCCGGCCTCGCCAGCGACGCGCTGCAGCGTTGCGTCGGGAAGGTAAAGCTGCACGACGTCGACGGGCTTCGGAATGTCCCATCGGGAGCTCGACCCTTCCGGAACGATGTTCACGACCCCCGGACGAAACGTGCCGATCGCGATCGATTTTCCCGAGCGCCGCTCCATGCGCTGCATCACGCCTTTATGCGCCATGATCACGTGGTGGCGCATGGGCTCGACGACGTCGTGCAGCGCATCATGTTTCCAATGCGCGATCCCCGCGCCGGAGGAGTCCAAGGCCATGCGAAACGGCTCGGTTCTGAGCACGCGCGCCATCTCCGCGTCGGCGGCGCGCCGCTCGGACGTCGAGCGATCGTCAGGCTGTACGTCGGGTGCGGGCGGCAAGCCCTTGTGCGAGGGATTGCGCATGAGTGCAGTGTTCCCGGTCATGATGTGGCTCCTGCTGATCAGCTCGGGCTTTCGATCAGTCGTCCGTATTTGTACGGAACGGCGCGTGTTCTAGGCGCCGTGGCTGCCGGGCGTATTTCCTGAACCCGCCATGTTTTGTCCGATCCTGCTCCAAGCCGGCCGGCGCTTTCGCGAACGCACGGCGGGCGGGAGTGGACAGAGATGTTGATGACAAAGCGTGCGGCAGTGCGCCGCTAGGCCGCGGCCGCCTGCGCCGACAACAGCTGCTTCAGTTTCGCGGCCGGCACGGCCGGGCTGAACAGCCAGCCCTGCATCTGGCTGCATCCGAGCTGGAGCAGCACCGCGCGCTGCGCTTCGGTCTCGACGCCTTCCGCGGTCGTCGCCATGTGACGGGCGGCGGCCATGTGCACCACCGCCTGCACGATCGGCGAGGAATCTTCCGACTGACCGATGTCGCTGATGAAGCTGCGGTCGATCTTGATCTTGTCGAACGGGAAACGATGCAAATAGCTCAGCGACGAATAACCAGTGCCGAAATCGTCGAGCGCGATGCGCACGCCGAGCTCGCGCAGCTGCTGCAGGATCGTCAGCGCCTCCTGGTCGTCGCGGATCAGGACCGTCTCGGTGATCTCGAGCTCGAGCCGTCCGGGCGCGAGACCCGACTCGGCGAGTGCGGCTGCGACCTTCAGCGCCAGCGTCCGCGAGCGGAACTGCACCGGTGAGACGTTGACCGCGATGTGGATGTCGCCGGGCCAGGAGGCCGCCTCGAGGCAGGCCTGCCTCAGCACCCATTCGCCGATCTCGCCGATCAATCCGGTCTCTTCCGCAACCGGGATGAAGTCGGCGGGCGAGACCATGCCGCGTTCCGGATGGTGCCAGCGCAGCAGCGCTTCGCAGCCGGTGACGACATTGGCCGCGAGATCGACCAGCGGCTGGTAGTGCACCTCGAACTCGCCGCGGGCCAGCGCCTGCCGCAGATCGAACTCGAGCTGGCGGCGCAGCCGCGCCTTGGCGTCGTGTTCGGGCGCGAAGATACGGAACGTGCGGCGGCCCTCGGATTTCGCCGCATACATCGCGAGATCGGCGCGCTTGAGCAGATCGTCGAGATTGTCGCCGTGGTCGGGGGCGATCGCGATGCCGATGCTGGCATCGGTCGGGATTTCCTGGCCGTTGCAGTCCACGGGGGCGCGCAGCGCCTTCAGGATCTGCTCGGCGAGGGCGGTCAGTTCGGCCTCGTCGCGGCTGCCGGCCTTGACGATGGCGAATTCGTCGCCGCCCAGCCGTGCGACCATGTCGCTGCCGCTGACGCAGGCGCGCAGGCGGTTCGCGACCTGGCGCAGCAGCTCGTCGCCGACCTCGTGGCCCAGCGAATCGTTGACGCCCTTGAACTCGTCGACGTCGATATAGAGGATCGCGAACGGCTTGCCCTGGGCAAGCTCGGCGACGCGCCGCTCCAGATGGCCGCGCATCAGCACGCGGTTGGGCAGGTCGGTGAGGGCGTCGTAATGCGCCATATGCGCGATGCGCTCGTCGGCGCGGATGCGCTCGGTGACGTCGTCATGGGTCGCGAGCCAGCCGCCACCGGCGCCGGGCTGGTTCTTGATCTCGATCAGGCGGCCATCGGAGGTCTCGACTATCGCGCTGTGGGTCTGGCCGACGCTGCCCAGAATGCCGTCGCAATAGGAATCGACGTCGCCGTCGAACGAGCCGGTGTCATGGCGATGCTGAATCACGTCGCGGAAATACGCGCCGGGCTTCACCAATTCGGCCGACAGCCCGTACATCTCGATGTAGCGGCGGTTGCAGACGATCAGCCGCTGGTCCTGGTCGAACATCAGCAAGCCCTGCGTCATCGTGTTCATCGCGGTGTCGAGCTGCTGCTTCTCCACGGCGAGCCGGCGCGTCATCTGGCGGAAGATGGAATAAAGCGTCAGCACGAGCAGGCCGATCGACAGCACGGCGACGGTCACGAAGAATTTGGTCTGCGTGTGCCATGTTGCCAGCGTCGCATCCAGCGACTTGGTCGCAACCACCACCAGCGGCTCGCCGGTCAGGAGGCGTGCGGCGACGATGCGATCCTTGCCGTCGATCGGGCTTGCGAGCTGGGTCGTGACGAAGGTGCGCTCGAACACCGCCATCTGCTCGCGCGTGCCGTTGCGGAAATTCTGCCCGATCATCGCCTCCACATGCGGAATGCGCGCCAGCAGCTGGCCGTTCTGGTGGTGCATCGCGATCGAGGAATCCTCGCCGAGCCCGCTCGAGGCGAAGAAGGATTCGAGCTGGTCGGGCGTGATCGCGCGCGAGACCAGCCCAAGGAATTCGCCGTGGGGACCGGAGACGCGGCGCGCGAACACGATCGCCGGTCCGCTGCCCAACCGTCCCGGCACGACCTCGATCTCTTCCTGCGACGCCGGATCGTTCTTGAGGCGATTGAAATAGCCGCGGTCGGCAACTGAAACATCGGCGACCGGCCAGCGCCGCGACGAGTTGATCAGCACGCCCTTGGCGTCGAACACGTTGGCGCCGGCGACGTCCGACCAGCCGCTGGCTTTGGCGCGCAGCGCCTCGTGCACAGCGAGCGTGCCCATCTCGCTGCGGAAGACGTCGGCGGAGTCGATACCATGGCTTTCGAGCTCGGCGATGATGCTCTTCTGCAGCACCGCGAAGTCCTCGAACTCGCGGTCGAAATGGCGCGCGAGCAACCGGACCGCGCTCTCCACGCTGTCGCGGCCGCTTTCGATCGCATTCTGCCGGAAGCGGTCGACGGTGAGCGCGGTGCCGATCGCCATTGCGGCCATCAGCACGAAGCCCCCTGCGATCAGCCATGTCAGCGGCGCGCCGCGCCAACGGCGCAGCAACGCGCGCATGCGCGCGCTCCATCGGATCGATGTGCCCATGCAGCCCTCCCGTGGGATGCAAGATGCGGCAAAACCGACAAGACCACGTTACCAGTGAGGGTTAGGAAAACATGAATCGGAATGGAATCAGAGGGTTGGTTCCATCGCTTGTCTGAAGATGCGGGGCCATGGTTCCCTCAGCGTCGGATTTCCCATCGCAACGCTTCCGCATTGGTCTTGGCGAACATCGCCGGCACGTCGAAGGTCCCGGTCTTGAGATCATAGCGGCAGCGCCAGTCGGCCAATCCCTTCACGGCGACGTTCTTCGGGTGCTTGTCCATTTCGCCCGAGATCACAAGGTAACGGTTGTCCGGCCAGTGCACGCCAAGCCCGCGATAGGCCTCTTCGGTGCCTTTCACGAGATTGGCCGAGATGTGGTAGTCGAGCTTCATCTTCCCCGTGTCCGGCCGGCTGTGGAAATAGGCCCAGGCCAGATCGCTGAACGAGGTCTTCGTCACGCTGACGAAGGCGCCTTTGTCGACATGGTAGAGATAGAGGTCCTGCTCGCCGGAGCCGGTCTTCTGCATCCGCACGAGCCATTGCGAGTCGGGGGTGAAGCGGAAGCCGGCGCCGTAGCCCTGCTCGGGCTTCAGCTCCGTCATCTGGTCGCCACGCCTCGCCCAGGCCTGCCATTTGACGTCGAAATCTCCGCTGTCCTTCATGTACTGCTCGATCTTGGTGGCTTTGTCGGGCGAGGTGAAGGCTAGATCGGCATCGTCAGTGAGAGCGAAGCCAGACGGCGGGCCGGAAGCGGCGAGCGCCGGAGTTGCGGCCAGGATGAGGGCAACCACCAGCCATTGTGCGGGACGGCAAAATGCGGTCACGGAAAAAATTCCTCAAGAAAAATGCCGCGATGCGGCCTCGATCATTTGACGCCGGCGGGGGTGCGCCGGTTCATCCCGGCGTGCCGGCGCATCATCCCATCGACCGTCTTGCTGCCGTGGCCAAAACGGCGCACCTTGCCGGCTCGATTGATTTGCTAGGTTCTTCCTGATCAAGGTTCGTTTCCGATGGTGACCGCGACCAAGGCCTTCATTGCATTCTGTCTGCTCGCGGTGGGCGGCACCGTGCTGGTGATCGGCCCCACCGAGCTGCGTCGCCTGCTGCCGATCGGGGCCAAGACCGATTCCGTGGTCGCCGCCAAGCCGGAGGCCAAGGTCGAACAGAAGGTCGAACCCAAGCCGGAACTCAAGCCGGAAGAGCCCAAGCTAGCCGCAAGCGCGCCGCCGGTGCCGGCCGCGTCCCCCGCTGAAACGAAGGCGGGTGCGCTGGCCGAGACGCAAAAGCAGGTCACGGCCGCGCTTGCCGATCTTGCACCGGTCAAGCCGCCGCCGGCGATTGCGGATACCGGCCCCCGCTTCGACGTTGCACGCGTCGACGATCACGGCGAGGCGGCGGTGATCGCGGGTCGGGCGACGCCGGGTGCCAAGGTCGAGCTGCTGCGCGACGGCAAGCCGATCGACACAGTCGTGGCGGATGCGTCGGGCCAATTCGTGATGACGCCGCCGCAGCTTCCCGCCGGTTCCTACGAGCTGACCTTGCGGGCGAAATCGCCTGACGGCACCGTCACGCAATCCGGCCGCAGCATGCCGGTCGTGATCGCCGAAGCCGCACCGCCGCCCGCTCGCCCTGCACCGGTCGCGCGGCAAGAGGCGAAACAAGAGGCGAAGGCCGAGAAGCCCGACGACAAGTCGGATGTCGTGGCATCGGTGTCGGACAGGCCCGCGGCCCGGCCGAGATTGATGGGCGCACCGAAACCGAAGGGCGGATCGGGGGTCATGGCGCGGGCGCCCGCGGCCACGACCGTTGCATCGGCCTCGCCGGCGGACGCCGTCAGCGGAGCAGCGGCGGAAACAGGCGGCAGCCGGGTGATCTCCCGCGGCGACAGCCTGTGGGCGCTCAGCCGGCTCGCTTACGGCAACGGCGCCCGCTTTGCCGTGATCTACAACGCCAACCGCGCCAAGATCCACAATCCCAATCTGATCTATCCCGGCCAAACCTTCGTGCTGCCGCAAAAGGCGGAGTGACACCGCATCGCGCTGCCGCGCGTTGCGGCGCTTTGCCCTGTGCGCTTCCGGAACATTTGGTTCCCTCGCGCGTCATGGTGATGCGACGCGATGTGCGCTTGGCACCGGAGGAGGGCCAAGGTGGACAGGCCAGTGGTCATGTCGAGATCACGCTTGGGGCCAAAATTGCGAGCCAGGCTGGGGCTCGCGCTAACAGGCGCAACCCTCGTGATTCTGGCGGTGCTGTTGCCAAATCGCGCCGAGGCGCAGTTCGGCTTCCGCGGCGGCCCGCTCGGGGTTGCGCGCTTCGCCGTCGGCCACATGATCGGCATGTCTCGCTTGCGCCATGCCCGCATGGCGGTGCGGGGCAGCCGATACCGCTCCGCGGCGCTGCGGTCGCAAGATCCTCGCGGCACAGAGCGCGGCCAGCCTGCCAATCCATACGTGCTCCGTGCGGCGATGACCGCGCAAGCTGCGCTGTCGGGCTGGCGTGGCGGCCGTCGTCCGCAGGGCTGGTGGCGACATCCCGACGGCAGCTACGGCTGGGTCGGCCCGGTGTTCTGGCCATTCGCGTATGACGATCTCACCACCGCGATCATGCTCGGCGATACGACCAGCCTCTCGCTCTACGGCTATGGCGACATCTATGCCGCGATCTTCGCGCCCTATGCGGCCACCGAGCTTGCGGCCTACACCGCGCCGCATGGCCGGCGCGGACGGCGGCTCCCGACCGCAGAGACTGTCTGCGATGCCAGCGACACCGGCGGCCTGCCGGTCGATCGCATCGCCGCTGCCGTGCAGCCGAATGAATTGCAGCGCACAGCGCTCGACGAGCTCGCCACCGCGTGGGCATCCGCGCGCGACACCATCCGCGCCGCCTGTCCGACGCAGGTCCCCGCGACGGCCATCGAGCGCCTCGGCCTGATGCGCGAGCGCATCGAGGCCATGATCAAGGGAACGGACGCCGTCGCACCTGCGTTGGCAAAGTTCGTCGATATCCTCGACGACAATCAGAAGGCCAAGCTCGACGGCCTGGCCAAGGAGCGCCGCGCCGCGCTTGCAGCGATCCAGCAAAAGAATCCCCAGGCGGCATCGGCCTGCCAGGCGGACAGCGATCCCCGCTACGATGAGAAGCTGCAGCGCCAATACGAGCAGCTCGTGCAGCAGCAATGGCCCGCGGCCGAGATCGCCTCCACGCTCAAGCTCGACGACACCGCCCGCGCCCGCCTCGACGTGCTCCAGGACACCACACTGCGCACCATGGAAACGCTCAGCGCCTGTCCGTCACCGGCCGCACCGACACCACAGGCACGCCTCACCGCCGTGAAGGCGCGGCTGCAGACGATGCTGCAAGCGGTGAACGGCGTCAGTGACGCGCTCGACGATTTCGAAGCTGACTTAAGCGACGAGCAGAAGGCCGGCTTCGAGGCGATCGGGCCGAAGCGCGGGGTGTGATCAACCGCACCGCTTCTAGCCAATTCCGTGCCCGCGTAAGTCATTGATCTTGCAGGCCCCTGCTACTGTGCATGGGGTTGTTTTCGCAGTTTTTTGTCGTGGCTACCCTCTTCGCCTTGCCGCGGCGGCATCCACCACGCTCTCCACCTCCTCGCGCCACGACAGAATCTCCATCGCGAGCACGGGGTGGTTGAAGCCCTTGAGCACGAGATCGTCGAGCGCGCGGGCTTCGACCCAGGGCTCGACCATGCCGTAGACGCGGCGGCTGACGACGACCTGGCCGGCCTTGGCTTCGTCGCAGAGGCGGGAGGAGAGATTGGTGACGCTGCCGATCGCGGCATATTCCAGCCGCTGCTCGAAGCCGATCTGGCCGAGCGTGGCGTAGCCCATGGCGACGCCGACGCCGAAGCCGAGCGAGTGGCCGCGGTTCTTCCATTTCTCGGTCAGCTTGCCGATCGTGTCGCGCATCTCGACCGCCATCTTCACGGCGCGCTTGGTATGGTCGGCGAACTGAATCGGCGCATTGAACAGGATCATCACGCCGTCGCCGGCAAAGCGGTCGAGCGTGCCTTCATAGCGGTGGATCAGCTCGCCCAGCGCGGCGTGGTATTCGCGCAGCACGTTCATCGCCTCTTCCGGCTCGGTCGCCTCGGTGAACGAGGTGAAGCCGCGCAAATCGCAGAACACGACGGTGACCTCGCGGCGATGGCTGTCGAGCAGCGCATCGTGGCCGTCGGACGAGGCGATCAGTTGCGCGACTTGCGGCGCGAGGAAACGTTCGAGCCGCTTGATGCGGCCGATCTCCCCCAACTGCTTCTCGACCCGCTCTTCCAGGGAGCGATTCCAGTTGCGCAGCTGCTCGGTCTGCTCCTGGAGCTTTGCGGCCTGCTGCTGCACGGTTTCGTGCGCAGCCGCGAGTTCGCGGCCCTTGTGGTCGACCTCGGTGAACAGCCGCGCATTGCGCATCGCCAGCACGGCCTGGTTGGCGAACGTGCGCATCAGGCCGATGATGCTGGCGGCGAACTCGCCGCTGGCGCGGCGCAGCACCACCAGCGAGCCGAGCGTGCCCTGCTGGTCGACCAGCGGCACCACCAGCACCGAATGGAAGCCGGCTTCGATCGCGACGTCGCGCAGCGGCTGCTCGGAGGCCTGGTCGAGATCGGGTAGCGCGATCGGTTCGCCGCTCCCGGCCGCATCGCTCAGGATATCCTGGCCTTCGTCGATCGTGACATGGGCGCCGTCGGCGGATTTGTCGATGCCGTTGGCCTCGACCAGATTGAAGCGGCGCGCCTGCGCGTCATAGCCGTAGATCAGCACCGCGTCGGCATGGGTGATCTCGATCGCGCGCGCGGCGATCGTCGGCAGCACGGCGTTGAGATCGAGCGAGGCTGCGACCGCGCGGCCGACCTCTTCCAGCACCTTGAGCTCGTTGATCGACTGCGCGAGATCGCGGGTGCGCTCCTCGACCTTGGTCTCCAAGTCCGAATAGGTCTCCTGGATCTGGTCGGCCATGCGGTTGAACTGGCCGGCGAGATCTTCCAGCTCGTCCGCGGTGTGCACCTCGATGCGATGGCTGAAATCGCCCTCGCCGAGCTTGTGCGCGCCGTCGCGTAGCGCCGTGATCGGGATGATCATGCGGCGCGCCAGAAGCGTGCCGGCAAGGATTGCGACCAGCAGGCCCATGCCGATCAAAAGCGCAATGCGCACCAGCTGGTCGCGGATCGGCATCAAGGCCTGCGTGGCCGGCTGCTCGAACATCACGCTCCAGCCGAGCTTCGGCACGGTGCTCGCGGCGCTCATCACCGCATGGCCGTTGAAGTCGGTGCCCGAATTGTCGGGCTCGTGGCCCGGTGCGACCGCGGCCGCAACCTGCGGCAGCTTCGACAAATCCTTACCGATCTCGGGGCCTTTCGAGGACGTCGCCAGCACGCGGCCGCGCGGATCAACCACATAGGCGAAGGCGGCTTTGCCGACCTGGGCGTCGGTGAGGTACTCGGAGAGAAAGCTGAGGTCGAGCTCGGCCACGGTGACGCCGGCGTTGAAACCGGAATGCGCCACCGAGATCGACATGAACGGCGTCCGGTCGGAGAACCAGGCCGGCGCGTAGCTGACGCCGCGGGCGACGGTGTCGGTGAAGCGCATGTCGCGGGAGAGGTCGGCATTGCTGCCGGTCGTGGTCGACTGGCGCGAGACGCGCAGCACCTCGCGGCCGTCGCCGTTGAGCTGGAACAGCTGAGTGACGACCGAGACCTGGTGCAGCAGTTGGGCGTAGTCGGCGCGGCGCTTCTCGAGTGTGTCCTGGCTCGCCCGGGTTACCCAGCTGATCTGGCGCTCGAGCTCCGAGATCGACTGCTCGATCCGCCGCGCGGCAGCCTGCGCCTTGTCCTCGAGACCGTCGGTCAGCTGTGTCTTGGTGGCGCGGTAGGAGATCCAGCTCTCCATCGCGCCGTTGACGGCGAGCACGAACACGACGAGGCCGACGAGAGAGACGACGTATTTGGCGAACAGACCCTCGCGCAGAAACCGTGTCTTGTCGTTCGCTCCTGCCATCCCGATCCTCTCGCGCCGCCATCGGCGCCGGCGCTACGGGCCGCACGGACCCTGCGAGCCTTCTAGCACAATTTGGTCCCAGGGGACTGTGAAGGGACTGGTCAACGGACGGCCGAGCACCCGGCGTGGTTACCGGCCTCGGTTACTCCCTTGGATGCTGGCAGGCGGAAGCATGGTGAATTGTCGCAGTCTCATCCGTTTGGAGGAAGCCGCGGCCGGGGACGCCGATGTAAGGGGATCGCCTTGGCAAGGGAGGGCTGGAGTCCAGCGCTTTGGTCCTGCAATCACCGATTAAAGAGCTGCCGCAGCACGTCGTTCATCGGCTGGCTGTCCTGCTGCGCCGCCGGCGGGTCCTCCAGGGCGGGGGACGCCGGCGAGGCTTGCGGCATCAGTGCGGATGGCGCTGCAGGCAGGCTGCGGCTGCGGCCGGTGGCAGTCCCGGTCCCGGTGCCGTTTCCCGCGCCACCGGAAAGTCCCTGCTGGATCAGATTGCCGAGCGCCTCCCCCAGGGGGCCGCCGAGCAAATTGTTCTGTCCGGCGGGCTGCTGGCTTTGCGGATTGGCAGTGCCGGCGGCATTACCGCCACCCGGCGCGGTGGCTCCCCCGAGACCAAGGCTGCCCAAAATATTGCCGAGCCCGGCCCCATCAGCGCCGAACAGCCCCTTGCCCATCTCGCGCAGCTTGGCATAGGCGGCGTCCGGATTGTCCAGCATGCCGGCCATGTCGGGATAGATCCGCGGCTGCGACCAGGTGCCCTGGATCATCACGGGAATGCCGAAGCCGACCGGCTCGGCGGCGCGGCCCTGGCCTTCGGTCGTCATCACCAGTTTCGGCTCGACGCGAAAGCCCATCATCTTGGTGTCGAGTGCGATCGTGCCGGCACCGGTCACGCGGACGAGCGGTCCGGTCAAGTTGAGATCGGTGGTCACCGCCTGGCCCTTGTCGATCCGGAACGACGCCGAGAGCTGCGACAAATCCGTGCTCTGCTCCCGACCGTTGTCCTGATTTGCTTGCCAACCGGCCAACGTGCCCGAGGTCAGCGAGCGGATCATCTGCGCGACGTTGATGCCGCGAATGGCGCCGTCCTGGAAATTGACGAAGGCCGTGCCCTGCATGTTCGCCATCAGCGCGCGCTGGCTGGTGCCGGCGCTGCGCAGCGCGAGCTTGGCCTGCAGCTTGCCGTCGATCCGGTCGAATTCGGCGAGGCCCTGCAGCAGCGGCAGCGCGCGCACGCCGGCGAGGTCGGAATGCATGGCAAAGCTCGGCGCGCCGCTGGTCGCATCCAGGATCAATTCGCCCGTAACCTGGCCGCCATAGGCGCCGAGATTGGCGGTGCCGGCCTTCAGCACGCCGCCGGCGAGTTTTGCATCGACCGCCAGCGGCGCGAGGCGTGCCTCGCCGATCACCGCCTCATGCGCGGAGATCCTGATCTGCGCATCGACATAGTTGAGCCCGGAGACGTCGATCGGCGCATCGCTCCAGGGCTGCCCGGACGCGCCTTCTGGCGATTTCGCCAGCGGGATCGCGAGCCGCTGGAAGTCGAGATCGAGCTTGACCAGAGGCTTGCTCGCGATATCGACCGAGGCCCAGCCATTGAACGCGCCATCGCCGAGCGTGCCATTCAGGCCGTTGATCATCACGACATCGCCGCTCAGCCGCACCTCGGCATGGCCCGCGAGCCGGGACTTCAGCACGTCCGGCATGTCGATGGCGAAATCCACCGGAATGGTCGGTCGGTCGGCCGGCGGCGCTGGCGTGGTCGCCTTGATGTCGAATTTGGTCGGATGCTCGCCGACCCGTGCGGTGCCGGTGATGTTGATCTTGCGGTCGCGGCCGACGATCGCATCGGCATTGACGGCGCTGATTCGGCTCTCGACGCGATCGCGCACGCGCGCGAATGCGATCTCGCCATCGGTGACCTTGATGCGATCGATGGCGGCGCCGTCGAGATCGAGCGCGACCGGCTTCGACGTGCCGCCGGCATTCGGCAGGCGCTCACGCAGCAGCGGCTGGTAGAGCACGGGATGGGTGACGACGAGCTCGCTGATCTTCGGGCGGCCCGACCAGACGCTTGAGAGCGACATGTCGGCCTGCACGCTGTCGATGGACAGGCGCGTGATGCCGCTGCGGTCCTTGGGGTCGGCAAGCGTGAGGTCGTTCAGCGTCACGTTCAGCGTCGGCCACAAACTGATTCTGGTGGTGCCGTCGACCGACAGGCGATAGCCGGTCGCGCTCTCGACACGCGAGGCAATCGTCGAACTCAGGAAGCCCAAGGGGATCCCGACCACCAGCAGGAGTGCGATCACGATGACGATTGCGGCCACCGCCGCGCCGGCGAATTTCACGGCTCTCATATCGACTTTCCAGCGGCGGACGATCGGCGTCGAATCCGGCACATGACCGTCATTTGCACCCGTCCTTGGCTCCTGAGTTTATCCCGGGACGGGAAGCGGCTCCAAGCACGTAAAAATAGTCTGGGGGTGCTGCAAAGTTATGTGACTTATGGCACACTTCCCGGGCGCGGTTTTACGCGATCTTGATGTTGATGGTTCCAAGCGATTTGCCAACGAAATTCACAAGGATATTGAAATGAGCAAGCAGGCCGAATTTGCGGTCATCCTCAAGATGAATGCGATGTTCGCCGATCTCGGCGCAGACGAACTCCAGCGGCTGGCGAATCTCTGCCACACCCAGCATCTGGGGAATGGCGAGGTGCTGTTCCAGAAGGGCGACCCAGGCGATGCGCTGTTCGGCGTGCGCCGAGGCCAGGTCCGTATCGAGACCGGCGCCTCCGACGGCAGCCGCCTGACGCTGAACTTCATGGGGCCCGGCGACCTGTTCGGCGAGGTTGCGGTGCTGGATGGCCAGAGCCGCACTGCGGACGCCACCGCGGGCGAAGCCAGCGAGCTGTTCGTGCTGCGGCGCGAAGACTTTCTCGCCTTCCTCGAACGCGAGCCGAAAGTCGGGATCAAGATCATCGCGCTGCTCTGCCAGCGCATCCGCTGGCAGAGCGAGCGCATGGAAGAGTCCATGCTCCAGCCGCTGCCGGTTCGCCTCGCGCGGCGCCTCTGCGCGCTCGCCGCCGATTTCGGCTCGGAGGTGCACATCTCGCAGGAGCAACTCGGCGTCTTCGTCGGCGCCGCCCGCGAGAGCGTCAACCGCCAGCTTCAGGCCTGGCGCAAGGAAGCGATCCTCGATCTCCAGCGCGGCCGCATCCTGCTGCGGAACATGACCAAGCTGACGGCGATCGCGCGCAACGAGTAGGGGGGCCGTTAGGCTGGGTCGCTACAATCGGGGCGAAGGAGTTCGTCAGAAGAGTCCCAACTCGCGACCCACGCTTTAACGACCTTGATCGGCACAGCACGACCGGTACGTCTGAATGCCTGGTAGCGAAGACGATCCTCCGCTATGTCGGGTTCTCGGATGGCGCTCGCTGAACTGCCTCGTGTGCTTGACGCTGGTGCCACATCTACTCCGCCGCAGGGTGCACGATATTCTTCGGCCGCGGCATCGCTTCGGCCGGCGCAGCTCCGTGATGACTTGCGCCCTCCGCATCTTCGCTGTGCACGACCAGCCGCTTGGCGAAGCGCCAGATCAGGGCGCCGAGATCGTCCATCACCATGAACATCGCGGGCACGAACACCAGCGACAGGATGGTCGAGAAGATTAGGCCACCGATCACCGCGAGCGCCATCGGCGAGCGGAACTCGCCGCCCGCGCCGACCGCGAGCGCGCTGGGCATCATGCCCGCGGCCATCGCGATCGTGGTCATCACGATCGGGCGAGCGCGTTTCATGCCTGCGTCGATCATGGCTTCTTCGCGCGGTGTGCCGGCGTGAATGGATTCGATGGCGAATTCCACCAGCATGATCGCGTTCTTGGTGACGATGCCCATCAGCATCAGGATGCCGATCCACACTGGAGTCGTGAGCTGCTTGCCGGTGATCAGCAGGGCCGCGATCGCGCCGCCGATCGAGAGCGGAAGCGAGAACAGGATGGTGATCGGCTGCAGGAAAGTGCCGAACAGCAGCACCAGCACGGCGTAGACCATCATCAGGCCCGCCGTGATCGCGGTGGCAAAGCCTTCGGACAGTTCGTTCAGGCTTTCGGCGTCGCCGGAGGGGGAGACCTTCACGCCCTTCGGTCGGCTCTTCATGACCGGCAGATCGTAGATCTTCTTGGTGGCGTCGCCGAGCGCGGCGGAGCCGACGAGATCGGCCGCGACGGTCGCCTGTCGCTCGCGATCGTAACGGTTGATGCTGGTCGGACCCTGGTCGAGCTTGACGTCGGCGATGACGGACAGCGGCACGCCGCCCTTCTCGCCGTGCTCGCCGAGCGGCACGCGCAACTGTTCGAGCGTCTTCAGATTGCCGCGCGCGGCATCCTCGAGCTGCACTCGGATCGGCACCAGACGGTCGCCAACGTCGAACTTGGCAAGCGCGGGGCCGACGTCGCCGATGGTGGCGACGCGGATGGTCTGCGATAGGCTTTCGGTTGAGACGCCGAGCCGTGCGGCGAGATCGGCGCGCGGTTCGACGCGCAGCTCGGGCCGCTCCAGCGTGGTTTCCGAGATCACGTTGGAGATGGTGGGAATCCGCTTCATCTGCGTCGCGAGTTCGCTGGCGACGTTGTTGACGATGTTGGCGTCTGCGCCGGTCACGACCAGCGAGATGGCGCGCAGGCCGTTCTCGTCGAGGAACCAGAAGCGGATGTCTGGAATGTTCTCCAGCTCCTGGCTGATCGAGAATTCGAGCTCGCGCTGGGTGATGTCGCGGCTGTCCTTGGGCGTGTAATTGATGATCAAGGCGGCGCGCCGGACTTCCTGGGTCCCCGGTGGAACGCGGCCGCCGTCGACGAAGATGCTCTTCACCTCGGGCCGCTTGCGCAGGCGCGCCACGATGTCTTCGGTGACTTTTTCGGTGTAGGCGAGCTGCGTGCCCGGCGGCAGCTCGAGCGCAACCAACGAGCGCGAGCTGTCCTGCGCCGGCAGGAAACCCTGCGGCAGCAGCGTAATGCTCCAGATCGAGGCGGCGAAGACGCCGAAGCCGACCAGCACCGTAATGAAATAGTGCTTCACCGACCAGGCCACGAGCCTGTGATAGGACCGCAGCACGCGGCCGGGCGGCGGCTCTTGGTGATTGCTATGTTTGAGGAAGTAGGCGGCGAGCACCGGCGTGACGAAGCGCGCCGCGAGCAGCGAGAAGAACACCTGTACCGAGACGGTGATGCCGAACTGCTTGAAGAACTGTCCGGCGATGCCCGACATGAAGCTCGCGGGCGCGAAGATTGCGATGATCGTCAGCGAGATCGCGATCACCGCGAGGCCGATCTCGTCGGCGGCTTCCAGGGCGGCACGATAGGGCGACTTGCCCATGTTCATGTGCCTGACGATGTTCTCGATCTCGACGATGGCGTCGTCGACCAGAATACCCGTCGACAGCGTGATGGCGAGGAAGCTGACGAGGTTGAGCGAGAAGCCGAGCAGGTCCATCGCCCAGAATGCCGGGAAGATCGACAACGGCAGCGAGATCGCGGCGATGATGGTGGCGCGCAGGTCGCGCAGGAACAACAGCACGATGACGACGGCGAGGATGGCGCCTTCGAACAGGGTCGAGATCGCCGCGTGGTAATTGCCATTGGTATATTCGACCGAGGTGTCGATCACCTTCAGGTCGACGTCGGGATAAGTGGCCTTGAGCGTGTCGATGCGCTTCTGCACGGCCTCGGCGACCTTCACGTCGCTGGCACCCTTGGAGCGCTTGATGCCGAGCGCGACGATCGGCTCGCCGTTGAAGCGGGCGAAGGTACGGCGGTCTGCGATGGTGTCGGTGACGGTGCCGAGATCGTCGAGCCGGACCTCGCCGCCGCCGAACAGCGGAATCATGGTGCCGGCGAGATCGCTCAGCGTCTTGGCGCCGGCGAGGGTGCGGATCGCCTGGTCGTTCTTGCCGATCTCGGCGCGGCCGCCGGCGACGTCGACATTGGTGCCGCGCAGGCTCTGGCTGACGTTGACGGCCGTCAGCCCCATCGACTGCAGGCGGTCGGGATCGAGCGAGACCAGGATCTCGCGCTCGACACCGCCGATGCGCTCGACCTGGGCGACGCCGCGCACGCCTTGCAGCGCGCGCTTGACCACGTCGTCGACGAAATAGGAGAGCTGCTCCGGCGTCTTGCCGGGCGAGATCGCGGCATAGGTGACGATCGGCAGGCCGATGACATCGACGCGCTGGATCAGCGGCTCGGTGACGTTCTGCGGCAGGTTCGAGCGCACGCGCGTCACCGCGTCCTTGACGTCGTTGAGCGCGCGGTCGGTGTTGGTTTCCAGCGCGAACTGGATTGTCGTCACCGACAGGCCGTCGGTGATCTGCGAGGTGATGTGCCTGACCCCTTCGACACCGGAGACGGCGTCTTCAACCGTCTTGGTGACCTGGGATTCGAGCTCGGCGGGTGCCGCGCCGAACTGCGATACCGCGACCGAGATCACGGGAATGTCGGCCGAGGGTAGCCGCGTCACCGCGAGCTTGGTGAAGGACACCCAGCCGAGGATCAGGAGGATGATGGAAAATACGACCGACGGCAGCGGATTGCGGATCGACCATGCCGAGATATTGAGAGCCATCAGCGTACCCGCGTGCGATCGAGTTCATCAGCGAACATGGTCTTGATCTGGTCGCCGTCATGCAGCGAAGAGCCGGCGTCGGCGACGACGATCTCGCCGACATTGAGGCCTTCCAGGATTTCCGTCGCGCTGTCCGAAGACAGCCCGACCCGTACCTTGCGCGTCTCGACAATGTTGCTCTTGACGACCTGCACGGTGAGATGGTCGATCGCGGTCTTGGGAACCGCGACGCCGCAGCTTCGCTTGGCGTCGATCGAGGCGCGGGCGAACACGCCGACTTTCAGCGAGGGATTGTTGGTGACGCTGATGCGCACGCGGCCGAGCTGGGTGGCGCGATCGATTTCGGGCGCGACTAGCCTGACCCGCCCGATCAAATCGGGCGCGTCGTCGCGGCTGATGCGCACGGTCGCGCCGGAGCTGAGCTTGGCCATGTGCACCGCGGGCACCTGCGCGTCCAGCTCGATCTCGTTGTTGACGGCGATACGGAACATCGGGCCGGCCTGCGGCGAGGCCGGCGCGCCGACGATGGTGCGGACCTCGGTGACGAGGCCCGGCGCAGAGGCCTTCAGCGAGACCGGACCTTGCGGGCCGGGCCGCGGCGGCTGGCCCGGAATCTGGGGCGGTGCGGTCAGGCGCGCCAGCTCCTGATTGTCGGTGACGAGGGTGCCTTCGGTGACGAAGAGGTCGGTGACCCTGGATCCCTCCTGGTCGGCGACGACCACGGCTTCGCGGCGCGGCACGAAGAAGCCGGTCACCCGGACCAGGTCGGAGAAGCAGGCATTGGTCGACTTGGTCACGATGACCAGCGCCTCGCTCGGCGTTTCCTTGGGCTCGGCGCGGTGCCGGTGCTCGAACAGATAATAGCCGACGCCGAGCGCGACGACGAAGATCACCGTTCCGGCTGGCTTGAGATATTGGGAGAGGTTCATTGCCGGATCGTCCTGGCCTGGCTCACGGCCATCCGCGCGCGGCCCATGGAGAGCGTTTCCCTGAAATAAAGCAGCGTCCCGCAAGGCTGCGGGACGCGCACTGGAAGCGAGACTTTACACCACATCACGACTTGTCACTTCAAAGGATTACGTCGTGGTCACTTCGATGCGGTAGTCTTGTTTTCCATGTTGACGACCTGCACGCGACGATTGACTTCCGCCATCGGCTGGGCCGGGTCCTTCAGCTTGCTCTTGCCGTAGCCGACCGTGACGAGGTCGGTCGCGGAGATGCTGTATTTGTCGACCAAATAGCGCTTGATCGAATCCGCGCGGCGCTCCGACAGATCCTGATTATAGCTCTCGCTTCCGGCGGCGTCAGTATGGCCGGCGACCACGAAGGTCGAGCCTTTCAGGTCGGGGCTGGTCAGCGCGCGGCCGAGCGCCTGGACCGAGGCAAGCGATTTGGCGCTGATATTGGCCGAGTTGTAGTCGAACGTGATTTCCAGATCGATGTTCGGCTTGTCCTTGGCCGCCGACGCGATTTCTTCACGCTCGGTCGACGACAGCGACCGTGTCGAGCGGCCGCGCACGGACTGGATCAGCTTGGTCTCCGTGGCACTCGGTGCGGGATCGGCCTGCGGAGCGATCGAGAGGCCGCGGGTCAGCGGCTTCTTCGGCGGCGGCGCCAGCGCGCGGACGATCTCGTCCTCGGTGACGTTCTTGCTGTTGCCGTCGTCGGCTGCGAATGCCAGCGGGATCGTCAGCGACAGCGCGGCGCCGACGGTGATGATGGACAGGATTGCGGTAAGTCCCTTTGCAGCCAATCTCATAGCCAGTCCCTCCTGCGCAGCCAGCTGGTGCGGTTCGAAAATCCTGCAATAAGCCCCCGAAAGGACGGCCTGCGGCATCCGTTCGATTAGTCTTCGCCGGGCCGTCGCGGGTTCGAGGCACATCGGCCCCGATTCAAAAAAATATCAACGCACTCCGTAGCTTGCGAATTCCTGAACAATGTTCGGGTCCATCGCCTTGGCATTGGCGATGTCGAGCGCGCCCTCTTGGGCCGAGCCGTTGCGCTGCTTGGCGATCCCGCGTCCGAACAGCGAGGAGGTCAAGCGCGGATTGATCCTCAGGGCGGCCTCGAAATCGGCGATGGCGTTCTTGACCGCCCCCGATTTCAGATTGACGAGCCCCCGGCTGTCCAGCGCGTCGACGAAGTTCGGTCGCAGCCGCAGGGCCTCGTTGCAATCCTTCAGCGCGCCCTGGAGGTCGCCGACCACGGTGCGGGTCCAGCAGCGATTGTTCAGCGCCTCGACGTCCTTCGGGTTGATCCGGAGCGTCTCGTCAAAATCCTTGATGGCCAGGCTGTAGGCGCCCTTGCTGGCATAGACCTGACCGCGCCGGTAAAGCGCGTTCACGTCATCCGGATTGGCCGCGATCTTGGCGGTCAGCCCCTTGATGGTGGGGTCCTCGGCCAGGGCGGCCGCACTCGGCCCGCTCTCCATGGTCGGAGCGGTGGCGGGATCGGCCGGAATCACAGGCGGAGGCGGCGGCGGTGCCGGCGGCAAGGCAGCCTCGACCTGCGGCTTCGGTGACGGAGCGGGCGCAGCCACCGTCTCGGCCGGTTTCGGCGGCGGAGGCGGTGAAGGTGCGGGTGGAGTCGGCGGCGGGTTGTTGGCGACGACCGGCGGCGGGGGAGGCGCAGGTGGCGGCGTGGTGGTCGGGCGCGACCCGCCGGCCCCTGGAATGAAGGAGAAATCCTCGGCCAGCGACGAGGATATCCACGGCACCTGCTCGCCCCGGGAGGCGCGGGTGACGCCCATCTTGGTGCGGTTCAGCGTCTCCTCGGCCATCAGGTCGGGGACGCGGATTTCCTTGAGGAGTTCCTGGACGAACAGGCTGTGCTCGCCGCCGGCGTCCGAGACCACCGAGGCCAGTGCCGCCGAATACATCACCAGCGTGCCGTTCGGCGCGATGACGGGCGTGAGGCCGGCCGAGAAGCTGCGGAACCGGCGCTCGAACGGGTTGCGCCTGGAGGCATCGACCAGCGCGATCTTGACGCCGGCGCCGCGGGTGTTGAGCTCGCCGAGCACGGTTTCGAGGCTGATGCCGTCGCGCCGCACGTCGGATTCGGTCCAGATCTGCGCATCGATCGGCAGCAAATAGCTCTGCCGCGCGGACTGGATGCCGAAGCCGCTGAAGAACACCAGTGCCACCGACCCCGGCTTGATCTTGCCGTAGAGCTTGTCGAAGGCGCGGCGCATGCCGTCGCCGGTCAGGTTCTCACCGATCTCGACGGAAAAGCCGTCGCGCTTGAGCTCGTCGGCGACGTCGCGCGCGTCGTTGAGCGGTTCCTTCAGGGGAGCGTCGGCGTCCGGATATTTGGCATTGCCGATGACCAGCGCAAAGCGATCGCCGGCCGCAAGTGACGGAGCGGTCGGGATGAGCGACACGAGCAAGGATAGAACGAAAAGCAGGCGAATTTTCATAATTAGCGCGATCCAGCCAAAAAGGCGCCGTTTCCAGCTTGCGCCGCGGCGACCTTAACTTACGCAATGTGCATTATCAAACCGGGGGAGGGGGGCGTCAACCGCTTGCGGATTCGGCGCTATCGCGACAATTGACCGCGACGCATGGGCATGTTGCGGGGGAATAAACGGGCGGTCATGATCGCACGCGATGCATTCTGGTTGTCATGCTGGTTGTCATTGCGGCTGCAAATTAGGGCAGCCATGGCGACAACAATGTGATTGGTCTCACATTGCGGACGGGCCTCCTTCAACCTGCGGTGTTTGACCTTTGCGGTGGACGATGGCTTGGTGCGGTCGATCGCCGCTGAAGGTGCACCCACAAAAAGAGCAAGATCAAAACCATGGGAAACGCCTACGAAATCTACGCACTGCGCTATGCGACGATGTCGCCGCGCACGCCCCACATGAACTTCCTCGCGCCCGACCCGCATGACAGCGCGGCGCAGGATCTCGACTATTTCGTCTGGCTGATCCGCGGCAACGGCCGCGACATCCTGGTCGATACCGGCTTCAATGCCGAGGAAGCGTCCGCGCGGGCGCGCAAGCTGACGCTCAATCCGGTCGACGCGCTGGAGCGCTTTGGTGTCGCGGCAGCGAGCATTCGCGACATCATCGTGACGCATCTGCATTACGACCATGCCGGCAATCTCGACCGCTTCCCGAACGCCCGCTTCCATCTCCAGGAGCGCGAGATGGCCTACGCGACGGGGCGCTGCATGTGCAACGGACTGCTGCGACATCCGTTCTCGGTCGAGCACGTCACCCAGATGGTCCGCCATGTCTATGGCGAGCGCGTCAATTTCTATTCCGGCGACGGCGAGGTCGCGCCCGGCGTCACCTTGCACCGCGTCGGCGGCCATTCGGATGGCTTGCAGGTGGTCAGAGTCGAGACCGCGCGCGGACCGGTGGTGCTGGCGTCCGATGCCGCGCATTATTACGCCAATCTCCAGCGCAGAAGCCCATTCCCGATCGTCTACAATGTCGGCGACATGACGGTTGGCTGGGAGACCATCGAGCGCCTCGCCGGCCATCCTGACCGGTTCATTCCCGGCCATGATCCGATCGTGACGGAGATCTATCCGCGCGCCAGCGACAAGGTCGATGTCTGGGCGCTGCATTTGCCGCCGTCGCGATCATTTGCGAAGTGATCAATACGCCTGCTTGGCGTCGGCCTCTTCGCTGGTCTGGATCAAATCGAGGCTCTGTTCGATCTTGCCGAGCAGCGTCGATAGCTGTTTGCGCTCCTGCGCGGTGAGGCAGGCGAGGATCTCGTCTTCCCGCCGCAGCAATTGCGGAAACAGCTCCTCGTAGAGCGTGCGGCCTTTCCTGGTCAGTCGGAGGCGGAATTCGCGACGGTCGGCTTCGTTCTCGACGCGCTCGATCAAACCCTGGTGCAGCAACATGGTCACCGCGCGGCTGATCGTGGATTTGTGCGTGCGGGTGCATTGCGCGACGTACTGCGCGCTGCAGGCATCGTTGCGGAAGCCGAGCGTCGCGATCACGCGCCATGCGGGGATGTCGAGGCCGTGACGCTCCTGATATTCGACGGCGAGTGCGGAACTCACCTCCGCGGCGAGCCGGTTGAGGCGGAACGGCACGAACCTGAACAGGTCGAGCCGTGTTTTTGGCCGCGGTGAAGCCTCATCGGCCTCGCGTGTCTTCAGCGCGATGTCGCTGGATGTCCTCGCCAAGGAGAGCGCTCCGAATTCCAGTTGACGGCCGGCCGGCTCCGGTCCAAAATAGTTGCACGTGAGACTATTAGCAGATCAGGCCTCTCCTGACCAGAGCCGAGGTTAGCGCATGGCGACGGCCAATACGCATCAGGCCAAAACCCAGTTCGGCTATCGCCGCCACCCCGATCAGGATCGTCCCGGCCAGAGCGCGGCCGAGCATCCCGTGGTGATCGTGGGCGCTGGCCCGGTCGGGCTGTCGCTTGCGATCGACCTTGCCCAACGCGGCCAGCGCGTCGTTCTTCTGGATGACGCCGACCGCATCGGAGAGGGCTCCCGCGCGATCTGCTTCTCGAAACGCTCGCTGGAATATTGGGACCGGCTCGGCGTCGGCGACCGCATGGTCGACAAGGGCGTGGTCTGGAGCGTCGGCCGCATCTTCCACGGCGAGCAGCAGCTCTACCAGTTCAATCTACTGCCGGAGGACGGTCACAAGCGGCCGGCCTTCATCAATCTCCAGCAATATTACGCCGAAGCCTATCTGGTCGACCGCATCAGCGAGCTGCCCGAGATCAATTTGCGCTGGCGCAACAAGGTGACGGCGCTGGAGAGCCGCAACGATTCCGTCGCGCTGACGATCGAGACGCCGGAGGGCGCCTATCGCCTGCACGCGCAATATGTCGTCGCCTGCGACGGCGCGCGCTCGTCGCTGCGGCAGATGGTGGGCGCGGACTTCGCCGGACAGGTGTTCGAGGACCAGTTCCTGATCGCCGACGTCAAGATGACCGCGGAATTCCCGACCGAGCGCTGGTTCTGGTTCGATCCGCCGTTTCATGCGGGACGTTCGGCGCTGCTGCACCGACAGCCCGACGATGTCTGGCGCATCGACCTTCAGCTCAATCGCTATGCCGACCCCATCGTCGAGAAGAAGCCCGAGAACGTGCGGCCGCGGATTGCGCGCATGCTCGGCCACGACAAGTTCGAGTTCGAGTGGATCTCGCTTTACAAATTCCAGTGCCGGCGGATGGATCGCTTCGTCCATGGCCGCGTGATCTTTGCAGGCGATTCCGCGCACCAGGTCTCGCCCTTCGGCGCGCGCGGCGCCAATTCGGGACTCGAGGACGCCGAGAATCTCTCCTGGAAGCTCGACCGCGTGCTGCGCGGCGCCTCACCCGCGAGCCTGCTCGAGAGCTATCACGTCGAGCGCAGTCTGGCGGCCGACGAGAACATCCGCGAATCCACCCGCTCGACCGATTTCATGGCGCCGAACTCGCATCAGGAAGCGCGGCTGCGCAAGGCGGTGCTGTCGCTGGCCAAGGAAACGGAATTCGGCAAGCGCATGGTCAATGGCGGGCGGCTCTCGGTGCCGTGCAGCTATGACTCGCCGCTGTCATCGCCGGATGCGGATGCGTGGCGCGGTGGCCCGCTCCCGGGTTGTTCGATGCTCGATGCTCCCGTTACGACGCGCGCGGGCGAGCAAGCCTATTTGACGGATGCATTCCGCAAGGGTGGAACAGACTTCACCTTGCTGTCGTTCGGCAACGGCGCGGCGATCGATGCGCCTGTTGGTGTGAAGGACATCTGCATCGGCGGTGAGGACGGGCTCGCAGATCCGGCAGGGCTCACTGCAAAGCGCTATGATGCGGAACCAGGCTCAGCCTACCTATTAAGGCCGGACGGTTATGTTGCGGCGCGCTTCCGCCACCCCACGCGCGCTGGCGTCGCGGCAGCGCTGTCACGGGCGCAGGGCTTGAATCAAGAATTTGCTTGAATTGAGGACTCGCATGCCGCTCTCCACCAGCTCCAACTTCGCGCGACCCGACGACGCCTTTCGCGCCATTGTGGAGGCGCATCGTGGCTTCACCGACGAGCAGAGCGCGGACTTCGACGCGGCGTTGGTGCTGATCCTCGCCAACCATATCGGCGATATCATCGTGCTGCGGGAGGCGCTTCTCCTCGCCAAGCGGCGCATGATCGACGGCCAGCAGCAGCAACAGCAACAACAATAGCCCCCAAAGACTTGAAGGATGAAATTGATGGCGAAGAACTTCGCATCCACCGGCGACCTCTCCGAGAAGAAGATCACCTTCTCCGAGATTGGCACCGATCTCTACGCCTTCACCGCGGAGGGCGATCCGAACACCGCGATCATCGTCGGCGACGACGGCTGCCTGGTGTTCGACGCGCAATCGACGCCGGCGATGGCCAACAAGGTGATCGAGCGTGTCCGTACCGTCACCGACAAGCCGATCAAATATGTCGTGCTGTCGCATTATCACGCCGTGCGCGTGCTCGGCGCCTCCGCCTACAAGGCGCAGGGCATCGTCGCCTCGCAGGAGACCTATCGCCTGATCGAGGAGCGTGGCCAGCAGGATTGGGATTCCGAGTACGGCCGCTTCCCGCGCCTGTTTCAGGACGCATCGAGCATACCCGGCTTGACCTGGCCGACGCTGACCTTCGAAGGCGAGATGTCGATCTATCTCGGCAAGCGCGAGGTACGCCTGATGCAGCTTGGCGCCGGCCATACCTCGGGCGACATCGTCGCCTGGGTGCCGGATGCCGAGGTGATGTTCTCCGGTGACCTGATCGAATACCACTCGGCCTGCTATTGTGGCGACGCACACCTGCGCGAATGGCCGCTGACGCTGAACGAGATCCGCAACTTCAATCCCAAGGCGATCGCGCCGGGCCGCGGCGATGCGTTGAAGGGTGTCGCCACGGTGCGCGAAGCCATCGCGATGACGCGCGACTTCGTCACCTCGCTCTACGGCGCCGCCGAAATCTCGGTCGCCAAGGGCCGCACGCTGAAGGAATCGATGGCCGCGACGCGCGAGGTCATGGATCCGAAATTTTCGAGCTTCGCCATCTACGAGCACTGTCTGCCGTTCAACGTATCTCGCGCCTATGACGAGGCGTCGGGGATCGACGACCCCGTGATCTGGACCGACAAGCGCGACCAGGAGATGTGGGCCGCCCTGCAAGGAGGAGGATCATCATGAACATCAACACCTCGCCCGATCAGATCATTCGCAGCACGGCCCAGGTCACGCCGGGCTACATGTCCGGCTTCGGCAACAGTTTCGAGACCGAAGCGCTGCCGGGCGCGCTGCCGATCGGACGCAACTCGCCGCAGCGCTGTGCCTACGGCCTCTATGCCGAGCAGCTCTCCGGCTCGCCCTTCACGGCGCCGCGCGGCAGCAACGAGCGCTCATGGCTCTATCGCATTCGCCCGTCGGTGAAACACTCGGGTCGTTTCGAGAAGGTCGACGGCGGCCTGTGGCGTTCGGCACCGTGCCACGAAAACGACCTGCCGATCGCGCAATTGCGCTGGGATCCGGCGCCGATCCCGAAGGAGGACATGACCTTCCTTCAGGGCGTGCAGACCATGACCACCGCCGGTGACGTCAACACCCAGGCCGGCATGGCCGCCCACGTCTATCTCATCACCAAATCGATGGTGGACCAGCACTTCTACAATGCCGACGGCGAGCTGATGTTCGTGCTGCAGCAGGGCAATCTTCGCATCGTCACGGAGTTCGGCCGCATCGACGCCGAGCCCGGCGAGATCGTGGTGATCCCGCGCGGCGTCAAGTTCCGGGTGGAGATTCCGAGCGGACCGGCGCGTGGCTATCTCTGCGAAAACTACGGCGGCGCCTTCACGCTGCCGGAGCGCGGACCGATCGGCGCCAACTGCCTCGCCAATGCCCGCGACTTCCTGACGCCGGTCGCGCACTACGAGGACAAGGACACACCGACCGAGCTTTACGTGAAATGGGGCGGATCGTTGTTCAGGACGCAGTTGCCCCACTCGCCGATCGACGTCGTCGCCTGGCACGGCAATTATGCGCCGTATAAATATGATCTGCGCACCTTCTCGCCGGTCGGCGCGATCGGCTTCGATCATCCCGATCCCTCGATCTTCACCGTGCTGACCTCGCCGTCGGAGACCGCGGGCACGGCGAATATCGACTTCGTGATCTTCCCCGAGCGCTGGATGGTCGCCGACAACACCTTCCGCCCGCCGTGGTATCACATGAACATCATGAGCGAGTTCATGGGCCTGATCTACGGCGTGTACGACGCCAAGCCGCAAGGTTTTGTGCCGGGCGGCATGAGTTTGCACAATTGCATGCTGCCGCACGGCCCCGATCGCGATGCCTTCGAGCACGCCAGCAACGGCGAGCTGAAGCCGGTCAAGCTGACCGGCACCATGGCCTTCATGTTCGAGACCCGCTACGCGCAGCGCGTCACCGCGCACGCCGCGAATTCCGCGACGTTGCAGCATGACTACGCGGATTGCTGGAAGGGCCTCGCGAAGCGGTTCGATCCGAGCAAGCCGTAAGCTTCTTACCCTCTCCCCTTGTGGGAGAGGGTGGCTCGCCGCATAGCGGCGAGACGGGTGAGGGGTTCTATCCGCGCGTGAACCTCTCCTTCGGACTCGCGGACAGATACCCCTCATCCGGCGCTTCGCGCCACCTTCTCCCACAAGGGGAGAAGGGAAAGACCGAGCCAAGTGATGCCCCATCCCAACGACCCCAGCCTCCGCTCCTTCATCGGCGTCGATCCCGCCTCCGATTTTCCGATCCAGAACCTGCCTTATGGTGTGTTCTCGACCGCGGCCAATCCGACGCCGCGCGTCGGCGTGGCGATCGGCGACTATGTGCTCGATCTCTGGGAGCTTGAGCAGGACTCGCGGCTCGACGTGGGGCCGCTCGGCGTGTTCTCGACGCCGTCGCTCAATGCTTTCATGGCCTTGGGGCCAAAGGTCTGGACGAAGACGCGGGCGCGGATCAGCGAACTCCTGCGCGCCGATCATCCCGAGCTGCGCGACAACGAGGAGTTGCGCAAGCAGGCCTTGGTGCCGATACGCGACGCAAGATTGCATCTGCCGTTTGCGGTCTCCGGCTACACCGATTTCTATTCGTCGAAAGAACACGCCACCAATGTCGGCGTCATGTTCCGTGGCAAGGACAATGCACTGCAGCCGAATTGGCTGCATATGCCGATCGCTTACAACGGCCGTGCCTCGACTGTCGTGGTCTCCGGCACGAAGGTGAAGCGCCCGCGCGGGCAGCTCAAGCCGCCGAATGTGGAGGCGCCGAGCTTCGGACCGTGCAAGCGGCTCGATTTCGAGCTGGAGATGGGCGTGGTGGTCGGCCAGCCGTCGCCAATGGGCGGCATGCTCACGGAGCCGCAAGCCGAGGAGATGATCTTCGGCTTCGTGCTGCTCAACGACTGGAGCGCGCGCGATATCCAGCAATGGGAATATGTGCCGCTCGGGCCGTTCCTCGCCAAGGCGTTCGCGACCTCGATCAGTCCGTGGGTGGTGACGCGCGAGGCGCTGGAGCCATTCCGCCTCAACGGGCCGCAGCAGGAGCCGGTGCCGCTCGACTACCTCAAGCAGGGCAAGCCGCAGAACTACGATCTCGAACTCGACGTCTCCTTGCGCGCCGCCGGAGCCAACGCGCCCGCCGGCATCAGCCGCACCAATTTCAAATACATGTACTGGTCGTCGGTGCAGCAGCTGATGCACCACGCCTCCTCCGGCTGCGCCATGAATGTCGGCGATCTCCTCGGCAGCGGCACCATTTCCGGTCCGGAGAAGAACCAGCGCGGCAGCCTGCTGGAGATCAGCTGGAACGGCACCGAGCCGATCGAATTGCCCGGCGGCGCCAAGCGGTCGTTCCTGGAAGACGGCGACAGCCTCGTCATGCGCGGCTGGTGCCAGGGCGAGGGCTATCGTGTCGGTTTTGGTGAGGTCGAGGGGACGATTTTGGCGCCGGAGTGATTGCTGGGGAAGCGATGCGACGCTCTATCCACATTCTTCGTCTTGCGAGGTAGCGAAGCAAATCCAGAGTCTTTCCGGAGCGGCAGTCTGGATTGCTTCGTCGCAAGGGCTCCTCGCATGACGTGGTGAGAGTCTACCGCTTCTCCGGCGGCACCTCACGTATCCGCGCGCAATGCGCCGCGACGTCCTCCAGGCTGTACTTCAGATGCACCCGCTTGTCCGACGGCGCCTGGTTGGTCGTGCACACGCCCGGTCGCCATTCCTGCGTTGGCCTGATCGGGCGCGGCGCAAAACCGCCGCCGCAGTTCGGGCAGACGTTGGATAGTTTCGTCTCCACGCAGTCCGCACAGAACGTGCATTCATAGGAGCAGATCCGCGCATCGGTTGCGTTCGGGGGCAGATCGCGGTCGCAATATTCGCAGTTCGGTCGAAGCTGGAGGGCCATGGCTCAATCTCCGCAGATTGGCCGGGATCATCGCAGATCGCGTGCGCAGCGCGAATGCCGGATTTCCCTCGATTTCAGCCGGGCTTGATTTCCTTCAGCGGCAGACGCGTGCTTTCCTTCAGCCTGTCGAGCACGATCGAGGAGCGCACATGCGCGACGCTCTGGTGCGGCATCAGCACGTCGTTGACGAGGTTGGAGAGGCCCTTGAGGTCGTGCAGGACGGCCTTGAGCACGTAGTCGGCGTCGCCTGTCAGCGAGTAGGCCTCCTGGATCTCGTCGATGCGGTTGACCAGAGTCCGAAACCGCTTGGAATTGTCCGGCGAGTGGGTCGCCAGCGTCACCTGGATGAAGGCGACCACGCCGAAGCCGAGCGCCTCGCTGGAGAGATCGGCATGATAGCCCGCAATGACCTTCTCCTCTTCCAGCCGCATCCGTCGTCGCGAGCATTGCGAGGCCGAGAGCCCGGCGAGGTCGGCGAGCTCCTGGTTGGTGAGACGGCCGTCGTCCTGGAGCGCGCCCAGGATCTTGAGGTCGAAGGCATCCACCAAAGTCATGCGCGTTTCACCCACTTCATGCACAAACTGTGCATATGTTAATCAAAAGCCGTCTCATTTGCACGCCCCTTGCGCGTCCCATGAAGGATAGTTCATCTCAGCAGCAATTTGGGAGAACACCATGGGTCCGTTTCCGCACGATGCACCGCCGGCCACGATCAGCGCCGAGAATCCGATGGGCACCGACGGGTTCGAGTTCGTCGAATATGCGCATCCCAATCCGCAAGAGCTGCACGCCTTGTTCAAGCTGATGGGCTATGTGCCCGTCGCGCGGCACAGAACGAAGAAGATCATGGTTTATCGCCAGGGCGACATCAATTACCTCGTCAACGAGGAGCCCGGCACCCAGGGTCACGATTTCGTCGCCGCGCACGGCCCCTGTGCGCCGTCGATGGCGTTTCGCGTCGTCGATGCGAAGAAGGCCTATGACCGCGCGATTTCGCTCGGTGCCGAACCTGCCGATGCGTCCTCCGCGCAGAAGACGCTCGACGTCCCCGCGATCAAGGGCATCGGCGGCAGCCTGCTCTATTTCGCTGATCGCTATGGCGCCAAGGGATCGGCCTATGACAGCGAGTTCGAATGGCTGGGTGCGCGCGATCCGCGTCCTGCCGGCGCCGGCCTGTTCTATCTCGATCACCTCACCCACAACGTCCACCGCGGCCGCATGGACGTGTGGACGGGCTTCTACGAGAAGCTCTTCAATTTCCGCCAGATCCGCTTCTTCGACATCGAGGGCCGCGCCTCGGGCCTGTTCTCGCGCGCGCTGACCAGCCCCGACGGCAAGATCCGGATTCCGATCAACGAGGACGCCGGCGATTCCGGGCAGATCGAGGAATATCTCAATATCTATCGCGGCGAGGGCATCCAGCACATCGCCTGCGGCTGCCGCGACATCTACCGCACCATCGAGGACTTGCGCGAGGCCGGTCTGCCCTTCATGCCAGCGCCGCCCGCGACCTATTTCGAGCGGATCGACGGGCGGTTGCCGAAGCATGGCGAGGACATCGCGCGGCTGCAGAAGAACGGCATCCTGATCGACGGCGAAGGCGTGGTCGACGGCGGCCAGACCAAGGTGCTGCTGCAGATCTTCTCGGCCAACGCGATCGGCCCGATCTTCTTCGAGTTCATCCAGCGCAAGGGCGACGATGGCTTCGGCGAAGGCAATTTCAAGGCGCTGTTCGAATCGATCGAGGAGGACCAGATCCGGCGCGGGGTGCTGAAGGTGGATGCGGCGTAGGCGGCCGTTGTCTGGAACGCGGTGGCATTAAGTGCCGCCGTCGTCCTGGCGAAAGCCAGGACCAATTACCCCAGGGAGCGGTCATTGGGCGAACTGGTAACTCCGAGTCTTCGTCAAACCGCGTTGGTGGCTATGGGTCTTGGCCCCCGTGCGCAATTGCGCACTAGGCCAGGACGACCCGGAGTGTGATGCGACAGCGGAGGACTTAACGCTCCGCCTTCCAGGCTTTCGTCACCGCGCCGATCTCCGCCACTTCCGGCTCGCGCACCGCCGATGGCGTCCGCGAAAAGCGCGGCGCCGGCGCCGGCTGCTTCACGCCGTGGCGCTCGACGAAGACGTTGCGGGCGACCATGTGCGGATGCTCGGTCGCTTCCGACATGGTCAGCACCGGCGCGAAGCAGATGTCGGTGCCTTCCATGATCTTGCACCAGTCCTCGCGCGTCTTGCTCTTGAACACCGTCTTCAGTTTTTCCTTCAGCGCGGGCCAGGCCTTGCGGTCCATCTGCGCATCGAAATCGGCGTCGGTCAGGCCGGCGTGCTCGCGCAGCAGCGCGTAGAATTGCGGCTCGATCGAGCCGATCGAGACGAAATGGCCGCAGGCGCATTCGTAGACGCCGTAGAAATGTGCGCCGCCGTCGAGGAAGTTCTCGTTGCGGCCTTCGGTCCAGCGGCCGAGCGTGGTCATGTCGAAGAAGAACGACATAAGCGATGCCGCGCCGTCGCACATCGCGGCATCGACGACCTGGCCCTTGCCTGATCGCGAGGCCTCCAGCAGCGCCGCAAGCACGCCGACCACGAGATAGAGCGCGCCGCCACCGAAATCGCCGACGAGGTTGAGCGGCGGCACCGGCGCTTCCTTCGTGCCGATCGCGGCGAGCGCGCCGGTGATGGAGATGTAGTTGATGTCGTGGCCTGCGGCATTGGCGAGCGGGCCTTGCTGGCCCCAGCCGGTCATGCGGCCGTAGACCAGCTTTGGATTGCGCGCGAGCACCACGTCAGGGCCGAGGCCGAGCCGCTCCATCACGCCGGGACGAAAACCCTCGACCAGCGCGTCGGCATTCGCAAGCAGATCGAGCACCTCCGCGATCGCCGCCTTGTCCTTGAGATCGAGCTCGACCACCTTGCGGCCGCGGCCTGCGACCGACTTCATGTTCTTCCTGGCGCCGACCCGATCGAGCGTGACGATTTCGGCGCCCATGTCGGCCAGCATCATGCAGGCGAACGGGCCCGGTCCAATGCCGGCGAATTCAACGATGCGGAAGCCCGACAGTGGGCCGGAGGTGCGGACGGAGGAGTTTTGGGCTGATTGATCGAGCACGTGTTTGTTTCCTCGGATCCAAGGCGCATATTGCCGATGGTCGGCAAGCGCCAAGGCGTTCCTCTGCGGGGCGAGTTAATTGGCCGATTAACTTTTCTCGCCTTCACGCCAGTGAGGCAAGCGGTTTTCATGTCGCGTGGCTAAAATAAAACGGCGCGCACCGAAGTGCGCGCCGTGGAAAATTGCGTCGAGGCGCTAAGGCCCGATGGTCAGCGAGCGGCAGCCACCGCGCGCTGCGCCATCACCTTGATCAGGTTGGCGCGGTACTCCGCCGTGCCGTGGATGTCGGCCAGCAGATTGCTCGCCGAAATGCTCACGCCGTCGATCGCCGACGGTGACCAGTTCGCCTTCAGCGCCGTTTCGATGGCCGGGACCCGCATCACGCCGCTTTGCGAGGCGCCGGTGGCGGCCACCCGAACCTCGCCCGACTTCGTCTGCGCGACGAACACGCCGGTCAGCGCAAAGCGAGACGCAGGATGGCGCATCTTTTCGTAGCCAGCCTTCGCCGGAACCGGGAACGACACGGCGGTGATGAGCTCGCCGTCCTCCAGCGCGGTCGTGAACATGCCCTGGAAAAAGTCATCCGCCGTAATCGACCGCTTGTTGGTCTTCACGGTGGCGCCGAGCGCGAGCAGCGCGGCGGGAAAATCCGCGGCGGGATCGTTGTTGGCGATCGAGCCGCCGATCGTGCCGCGATAGCGCACGGCGGGGTCGCCGAGCACCGAAGTGAGATAGGCAATTGCGGGAATCGCCTTCTTCACGTCGGCATTCTGCATGATGTCGAAATAGGTCGTGCCGGCCTTGATGGTCAGCACGTCGCCCGAGAGCTCGACGCCCTGCAGCTCCTTGATCTTGCCGAGGTCGATGACGTCGGACGGACTGGCGAGGCGTTGCTTCATCACCGGCAGCAGCGTCTGGCCGCCGGCGAGGAACTTGGCTTCGCTGCTCTTGGAGAACAGGCTGACGGCTTCGTCAACCGAGGACGCGCGATGATAAACGGTCTGGTACATCTTCGTTCCTCCCTTACGCCGCGTGGATCGTGCGCCACACCCTGTCCGGGGTTGCGGGCATTTCCAGATTGTTCTTGCCGATCGCATCCGTGATCGCATTGATCACGGCCGCTGACGCCCCGATCGCACCGGCCTCACCGCAACCCTTGATGCCGAGCGGATTGCCCGGGCACAGCGTCGTGGTGTGGGAGAGGTTGAACGAGGGAACGTCGTCGGCGCGCGGCATGGCGTAGTCCATGAACGAGGCCGTGACGGGCTGCCCGTTGGCGTCGTAGATCGCGTGCTCGAGCAACGCTTGTCCGATGCCTTGCACAAGACCGCCATGGACCTGGCCCTCGACGATCATCGGGTTGATCAAACGGCCGAAATCGTCGGCCGCGACGAAGTTGACGAAGGAGGTCTTGCCCGTACCGGGATCGACCTCGAGCTCGCAGATGTATGTGCCGGCCGGAAAGGTGAAGTTGGTCGGGTCGTAGAAGGCGCTCTCCTTCAGGCCCGGCTCCATCCCGTCGGGCAGATTGTGCGCGGTATAGGCCGCGAGTGCGACCATCGGGAAGGCGATCGCCTTGTCGGTGCCGGCGACCTTGAACTCGCCGTTGTCGATGACGATGTCGCCTTCCGAGGCTTCCAGCGCATGCGCGGCGATCTTCTTGGCCTTGGATTCCATCTTCTCCATGGCCTTCAGGATCGCGGTGAGGCCGACGGCGGCCGAGCGCGAGCCATAGGTGCCCATGCCGAACTGCACCTTGTCGGTGTCGCCATGGACGATCGAGACCTGACTGATGGGAACGCCGAGGCGTTCGGCTACGAGCTGGCAGAACGTGGTCTCGTGACCCTGGCCGTGGCTGTGTGATCCCGTCAGGACCTCGATGGTGCCGACCGGGTTGACGCGGACTTCGGCGGACTCCCAAAGACCGACGCCGGCGCCCAGGCTGCCGACGGCCTTCGACGGCGCGATGCCGCAGGCCTCGATGTAGCAGGACACGCCGATGCCGCGCAGCTTGCCGTCGGCCTTCGCCTTGGCCTTGCGCCCGGCAAAGCCGGCATAGTCGATCGCTTTCATCGCGGCGTCGAGCGAGGCGTTAAAATCGCCGGTGTCATAGGCCATGATCACCGGCGTCTGGTGCGGGAACTGGGTGATGAAGTTGGTCCGGCGCAGCGCGGCCGGATCGACTTTCAACTGCCGCGCCGCCGTCTCCATCAGACGTTCGATCAGATAGCTCGCCTCGGGGCGGCCGGCACCGCGATAGGCGTCGACCGGCGTGGTGTTGGTGTAGACCCCGACCACCTCGGCATGGATCGCCGGGATGTTGTACTGGCCCGACAGCAGCGTCGCGTAGAGATAGGTCGGCACCGACGACGAGAACAGCGACATGTAGGCGCCGAAATTGGCGTAGGTCTTCACCTTCAATCCGGTGATCTTGTTGTTGGCGTCGAACGCCATCTCGGCGTGGGTGACGTGGTCGCGGCCATGCGCATCGGTGAGGAAGGCTTCGGTGCGGTCGCCGGTCCATTTCACGGGACGGCCGACCTTCTTCGAGGCCCACAGCGCCACCATCTCTTCGGGATAGATGAAGATCTTGGAGCCGAAGCCGCCGCCGACGTCGGGTGCGATCACGCGCAGCTTGTGCTCGGGTGCGATGTTGTAGAACGCCGACAGCACGAGGCGGGCGACGTGCGGATTCTGCGACGTCGTGTAAAGCGTGAAATGCTCTTCCGCCGAATCGTAATCGGCAATTGCCGCGCGCGGCTCCATCGCGTTCGGCGCGAGACGGTTGTTGGTGACGTCGAGCTTCACCACGTTGGCGGCCTTGGCGAAGGCGGCATCGGTGGCGCCCTCGTCGCCGATCACCCAGTCATAAACCTGGTTGCCGGGAGCTTCGGGATGCAGCTGCGGCGCGCCGGACTTGATCGCGGCGTGGACGTCGGCGACCGCGGGCAGCTCTTCATAGTTCACGACCACGGCTTCGGCCGCGTCGCGTGCGAGATTCTTGGTCTCGGCGATCACGACTGCGACGGCCTGACCGACGAAGCGCACGGTCTCCGGCGCCATTGCCGGCCATGCGCCCATCTTCATCGGGCTGCCGTCCTTGGAGGTGATGGCCCAGCCGCAGATCAGGTTACCGACCTTGTCGTCGACGATTTGCTGACCGGTCAGCACAGCGACCACGCCCGGCATCTTCAGCGCCTCGGCGGGATCGACCCCCTTCACCTTGGCATGCGCGTGCGGGCTGCGGATGAAATGGGCATGGGTCATGCCCTGCAATTTGATGTCGTCGACGTAGCGGCCCTTGCCGGTAATGAAACGCTTGTCTTCCTTGCGCACGACGCTCGCGCCAATGCCTTCAACGCCCATGTCTGGTCCTCCCGACCGGAATTTGTCTTGACCGCGCTTTCCCTCGAAAGCGGCGGCGATCGTTCTTATTTCGAGGCGGGCCGCTTACTCGGCCGCCTGCGAGACCTTCATGCGGCCTGCCGCATCCAGCACGGCTTTGACGATGTTGTGGTACCCAGTGCAGCGGCAGATATTGCCTTCGAGCTCGTGGCGGACGGTGGCCTCATCGAGCTGGCCACCATAGCGGTGCACGATGTCGATCGCCGACATGATCATGCCCGGCGTGCAATAGCCGCACTGCAGGCCGTGATTGTCGCGGAAGGCGGCCTGCATCGGGTGCAGCTCGTCGCCCTTGGCGATGCCTTCGATCGTGGTGATGCTGGCGCCGTCGGCCTGTCCTGCCAGCATGGTGCAGGATTTGATCGCCTTGCCGTCCATATGGACGACGCAGGCGCCGCACTGGCTGGTGTCGCAGCCGACATGGGTTCCGGTGAGGTTGAGGTGGTCGCGCAGCAGCTGAACCAGCAGCGTGCGGTCCTCGACGTCGACAGCAACGGCCTTGCCGTTCACCGTCAGTTTGACTGTAGACACGGTTGAAGTCCTCCCGGGATCGATTTTGATTGTTTCTAATTAGAGACAGCGACCCGGAACTTTGCAACTACGATTTTGGCCGCCCGCGTCATGGAAAAGTCATTGATCCAGAATGCCCAACATTGGTTTGGGGGGCGAGTCGGCCGGATCGGGTTGCGGCGCCGGGGCGCCAGCTGGGATGCCAGCCTCTATATCCCTATCCGGCTCGCCTTGGCAGATAGAGCCGGAAGCTCTGCGGGCGCACCGAATTTACCGCCCCTTATCGATTCTGCCTTAGTTTTGCGCAGCCAGGTCAGGGGGCGGGGCGCCACCGGATCTCGGCTGAATGAAAATGGGGGTGGGAATGTCCGGGCGTATCGCGTCGTCGTCGAAGCGCACAATAATGCCGACTCTCAGGTTCCGCGCCAAGATCATTCTGGGCTTTGCCGCGGTGCTGGTGATCTCCGCCGGCAGCATGGCCTTCTCCTATTTTGGCTTCGAGCGGGTCTCGTCCGGCGTCGGGTCCTACCGCACCAGTGTCACCGAGGCCGATCTCGCCCGTAACATCGACCGGGAGCTGCTCGCCTATCGCTCGGCCGTCAGATATTTCGTCGTCACCGGCAAGGAGGACGACGCCAAGACGGCGCTGGACGCGGAGACCGGCCTGAAGAGCGCCATCGACCAGGCGGTCAAGAGCGCCAAGAAGCCGGCGCGGCAGGAAAGTCTGGACAAGCTCGCCAAGGAGTTTTCCAACTTCTCCGCGACCTTCGCGAAAGTCCTCCAGGCCAAGCGTGACAGCGCGCTGCTGGTGCAGAACCAGCTCATGCGCAACGCCAACCTCCTGAAATACAAGCTCGACGACATCGGCAACAATGCCTCCGATTCCGAGGCGCAGGCGATCGAGTTCGGGACCAAGCAGGTCAATGCCCAATTCCAGACCGCGAGCGGGGCGGCGACCAATTTCGTGCTGACGTCCGACCAGGCGATCGCGACCAGCGCGCTGGCGCGGTTGAAATTCGTCGAGAACTCGCTCAACGCGGTCTATTCCATGGACGACAAGATCGTCGCCGGCCTGAAGGATGCCAGGGGATTGCTCGGCGCCTATCGGGAATCGCTGGAGAAGCTGATCGCCAACGCCAAGATGATCGACGATCTCGTCACCGAGATGAGCGGTTCGGCCGGCGCGATCCTTCAGGGCGCCACCGCCATGAAGGCGGACCTCGTTGCCGAACAGCAGCGGCTGGAGTCCGAGTCGGAAGCGACCATCGGGAAGACCGAGCAACTGGTGCTGATGCTGGCCGTCGGCGGCACGCTGCTCGGCGCGGTGCTCGCCTTCCTGCTCGGCACCGGCATTTCGCGTCCGATGATCGCGATGTGCAAGGCGATGCGCGAGCTGGCCTCGGGCAATTTCGACGTCGTGCTGCCGGGCCTGGGCCGCAGGGACGAGATCGGCGAGATGGCCGGCGCAGTCGAAGAATTCAAGGTGCAGGCCATGGCCAAGGCCGAGCGCGACGCCGCCGCCAACGAACTCCAGAACAGGGAGCAGGCCGCAAGCCGCCGCTCCGAGCTGATTCGTTTCGCTGACGATTTCGAGAGCGCGGTCGGTGCCATCGTCTCCAACGTCTCGGCTTCCGCCGTGCAACTGGAATCGGCGGCCTCGACGCTGACCCGCACCGCCGAGACCACGCAGAGCCTGTCGAGCCAGGTCGCCGACGTCTCCGAGCAGGCCTCCAGCAACATGCAGTCGGTCGCGACCGCGACCGAAGAGCTCTCGGCCTCGGTCGAGGAGATCGGCCGCCAGGTGCGCGATTCCAGCCGTATTGCCGAAGCTGCCGTGGTGCAGGCAAAGGAGACCGACAACCGCATCGGCAAGCTCTCGCATGCCGCCCAGCAGATCGGGGAAGTCGTCAAGCTCATCACGGCAATCGCCGAGCAGACCAATCTTCTGGCGCTCAATGCGACCATCGAGGCGGCACGCGCCGGCGAGGCCGGCCGCGGCTTTGCAGTTGTCGCCAGCGAAGTGAAGTCGCTGGCGAGCCAGACCGCGAAGGCCACCGACGAGATCTCCTCGCACATCACGGGCATGCAAGGCGCCACGGCCGAATCGGTTGCGGCGATCAAGGAGATCGGGGCGACCATCGGCCAGATCTCGTCGATCTCGACGTCGATTGCAAGCGCGGTGGAGCAGCAAGGCGCGGCGACGCAGGAAATCGCGCGCAGCGTCCAGACCGTCGCGCAGGGCACTCAGACCGCCGCCACCGACATCGGTCAGGTCAACCGCGGCGCCGCCGAAACCGGCTCGGCTTCGGAAGAGGTGCTGCACTCGGCCAAGACGCTGTCGTCCGAAAGCACCCGCCTGCGCGCCGAGCTCGACCGCTTCATGGGGAATATCCGGGCGGCGTAAAGCGCTTGGCCGTCCCGGCCCCGGTGCGCGATTGCGCACCAAGCCAGGACGACGGACAACCCTGCGTCACCTAACCGCCGGTTGCGGCGCCACAAATTTACTGCCGCTTATCCTTTGTTCTTTACCGTGCTCACGCGTCAGGAAGCGGGCTGCTTCCGGGCTGCGCCTGGTTTTCCGCGAATGGAATGGGGTGGGGAATGCCCGTCAAGTCGAAGCCGACCACATCGAAGCTGCTCACCTTGCGTTTTCGCGCAAAAATCATCCTCGGCTTCGTGGCGGTGCTCGCCATCCTCGCCGTCAGCATGGCTTTCGCGTATTTCGGCTTCGAGCGGATTCAGGCCGCCGTGGCCTCCTACCGCTCCAGCGTCGCCGAAGCGGACCTTGCGCGGACGGTCGATCGCGAGCTGATCGCTTACCAGGGCTTGGCGCGGGCCTACACGCTGACTGGCGCGGCGGATGATGAGACCGCGGCCAAAGCAGCCGAAGAGAATCTGAGGGCGGCGATCGCCAAGTCGGCGGCGGCCACCACGGGCGCAGCGCGCCGCGAGCAGGTCGGCAGGCTCGAGGCCGACTTCAAGAGCTTCACCAAGGTGTTCGGCGAGATCATCACGTTGACGCGCGAGAACGGCAAGATCGCGACCGAGGAGCTCAACAGCGTCGGCAACAAGATCCGGTTCAAGTTCGACGATCTTGCCGATACCGCGGCATTGGCGGGCCTGAACTCGGTTCAGGGTACGGCCAAGGATATCACATCGCAATATCTGGCGGTCTCCACCTCGGTCAGCGCCTTCGTCGCCAAGCCGGAGCCGAAGACCGCCGACGGCGTGACCGCCCGCATCAAATTCCTGGAGACCCTGCTGGTCTCGATCTATGCCAACGACCAGAAGATCACCGACCGCGTCACCGAGATCAGCAATCTCCTCAAACAGTACCGCGCCTCTTTTTCAAAGCTCACCGAGAACGTGAAGGTCATCGTCAAGCTGAACGGCGAGATGACCAAGACAGCCGCGTCCATTCTCAAGCTCTCGGGTGAGCTGCGATCGGAGCTGACGGCGGATCAGCAGCGCATCGAGGTCAACGCCAATGCCACCATCGGCGAGACCGAGCGGCTGATGCTGATGATGGCGCTGGGCGGCCTTGCCGTCGGCGCTGCGCTCGCCCTGATGCTGGGCAATGGCATTTCGCGTCCGATGATCGCGATGTGCAAGGCGATGCGCGAGCTTGCCGCGGGCAATTTCGACGTCGTGCTGCCGGGCCTCGGCCGCAGGGACGAGATCGGCGAGATGGCCGGCGCGGTCGAAGAATTCAAGGTGCAGGCCGTGGCCAAGGCCGAGCGCGACGCCGCCGCCAACGAACTTCAGAACAGGGAGCAGGCCGCAAGCCGTCGTTCCGAGCTGATTCGTTTCGCCGATGATTTCGAGAGCGCGGTTGGTGCCATCGTCTCCAACGTCTCGGCTTCCGCCGTGCAGCTGGAATCGGCGGCCTCGACGCTGACCCGCACCGCCGAGACCACGCAGAGCCTGTCGAGCCAGGTCGCCGACGTCTCCGAGCAGGCCTCCAGCAACATGCAGTCGGTCGCAACCGCGACGGAAGAGCTCTCGGCCTCGGTCGAGGAGATCGGCCGTCAGGTCCGCGATTCCAGCCGCATTGCCGAAGCTGCCGTGGTGCAGGCAAAGGAGACCGATAATCGCATTGGCAAGCTCTCGCATGCCGCCCAGCAGATCGGCGAAGTCGTCAAGCTCATCACGGCGATCGCCGAGCAGACCAATCTTCTGGCGCTGAACGCGACCATCGAGGCGGCACGCGCCGGCGAAGCCGGCCGCGGCTTTGCAGTGGTCGCCAGCGAAGTGAAGTCGCTGGCGAGCCAGACCGCGAAGGCCACCGACGAGATCTCCTCGCACATCACGGGCATGCAAGGCGCCACGGCCGAGTCGGTTGCGGCGATCAAGGAGATCGGCGCCACCATCGGCCAGATCTCGTCGATCTCGACCTCGATTGCGAGCGCGGTGGAGCAGCAGGGCGCCGCGACGCAGGAAATCGCGCGCAGCGTCCAGACCGTCGCGCAGGGCACCCAGACCGCCGCCACCGACATCGGCCAGGTCAACCGCGGCGCCGCCGAAACCGGCTCGGCCTCGGAAGAGGTGCTGCATTCGGCCAAGACGCTGTCGTCCGAAAGCACCCGCCTGCGCGCCGAGCTCGACCGCTTCATGGGGAATATCCGGGCGGCGTAGCGCTCGACCTTCGCGCCACGCCTCCGCCGTCGTCCTGGCGAAAGCCAGGACCCATTACCCCAAGGCGGAGTTGCCGGGCGAACTGCCAACTCCGAGTCATCGCCAAACCGCTCCCTGGGGTAATAGGTCCTGGATCGGCGCTGCGCTTGTCCAGGACGACCTGGCGCTCACTCCCTCCCGAACGCCCGCTTCAGCTCCACCTTTGCCCGCTCCAGCCGCGTGCGCTGCGTCTGCGGCAGCGTCTTGCCGGCGCGGTTGATGTAGAACGTCAGCATCGAAAGCGCCGAGCGGTAGGCGCCGGTCTTGCGACGCGCGCTGTGCTCGGCCGAGCGCTTCAACGAAGCCGCGATCTTCTTAGCACTGGTCAGCTTGAACACGCCTTGTTTGAGGTCGAGCGCGTCGCTCTCTTTCGTCACGCGCTGTGACCAGCGCTTCGGTGCGGCGCGTCTGGTGCTCTTGCGCGCCGCTGTTTTGCGAGAATGTGTCGTCTTTCTGGCATGAGCCATGCGTCAACTCCTTGCGGCTCCAGCGAAAAGCAGGAGCGCGAACGGTCGTTCCACGGGAACCTGCCCTCGCCGCAGACGTTGTCGCAGGTGGCAGGCGGAATGCCGCACCCCTTGATCGGACCGCCCCCGTCCACGCCATGTGAACCGGGGCCATGTCCATTGGTCAGATGCAACAACGCGATGGAATTGCAGCGAAGCCCAGCGCCGAACGATGGACCTGTGGTCTCCACGGCGGTTGCGGCCGATCGCATCATCGAAACCAGCATTCCCGCACGGCTTGACGCGCTGCCGTGGAGCGGATTTCACACCCGCGTCGTGCTTGCGCTCGGCATCACCTGGATTCTGGATGGCCTCGAGGTGACCTTGGCCGGCGCGCTCTCCGGCGCGCTGAAGCAAAGCCCCTCCCTGCATTTCTCCAATCTCGATCTCGGCATTGCCAATTCCGCCTATCTCGCGGGCGCGGTGCTCGGCGCGCTCGGCTTCGGCTGGCTGACCGATCGCATCGGTCGCAAGAAGCTGTTCTTCATCACGCTCGCGCTCTATCTCTCGGCGACGGCCGCGACCGCTCTGTCATGGAATGTCGCGAGCTACGCGCTGTTTCGCTTCCTCACCGGCGCCGGCATCGGCGGCGAATATACTGCGATCAATTCGACCATCCAGGAACTGGTGCCGGCGCGCTATCGCGGCTGGACCGATCTCGTCATCAACGGCAGCTTCTGGATCGGTGCCGCCATGGGCGCCGTGGCGGCCATCGTGCTGCTCGATCCCGCGGTGATCGGCCCCGATCTCGGCTGGCGCCTCGCTTATCTCATCGGCGCGGCCATCGGCCTCGTCGTGCTCTTGATGCGGATGTGGATTCCGGAGAGTCCGCGCTGGCTGATGATC
Source organism: Bradyrhizobium sp. BWC-3-1 (assembly GCF_032917965.1). NCBI lineage: Bacteria > Pseudomonadati > Pseudomonadota > Alphaproteobacteria > Hyphomicrobiales > Nitrobacteraceae > Bradyrhizobium > Bradyrhizobium sp. BWC-3-1. The sequence goes on from NZ_CP136625.1 coordinate 526,340, forward strand.
CACGGCCGTCCCGACCAGGCCCACGCGATCGTCGACGAGGTCGAGCGCTCGGTGCTCGGACACGGCCAGGAGACGAGCCACGCGCGTTTCGCCAAGATCCGCCTGAAAATGCGGACTCACACGCCGATCCGCGAGGTGGTGCACACGCTGTTCTCGGTCTATCGCCAGCGCGCGATGGTCGGCCTCGTGCTGATGATCGCGCAGGCCTTCTTCTACAACGCCATCTTCTTCACCTTTGCGCTGGTGTTGACCGATTTTTACGGGATCAGCGCCGATCATGTCGGCTGGTATCTGCTTCCCTTCGCCGCCGGCAATTTCCTTGGTCCGCTGCTGCTCGGCCGCCTGTTCGATACGCTCGGCCGCCGGACCATGATCATGTTCACCTACGGCGCGTCGGGCGTGTTGCTGGCGCTGTCGGGTTATCTGTTCTCGATCGGCGCCTTGAGCGCGCAAGGGCAGACCATCGCCTGGATGGTGATCTTCTTCTTTGCCTCGCCCGCCGCGAGCGCCGCCTATCTCACCGTCAGCGAGACTTTTCCCTTGGAAGTCCGCGCGCTCGCGATCGCGGTGTTCTATGCGGTGGGCACCGGCATCGGCGGCGTGATCGGCCCCGCATTGTTCGGGGCGCTGATCGACACGGGATCACGCACGAGCGTGTTCGCAGGCTATTTGCTGGGGGCGTTCCTGATGATCGCGGCCGCGATCGTGGCGTGGCGCTATGCCATCTCGGCGGAACGCAGATCGCTCGAAGAAATCGCGCGGCCGCTTGCGTCCATGGAGTAGACTATGAAATCGGAACTGGCTGAATTGGATCTAAAGCGCACCATGGTCGACGATGAAGCGCCCGATGCGGTGCCGGTGCCCCACGCACTCGTGCCGCATCTCAATGAAACAGCGATCCTGCTCGACATCGACGGGACACTGCTCGACCTGATGCCGACGCCGCGTGAGGTGTGGGTGCCGCCAGGCCTGTCGGAAACGCTGAACCGGCTGACGGAGCGCACGTCGGGCGCGCTGGCGATGGTCAGCGGGCGTTCGCTCAACGACATCGACCTGATCTTCGCGCCCGATGTCTTTCGCGCCGTCGCCGGCCACGGCGCCGAGATGCGGCTTTCCATTGACAACGAAGCCGATGCCGTCAGCGCGCCGCCGCTGGATAAGGAGCTGAAGCGGCGGCTCGCGGCGGTGGCCAAGCTCAGTCCCGGCATTCTGCTCGAAGACAAGGGCTATTCGCTGGCGCTGCACTACCGCCTTGCGCCGCATGCGGAGAAAGCGATCTACGAAGCCGTTTCGCTGATCCGCGCCGACCTGCCCAATGCGCCGATCGAGGTGCTGCCCGGAAAGTTCGTTTGCGAGATCAAGCATTCCGGTTTTACCAAGGCGACCGGCGTGCGCGAGTTGATGAAGCACGAGCCTTTCAAGCGGCGCCGTCCGATCTTCATCGGTGATGACGTCACCGACGAAACCGTGTTCGCGATCATGCCCGACATGAATGGGCTCGCCTTTTCGGTTGGTCGCCGCGCCATGGGGGTCAACGGGCACTTCGACGCCCCGAACGATGTGCGCACGTTCCTTGCGCGGCTGCTCGACGACTCAAGGTTGGAATAAGGCACCGACATCTCGGAGCCACATATCGCGCGCGTAATTCCCCAGCGCGCCGGCTTCATGCTGCGCGTGCCACGGTTCCAAAGCCGACTTTGTGTAGCGAAATCGTCGGGTTGCCCGGAGGTAAACCGGTTCCAACGCGCGCGCCCGATTTTGGTTTCAATTGGTGCAAAGGATGATCAGGAACCATATTGATGAACGGCAGTTAAATGGGGTGGAATGAAACAGGAGGGGACGACCTGTGAACTTAATCGTCGTTTCGAATCGCGTCGCGCGCGGCAAGCCCAATGAGCCCATGACGGGTGGTCTCGCGGCGGCCTTGCTACCCGTTGTGGAACATTCGGGCGCGATCTGGGTGGGATCCTCGGGCCGTGTGCGTGACGGTCATCAGAAGGAGCCGTTCGCCGAGATCGAAGCACTGGGTTCGGGCGCGATTGCGACGCTGGATCTGCCGGCGGCGCACTATGGCGGCTATTACGAGGGCTTTGCCAATTCGGCGCTGTGGCCGGCGCTGCACTCGCGCAGCGATCTGATCCGCGTCTCGCGCGACGACTATGTCAGCTATCGCGAGGTCAACGCCTTCATGGCGCGCGCCTTGATGCGCTTCCGGAAAGCGCAAACCGCGTTCTGGGTGCAGGATTACCATTTCCTCGCGCTCGGCGCGGAGCTGCGGGATCTCGGCGTCGACGATCCGATCGGCTTCTTCCTCCATACGCCATGGCCTGTCGCCGCGGTCATGCAGGGCGTGCCCAATCATCGTGAGCTGATCACGGCGATGCTGGCCTACGATCTGATCGGCTTCCAGACCAATGACGATTGCCAGAATTTTCTCGGCTATGTCGCGGGCGAACTCGGCCTCGCCGTCGAAGACGGCGTTGCGATCTCGCAGCATGGCCGAACGCGCTGCGAGGTGTTTCCGATCGGCATCGACGCCGAGAAGTTCGCGCAATACGCGGCGAAATCGGCGTCGCATCCGGACGTGTCGCGGCTGCGCCGCAGTCTCAACGGTGAACGGCTCGCGATCGGCGTCGACCGGCTCGACTATTCCAAGGGCCTCGTCAACCGCATCAGCGCGTTCGATCGGCTCTGGACCGAGCATCCGCACTTTGCGCGCAGCATCTCGCTGTTGCAGATCGCAAATCCCTCGCGCGGTGCCATCGAAGCCTATGGCAATTTGCAGAACGAGGTCGCGCGGCTCGTGTCCGACGTCAACGGCCGCCACGGCGAGGCCGACTGGACACCGATCCGCTATCTCAACAAAGGGTTTAGCCAGGCCGTGCTCGCGGGCCTCTATCGCACCGCGCAGATCGGCGTGGTGACCCCGCTGCACGACGGCATGAACCTTGTCGCCAAGGAATACGTCGCTGCGCAAAATCCGGCTGATCCCGGCGTGCTGGTGCTGTCGAAATTCGCCGGCGCGGCCAACGAGCTCGACGCCGCGCTGCTGGTCAATCCGCATGACATCGACGGCATGGCGCGCGCGATCGCCGTCGCGGCGGCGATGCCGCTCACCGAGCGCAAGATGCGCTGGGATGCGATGATGAAGAAGCTGCGCGGCCACACCATCCAGCAATGGTCGGCGGATTTCGTCGCTGAACTGGAGAAGTGCCGGACGGAGAAGGCTGCAGTCGCGCCGCTCGCCAACCAGCCGCCGCAAGCGCTGCGCTGGCTCAAGTCGGCGATCTCAGGCGTGCGGTTGATCTAGTCTTCTTCTCCCCCGTTCTTTACAGCGAGGGCAGGGGCGAAGACGACAGCCTCAATAGCAGTACGACACGCCCTCCAGAATCGCACACTGCCGCTTGTTCGGCGCGTTCGGATCGTCGAGCGGCACCATGCCCTTGCCCTGGCCGACGAACACGCCGGGCCCGACATGCACTGAGCTCTTGTGGCCGATGATGATGCTTTGATGCGGCGTCGCGCTCGAGCGCGTGCCGTCCGGCCAGAGGATGGCATCGCCCGAAAGCATCCCGCGCCGTCCATCGTCACAGCTGACATCAACCCCGTGCCGGGTGCAGACCTGGGCGGCGGCCGGTCCGGCGAAGGCAGCGGCAAGGGCCCAAATCAGGCTCAGCGCGGCAATGGTGTTGCGGATGGTCATGGTGCCCCCGGACGTGGTTGACGCTCTTGAGTGAATCGTCGCGCCAAACCCGCCGCCGGTTCAGCGGGCGGCCGGTTCCAAGCGTCGCCGTGGCGCCTGATATTGTCTATAAAGTACAATATCTTACGGAAAAATCATCCGATTTCCCCGCGATCCCTTGCAAAATCACCGGCGCCCCTTCAAGAGAGTGCGCTCCGGAGAGATGGCCGAGTGGCTTAAGGCGCACGCTTGGAAAGCGTGTGTGCGGGAAACCGTACCGTGGGTTCGAATCCCACTCTCTCCGCCATCAGCCCCGTTGTCCGGCCCGAAGACATGGGTAACGGAACGTACCTAAGACATGGGTGACAGCCTCGTGCCGAACGGGTTGTCGAGAGGTTGCAGGGTTTTCTGCTCCAGGTCGAAGTATCCCAGATCATAGTGCATGAAGCTGACGAGCCAAATGCCCTCGTCGACCTCCTTGATGCCGAGCTTCTGGCCCGCCAGCACGGTTGAGATGTTGATCCGCTTGCGGTGCAGGCAAAGGCGGCCGCACGCGGTTACAAGGACCTCGCGATCGTGGAACGGATAGGTCAGCTCCGGCAGGCCGGCATAGGAACGTGCTGAGGCGACGTAGAGCTCGGCAGGACGTTTCATGTCGAGGGCCTCGTGCGGGCGTTCGGAGTTGAACTCGCGGACGAAGGCATCGAAGCGTTCCTGCTGCTGCAAGCTATTGCCGCCCGGCGGCCGGGTGGTTTCCTTTTTGAGGGTGAGGTGCATGCGCTCATGACGTCCGTTCTGTTGCGGGTGGCCCGGCTTGATGCGTTCGATTGCAATACCAAGTCGGAGCCACCACACCGAGAGCTTGGAGAGGTTGAACAAGGCGTTGGGACTGGCGAAGGGCACGCCGTTGTCGGAGCGAATGGCGAGCGGCAGGCCGCGCTCGAGGAACAAACGCTCGAAGGCAGTAATTACAGGGTCTTCACGCGTTGAATCGAGCGCTTCGCACAACAACAGGAAGCGCGAGGCATGATCGGTAACGGTGAGCGGATAGCAGTAGCGGCCATTGCCGAGCTCGAACTCGCCCTTGAAGTCGGTGCACCACAAATCATTGGGTCCGGTACCCGTGGACAGCGGCGTGCCGCGCGCGCGGTGGCGCGGCCCGCCGCCACGCTTGACCAGGCCATGGCGATCGAGCACCGCATGGATGGTGCTTTTGGCCGGAATCCTGACATCGCCATCGAGCCGCCGGACCAGCAGTTCGCGGATCTTGCGCGCGCCCCAGTGCGGTTTCTCGGCTTGAGGCGGACAATCAGACCCTCGATTTGCTCCGGGAGCTGATTGGCATAGCGTACCGGCCGTCTGGACCGATCGCTCAGGGCGGCCAGCCCCTGCTCTTTGTAGCGATCGAAAATCTTATAGCCGGTCTTGCGGGATACGCCGAACTCCCGGCACACATCCGTCATGGCTTCCCCATCCAGAAGCCTGGCCATAAAGCGAAGGCGTTCTTCCATGACCGAACTCGCTTTCCACGGCATCCACACCTCCCGCAGAACAAAAGCGGAAAGTGTAACCCATGTGTCCGGTACGTTTTGTCACCTATGTCTCGGGCCGCTCACCGTGTCCGCTCCAATTGCCGCTGTCCAAATGGCGGCGTCAAAACCCGGTCGCGATGCGGCAACCTGGCCGCAGTTTATTCCATCATTCAACCAGTACATGCGTCGTGGGAAAAGCCCCAAAGGTGCATGAGCGTCTCTCGCGCGCCTTCGGCCGCCACAACGCGTCGTGAAGTCGCGCCATGCAGAAACGCGCCTGTACACGGTGGCGTGACCTCCATAACTTCCGCGGCGCAATGTGAGGAGATGCGACGTGGCGAAGAAGACGGCGACCAGGAAGAAATCTGCTGCGAAGAAAGCAGCGAAGACCTCCAGCAAGACAAGCGCCGTTCGCAAGGGCAAGGTCGCGAAGGCTGCAACCAAGCCGGTCAAGAAGGCCGCCGCGCGAAAATTGTCCGCACCGCGCCGCCCCAAGGGCCCGGCCTGGCAATGGTCGGCGGTCGAGACCGCAGCCGCAATCCGCTCCGGCGCCATCTCGGCGGTCGAGACCGTCGAGGCGCATCTCGAGCGGATGCGGGCCGTCAATCCGCGACTGAACGCGGTTGTCGTCGATCTCTCTGAGGAGGCGCTGGCCGCGGCGCATGCGGCCGACAAGCGGCGCGCGAAGGGCGGCGAGCTCGGCCTTCTGCACGGCGTACCGATCACGATCAAGGAGAACGTCGACTACGAGGGCCGTCCGAACTTCAATGGCGTCCCCGCCAACAAGGACCTCATCGCGCCGTCGGATTCGCCGGTGGTGCGCAACCTGAAGAAGGCTGGCGCGATCATCATCGGCCTCACCAACACGCCGGAATTCTCCTTCCGCGGCTTCACCGACAATCCCCTGCACGGGCTGACGCTCAATCCCTGGGATCCCAATATCACCTGCGGCGGCTCCTCGGGCGGTGCGGGTTCGGCGGTCGCCGCCGGCATAGGCACCATCGCGCACGGCAACGACATCGGCGGCTCGCTGCGCTGGCCGGCGCATTGCAACGGCGTTACGACCATCAAGCCGACACAGGGGCGTATTCCGGCGTTCAACGCAAGCGCCACCGCCGAGCGGCCGATGCTGGCGCATCTGATGTCGGCGCAGGGTCCGCTCGCCCGCCACGTCGCCGACGTCCGTCTCGCGCTGGAGGTGATGAGCCAGCGCGATCCGCGCGATCCCTGGTGGGTACCGGCGCCGCTGGTCGGGCCGAAGCCGAAGGGGCCGATCAAGGTCGCGCTCGCCAGGATTCCTGAAGACATGGACGTCGATCCGCACGTCGCGGCGGCGTTGCGTCAGGCCGCCGATCACCTGGAGCGTTCCGGCTATCGCGTCAGCGAGGTCGACGTGCCCGACATCGACGGCGTCTGGCAGACCTGGTGCGACATCATCACCAACGAGACGATGGTGATGCAGGAGGCCGGCATGCTGAAGGTGACGTCGGAAGACTTCCACAAGGCGTGGGGCGGAATGAAAGCCAAGGCCAACGTGCTCGACCTCAAGGCCTGGATGCAGGCGACCGCCGCGCGCAACGGCCACATTCGCGCCTGGCAATTGTTCTTCGAGGAGTATCCGGTGGTGCTGGCACCGACCACGGTGAAGCCGACGCCTAGCCCGCGCGAGGACACTGTCAGCCCCGAGCGCGTGCGCGAGATTTTCTGGGGCGAGATCCGCTTCATCTCCGCGATCAACGTGCTGGGCCTGCCGGGCGCCGTGGTGCCGGTGACGCTGCACGATGGCCAGCCGATCGGCGTGCAGCTCATTGCCGGGCGCTATCGCGAGGATCTCGCGCTCGATGCAGCGGCCGCGATCGAGAAGCGCGCCGGCGTGCTCGCCCATCGGCTGTGGGAACAGATGGACTGATAGGGCAGCGAAGTTGTTTCCCTCTCCCCTTGTGGGAGAGGGTGGCTCGCCGCGCAGCGGCGAGACGGGTGAGGGGTCTCTCTCCGCTAACGCAAGCTTGGCCGTATGGATAGAGACCCCTCATCCGGCGCTTCGCGCCACCTTCTCCCACAAGGGGAGAAGGGAGTGCAGCGTGTTCGCTGCCGCCAACCGCAAAACTTCATTAATCCAATTTGACTTGAATTTTAGCCAATTCCCCAACAACCGTTAGGGTTACTTCCTCGATCTCTAGACGAATTATTGTCCGCTTTACCACCCGCCTCTAACAGAGGGACGGCGGACAACGCACATGCCTCATACAGGCCAATAAGTGCGGCCCGCTCCACGCGGAGGTGGCACGATGCGCAACGAGACGATCGCTATTCACGCCGGCTACGAGCCCGAAGCCACCACGCACGCGGTTGCCGTGCCGATCTACCAGACCGCGGCCTACGCCTTCGACAGCGCCGATCACGGCGCGGCGCTCTTCAATCTCGAGACCGAAGGCTATCGCTACAGCCGCATCGCCAATCCGACCAGCGCGGTGCTGGAAAAGCGTATCGCGGAGCTCGAGGGCGGCGTCGGCGCGCTTGCGGTCGCGACCGGGCAGGCCGCGCTGCATTTCGCCTTCGTCAACGTCGCCGATCACGGCGGCAACATCGTTTCCGTGCCACAGCTCTATGGCACCACGCATACGCTGCTCTCGCACATCCTGCCGCGGCAGGGCATCACCGGCCGCTTCGCCGAGAGCGACAAGCCCGAGGCAATCGAAAGGCTGATCGACGAGAACACCCGCGCCGTGTTCGCCGAAACCATCGGCAATCCCGCCGGCAATGTCTGCGACATCGAAGCCCTGGCGAAGGTCGCCCACGCCCACGGCGTGCCGCTGATCGTCGACAATACCGTTGCAACGCCCATCCTGCTCAAGCCGTTCGATTACGGCGCCGACATCGCCGTGCATTCGCTGACCAAGTTTCTGGGCGGTCACGGCACCACGCTCGGCGGCGCCATCGTCGACTCCGGAAATTTCCCCTGGGCGAAGCACGCCGACCGCTTCCCCGGTTACAACAAGCCGGATGCCTCCTATCACGGCCTCGTCTATGCCGAGCGCTTCGGCCGCACAGCCTATATCGAGCGCGCGCGCAGCATCTATCAGCGCACCATGGGTTCGGTGCTGTCGCCGTTCAACGCCTTCCTGCTGCTCCAGGGCATCGAAACCGTCGCGCTGCGCATGGAGCGCCACTGCGAAAACGCCCGCAAGGTCGCCGAATTCCTGCGCAAGGATCCGCGCGTGGCCTGGGTCAACTACACCGGCTTCCCGGACAGTCCCTATTATCCGCTGGTGCAGAAATATCTCGACGGCAACGCCTCGTCGCTGTTCACCTTCGGCATCAAGGGCGGCATGGAAGCCGGCAAGTCCTTCTACGATGCGCTGAAGCTGATCACGCGCCTCGTCAATATCGGCGATGCCAAGTCGCTGGCCTGCCATCCGGCCTCGACCACGCACCGGCAGATGTCGGCGGAGCAGCAGCGGGTCGCCGGCGTTTTGCCGGAAACGATCCGCTTGTCGATCGGCATCGAGCATTGCCAGGACATCATCGAGGACCTCGATCAGGCACTGGAAAAGGCCTGCCCGTCCGCGCGCCTCCAGGCCGCGGAGTAGGCGGCTGCGCCGATGACGATCCTGATCGACAGGGATCAAGCTATATCGAGCCCGGCGCTGGTGCCGGGAGCGGGCGATCTGGCGCGCGAGCCCGGCGGCACCGAGCTCACGATCGGGTTGATCAACAACATGCCGGATCCGGCGCTGAAGGCGACCGAGCGGCAATTCATGAAGCTGCTGCAAGCCGCAGCAGGTCCGCGCCGCATCCGCTTTCACTGCTTCTCGCTGCCTTCGGTGAAGCGCTCGCCGGAAGCGAGATGGCATGTCGAGAGCGAATACTCGGAACTCACCGAGCTCAGACGCCACAGGTTCGACGGCCTGATCGTGACCGGCGCCGAGCCGATCGCGCCTGAGCTCGACCAGGAACCGTATTGGCGCGATCTCACCGAGCTGATCGACTGGGCCAAGGTCAACACGCGCTCGACGATCTGGTCGTGCCTCGCTGCGCATGCCGCGGTGCTGCATCTCGACCGCATCGAACGGCGGCCGCTGCCGGCCAAATGTCACGGCATTTTCGACTGCGAAGCCGTGACCAGGGATCCGCTGACGCGGGCCGCGCCCGCTCCCCTCAAGGTCTCGCATTCGCGTCTCAACGAGATCGCCGAGAGCGACCTCGTTGAGGCCGGCTACCAGGTGCTGACGCGTTCGGCAAAGGCCGGCGTCGATACCTTCGTCCGCCAATATGCCAGCCGATTCGTGTTCTTCCAGGGCCATCCGGAATATGACGCGCTGTCGCTTCAGCGTGAATATCTGCGCGACATCGGCCGTTATCTCGCGCGTGAGCGCGACAATTATCCGCATCTGCCCGTGAGCTATTTTGACGCTTCGACCGAAGAGAAGCTGGTCCGCTTCGAGAAACAGGCAAGGCACCAGCGCCACCCCGCGCTCAGCAACGAGCTGCCCGCGCTGAATTTGCGTGCCGATATTGCCGCGGGCAGCGCCGCGGCGGCATTGTTCCGGAACTGGCTGCAATATCTCGGCGCGGGGACCGACGCGTCGGTGCTTGCACGTTAGGTCGGGACGACGGCATCGACGTTAGGACTAACGAAGTGTGTAGCTTGCCTCGAGCGGCGCACGAATGCTTCAGTGACGGCGGGGCAGACAGGAAATGCGAGTCGTGTGGTCGGCACTCCAGGGACGCGTGAGCAATCGGCTGGCCCGGCACTTTCGTGCCGCGCCGCACCGTCTGCCCGCGCATGCGCCCATGGTGAGCTTCACCTTCGACGATGCCCCCGATAGCGCCGCAGGCGAGGGCGCCGAGCTTCTGGAGCAGCATGGCGGCCGCGGTACCTTCTATCTCGCGGGCAGCCTGGTCGATCGTCCCTCGGACCATTGGCACGGCCTGTCGAACGACGCGATCGTGCGGCTTCACCGGGCGGGGCACGAGATTGCGTGCCACACCTTCTCGCACCAGAGTGCGGTCAATCTCGACGAGACCGCCATGGCCCGCGAGATCGAGCGAAACCGCAGCCATTTTCGCGGCATCGATTCCTCGATCACGCTCGAAAATTTTGCTTACCCCTATGGCATCGCGTCGGTGTGGCGCAAGCCGCAGCTCGCCAAGACCTTCCGCTCGGCGCGCGGCATCCTTCCCGGCGTCAATCGCGACGTCATCGATCTCCAGTTCCTGCGGGCCTCGCCCCTGGTCGATCGCGAGATCAATACGACGGGTGTCGATGGCTATTTCGACGAGGCGGTCGAGAGCGGCGGATGGCTGATCTTCTACGGTCATGACGTCGCCAACGCGCCGAGCCCGTATGGCTGCACGCCGGACCTGATGCGCCATGCGCTGCAGGCCGCCGCGAGGCGCGACATGCCGATCGTGACGGTCGCGGAAGCGCTGCGGAGGATCGGGGCGTAAGAAAGTTTTCTTCCCACGAAGGGTGGAAGGCGGCGTCCTGCGGAGCAAACAGCCTTGCCACGCCTGCGCGGTCATGCGACTGGCCTTGTGACGAATCTCACGGCCTCACCCCGACATGCCCATGTCCTCTCCTTCCACCGCTCCGCTGCCTGCGCCGGCCCAGGGCCGCGATGCGCTGTCGGTGCTGCGTTCGGTGTTCGGCCTGCCCGGGTTCCGCGGCGCGCAGGGCGAGATCATCCGGCACGTCACCGGCGGCGGCAATTGCCTGGTGTTGATGCCGACCGGCGGCGGCAAGTCGCTGTGCTATCAATTGCCGGCGCTGCTGCGCGAAGGCTGCGGTGTCGTGGTGTCGCCCTTGATTGCGCTGATGCGCGACCAGGTCGCCGCCATGCTCGAAGCCGGGGTCAACGCGGCCGCGCTGAACTCGTCGCTGACCCCGCAGGAAGCCTCCGACATCGAGCGGCGCCTGATCGTGGGTGATCTCGACCTGCTCTATGTCGCGCCGGAACGGCTGCTGACGCCGCGCTGCCTGGCGCTGCTGGCGCGGGCGAAGGTGGCGCTGTTCGCGATCGACGAGGCGCATTGCGTCTCGCAATGGGGCCATGATTTCCGCCCCGAATATGTCGGCCTGTCGATCATCGCCGAGCGCTTTCCCGACGTGCCGCGCATCGCGCTGACCGCGACTGCCGACGAATTGACCCGCAAGGAGATCGTCGAGCGGCTTCAGCTTGCAGACAGTCCGCACTTCGTCTCCAGCTTCGATCGTCCCAACATCCGTTATGAGATCGTCGACAAGCGCAACGCGGTGTCGCAGCTCAAGGATTTCATCCGGGGGCGTCACGCAGGTGATGCGGGCGTCGTTTATTGTCTCTCCCGCAAACGGGTCGAGGAGGTCGCCGCGGCGCTCGACGACGCCGGCATTGCCGCATTGCCCTATCACGCCGGGCTCGACAGCAGCGTGCGCTCGCGCAACCAGGACCGCTTCCTCAACGAGGACGGCATCGTCATCGTCGCGACCATTGCCTTCGGCATGGGCATCGACAAGCCGGACGTGCGCTTCGTCGCGCATCTCGATCTACCCAAGAGCATCGAGGCCTATTACCAGGAGACAGGACGCGCCGGCCGCGACGGCAAGCCGTCGGCGGCCTGGATGGCCTACGGTCTCTCGGACATCGTGCAGCAGCGCCGCATGATCGACGAGTCGAGCGGCTCCGACGAATTCAAGCGGGTCTCGATTGGCAAGCTCGATGCGCTCGTTGGCCTCGCCGAAACGCCGCACTGCCGGCGCCGGCGGCTGCTCGCCTATTTCGGCGAGATCGTGATGGGCGAGGGCTGCGGCAATTGCGACAATTGCCTGACGCCGCCGAAAATGCGCGACGGCAGGGTGCTGGCGCAAAAACTGCTATCCTGTGCCTATCGCACCGGGCAGCGTTTCGGCGCGATGCACCTCATCGACGTGCTGATCGGACGCCTGACCGAGAAGGTGACGCAGTTCGGTCACGACAAGCTCACCGTTTTCGGCATCGGACGCGAGCTCAACGAGAAGCAGTGGCGTACGGTGCTGCGGCAGCTCGTGGCGATGGGACATTTGCTGAGTGACAGCGAATCGTTCGGCGCGCTGAAGCTGACGGATTCGTCGCGCGGCGTGCTGCGGGGCGAAACGGAAGTGTGGCTGCGCGAAGAGGCGCCCGGCGTCCGGATCCGTTCGAGCCGCGCCAAGTCCCGCCGCGGTGATCTGGCCCCGGCAGCCGACGCGCCGCAGGGCGATGTCGATCCTGAATTGCGCGCGCGGCTACGAGCGTGGCGCTCGGACATTGCCCGCGCACGTGGCGTGCCGGCCTACGTCGTGCTGCATGACGCCACCATCGACGGCATCGTTCGCGCATGGCCGACCACGCTGGACGAACTGCGCAATGTGCCCGGCATCGGAGACAAGAAGCTCGAGCATTACGGCGACGAGCTGCTGCAGATCGTCAGGACGCGGTAGGGCGCGGGCACACCTCCGCCGTCATCCCGGACAAGCGCAGCGAAGCGGAGCGCCGATCCGGGATCCATAGCCACGGGCCGTAGGAAAAGGCACGCTGACTGCCTCAGCGTGTTTCAACAATTGGCAGTCGGGGTAATCGGTCCTGGCTTTCGCCAGGACGACACTCGTCGGGAGGTGCGCGCCGCCTCACATCACCGACGCGCTAGCCGTTCCGGAACGCATATCCATAGCCGTTCAGCGCCGGCGCGCCGCCGAGATGGGCGTAGAGGATCTTTGCGCCCTTCTCGAAATAGCCCTTCTGCGTGAGATCGATCAGGCCCTGCATCGACTTGCCCTCGTAGACGGGGTCGGTGATCATGGCTTCGAGACGCGCGGTGAGGCGGATTGCCTCCTTGGTTTCTTCCGACGGCACGCCGTAGGCGGGATAAGCATAATCCTCGATCAGCACGACGTCGTCGGCGACGAGATCCTTGCCGAGCTCGACGAGCTTGGCCGTGTTCTGTGCGATCGAGAGCACCTGCGCCTTGGTCTGCGCCGGGGTGAAGGAGGCGTCGATGCCGATCACCTTTCGCGCGCGGCCATCGGCGGCGAAGCCGACCAGCATGCCGGCATGGGTCGAGCCGGTGACGGTGCAGACCACGATGTAGTCGAACTTGAAGCCGAGTTCGGCTTCCTGCTTGCGCACTTCCTCGGCGAAGCCGACATAGCCGAGGCCGCCGAATTTGTGCACGGAGGCGCCGGCGGGAATCGCATAGGGCTTGCCGCCCGCCGCCTTCACCTCCTCGATCGCGTCCTCCCAGCTCTTGCGGATGCCGATGTCGAAGCCGTCGTCGACCAGGCGCACGTCGGCGCCCATGATGCGCGACAGCATGATGTTGCCGACGCGGTCATAGACGGCGTCCTCGTGCGGCACCCAGGCCTCCTGCACCAGGCGGCACTTCATGCCGATCTTGGCCGCGACGGCCGCGATCATGCGGGTGTGGTTGGACTGCACGCCACCGATCGAGACCAGCGTGTCGGCGTTCGAGGCGATCGCGTCGGGGATGATGTATTCGAGCTTGCGCAGCTTGTTGCCGCCATAAGCGAGGCCGGAATTGCAGTCCTCGCGCTTGGCATAGACCTCGACATTGCCGCCGAGATGCTTTGACAGCCGCTCCAGCTTCTCGATGGGCGTCGGACCAAAGGTCAGCGGATAGCGCGCGAATTTTTCGAGCATCGTCAGGTCATCCCGATTGGCGTTAATGTCTCCAAAAATGCTAGCATCGCTCTGCAAAAAGGTGCTTTCAAATATTGCGCCTCTATTGCGGATGATCTTGCGATAATGGACGAGATGTGTGGTATTCCTTTCGGACTAGGTACTAAGAACGGAAGCTTCTTCCATGTCCGCTCGTCTTGATCGTGTCGACCTTAAGATGTTGCGATTGCTGCAAAATAACGGCCGGCTCAGCAACGCCGAGCTGGCCGAAACCGTCGCCATCAGTCCCGCCACCTGCCATCGCCGCACCCAGCGCCTGTTCGAGCACGGCTTCATCGCCGCCGTCCGCGCCATCGTCGCGCCGAAGAAGGTGGCAAAGGGTACGCTGGTGATGGTCGGGGTCGTGCTCGACCGTTCGACGCCGGAGAGCTTTGCGATCTTCGAGCAGGCGATCACCAGGCTGAAATTCGTGCTCGACTGTCACCTCGTCGCCGGCGACTTCGACTATTTCCTCAAGATCCGCGTCGGCGACATGGAGGACTTCAACCGTATCCACGGCGAGCAACTGATCGCGCTGCCCGGCGTGCGCCAGACCCGCACCTTCTTCGTGATGAAGGAAGTCGTCGACAACGCGCCGCTGGAGTTTTGAGCGGAAGCTATTGATGCGCGTTCCGCATCATGGGAGATTCAGATGATGCAGACATTCCCCTTCCGCCACCTCAATCCGGCGGGGCCGGCCTATCGGCGCGGCTGGGTCGACGAAGCCGTGGCCGCGATCGAGGCCGACCAGTGCCGCACGGCCGACACGCATCTAATCCGGCTGATCGTGCCGGCGCTCGCTGGCATCGACATCTATCTGAAAGATGAGTCGACGCATCCGACCGGCAGCCTGAAGCACCGGCTCGCGCGCTCGCTCTTCCTTTACGCGCTCTGCAACGGCCACATCCGCGAAGGCACGCCTGTCGTCGAGGCCTCGTCGGGATCGACCGCAGTGTCGGAAGCCTATTTCGCGCAGATGATCGGCGTGCCCTTCTATGCCGTGATGCCGCGCACGACCTCGGCGGAGAAGATCGCCGCGATCGAGCATTACGGCGGTAACTGCCATCTGATCGACGACGGCCGCGCGCTGTATGCGGAGGCCGGCGCGCTGGCCGCACGGCTGGGCGGCCACTACATGGACCAGTTCACCTTCGCCGAGCGCGCCACCGACTGGCGCGGCAACAACAACATCGCCGAATCCATCTTCACGCAATTGCAGGGCGAGCCGCGCCCGCTGCCGGACTGGATCGTGATGGGTGCGGGCACCGGCGGCACCTCGGCCACCATCGGACGCTATTTGCGTTATCGCCAATACCCGACGCGGCTGTGCGTCGCCGATGTCGAGCATTCCGCTTTCTTCGACTGCTTCAGCTCGCAGGACCGCTCTCATGTTTGCGACCGCCCTTCGCTGATCGAAGGTGTCGGCCGGCCGCGCTGCGAGCCCTCCTTCGTGCCGGGCGTGGTCGACCGCATGATGAAGATCCCGGATGCGGCGACGATCGCGGCGATGAACGTACTGTCACGCCGGCTGCGTCGCGCGGTGGGGGGCTCTACGGGCACCAATTTCCTGGCGCTGTGCCGGCTCGCCTCGGAGATGCGAAAGGCGAATCAGACGGGATCGCTGGTGACGCTGATCTGCGATTCCGGCGAGCGCTACCGGCAGACCTATTATGAGCCCGCCTGGCTGAAAGCGCGCGGACTCGATCCAGCGCCGTTCGAGGCGGCCTTGTCGTCGTTCCTCGATACAGCGCAGCCACTGGGGCTTGAGTTCGAAGACGTAACGAATCCGCAGAACTTGCGAAATCCTGAGGCCTGATAGCTGGCGCCTCCCTGCCATTGCAAGATTGCACGGCCGTCACGGCAACTTCACTTGCCTTGCGAGCGCCTGCGGGCGAGTTTCGCGGCTTCTCAACGAGGAGACCTGCCGTGCGCCTTCTCATTCTCGACCCGAAAGACCTGAGTGCCGAACAGAAGCCGCTCTATGACGACATGCGAGCTGGCATCAAGGACCACTTCAAGGGCTTTGTGAACATGCGCGACGATGGCGCGCTGCTCGGGCCCTGGAATCCCTGGATCCGTGAGCCGCGCTTCGGCAAGCCGGTGTGGGAGCTGGTCAAGGCGATCGCGGCGAACCCGCTGCTGCCGGCGCCGGTGCGTGAGGTCGCGATCCTCGTCACCGGCTCGCATTTCCGCTCCGGCTACGAACTCTATGCGCATGTGCTGGTTGCCGAGCAGCGCGGCCTCTCCGACGAGAAGCTCGCGACCATCGTCGCCGGACAGCGGCCGGTCGATCTCACCAAGCAGGAAGCCGTCGCCTACGACGTGGCGTCCGCATTGGTCAGCGGCGGCGTGCTGCCGGAACTGACTTATCGGGCCGCGGTCAAGGAATTCGGCGAGCACGGTGCGGCCGAACTGTCCTATCTCGTCGGCGTTTACTGCATGGTGTCGGTCACGCTGAACACGTTCGACGTGCCGGTGCCGGACTGACCACACTGCCCCAGCTGCTGGACTGGACGGAAGCGTCACGGTACCCTGCCGCCGCCATGGCGATGCATTCGCCGGTCACGATCGAAGTGCAATGAAGAGGGAACGACAGCCATGGACACGTCACGCCGCATCCTGCTCGCCGGACTGGCGGGACTCGCCGTTGCGCCGACCGCCGCTGGAGCCGCGCCCTCGACCGCGGCCGATGATGTGACGGTCGCCGAAGAGCGCTTTGCGCGCATGATCGCAGCTGCGCATGCGCCCGAAATCACCTGCGCGCGACAGGCCGAGCGTTATGCGGATGCGCATTGGCCAAACTACGTCGCGGCGGCGCGTTCCGTCATCGGGGCAAGAGCGTGAGGCATTCTCTTTCCTCTCCCGTTGCGGGAGACGGCAAGACGAGGTGCTTCACGTCCCCACCGCCCGCCTGACCTGCTCACCGATCTGCGACAGCACGAGCTGCGCCTGCGGCAGAATTGCGCCCATGGCTTGGAAATTGTGGACCATGCCCTCGTGGCAGACGTGCTCGACCGTGACGCCCGCAGCGAGCAGCTTGCGCGCATAGGCATTGCCCTCGTCGCGCATCGGGTCGTACTCGGCGGTGTGGATGATGGCGGTCGGCAGGCCCGCAAGCCGTGTCGCGCGCAAGGGCGAGATGCGGGGATCGGCAGTATCCAGGGCCTCGGGCAGATAGTCGGCGAGATCGGCTTCGATCGTGACGCGGTCGATCAGGTGGCCTTCGGCGAACGCCTTGCGCGAAGGCGAGGCCTCCTCGAAATCCAGCACCGGGCAGATCAGGCATTGCGCGACGATGGAAAGACCAGCTGTCTGCGCCGCCTCCTGACACACGATCGCAGCGAGCGTTGCACCGGCGGAATCGCCGCCGAGCACCAGACGCCCGGCGTCGATGCCGAGCGATGCGGCCTCGCGCGCCACCCATTCGGTGGCAGCAATCGCATCGTCCACAGCGGCGGGGAATTTGTGCTCTGGCGCCAGCCGGTAATCGACCGAGACGAGGCGGCAACCGGTCGCATGTGCCAACGCCGCCGCGATGCGGTCATGCGTGGCGATGCTGCCGGCAACGAGCCCGCCGCCGTGAAAGAACACGAAGCCGGGCGCGCGATCATCGGCGCCTGCGGGTGAATAGAGACGATAGGGCAGCGCGCCGCCGGGACCAGGCAGCACGCCGTCGGACGTCGTCACGTCAGGCGCATCGGCGCGCGCAAACTGCATCAGCTTTGCCAATGATTGCCGCCGTGCTTCCACGCTCGGCCGGCTCCGTGCCTGCGGCGCAGCCGCAGCCATCATGGTCAACAAGCGCTTTGCGAGCGGATCGAGCGGCATGGTGCTTCCTTTCCCCTCACGGGAGGGTAACTCACCATTTTCCCGCAGGGAATCATTTAGAAATTGCGCCCAATAGTGGCGCTATAATGCGGCACCACGCCAAGGGAGAGGCCGGTCATGGCCGAGATCAAAAAGCCCATCGAATATTCGCCGAGCTGGACCTTCTTCGAGGGCAAATGGCACGACGGCAATGTGCCGATCATGGGTCCGCGCACGCATGCGGCCTGGCTCGGCTCGGTCGTGTTTGACGGCGCGCGGGCGTTCGAAGGCGTCGCGCCTGATCTCGACCGCCACGTCGCCCGCGCCAATCAATCCGCGATCAACTTTGGCCTGAAGCCGGTGGTCGATACCGGAACCTGGATGACACTCGCAAACGAGGGCATCGCACGCTTCGCGCCGAATGCCGAGCTTTACGTTCGTCCGATGTACTGGGCGCGGAACGGCTCGGGCGGCGGCGTGCTGTTCGATCCCGAGACCACCGATTGGTGCCTGTGCATCTACGAGGCGCCGATGCCAAAGCCGGTCGGCAACGCGATCACGCTGTCGCCGTTCCGCAGGCCCACCGCCGAATGCGCCCCGGTCGAGGCCAAGGCCGCCTGTCTCTATCCGAACAATTCGCGCGCGCTTGCCGAGGCCGCCTCGCGCGGCTTCCAGAACGCGCTGATGCTCGACATGCTCGGCAACGTCGCGGAGTTCGGCAATTCCAACGTGTTCATGGCCAAGGACGGCGTGGTCTACACGCCGGTGCCGAACGGCACCTTTCTCAATGGTATCACCCGGCAGCGCGTCGTCAGCCTGCTTCGCGCCGACGGCGTCACCGTGGTCGAGAAGACGCTGCGTTACGCCGACTTCCTCGCCGCCGACGAGATCTTTTCGACCGGCAATTTCGCAAAAGTCGCGCCGGTGATCCGCATCGACGATCGCGAGCTGCAGCCGGGCCCGCTCTACACGCGCGCGCGCAAGCTCTATTGGGACTTTGCCCACGCGGTGAAGCTGGCGGCGTAGCTTCCGCAGTTTCCCCGTCATTGCGAGCGCAGCGAAGCAAGCCAGGCTGCCTCCGCGGAGGGATTCTGGATTGCTTCGCTGCGCTCGCAATGACGAGGTGGGGGACTGCTGAGGAAATCAGCGGGCCGCGGCGCTCGCGACGCGAGCGCGAACGAGAGGACCTACTCGTCCTTCTTCGACATCCGCTCGAGGCGTTCCTGCATGTCCTTCATCTGCTGGCGCAGATCGTCGATATTGCTGTCCTTTGGGGCTTCGGCGGCCGCCTCGGGCGCCGGCTCCGCGGAGCCCGCGGGGCGGGCTGCGCCGGGCGCGAAAGGCTTGAACATCGAGAAGGTCTGCTGGAACAGCTCCATGTTGCGGCGGACCTGTTCCTCCAGCGGCGCAAACGGGGTTCCGGACAGCGAGGTGGCGATCTGCTTGCGGAACTTCTCCTGCTCCTGAGTGAGCGAGGCGATGGCCTGCTCCAGATATTTCGGCACCACCATCTGCATGCTGTCGCCGTAGAAGCGGATCAGCTGGCGCAGGAAGGTGGTCGGGAGCAGGTTCTGGCCGGCCTTGTTCTCCTGCTCGAAGATGATCTGGGCAAGCACGGAGCGGGTGATGTCGTCGCCAGTCTTGGCGTCGTAAACCAGGAAATCTTCGCCGTCCTTGACCATGGCGGCGAGGTCTTCCAGCGTCACGTAAGTGCTCGTCCCGGTGTTATAGAGCCGGCGGTTCGCGTATTTCTTGATGGTGGTGGGTTGGTCTGATTTCGCCATGGGCTCTCACTTGCAAGCGCGGAGAACGGGAACCTGACGGGCTATGCCGCAGGGCGGGAAGAGTACGCAACGCAACAAAATAAGCATTTTCAAAGGGGTCACGCTACCGTTTTGTGCGCCACGGTTAATCGGGCAGCAAAAACGTGCTTGCGAAAGCGCCAAGAACGCTATTTTGAATGCGCTGCGGGATGAATTCGGCCACCGGCCGATTGACATGCCTCAACGACGTTAACAGGATGCCGTCCGAGACTGGCGAGCCGTTTCCCCAGCCCCGTCTGCCCCCATTCAACCCAGGAGATGCCCATGTCAGACGATGTCGTCATCGTCAGCGCCGCCCGCACCCCGGTCGGAAGCTTCAACGGAGCGTTCGCAACCCTTCCCGCCCATGATCTCGGCGCCATTGCCATCAAGGCCGCGCTGGAGCGCGGCGGCATCGAGCCCGGCCGGGTCTCCGAAGTCATCATGGGCCAGATCCTGACCGCCGCCCAGGGCCAGAACCCGGCCCGTCAGGCTTCGATCAATGCCGGCATTCCGGTCGAGAGCCCGGCCTGGGGCGTCAACCAGCTCTGCGGCTCGGGCCTGCGCACCGTTGCGCTCGGCTATCAGGCGCTGCTCAACGGCGATTCCGAGATCGTGGTCGCCGGCGGCCAGGAATCCATGAGCATGGCTCCGCACGCCCAGTATCTGCGCGGCGGCGTCAAGATGGGGGCAGTCGAATTCATCGACACCATGATCAAGGACGGCCTGTGGGACGCCTTCAACGGTTATCACATGGGCAACACCGCCGAGAACGTCGCGCGGCAGTGGCAGATCACCCGCGCCCAGCAGGACGAGTTTGCGGTGGCCTCGCAGCAGAAGGCCGAGGCCGCGCAGAAGGCCGGTAAATTCAACGACGAAATCGTTCCCGTCACCATCAAGGGACGCAAGGGCGATGTCGTCGTCAGCGCCGACGAATATCCGCGCCATGGCGCAACGGTCGACGCGATGGCGAAGCTTCGTCCCGCCTTCGAGAAGGACGGCACGGTCACCGCGGGCTCGGCGTCCGGCATCAACGACGGCGCTGCTGCCGTGGTGCTGATGACCGCCAAGCAGGCCGCCAAGGAAGGCAAGAAGCCGCTCGCGCGCATCGTGTCCTGGGCGCAGGCGGGCGTCGATCCGAAGATCATGGGCTCGGGCCCGATCCCGGCCTCGCGTGCCGCGCTGAAGAAGGCCGGCTGGAACGTCGGCGATCTCGACCTGATCGAGGCCAACGAAGCCTTCGCTGCGCAAGCCTGTGCCGTCAACAAGGACCTCGGCTGGGATACCTCCAAGGTCAACGTCAACGGCGGCGCGATCGCGATCGGCCATCCGGTCGGTGCCTCCGGCGCCCGCGTGCTGGTGACGCTGCTCCACGAGATGCAGAAGCGCGATTCGAAGAAGGGCCTCGCCACGCTGTGCATCGGTGGCGGCATGGGTATCGCGATGTGTGTGGCGCGCGACTGAGATAGTTGACGCGTCATTTGCGCGTGCGCTGCACACGTGACTGAGTGCGTTGCACGCGATTAAAAAGGCAGCGGTTGCAAATCAAATATTCTTCGCAACCGTACAAGCCTCGACTAAAGAGAAACGCCCGGCTCGACGCCGGGCGTTTTGTTCTTGATGTCCGTCAAACGTCCCCCATAATCCGCACTTAAAAACGATCACTCAGAAACGTCCGAAGAGTCCAAGGGAAGGAAATACGATATGGCACGTGTTGCATTGGTGACGGGTGGTACGCGGGGCATCGGAGCTGCGATCAGCAAGGCGCTGAAGGCGGCCGGCTACAAGGTTGCGGCGAGCTATGCCGGCAACGACGCGGCGGCAGAGAAGTTCAAGGCCGAGACCGGCATCGCCGTCTACAAATGGGACGTCAGCAGTTTCGATGCCTGCGCCGAGGGTGTGAGGAAGGTCGAGGCCGAGGTCGGCCCGATCGACGTGCTCGTCAACAATGCCGGCATCACCCGCGACACCGCCTTCCACAAGATGACGCTCGATCAGTGGAACGCCGTCATCAATACCAATCTCGGTTCGCTGTTCAACATGACGCGTCCCATCATTGAAGGCATGCGTGCGCGCAAGTTCGGCCGCATCATTTCGATCTCGTCGATCAACGGTCAAAAGGGACAGTTTGGCCAGGTCAACTATTCCGCGGCGAAGGCCGGTGACATCGGCTTCACCAAGGCACTCGCGCTCGAGAACGCCAAGGGCGGCATCACCGTCAACGCGATCTGCCCCGGCTACATCAACACCGAAATGGTGCAGGCAGTGCCAAAGGACGTCCTGGAAAAGAACGTGATCCCGCAGATCCCGGTTAACCGGCTCGGCGAACCGGAAGAGATCGCACGTGCGGTCGTGTTCCTGGCGGCGGACGAGGCCGGCTTCATGACCGGCTCGACGCTGACCATCAATGGCGGCCAATATCAGGCCTGATGGCGCCCATTCTCTTGGCGCAACGTCGCTGAGGCAAAATATGTAGCTTCAGTCGCGACAAGGCGATAGTGAAGACGAAAATGCCCGGCCTTGTGCCGGGCATAAACGTCCTCAGAGCCTTTGATCGATGACTCCCCGCACCGCAACGCTGATCGGATTGACCGCGATCCTGATGTGGTCGCTGCTGTCAGTGATGACGGTGGCGACCGGAAAGATCCCGGCATTCCAGCTGGCCGCGATGACGTTCGCGATCGGCGGGCTCGTCGGCCTGCTCACCTGGATCGGCCGCGGCGCAGCGGCCAAAAGCCTGCGTCAGCCGCTGGTCGTGTGGATCGTCGGTGTCGGCGGACTGTTCGGCTATCACGCGCTGTATTTCCTCGCGCTGCGCTTTGCGCCACCGGCTGAAGCCGGCCTGCTGAATTATCTGTGGCCGCTCCTGATCGTGCTGTTCTCGTCGTTTCTGCCGGGCGAGCGGCTTGCCGTGCATCACGTCGTTGGCGCCCTGCTCGGCCTCGTCGGCACCGTGCTGCTGTTCGCCGGTAACACCTCGGGCTTCACGCAGGGACAATTGCCGGGTTTGGCCGCGGCCTTCATCGCAGCGTTCGTGTGGGCGATCTATTCGGTGTTGTCGCGGCGACTGAAGGCGGTGCCGACCGATGCGGTCGCGGGATTCTGCCTCGCCACCGCGGTGCTCGCCGCGCTGATGCATGGACTGCTTGAAACCACGGTGTGGCCGGACACGACGCTGCAATGGCTCTCCGTCATCGCGCTCGGCATCGGCCCCGTCGGTGCTGCGTTCTACGCCTGGGACATCGGCATGAAGCGTGGCGACATCCGCGTGCTCGGCGCCGCCTCCTATGCGACGCCGCTGCTCTCGACCGGCTTCCTCATCGCCGCTGGCTTTGCCAATGCCAGCGCCAACATCACCATCGCCGCGATCCTGATCGCCGGCGGCGGCCTGATTGCGGCGAAGGACATGTTGCTGCGGAAGCGGTAGCATCATTGCCGGCGCAAGCCGAAGCGACAGGGCCTTAGGGCTCCCAGCCCTTCGGCGCGAGCTCGAACTTCGCGAACTCGAAGGCGGGCGCCACGGTGCAGCCGACCAGGGTCCACTCGCCGGTGGTCTCTGCCGTCTGCCACGCATCGGCCGGCACGATCGCCTGTGGCCGCTCGCCGTTCAACAGGTCCGTACCGAGCCGTACCTCGTGCTGGGAGCAGCCTTCGTGCGCTATCCGCAGGGTCAGCGGGCTGCCGGCGTAATAGTGCCAGCTCTCGACAGCATCGATGCGATGCCAGTGCGAACGCTCGCCGCGCGCCAGCAGAAAATAGATCAGGGTCGAGCGCGCGCGGCCGTTGGCGTCGGTGGTCTGGTCGCGAAACGTCTCTCGGTAATGCCCGCCTTCGGGATGCGGGCGGAGTTCGAGGCGCGCGATGATCTCGGCTGCGGTCGGCATCGATTCCCGTCAGGATCTGTTCTTCAAGACTTGTTCTTGCGCTCGCGCAGCTCGCCGAACACCGCGGTGGCATCCGCGCCCTTCATGTGCAGCCTGGCTGCGATCGAGGGTTCGTCGGCGCGCAGGAACACGTTTGTCCGCTTCTCGTCACCAAGCAGCGCGGGAATGGTCGGCTTGTTCTCGGCCCGCAGCCTCGCCACCTCCGCCGCGCGCGCCTGCAGCGCCGCATTGTCGGGGTCGACGGTCAGCGCGAACTTGACGTTGGAGGCCGTGTATTCATGGCCGCAATAGAGCTTGAAGTCGTCGGGCAGGGCACGCAGCTTCAGAAGCGAATCCCACATCATCGGATAGGTGCCCTCGAACACGCGGCCGCAGCCGATCGAGAACAGCGTGTCGCCGGCGAACAGCGCTTTGTCGGTGTCGAACACATAGGAGATGTGGTCGAGCGTGTGGCCGGGCGTCTCCAGTACGCGCCCCAGCAAGCTGCCGACCCTGACGATTTCGGCATTGGCGACGCGCAGGTCGACGTCTGCGATCTCCGTCGTCTTGTCATGCGGCGCGACGACGCGGCAATTGTATCTCTGCTTGAGTTCGGCGACCCCGCCGACATGATCGCCATGATGATGGGTGATCAGAATGTCGGTGAGCTGCCACCCCTCGCGCTCGAGCGCCCTCACGATGGGGCCGGCCTCCGGCGCGTCGATCGACGCCGTCGCCTTGGTTTCCACATCGTGGATGAGGTAACCGAAATTGTCGTTTAAACAGGTGAAAGTACGAATTTCGGCGGCCATGTCATCTCCGATCGCGCTCAGCTCCGTCAGACAAATATGGCGTTAACGTTGCGCAGGCAATGCAATATTCCGCGCGCGGGGGCCGCCTCGTGCATGTTACATTGCGATCATGACCATTGATGTCGTCGACCTCCGCGAGTTCTACTCCCGTCGCCTCGGGATTGTGGCGCGGCAAATGATCAATCGCGGCATTCGGGAGCGCTGGCCGCGCGTCGATGGCCAGCGGGTGCTCGGCTTCGGCTATCCCACGCCCTATCTCGGGTTGTTCCGCGAGGACGCGGAGCGCTGCATCGCCTTCATGCCCTCGGCCCAGGGCGTCCTGAAATGGCCCACCGGACGGCCGGCGCTTGCCTCGCTGGTGGACGAGTTCTCGCTGCCGCTTCCCGACGCCGCGGTCGATCGCATCCTGCTGGTCCACGCACTGGAAATGTCGGACGATCCGGCCGCGCTGCTGCGCGAGGCATGGCGCGTGCTGTCGCCGTCCGGTCGCGTGATTGCGGTCATCCCGAACCGGCGCGGGGTGTGGACCCGCACCGACAGCACGCCGTTCGGTCACGGCCGGCCCTATTCGCGTTCGCAGATCACGGACCTGTTGCGCCAGACCTGGTTCACCCCGACCGCCTGGGGCGAGGCGCTGTTCATGCCGCCCTATGCCGGGGGCTGGGTGCTGAAATCCGCACAGATGTGGGAGCGGGCCGGCGCGGCGCTGTCGCTGCCCTTCGCCGGCGTGCACATCGTCGAGGCGACCAAGCAGGTCTACCGCGCGATCCCCGCCAAGCGCGAGCGGGCGCGGCTCATTCCATCACTGGCGAAGCCGGTGCTGGTACCATCCTCGACGACGGCGACGCGCGGCTAAAAACAAATCGTCCCGGACATGCCGGGACGATTCGGGTCAGGACATCTGGCAAGATGTCCGGCGAAAGGCTTACTCGCCGGGAGCCACTTCGTCGCTTGAGGCGGCCGGAGCGGCTTCGCGCTCGGGGCGCGGGCCATTCGGGCGGCGGCGCCGCCGCGGAAAGCGCTCGCCACCACCACCTTCGAAGCCGGCCTGGCCGGGCGCGCCACCGCTCACCTGCGGCTGCGGGCCGGTGATGAAGGAAGGCAAACGATCGACGCTGACGGCGTCGGCGACGACGGGCTGAGGCTGGTTCAGCGGTAGCGGTTGCGGCTGGGGCTGATATTGCGGCTGCGGACGATGGTCGCGTTCGCGATGCTCGCGCGGCTGCTGGTTGTCGCGCTGATAAGCATGGTTGTCGCGGGGCTGATGATCACGCGGCTGATGATCGCGCGGGCCGTCGCGGTCGCGGGTGAAGGGCGGCGGTGGCGGCTGTGGGACAAAACCCGGTTCCTGGCCGAAATTCGAGAAATTCTCGCCGTCGTCCTCGCCGTCGTCACCGCTGTTGTTGCTGATGGGCTCGTCGCCGCGCGGTTGCTGGTTCTGCCGGAACTGTTCCTGAGCCGTCGCGATCAGACGAAAATAATGCTCGGCATGCTGGTAGTAGTTCTCGGCCGCAACGGGGTCTCCGGATGAGCGCGCGTCGCGCGCGAGCTGGAGATACTTTTCAGCAATATGCGAAGCCGTGCCGCGGATCTTGATGTCAGGTCCGTTGGACTCGTAGACCCGGGTCATCGGGTTCTGGCCGCGCCGGTTATTATTGTTGTTATTGTTATTATTATTGTTGCGGTTGCGCATCCGCTGCTTGTTCTGACCGTTTCTCATGTCCTGCCTTTAATTCCAGCCCTAAAGGTTGCACGCATTACTGATTGCCGAGAGTGACCTGATGACAGCGGTTCACATCGCTTGCGCGCAACCGCACGCAAGAGCGGATTGATCCCTGCCGATGTTCGTCGACCGTCGCGTTCAACAAAAGACGCGTTCCCCACCGCCAGCATCCATCGCCAGCGAACCCATTCATATCGCCTGCCGAAACAAGCCCTGCTTTGTTGCGTAAGTCTTCAAGCGCAATATCAGGCTTTCGTTCACGTTGCGGTCGGTAAGCAGCGCAGCTCAAATGGCCATCGCGCTCAACAGGACCTGCGGCTTGGAACCATTATCAGTAAGCTCTCGCCCGAGAGCCCGGCTTTCGCCCGTAGGTCTACGGGGCCGGCACCGATGTGTTGATAGGAAGGTAGTCGTTCCCAAGGGATATTCCAAGAGGTTTTTTGCAGCCCAATCCGGCTTTTATGGGGGCATTTTCCGGGCCGAAACCGCCCGTGGGATTCCCGCCAGATCGGCCTTGGGCGGCCTGTCCACGACCAACGCGGCAGCCGTCATCAAGGTTTCAATATTTCGGGCCTGGCCCTGTCCGGCCTCGACGATCAGTGCTCCGCCGGGAGCGAGACGTTCAGTCGCCTGCGGGATCAGGGCGCGATAGGCGTCGTAACCGTCATTGCCGCCGTCGAGCGCCAGGTGCGGATCGTGCTCGCGCACCTCGATGCTCAATTTCGGAATTTCGGCCGACGGGATATAGGGCGGATTCGACACGACGAGGTCGAACGGGCCGCGGAGCGCCGCTGCGTAGGAGCAGCCGACGAAGCTGGCGCGGTCGGCGAGGCCAAGAGCCGCGGCGTTGTCTCTGGCGGTCTTGAGCGCGGTCAGACTGAGATCGGTGCCGACGCCGACGGCGCCGGGAATTTCGTGCAGCAGCGCGAGCAGGATGGCGCCGGATCCGGTGCCGATATCGGCGATGCACGGGCGCCGTCCCGAATTCGTAAGCCCATGAAAGATCTCGAGCGCCAGTTCGACCACGGTCTCGGTATCCGGCCGCGGGACCAGCGTCGCCTCGGATAGCTGGAACGGCAGGCCCCAGAATTCCCGAGCGCCGAGAATGCGGGCGACGGGCTCATGCGCGAGCCGGCGCTGCGCATACGCTTCCAGCCGCGCAGCCTCTTCAGGCGCGAGTTGTCGGCCCGCCTGCGTCACCATCCCGGTCAGATCAAGCCTCAGCGCAGCTCCGACGAGCAGGCGCGCATCGAGGGCGGGCTGCTCGATGCCGGCCGATTGCAGCCGTGCCGCAAGCACGCGCCGCGCACTCTCGATGCTGTGTCCGGGATCGAAATCTGTCGCCAATGGAACCATCCTGCCTAGCATCGTGGATAGATCGGCTGGCTTGCTTGCGTCAATGAAAAGGAGCGCGTCAGATCGCGCCTCGCAACCAAGGAGGGTCCATGACGCCCTACGACGATCAGAACGTCTTCGCAAAGATCCTGCGTGGCGAGATCCCCTGTTTCGAGGTTTTCAGGGACGACCGTAGCCTCGCCTTCCTCGACATCATGCCGCGTTCGCCCGGGCACACGCTGGTCGTTCCCCGGGCGCCGGCACGCGGCATCCTCGACATCGCGGATGACGACCTCGCCGCGGTCGCCCGAACCGCCAAGCGGATCGCGATTGCCGCGATGAAGGCGTTCGACGCCGAGGGCATCATCCTTCAGCAGTTCAGCGAGCCGGCCAGCGGCCAGGTGGTCTTTCACCTGCACATGCACGTCATGCCGGTCAGGGCCGGAATCGAGCTGCTGCCGGCGCAGACGCGCAAGGAGGACACGGCGGTGCTCGCCGCTCACGCCAGGCGAATGATCGCCGCTCTCTAGACGCCGAGATAGCGCTGGAGCAGCTCCGGCTGGGCCTTGAGCTCCCGCGCCGGCCCTTCGTGCACGATATGTCCGTTGTTGATGATGTAGATCCGTGTCGCCAGCGCCAGCGTCGCCGCCAGGTTCTGCTCGACCAGCACGATGGTCTGGCCGGCGGCGGCGAGCTCGCGGCAGGCCTTGACCAGATCGTGGACGATGACGGGCGCGAGTCCCTCGAACGGCTCGTCCAGCAGCACGATCTTGGGATCACGCACGAGCGCCCGTGCGATCGCGAGCATCTGCTGTTCGCCCCCGGATAGCTCGGTGCCGCGGTTGTTGCGCCGCTGCTTCAGCCGCGGAAACATCTCGTAGATGCGATCGAGCGGCCAGCGTTTCGGCGCGGTGATGCCGGCGAGGACGATGTTTTCCTCCACCGACAGGCTGCCGAAAATGCGGCGTTCCTCGTGCACGAGCTGCATGCCGGCCTGCGCGATTCTGTGGCTCTTGCGCCCGGCGATATCGATGCCGTCGAATTTCACGCTGCCGCTACGCGGCGTCACGACGCCCATAAGGCTCTTCAGCGTGGTGCTCTTGCCGGCGCCGTTGCGTCCGAGCAGCGCCACCACCTCGTGACGCTCGACATGCATGGCGACGTCGAACAGGATGTGGGAGTCCCCGTAATAGCTGTTCAGGCCGTTGACCTCGATCAGGCTCATGCCGCGATCTCTCCGTGCACGCCACCGAGATAGGCTTCCTGGACGGCGGCGTTGGCCTTGATTTCCTCCGGCGTGCCGGAGACCAGCACCCGGCCTTCCTGGAGCACGGTGACGCGCTCGACCAACTCAAACAGCGAATCCATGTCGTGGTCGATGATGATCATGGTACGGCCGCGCGCGATCGACTTGAGCAGCTTGACGGTCTCGAGACGCTCTCGCGGGCTCATGCCGGCGAGCGGCTCGTCAAGCAGCAACAGGCGCGGCGACGTGGCGAGCGCAAGCCCGATTTCCAGCCTGCGCTTCTCGCCATAGGCGAGCTCGGACACGGGCGTGTCGGCACGACGGGTCAGGTTCACCAAAGCGAGCGTGTGCGCCACCTGCTCCGTCAGGTCCTTGACGCCGCCGAGCGTGCGGAACAGGTCGAGCCGGAATTTTCCGCGCAGTTCGGCAAGGGCTGCGATCGTCAGGTTCTCCCGCACCGTCAACCCGGTGAAGAGCTGGTTGACCTGGTAGCTTTTGGTCAGTCCGAGCTGGCAAACCTCGGTGACCTTCAATCCCGTGATGTCGCGGCCCTCGAACACGATCTGGCCGGAGCTCGGCGCGATCTCGCAGGTCAGCATCTTGAAAAAGGTTGATTTGCCGGCGCCGTTGGGGCCGATGATCCCGCGCAGCTCGCCCCGATTGACGCTGAAATCGATGTCGCTGTTGGCAACGAGGCCGCCATAGCGCTTGGTCAGGCCGGTGGCTTTCAGGATCGGCCCGGAATAGGCGGGGTGCTCGACCTCCTTGGCCTGCATCGGCGCCGGTGGAGGTTGCAGCCTGGCCTCGGTGTCAGCGGCGTCCTGCTCCATCTCCGCATCCGCCTGCTTTCGCTTTCCCGAGACGAGGCGGTAGAGATCGGCAAGGCCGCCGATGATGCCGCCGCGCAGGAAGCAGACCAGCAGCACGAACACGACACCCAGCACCAACTTCCAGGCTGCGCCGAGGCCCAGTGCGGACTGCAGGAAGTCCTGAAGGAACAGCCAAACGGTTGCGCCGACCAGCGGTCCGAACAGCGTGCCCCTGCCGCCGATGGCCGTCTGCATCACGAGCTGGCCCGAGGTGTCGAAGGTGAAGGCGTCGGGCGGCATGAAGGCCTGGAGCACGCCGAGCAGTCCGCCGGCGAAGCCCGCGTAAGCGGCTGCGATCACGAAGGCGGTCAGCTTGTAGCCATGGATGTTGTGGCCGACCGCCGTGGCGCGCAGCGGATTGTCGCGGATCGCACTCAGAACCGCGCCGACCGGCGAGCGCACGATCCTGAGGGCGATGACGACGCCGACGAAATAGCACAGCGCGATGAACTGATAGAGCGACCAGCCATTGGTGAAGTGGATGGAGGTGAAGCCGAGATTGAAGCTCGGCGTCGGCACGCCGGGCAGGCCGTTTTCGCCGCCGGTGAAATCGGAAAGTGGATTGAATTCGACGAAGAAGAACACTTCCGCGATTGCCACGGTGATCATCGCGAAATAGATGCCGGTGCGGCGCAATGCGATCAGGCCGATCAGGTAGCCGGTCGCTGCGGCCGCGATCATGCCGATGATCAGCGCGCCCAGCACGTTGCCGAAGCCCGCGCGGGTCAGCAGGTAGGCGGCGACGAAGCCGCCGGTGCCGTAGAAGGCGGACTGGCCGAACGAGAGCAGGCCGGTGAAGCCGAACAGGATGTCGAAGCCGAGCCCGAACAGGCCCCAGACCAGGATCCTGTTCACGGTGTTCGGCGCGAAGCCGAGATGAGGCAGCACGAAGGGGGCTGCGATCAAGCCGATCGCAGTCAGGGCTTCGATCAGGAAGGGGCGTTGCTTGAGCATCAGGTGATCGCTTACTCGCGGCCCTGGACGCCGAGCAGGCCATGCGGTCGTACCACGAGTACGAGCGTCATCGCCGCAAACAGCATCACATAGGCATAGCCGGGGTTGAACATGGAGGTGACGCTGATGATCTCGCCGGCGATCAGGCCGCCGAGAATTGCGCCGGGGAACGAACCGACGCCACCGATCACCACCACCACGAAAGTCTGGACCAGGATGTCGTCACCGATGCCCGGTGTCAGCGACACCACCGGCGCGTTGACGATGCCGGCAAAGCCGGCGGCCATTGCGCCGATGCCGAAGACCACCATGAAGACGCGATAGACATTGATGCCAAGCGAATCCACCATCACCGAATCCTCGATCCCGGCGCGCACAATCATGCCCAGCCGGGTCCGGTAGAGCACGATGAACAATGCGCCGAGGGCGATCGCGACGATGCCGACGACGGCGAGGCGGTAGGTCGGATAGAACATGAAGCCGAGATTGGTGATGCCCTGGAATAGCGCCGGCGGCGGCACCAGCTGCGACTGGCTCGAGAAGATCAGGCGCACGAGCTCGACGAAACAGATGCCGAGCCCGAACGTCACGAGCAGCTGATCCTCGTGCGGACGATGATAGAAATGACGGATGATGACGCGTTCCATGAGAACGCCGAGCAGCATCACGAACAGGGAGCCCGCGATCACGGCAAGGATGAACGACTCCGTGTACTGGTAGGCGACGAAGCCGGCATAGCCGCCGATCATGAACATCGCGCCGTGTGCGAGGTTGAGCACGCCGAGCGTGCCGTAGATGATGGTCAGGCCGGAGCTGATCAGCGCGAGCAGGGCGCCGAGCGCGAGCCCGTTGAAAAGCTGTGAAACGAGGTTGGGCCAACTTATCATAGGACAATCGCTGTTGTGGCGCGCGCTGTTGCGCGTCAGAAAAAGGCGACGCCGCGGGACCGGAGTGCAGTCCGCGGCGTCACAGGGGTTGGCGAGGTCTCAGCTGTAGTCGCCGAGATGGCAGCCGAAGGCGTCGGGCTTCTGCATCAGGCCCTCACCCGGGACGATCTCGACGACGTCGTACCAGTCTTCCTTGTTCTTCATGTCCTTCTGCTGCTTGCCCTTGACGATGATCACCGGGCGGACGCATTGGTGATCCTCCGGGCGGTAATGGACGTCGCCGACCAGGGAGGGGATCGTCTCGCCCTTCTCGTAGGTCTTGATCACGTCAGGCGGACTGAAGCTGCCGGCCTGCTCGCACATGTGCGCCCAATGCGCGAAGCTGACATAGGCGTTCTCGGCGCCCCATTCGGGCTTGTAGCCGTACTTCTTCTCGAACGCTTCGTTGAACATTTTCGCCAGCGGGAACTTGTCCTCGATGGTCCACCAATAGTCGGTGGCGGCGTAGACGCCCTGCATCAGGCCCCCGGTCTCGCGCGCGATGAAAGGCACCTGGTACGGCACGACCAGCTTCATCTTGTCGAGCACGCCAAACTGCTTGGCCTGTTGTGTCGACAGTACCGCGTCGTGGCCCCAATTGACGTTGATCAGCACGTCGGCGCCGGAGTTGGCGACGTTCAGCAGGTATGAGGAATAGTCGGGGGCGCCGAGCGGGGCGACCTGGTTGGTCACGGTGGTCCAGCCGGCGGTCGCCAGGAAGTCCTGCATCGATTTGGTAACGGTGTGGCCGTAGGTGTAGTCGGGAGTCAGATACGCCGCCTTCTTGCCCTTGCCGAACTCACGTACCATCACCGGGCCGATCGCTGCGGCCGCAGTCTGGCCGTAGAAGTTCTGGCGAAAGCCGTAGCGGACGCAATCCTTGCCAGTGGTATCGTTCGAGCCGGAAATGCCGCACACGAAAATCACATGTTCGCGCTGGGCGAGCTTGTTCAGCGCCACCGCAACGGCGCTCGACGTGCCGCCGGTGATCATGATCGCCTTGTTCTCGCTGATGAAGCGCTGCTGCGCCTGCACTGCCTCGTTCGGCTTGGCCGCGGAATCGGCGACGCCGAACTTCAGCTCCTTGCCGAGCACGCCCTTGCTGGTCTTGGGCGAGATCTTCTTGATCAGCTCGTGGCCTTCATTGATGTGCTCGATCGCGAGCTGGTAGCCCTTGAGCTCGTCTTCACCCTGCACGGCATAGGTGCCGGTGCGCGGCACCGAGATGCCGATGAAGGCGGTGGAGCCCGAGACCCCTGCGGGGTAGGAGCCGATCGCCGGCTTGTCCTCGGCAAACGCCGGCATCCCCGGCAGAACCGCGCCACCGATGAGGCCCGCGGTGGTCTGAAGCAGGCCACGGCGCGAAAGGCCGCGGCGGATGAGATTGTCAGTCATGATCGTTTCCTCCGAACGTCGTTCTTGTTTGCAGGCAAAGCACGACCTGTCCGACGGCAGCCGGCCTCGAAGGCCTGTCCGCGCCGGGCACGTCACATCCGCGTGTAGCTCTTGGGCGCAAGCATTGCTTGTGAACGCCTTCTGTCAATTTCGTCTTTGGTCGAACGCCGAAAATTATCTCGTGAAAACATATCGTATCACGATATATATTAGCCTTTGTGAGTACGAGGCTGGCGGGTTCGGCGAGAGAAATGGCGCGGCAGACGACAGTGGCGGGTACCCGAAAGCGACGGTCGTGGCCGCAAGGTGCGGAGCGGCAGGAGGCGGCGTGGCCGGAAGAGGTGAGCGGGCAGCGGGCGACACCGCAGTCCGGCGATGCCTCGCGCATGCCCGATCCGCGCAACTGGCCGGCCGGCCGGCGCGGGCCCGTCGTCGGCCCCGTTCAGGCGAAGCGCGCACCAGGTCCGATGCAGAAGTTGAGCGTGCGCGCCCAGAACGTCCTCAAGGAGCTCGCGGTCGAGCTCACTGCCGAGCAGCCGCCGAAGGGGAACTGGTCGCCCTCGCGCGAATTGCTGCTTGCGCTGACGGCTGAACGCCTCGCGACCGCGCGCAATTGCGGTCCTCACACGATGAGGGAAATCATCGACTGGGCGCAGGGCTGTGGCGTGACGATCAAGCCGGTGATTCCGCCCGGGGGGTCGCTGTCGCAGATGTGGGCGGAATTGATTAGCAATGCATCCGCGGGCGCCTTGACCAGCGCCGAGATTGCCGGCGCGCTCCAGCGCTCGATCCGGCGGAAAAGCGTCCGCATCCCGATCGCGTTCCAGGTCATCCTGGTGAAGATCCTGCTGTCCAGCTTCGAATAGGTGGCGATACTTGTGTATCCGGGGCGCCGGTCGGTTGGTTCGGCTTGGCCTTCCTTGCTAGTCTCGGTGAGGCCGCCCGTTGCGCCGGCTGGCTCGACGTCGCAGGCAGGGAATGGCCCCATCGAAGCGGAAGACGACACGCCCGGCGCGTGCTGTGGCCACAAAAGGTGGCGCGATGCGCGAGGCCGACTACGGGGCGCTTGCGCAGTTTCGCTATCAGCTCCGAACCTTCCTGGCCTTCAGCGAAGCCGCGGCCCAGAGCGCCGGCTTGACGCCGCAGCAGCACCAGGCGCTGCTGGCGATCAAAGGATTGGCCGCCCCTGACGGCGCCAGCGTCGGCAACATCGCGCGCTTCCTGCTGATCCGGCACCACACCGCGGTGGAGCTGGTGGATCGCATGGCGAAACTGAAGCTGATTGGCCGGGAAGCCGACCCGGATGACGCGCGGCGCGTCCTGGTCAAGCTGACAGCGAAGGGCGAGCGGAAGCTGCGATCCCTCTCGCGCATCCATCTTGACGAGCTCAGCGCCGCCGCGCCCGGTTTGGGCAAGATCCTGCGAGCGTTTCGAGCCAAGAGACGCTGAGGACGCGCTGAAGAAAGCGCGAAGCCGCGAGCTCTACGCCGCCGCGCCCTGAGCGGCGAGCTGCGCGGCCTGGTGCTCGGTGGTCAGCGCGTCGGTGAGTTCGCCCAGCGCTTCGCCCGCCATCACCTGCGGCAGCTTATAGAGCGTCAAATTGATGCGGTGATCGGTGACGCGTCCTTGCGGGAAATTATAGGTGCGGATGCGCTCGCTGCGGTCGCCGGAGCCGACCTTCTCCTTGCGCTCGGCCGAGCGCGCCGCGTCGAGGCGTTGCTGCTCGGCATCGTAGATGCGCGAGCGCAGGATGTTCATGGCGGAAGCGCGATTCTTGTGCTGCGAGCGGCTATCCTGCATCATCACCACGATGCCGGTCGGGAGGTGGGTGATGCGGATCGCCGATTCGGTCTTGTTAACGTGCTGGCCGCCGGCGCCTCCGGCGCGCATGGTCTCGATACGCAAATCATCGTTCCGGATCTCGACGTCGACCTCCTCGACCTCGGGCATCACGGCGACAGTGGCGGCGGATGTGTGGATGCGCCCCTGCGTCTCGGTGTCCGGCACGCGCTGCACCCGGTGCACGCCGGACTCGAACTTCAGCTTCGAGAACGCGCCGCGGCCCTGCACCTCGGCGATGATTTCCTTGTAGCCGCCGACGCTGCCCTCGCTGGCCGAGATCACCTCGACCTTCCAGCCCTGCAGGGCCGCGAAGCGCTCGTACATCCGGAACAGGTCGCCGGCAAACAGCGAAGCCTCGTCGCCGCCGGTGCCGGCGCGGATTTCCAGCACCACGTTGCGATCGTCCATGGCGTCCTTCGGCAGCAGCGCGACGCGGATCTTCTGGACCAACTCCTCGATCTTCGGCGTCAGCTCGCCGCGCTCGGCTTCCGCCATGGCGCGCATCTCGGCATCGGTCGCGGGATCGGCGATCAGCGCCTCGGTGTCGGCGAGCTCCTTGAGGGCCGAACGATAGGTCTTGACCGCTTCGATCAATGGCGTGAGCTCGGCGAGCTCACGCGTGATCTGCACATAGCGTTCGGAGGCGAGCTGACCGAGCGATTCGGCCTCGAGTGAGGCGTGATGCGCGAGCAGGACGTCCAGTTTGGCTTCGGGGAGTGACGACATCGGTTCGGTCTCAAATGCGGAAAAGGGCGAGGCGGCAGGAGGGGGCGACAGGCCCGCTACAAGGCCAGGCCTTCGGCCTCGGCAAATTCCGTCAGCTTCTGCCGGATCGAGACGCTGCCGGCGGGCGCGTCCAGCAACGGCCCGAGCATCGCCTCGGCCTTCTTGGCGTCGAGATCGAGCACCATGGCCTTGACCGGGCCGAGCGCGGTGGCCGAGAGCGACAGCGAGCGATAGCCCATCCCGATCAGCGCCAGCGCGCCGATCGGTTTCGACGCCATCTCGCCGCAGAGCGACAGCGATTTGTTCGCGGCTTGCGTCTTGCGTGCGATCTCGCGAAGCGCGCGCAGGATCGGCGCCGACATGGTGTCGAAGCGCTCCGAGACTTTCGCGTTGCCGCGGTCGACCGCGAACAGGAACTGGAACAGATCGTTGGAGCCGACCGAGATGAAGTCGACCTTCTTCAGGAGCTCGTCGAGCTGATATAGCAGCGCCGGCACCTCGACCATGGTGCCGATGTCGATCCGCTCCGGCAGCGTGTGGCCGTGCTGGCGCAGATAGGTCAGTTCGCGTTCGACAAGCGCCTTCGCAGAATCGAATTCACCCACCTCCGAGATCATCGGGAACATGATGCGCAGCGCGCGGCCGCCGCCGGCGCGCAGCAGTGCGCGGATCTGCCCGCGCAACAGGCCGGGACGGTCGAGCCCGAGCCGGATCGCGCGCCATCCGAGCGCGGGGTTCTCCTCGATTACCGCCTCCATATAAGGCAGCGCCTTGTCGCCGCCGATGTCGAGGGTGCGGAAGGTGACGGGCTTGGTGCCGGCGGCATCCAGCACGGTGCGATAGAGCGCGAGCTGGTCGCTGGTGCGCGGCAGGCTCTGGCCGACCATGAATTGCAGCTCGGTGCGGAACAGGCCGATGCCGGCGCTGCCGGTGTCTTCGATGTGCGGCAAGTCGATCGCTAGACCCGCATTGATCATCAGCTCGACCTTCTGGCCGTCCTTGGTGACGCAGGGCCGGTCGCGCAGCGCCAGATACTGCGCCTGGCGGCGGGCCCGGAAGCGCACGCGCTCGGCGAAGGCCGCTTCGACCTCCTGCGATGGGCGCACATAGATCATGCCGGAGGTGCCGTCGACGATGACGGCGTCGCCGGGATCGGCGATACCAGGCGCGTTCGGGACTTCGCCGACCGCGGGAATGCCGAGCGCGCGCGCCACGATCGAGACGTGGGAATTGGCGGTGCCTTCCTCCAATATGATGCCGCGCAGGCGCTTGCGGTCATAGTCGAGCAGCGCCGCCGGGCCCATCGCGCGCGCGATGACGATGGCGTTGTCGGGCAATTGTTCGCGTGACGGCGCGTGATCCTGGCCGACCAGCTGTCGCATCAGGCGATAGCCGAGATCCTCGAGATCATGCAGCCGGTCGCGCAAATAGGGATCTGTCGAGCGCAGCATGCGCGCGCGGGTGTCGGATTGCACACGCTCGACGGCGGCTTCCGCCGTGAGGCCGGTGGCGACCGCCTCGTGCAGCTTGTGCGACCAGCCCTGGTCGTTGGCGAACATGCGGTAGGCTTCCAGCACCTCGCGATGCTCGCCGCCCTCGGCGACGTCGCCGCGCTCCAGCATGCGGTCGAGATCGGCGCGCAGCTTGGCGAGCGCGGTGTCGAGCCGCTTGATCTCCTTTGGCAGGTCCTCGGCGATGTAGTCCTTGATAACCACGCGCGGCTCGTGCAGCACGACATGGCCGAGTGCGATGCCTTCCGACAGGATGGCGCCGACCTTCTGCGCCGAATGGCGCGCCGCGGGCTCATGGCCTGGCTGGGCCAGCGCAGACAGCTCGCCGGAGGCGATCAGCTCCGCCAGCACCATCGCGGTGGTCTGAAGCGCCTCGAGCTCCTCCTCGACATAGTTGCGCTTGGCCCGATTCTGCACCACCAGCACGCCGAGCGTGTTGCCGGCGCGCAGGATCGGCACGCCGAGGAAGGAGTGGTAAATCTCTTCGCCGGTCTCCGGGCGGAACGAGAAGGCCGGATGGCTTTGCGCATCGCTTAGGTTGAGAGGCGTTGCCTCGCTCGCGACCAGGCCGACCAGGCCCTCATGGGCGCTGAGCACGGTGTGGTGCACCGCCTCGCGGTTGAGGCCTTCGGTGGCATAGAGCTCGAGCGTGTTGTCGACGCGCAGCACATAGACCGAGCACACCTCGGCCACCATGTTGGCGGCGATCAGCACCACGATCTTGTCCAGCCGCTCCTGGGCCGAGACCTGCTCCGCCATGGTTTCGCGGAGCCGTCTCAACAAGACGCGGGGACCTCCCGACGCGCTCCGCATGAACCGTCAATCTCCTCCGTCTGCCGGGGCCGAAAGGACCCGCGGCGGCTCGCCGAGAAATCCAGAAAAACAACAAATTTGCTCGTCCGGCGCCAGCCCCGGCGGTTGCCTGGGCCGAATCAGCACCGCCTCAACTGGGGCACAGTTTCTGGCAGCCCACCCAGTTCGCCGTATAGCGAATTGGGGCTTGTTTTGCCAAGCAAAACGCCTGCCAAACGCGAAAGTGTGGACACCTTCGCGTTTGCTGCGACCGCTAAGAGAAAATTAGCCTAAGCCTGATCGAGACCGTAGAGCGTGTGCAGGGTGCGCACCGCAAGCTCGGTATAGGCGGTGTCGATTAGAACCGAGAATTTGATCTCGGAGGTTGTAATGGCCCGGATGTTGATATTCCGTCCTGCGAGGGCCGAGAACGCCTGGGCGGCAACGCCGGCATGGCTGCGCATGCCGCTGCCGATCACCGAGATCTTGGCGACATCGGTAGCCGTGTCGAGCCGGGCATAATTGATCTGGCTCTTGGCCGCGGTAATCGTCTCCTTGGCCCTGGTGTAGTCGGCGGCCGGGACGGTGAAGGTGAGGTCGGTGGTCTTCCCGTCCTCAGAGACGTTCTGCACGATCATGTCGACGTTGATGTTGGCATTGGCGAGCGGGCCGAAGATCGACGCCGCCACGCCGGGCTTGTCCTCGATCTGGCGTACCGAGATCTGGGCCTCGTCCTTCGAAAAGGCGATGCCGGTGACGACGTGGCTTTCCATGATCTCCTCCTCGCTGCAGATCAGCGTGCCGGGCGGCTGGTTGGCATGCGGGTCGATATCCTCGGGCTTGTCGAAGCTCGAGCGGACGAAAATTGGCATGTTGTGGACCATGCCGAGTTCCACCGAGCGGACCTGGAGCACCTTGGCGCCCTGGGAGGCCAGCTCCAGCATGTCTTCAAATGCGATCTTGTCGAGCCGGCGCGCCTTCGGCACGATTCGCGGATCGGTGGTGTAGACACCGTCGACGTCGGTGTAGATGTCGCAGCGGTCCGCCTTCACGGCGGCGGCGATCGCCACGGCCGAGGTATCGGAGCCGCCGCGGCCGAGCGTGGTGATGCGGTTGGTCTCGGGGTTGATGCCCTGGAAGCCGGCGATCACGGCGACTTCCTTGCGCTCCCTGAAGCGCTTGATGATCTCGCTGCCGTTGATGCCCTCGATCCGGGCCGAAGCATGGGCGTCGCTGGTCGTGATCGGGATCTGCCAGCCCTGCCAGGAGCGGGCCTGGATACCCATGCCCTGAAGCACGATGGCAAGCAGGCCGGACGTCACCTGTTCGCCCGAGGCGAC
This sequence comes from Bradyrhizobium sp. BWC-3-1, assembly GCF_032917965.1. NCBI lineage: Bacteria > Pseudomonadati > Pseudomonadota > Alphaproteobacteria > Hyphomicrobiales > Nitrobacteraceae > Bradyrhizobium > Bradyrhizobium sp. BWC-3-1. Next base: position 565,169 of record NZ_CP136625.1, read on the forward strand.
CACGGCGTCGTATTCGCGCGCGTCGTGCATCGGCGAGGCCTCGGTGCACCAGGCCACCAGCTCGTTGGTTTTACCGGACATCGCCGAGACGACCACGGCCACTTCATGGCCGGCGTCGACCTCACGCTTCACATGGCGTGCGACGTTGCGGATACGTTCGATGTTGGCGACGGACGTGCCGCCGAATTTCATCACGAGGCGGCTCATGACGACGCGTGCATTCCTTCATAAGGATCAGTATGGTGGCCCGCACTGGACGGGCCTCGCGGACACCGACCGCGCGTATACATAGCGGCGGGGCCGGGGGCAAGCGGGTTCCTGCGGGGCAGGGTGCGGGGTAGTGGGTTAACCGAGATCATGGCGCGCTATATCGACGAGATCCTGCAGCCTGGCGAGAAGGTGCTGTATTCGACCAATGCGCACTGGATCTTCTATTTTCCGGCGATCCTGGCCTGGATCGTGGCGCTGGTCCTGTTCGTCCTGTCCCGGCAAACCACCGTCGAGGGGCTCGTCATGCTCTGTCTGGTTGCGGCCGGCCTGGTCGCTCTGGCGGCGCTGTACTGGACTGTGAAGGGCTGGTTCCATCGCTTTACCACCGAGACCGACGTGACCAATTTGCGGGTCGTGCACAAGACCGGCTTCATCAAGCGCCGCACCTTCGAGATGGCGCTGGACAAGGTCGAGAGCGTCGATGTCGATCAGACCATTCTTGGACGAATTCTCAACTACGGCGACGTGACGATTCGCGGCGTCGGCGAGGGGATCGAGACGATCAAGACCATCGCCTCGCCGCTCGCCTTCCGTAGTTCGATCACCACGCGGTAGGACCGCGCGTAACCATGAGCATGCAGCAAGATACTTCCGTAACCGCAAGCACCTCGCCGGGCTCGACCGTCGATGCCGCCGAGATCGCGAAATTCTCAAAGCTCTCGGCGGAGTGGTGGGATCCCAACGGCAAGATGGCACCGCTGCACCGGATCAACCCGCTGCGGCTCGGCTATATCCGCGATGCCGCCTGCCGCAAGTTCGAGCGCAACGCGCGCAGCCTCAACTGCCTCGGCGGTCTGCGCGTGCTCGACATCGGCTGTGGCGCCGGCCTGCTCTGCGAGCCGTTGTCGCGCCTGGGTGCGCAGGTCATCGGCGTCGATCCGTCGGTCAGCAACATCGCGGCCGCCAAGCTGCATGCCGACAAGGCGCACCTCGCGATCGACTATCGCTGCACCACGGTTGAGGAGATCGACCCGCGCGAGCGCTTCGACATCGTTCTGGCGATGGAGGTGGTCGAGCACGTCGTCGACGTCGGCGTTTTCCTGAAGCGCTGCGCCGCGATGCTGAAGCCGAACGGCCTGATGGTGGTCTCGACGCTGAACAGGAACTGGAAGAGCTTTGCGCTTGCCATCGTCGGCGCTGAATATGTCCTGCGCTGGCTGCCGCGCGGCACCCACGAGTGGAACAAGTTCGTCACCCCCGACGAGTTGACGAAATACCTGCTCGACAACCGCCTGGTCATCACCGAGCAGACCGGCGTCGTCTACAGCCCCTTCGCCGACAAATGGACCCTCTCGTCAGACATGGACGTGAACTACATGGTGGTGGCGGAAGGCATGGTGTGAGGCGTTGCCGCTTCCAAACATTCGGCGTCGTCCTGGCGAAAGCCAGGGTTTAGTTAGGCGAAAATTGATAATTACGAGTCTTCGCCAAACCACTCCCTGGGGTAATGGGTCATGGATCTGCGCTTCGCTTGTCCAGGACGACACCGAATTCGTCAGGCAAGCATCGCACCCATGACATCCGCGTGATTGACCTGCTTGAGCGCGAGCGGCACGTTGACTCAACGTCCTCTCGCTCCCAGCGCAGTCCCATCCCCATGTTCACCATCGCCAGCCTCTGGATTCCCTTTACCGTCATTGCCGCGCTCGGCCAGGTCGCGCGCAATGCGATGCAGCGGTCGCTGACGAAGCCGCTGGGGACCTGGGGCGCAACCAATATCCGCTTCCTGTTCGGCTTTCCGTTCTCGCTGCTTTTCCTGGCGGTGGTGCTGGTCGCCACCGGCGATCATCTCGACATGCCGCCCGGTGTGTTCTGGCCGTGGCTCCTGCTCGGCGCGCTCAGCCAGATCGTCGCGACCGGCCTGATGCTGCTCGCCATGAACGACCGCTCCTTCGTGGTGACGACGGCCTATTTGAAAACCGAGGCGATCCAGACCGCCATCTTCGGCTTCGTCTTCCTCGGCGATCATCTGACATGGCTGAAGGTGCTTGCGATCGTGATCGCGACAATCGGCGTCGTCATCACCGCGCTGCGGCCCGGCGGCGAGAAGAGCTTTGCCGAATTGAAGCCGACCATCACCGGCCTCGTCGCGGCCGCGGCCTTCGCGCTCTCTGCGGTCGGCTTCCGCGGCGCCATCATCAACGTGCCTGATGTCTCGTTCGTGACTGCGGCATCGTTCACGCTGGTGCTCGGCCTGTTCGTGCAGACGCTGATCCTGACGGTCTATCTGCTCTGGCGGGCGCCAAAAGTGCTTCAGTCGATCCTGAGGCTTTGGAAGCCATCGCTGCTCGCCGGCTTCATGGGCGCCTTCGCCTCGCAGTTCTGGTTCCTAGCGTTCGCGCTGACGGCCGCCGCCAATGTCCGCACCCTCGCTTTGATCGAGGTGCTGTTCGCGCAAGGCGTGGCGTACTATTCGTTCAAGCAGCCGATCGCGCCGCGCGAGATTATTGGCATCGCGCTGATCGTGGTCGGCGTGGCGGTGTTGGTGGGAGTCTAATTCCGGTCTTCCGGCAGCGTCGGCAGCGGCGACACCTCGATGCCTTCGTCGATCAGCGACTTGGCCTCGTCGGGCGAGGCCTCGCCATAGATCGGACGGTGCTCCTTGTCGCCGTAATGCATCGCGCGGGCTTCGGTGGCGAATCGCTCGCCGACATTGTCGGCGTTCTTCACGATGTGATCGCGCAGCTCTTTGAGCTTGGCGCGCAGCTCGCGCTCCTGCGCCATCAACAGCGAGGTCGGTGCGGATTGCGCAGCTTCGGGCGCGGTCATCGTGGCGGTGGGCTCAGGCGGCGGCGTGGCGCGTCCGCGGCCCTTCTTGCCGACGATGCGCGGCGCCATGATCGCCTTGTCGACCTTGGCCGAGCCGCAAATCGGACAGGTCACGAGCTTGCGCTTCACCTGCTGGTCGTACGCGGCCGAGCTCTGGAACCAACTCTCGAAGTCGTGGCTCCGGTGGCAGCGGAGCGCGTAGCGGATCATGCCGATCCCCGCACCAGGTGCAGATGGTCCGGCCCCGCCTTGGGGTCGGCGACGCCGAAGCGGCGGCCGTGCTGGAGTGAGGGGATCGCGCGGCGCGCGGTCTCGACCTTGGCCGGATCGATTTTTGCCATGATGATGCCGGGCTCGACATCGCCTTCGGCGAGAATCTCGCCCCAGGGATCGATGATGAGCGAATGGCCATAAGTCTCGCGCTTGTTCTCGTGCAGGCCTGCCTGCGCCGCGGCGAAGATGAAGCAACCGGTCTCGATCGCGCGCGCACGCAACAATACGTGCCAATGCGCCTCGCCGGTCTTGCGGGTAAAGGCCGAGGGCACCGTGATGAAGTACGCGCCGCTTTCGGCCAGCGCGCGGTAGAGCGCGGGGAAGCGCACGTCATAACAGATCGTCAGGCCGACGCGGCCCCAGGGCAGGTCAGAGATCACGGCCGTCTCGCCCGGCTGGTAATTGGCGGATTCGCGATAGCTCTCGCCGTCAGGCAGCTCGATATCGAACATGTGGATCTTGTCGTAGCTCGCGAGCACATTGCCCTCGGGCCCGATCAGGAACGAGCGGTTGACCGCTTTCTCGTTCGAAAAGCGCAGCGCCAGCGAGCCGACATGGATGTGGATCTTCAGTTCCGCCGCGAGCGCCCGGTACGCCCTCAGCGAGCTGTCGTCGTCTTGGCTCTGGAGGTGCTCGAACAGGGCCTTGCGGTTGAGCTGCATCATGTTGCTGACTTCGGGCGTCTGCACGTAGTCGGCGCCATTGGCTGCAGCTTGGCGGATCAGCCTGGTGGCCTGCGCGAGGCTCGGCTCGGGCATCAGGCCGGTGCGCATCTGCACCATCGCCGCCGTGAAAGTCCTGTTGTCGCTCATGACTCCGCCTTGACGCTCTCGAACATGGCGTCGAGCTTGCCTTCGCGATCGAGCGCGTAGAGCTCGTCGCAGCCGCCGACATGGTTCCCGCCGATCCAGATCTGCGGGAAGGTCGAGCCCTCGCCGGCGCGATCGTACATCTCCTGGCGCCAGGACGGGTTCTTGGCGATATCGAACTCCGTGAACGTCGCCTTCTTGCGGGTCAGCAGCGACTTGGCGGCGGAACAATAGCCGCAGCCCGGCCTCGTGTAGATCTCGACAGCAGCGGTCATCTTGTCTAGCGCTCTCATGTCATGAATTCATTGAATTATATGGGACTTCACCGGCTCTCGACAACCCGGGCAAACACCAGCACGTCCACTTGCGCCGCTTTGGCCCGGAGCAGGGCCCGCGCACAGGCATCCAGCGTCGCGCCCGACGTCAGGACGTCGTCGATGAGGACAATGCGCCGACCTTGAACGTCCGCCTGGCGGTCGGGGGATACCTGGAATGCGCCCTGCACATTGGTAGCGCGCTGGGCCCGCGACAGGCCGATCTGCTGCTCGGTCGCGCGTACCCGGCGCAGCACCTCAGCCTTCGCCTTCACTCCGCTCTGCCGCTCGATGATCCGCGCCAGCGCCCCGGACTGGTTGTAGCGGCGGCGCCACGCCCTTCGCCAATGCAGGGGAACGGGCACCAGCATGTCGGCTTCGGCGAGCAGTTCGCCGCCCGCGCGCGCCATCCAGCGGCCCATGGCGGGCGCCAAATCCGTCCGGTCCTGGTATTTCAGCGCATGCACCAGGGTGCGCGCGACGTCGTCATAACGCACCGCGGCGCGCGCCCGCTGGTAGGCCGGCGGGCTCGCGATCGCCTCCATCGACAGCATGTCGGGCCCGGGATCGTACACAAAGGGAATGCCGAGCCGCGGGCAGTAGGGCCGTTCGATGAACGACAGCCGCGCCCAGCACGCCGCGCACACGCCCTCGCCGTCGACCGGCTCGCGGCAGGACACGCACAGTGTCGGCAGCGCAACGTCGAGCGCAAGCCTTGGCAGATGCGCCATCACACTGCGGCAGGCCTGAAGTGCGCCGCGCAAATGGCTGGAAATGGAGCGTGGTGGTGATGCCTCGGCGTCCATTGGGCAAGGCTAGCGCCGTCCTGCGCCACGCTCAAGTCAATGGGCTGTTCTCGTCCGCGCCCGGCCTACGGCTCTTTCGGCAGCACGGGCCGGAAAAACGATCGCTCATAACGGCGAAAGCAGCGCGTTTGCCTTGCGAACTCGATCGCTTTCTGGACGTCCGGATCTTCGGCGCTGGCCTTCCGATATTGTTCGTACGCCGCGAAGCTCGGGAAGCTGAACATCGCGAGGGCGACGTCGCTGGCGCCTTCCGATGGCAGGAAGTACCCGTGGTGGATGCCGCCGAATCTTGGCACTAGTTCCAGCCACATCCTGCCATAGGCTTCGAATTCGGCGAGCTTGTCCGGGGGGATCTCGTATCGCAGATAACAGGTGATCATCGTTTGACGCTCCGGCGCCGCGGGCCTGGTGCGGATTGCTAGTTTGGAACACGGGGGCCGGTGTCGGCTCCATGAGGCAAGGCTAGCGCCGCGCGCAGTGGATTGCCAGAACCAGCATGATCGGCGTAACCAGCGGCATGGCTCAAGACCCACAAACCCCGCCCGCTTTGTTCGATCGTGCCTTGCTGCGCGCGCGACAGCGCCGCGCGCAGGCGCAAGGTGCCGCGAGCTTCCTGCTGGATCGGGTCGCCGAGGACATCTCCGACCGGCTGGCCGCGGTGATGCGAGAGTTTCACACAGCGGCCGATCTCTGGACGCCCGGCGAGGGTCTCGCGGTGCTGCGCGCGCGACTGCCCTCGATCGAGCGCATTGAGCTCGATGCGTCGGGTGCGGAGAAGCTGCCCTTTGTACCGGAGAGCCTCGATCTCGTGGTCTCGGCGCTGGCGCTGCAATTCGCCAACGATCTGCCGGGTGTGCTCGCGCAGATCCGTCGCGCGCTGAGGCCGGACGGGCTGCTGCTGGCGGCGATGATCGGCGGCGACAGCCTGACCGAGCTGCGCCAGGCCTTTGCCGCCGCGGAGGCCGAATGCGAGGGCGGCGTATCGCCGCGAGTCGCACCGTTCGCCGATCTGCGCGACGTTGGCGCGCTGTTGCAGCGGGCGGGGTTTGCGCTGCCGGTCACCGATGTCGACCGCGTCGTGGTGCGCTACGCCAACGCGTTCGCGCTGATGCAGGATATCAGGCGCATGGGCGCCGCCAATGTGCTGATCGAGCGGCGACGCACGCCGAGCCGGCGATCGACGCTGCTGCGGATGGCTGAAATCTACGCGGAACGCTTTGCCGACGCCGACGGCCGCATCCGTGCGACATTCGACATCATCTGGCTTTCCGGCTGGGCGCCGCATGCGAGCCAGCAGCAGCCGCTCAAGCCTGGATCAGCGAAGGCGAGCCTGGCGGAAGCGGTGAAGAAGGCCGGAGGGACGTAAGCTCTCTCCGCCGTCATGGCCGGCATGCCGTCCGAAGGACGGCGTCGCTTCCGCTCGCCTATGTCCCGGCCATCCACGCCTCTCGGTTCAGCACGAAGATCGTGGATGCCCGGGACAAGCCCGGGCATGACGCCGAGAGTGTGGTGCCCGCTTCGAATTCACATCAACAAATCAATCAAATGCGGGATCAGCGGAATGTCCGCGGGCGGCATGGGATAGTCGCGCAGCTTGTTGGCGCGAACCCAGGCCAGGGCCTGGCCTTCGCGCGGCGTGACCTGTCCCTCCCAGCGCCGGCAAATGAAGAGCGGCATCAGGAGGTGGAAGGTCTCGTAGCCGTAGCTCGCGAACGTCAGCGGCGCCAGACAGGGTTCGGCGACGGTGATGCCGAGCTCCTCGTGGAGTTCGCGGATCAGGCTCTGTTCCGGCCGCTCGCCGGGCTCGCACTTGCCGCCGGGAAATTCCCAAAGGCCGGCCAGCGTCTTGCCCTCGGGGCGCTGCGCGATCAGGACGCGCTTGTCGGCGTCGACCAGGGCGCAAGCCACCACGAGCGTCAGTTTGAGATCAGCCATGCCTGGAATTCCGCTCGCTGAAGGATCATCCGCAACGGTTCGTTAACCCTGTTACGGCCCATGTTTCCGAGGTCTCCATAAGTCATATTTAATCCACGGTTCCTAGAGTGGACACGCTGAAACCATTTCGGGCCAGATCCATGCGCGCTGAGTGTCGTACCATCTTCCGTCGGTTCCTTCGCGACCGGCGCGGCAATGTCGCGGTGATCTTCGCAATCTGCTGCGTCCCCCTGATCACGTTCATCGGCACCGCGATCGACTACTCCCGCGCGACGCAGGTCCGGGCCAAGCTTCAGGGCGCGGCTGACGCGGCCAGCGTCGGTGCGCTCGCCAAGGCATCGCCGGGGTTTGCCGCCGCGGGCTCGATGACCACGGACGGCACGATCACGGCCGGCGTCGACGACGCCCAGAAAATCTTCGATGCCAATCGCGCCAACCTGACCGGCTATACGCTCGACAGCGTCACCCCGACCGTCGTCAAGACCGGCTCGACCATAAACTCGACCGTCTCGTTCACCGCCACCATCAACACCATGTTTCTCGGCCTGATCGGCAAGACCACACTGACCATGAGCGGCACGTCGTCGTCGACGGCCAATATGCCGCTCTATGTCGACTTCTATCTCCTGCTGGACAATTCTCCGTCGATGGGCGTCGCAGCGACACCGACCGACATAACGAAATTGCAGGGAAAGACGGGTGGATGTGCATTCGCGTGTCACGACACCACCAAGGCCGCCGGCACAAGCAACTACGACATCGCCAAAGCAAACGGCATCACGACCCGAATTGACGTGGTGCGCCAGGCGAGCGCGAACCTGATGGACACAGCCCAGAACACGCAGACCTATTCGAACCAGTTCAGAATGGCGATCTACGATTTCGGCGCTTCGTCAGCGACGATCGGATTGAGAAATCTGTTCGCGCTGTCGTCGAGCCTGAGCTCCGCCAAGACTGCGGCGGGAAACATCGACCTGATGGCGGTCGCCGGTCAGAATGACTCGTATACTAAAGACAAAGATACTCCCTTCACCACGATTTTTCCCGCGATCAATAGCGCAATCGCCTCGCCGGGAGCCGGCACATCCGCGTCACCGCTGAAATATCTGTTTTTTGTATCCGATGGGGTCGCTGACGAAACCAACTCAGGCACGACGATGTGTAGTGTCTCGTCTTCTTCGTATCCTCTCGCGTCATCGAATCGCTGTCAGTCGCCGATCAATCCGGCGCTCTGCACGGCCATCAAGGACCGCGGTATCAAGATCGCGGTGCTGTACACGACGTATCAACCACCTACCGACACCTGGTACACCACCTGGATCTCGCCCTTTAACCCCGGGCCGTGGGGGCCGTCTCCGAACAGCAAGATCGCGCAGAACATGCAGAGCTGCGCTTCGCCGGGATTCTATTTCGAGGTCAGCCCCACCCAGGGCATTTCGGAAGCGATGAACGCGCTGTTCAAGAAGGCACTCGCGGATGCGCGGATCTCGGGGTGATTTTGATCACCCCGCCCGCTTGCGGGTCAAGCGGACTCACCGCGAGTCCGGCTACGACCTGTAATCCCCGTTGATCGCGACATACTCCTTGGTGAGGTCGCAGGTCAGCACGCGGTCGCGGCCCTTGCCGAGGCCGAGCGAGACCTTGATCGCGATCTCCGGCGCCTTCATCGCTTCCGACACCTGCGCCTCGTCATAGGACGGATCTCGCGCGCCGCTCTTGGCGACGCGGATACCGTTGAACGAGATCGAGAGCTTGTCGCGGTCAGCCGGCTCGCCGGCCTTGCCGACCGCCATCACCACGCGGCCCCAATTGGCGTCCTCGCCGGCGATTGCGGTCTTCACCAGCGGCGAGTTCGCGATCGACATCGCGATCTTGCGCGCCGAGGCCTTGGTCTTGGCACCCTCGACGGTGATCTCGACCAGCTTGCGGGCGCCTTCGCCGTCGCGGGCCACCTGCTCGGAAAGATTGGCGAGCACCTGGTTGAAGGCCTTGACGAAGGCTTTCAGGCGCGGGTCGGTGGCGCGACTGATCTTCGGCGCGCCGTGTTCCGCAGCAGCACCGGTGGCAAAGGCCAGCAGCGTGTCCGAGGTCGAGGTGTCGCCGTCAATCGTGACCGCGTTGAAGGTGTCCTCGACGCCGCTTTTGAGCAGCGCCTGCAGCGCGGCAGGCGCGATCGGTGCGTCGGTGAAGATGAAGGACAGCATCGTCGCCATATCGGGCGCGATCATGCCGGCACCCTTGGCCATGCCATTGATGGTGACCTTGGCTTTGCCGAGCTTCACGGTCGCGGTCCCGACCTTCGGGAAGGTGTCGGTGGTCATGATCGCCTTGGCGGCCGCCAGATAATCGCCGGCCTCGGCGGTTTCCGCGAGCCGACCGAGCACGCCATCGAACTTGCTCGCATCCAGCGGCTCGCCGATCACGCCGGTCGAGGCCAGGAAGATCTCACCCTCGGTGCATCCGACGGCCTTGGCCGCGATCTTCGCGGTCAGTGCCGTGGAGCTGCGGCCGGTCTTGCCGGTGAAGGCATTGGCGTTGCCGGAATTGACCACCAACGCGCGGGCCTTGCCGCCTTTCAGCTTGGCGCGGCACCATTCCACCGGCGCGGAGGGACATTTCGACTTGGTGAAGACGCCTGCGACCGCGGTGCCCTTGTCCATCACCGCCAGCAGCACGTCGGTGCGGTTCTTGTAGCGAATGCCGGCTTCGGCCGTCGCGAGACGGACCCCCGCGATCACGGGCATGTCGGGAACGTGTTTCGGGGCGAGGGGGGAAACGGAGGAGGACATCGGGGCGCCTTTGTGGGATCTGGACATGCAGATGCCCGGCGCGGGGGCCGGGCATCACAAAGGCTTAGATACTCTTCACGTCACCGAAGTGACAGCGAATTCTTACTTCTTCGCCGGGGGCGCCATCTTGCTGTCGGACGGCTTGGCGTCAGCCGGCTTGGCCGCATCGGCCGGCTTGGCGTCCTTTGCCGCATCCGCCGGCTGGTCCAGCCGCTCGACCTTGGCTTCCGCGCGCAGCTTGGCGACGTAATCGGCCTGGGCCTTGCGGGTGACATACTGCTCGATCTGCGCCTTGACCTGCTCGAAGTCCGGCGCCTTGCGGCTGCGCTTTTCCTCGACCTTGATGACGTGCCAGCCGAACTGCGACTTCACGGGGTCGGAGATCTTGCCCGGCTCGAGCGCGAAGGCGACCGCCGAGAATTCCGGCACCATCTGCTCCTTGGTGAAGAAGCCGAGGTCGCCGCCGTCGGCCGAGCCCGGATCCTTGGACTTCTTCTTGGCGAGTTCGGCGAAATCGGCGCCCTTGTCGAGTTCGGCCTTCACCGCCTTGGCCTCGTCCTCGGTCTCGACCAGGATGTGGCGGGCGTGCACTTCCTGCTCGCCGGTGATCTGCTTGGAGGCCTCCTCATAGACCTTCTTCATGGCATCCGGGGTGGTGGCGGCCTTGCCCTCGCCGGCGAGCAGGCTGTCCATCAGCAGGCGGTTGCGGGCGAACGCGAGCCGCTTTTTGAACTCCTCGCCCTCGGCGAGCTTCTTGTCCTCGGCGGCCTTGCCGACGATCTTCATGTCGATCAGGAAGGACAGGACGTTCTCGTCCTTGGTCGCCGGGTCCATCTGGGCGAGGCTCGGCCCGAGTTCCTCTTCGGCCATGGCGACGTCGCTCTTCTTGATTTCCGCGCCATTGACCTTCGCCAGCACCGGATCGTCGGCAGCCCGGCCGGGACCCGCGATCAGCGCCAGCGCAAGGCAGCCCACGAGGGCGGTGGCGAGGCCGAAGCGCAGGCCGGTTCTGGTTACCGGGAACGAGGTGGTCATGGAAAATCCTTTTGTTGAAGCAGGGGGCTGCTCGAGCGGGGCGGACACTCGCCCAATTCAGGGGGCCTTGGCAACGCGAAAAGTCTGTCAAAATGATGAATTAGCCGCAATGCACCCGCCGTTGACAAGGCCCTGACCGGGCCATATCTCTGCCCGGTCGCGTCCATGCGATGGCGTTTATTTTGCTGCGTTTTTGGCCGTTGAACCCAGACTTGCCCAACTCCCACCCATATGGCGGATGGACCCCCCGCAGACGGGGCTCTGGCGCCCAGCAGGCGTCACGGTGAGTTGATAGGCAGGCGGGTGACAACCTCTTGGCTGCAACGCGAACGCGGTTGAATCGCGAACACAGGAACTAAGCATGATCGGCGCGCTCGCCCGCAAGTTTTTCGGCTCCGCCAACGACCGGCGGGTGAAGGGATATCAGTCCCGCGTCAACGCGATCAACGCGCTGGAGCCCGAGGTCTCGAAACTCTCCGACGAGGCACTCAAGGCCCGCACCGTCGAGTTCAGAAAGCAGCTCGCCGAGGGCAAGACCCTGGACGACCTGCTGGTCCCCGCTTTCGCCACGGTCCGTGAAGCCGCCAAGCGCACGCTCGGCCAGCGCCATTTCGATGTCCAGCTGATCGGCGGCATGGTGCTGCACGAGGGCGACATCGCCGAGATGAAGACCGGCGAAGGCAAGACCCTGGTCGCAACGCTCGCGGTCTACCTCAACGCGCTCGCCGGCAAGGGCGTCCACGTCGTCACCGTCAACGATTACCTCGCCCGCCGTGACTCCGCCTGGATGGGCCAGATCTACGGCTTCCTCGGCCTGACCACCGGCGTGATCGTGCACGGCCTCGACGATTCCGAGCGCAAGATGGCCTATGCCTGTGACATCACCTACGGCACCAACAACGAATACGGCTTCGACTATCTGCGCGACAACATGAAGTACCGGCTCGAGGACATGGTCCAGCGGCCGCACTTCTACGCCATCGTCGACGAAGTCGACTCCATCCTGATCGACGAAGCGCGCACGCCGCTGATCATCTCCGGCCCGCTCGACGACCGCTCCGACTTCTACAACACCATCGACGGCTTCCTGCCCAAGCTCGACAAGTCCGACTACGACGTCGACGAGAAGCAGCGTACGGTGACGCTGACCGAAGCCGGCATGGAGAAGATCGAGACGCTGCTGCGCGATGCCGGCCAGCTCAAGGGTGAATCGCTCTACGACGTCGAGAACGTTTCCGTCGTGCACCACATCAACCAGGCGCTGCGCGCCCACACGCTGTTCACGCGCGACAAGGACTACATCGTCCGCGACGACGAGGTCGTCATCATCGACGAGTTCACCGGTCGCATGATGCAGGGCCGCCGCTATTCGGAAGGCCTTCATCAGGCGCTGGAAGCCAAGGAGCACGTGCAGGTCCAGCCGGAAAACCAGACGCTGGCCTCGATCACCTTCCAGAACTATTTCCGGATGTACGAAAAGCTCGCCGGCATGACCGGCACGGCGCTGACCGAAGCCGACGAATTGTTCGACATCTACAAGCTCGAGGTCGTGGAGATCCCGACCAATTTGCCGGTCGCCCGTCTCGACGAGGACGACGAGGTCTATCGCACCCAGAACGAGAAATACGCCGCGATCCTGGCCGAGATCGAGCGCGCCAATGCGCGGCTGCAGCCGGTGCTGGTCGGCACCGCCTCGATCGAAAAGTCGGAAGTGATCGCCGAATATCTCAAGAAGCACGGCTATCGGCAGATCGATTTCGGCAACGAAAATTCGATGCAGAAGCTGTACGCGGCGGCCCGCGCCGGCAAACCGGCAAAGCTGTTCGCGGTGCTGAATGCGCGCTTCCACGAGCAGGAAGCCTACATCGTCGCGGAAGCCGGCGTCCCCGGCGCGATCACGATCGCGACCAACATGGCCGGCCGCGGCACCGACATCAAGCTCGGCGGCTCGCTGGAAATGCGCATCCAGCAGGAGGCCGCTTCGATCGAGGACGAGGCCGAGAAGGCCTTGAAGATCGAGCAGATCAAGGCCGACATCGAGCACTTCCGCGACATCGTGCTGAAGGCCGAGGAAGAGGTCGAGATCGAGCCCGCGAAGGGTTCGAAGCCCGCCAAGACCGTGAAGAAGCCCGGCGGCCTCTACATCATGGGCTCCGAGCGCCACGAATCCCGCCGCATCGACAACCAGCTCCGCGGCCGCTCCGGCCGTCAGGGCGATCCCGGCCGCTCGAAATTCTTCCTGTCGCTGGAAGACGATCTGATGCGCATCTTCGGCTCGGATCGCCTCGACAGCATGTTGCAGCGTCTCGGCCTGCAGGAGGGCGAGGCCATCATCCATCCCTGGATCAACAAGGCGCTCGAAAAGGCGCAGCAGAAGGTCGAGGCGCGCAACTTCGATATCCGCAAGAATTTGCTCAAGTTCGACAACGTCCAGAACGACCAGCGCAAGGTGATCTTCGACCAGCGCGTCGACCTGATGAAGGACGACAGCGTCGCCGAGACCGTCGCCGACATGCGCCACGCCTTCATCGACGACCTCGTCGCCAAGCACGTGCCCGAGCATGCCTATGCCGAGCAGTGGGACGTCGCGGGCCTGAAGGAAGAGCTCAAGCGCGTGCTCGATCTCGACCTGCCGGTCGAGGACTGGGCCAAGGAAGAGGGCATCGCCGACGAGGAGCTGCTCACGCGCATCGAGACCCGCGCCGACGAGCACATGGCCGCAAAGGTCGCGCAATGGGGTCCCGACGTGATGCGTTACGTCGAGAAGACCATCCTGCTGCAGACGCTCGACCATCTCTGGCGCGAGCATCTGATCATGCTCGACCATCTGCGCCAGGTCATCGGCCTGCGCGGCTACGGCCAGCGCGATCCGCTGCAGGAGTACAAGACCGAGGCGTTCAACCTCTTCCAGGAGATGAGCGCGCATCTGCGCGAGGCCGTCACGGCGCAGCTGATGCGGGTCGAGATCGTGCCGCCGGAGCAGGAAGCCCCGGGGCTGCCGCCGATGGAAGCGCACAAGTTCGACCCGAACACCGGCGAGGACGAAATGGCGCTCGCGAGCGTCACGCTCGGAGCGCAGGCCACCGACGCGGCGTTGCGCGATCCCAAGAACCCGGCAAGCTGGGGCAAGATCGGCCGCAACGAGGATTGCCCCTGCGGCTCAGGCAAGAAGTACAAGCACTGCCACGGGCGGTACGCTTAGCGATCAGGTGTGAGGTGCGACGTCGGCGCCTCACATTCCACTGTCGTCGCCCGGTTTAGCCAGGCGACCCAGTACGCCACGGCTTCTCGGTTCAATCACGTCAGTCTCTGGAATACTGGATCGCCCGATTAAATCGGGCGATGACATCGAGTATGGGGCGCGCGGCTCCATCTCCTTCGCCGGGACGACCGTGTGGAGAGAGCTTGCTAAACACGCCAGCTCAATTCGAGCTGTCGATCAAGCTCTCCAGCAGCCGCTTCAATTCGCTCGTCGATTTGTCGCCGTAGCTCTCGAGGATGTGCTCTTCCTGGTCGACCGCGAGCGAGTTGAGCTTCTTGCTCAGCACCTTGCCGCGATCGGAGATGAACATCAGGACCTTGCGGCGGTCGTTCGGGTCCTGCACGCGGTAGACCAGCGTGTCCGAGACCATGCGATCGATCATCTTGGTCAGCGTCGGATGGTTGAGCAGCACGGCATCCGCGAGCTCTCCCATCGAATGGCCGTTGCCATCCGACAGGACTTTCAGAATGCGCCACTGCTCGACGGGCACGCCTTCCTTGCTCAACCGCAGTTCGAGCTGCCGGTTGATCTCCCGGTTGGCTTGCGCGAGCAGATACGCGAGGTGTTCGGTGATCGGGGTGTTCGGTTTTGCCACGGCTAAGACTTTGTCTTGACCCAAATGAGTGAATGTCTTGCAATCGATGCTGCATCTATATGCACTTCAATTCTTGAATATTCAATATTTTCAAAATAGGATATTGCCCAACAATAGGGCGGGTGCCGCGGCCGCCTGCTGAATGAGCTTTCAAGTCTGGTATCAGACAGGAGTTGGCGTGCGCGCGACGGTAAACTTCCCGGCTCACGGCGGTCCGGCGTTACCGCCGTCCTTGCTGTTCAGGAATCTGTCGCCCGCGGCAGCGGATTTCGACCTGTCGCCGGCTGATGCGCATTTCATGAAGCGCCGCGGCGCACACAACAAGCTCCGCATCGGGGGCTTCATTTGCTGCACCGGCTCGCCCGGTGTCTGGGGCCCGTGCGCGACAAGCAGCGCGCAGCTCGCGGTCGCCGAGATCAACAAGCGCGGCGGCATTCTCGGGCGCGAGATCGAGCTTTCGATCTACGATGCCGGCGGGCCGCTCGACGGGATTCTGAGCCGCGCCGAGCAGGCGATCGCTTCCGATGAGATCGACCTCATCGTGGGACTGCATACCAGCGCGGTGCGTGTGGCGCTGCGCAAGGTTACGACCCGCCACCGTATCCCCTACATCTATACGCCCGTCTACGAGGGCGGCGAGCAGACGCCGGGTGTCATGGCGATCGGCGAGACGCCGCGCTGGCAGAGCCGCCCCTCCATCCACTGGCTTGCCGACGTCAAGAAGGCGGCGCGCTGGTACCTGATCGGCAGCGATTATGTCTGGCCCTGGCAGTCGCACCGCGCGGTGAAGCGCTACATCAAGGAGGCCGGCGGCCATGTCGTCGGCGAAGAGTTCGTTCCCCTCGGCGAAGACAACCACGAGCCGCATCTGGAGCGCATCCGTGCCGCGAGGCCTGACGTCGTCCTGATCTCGTTGATCGGCACCGACAGCATCACGTTCAATCGCGCGTTCGGCGAATGCGGCCTCGGCGCCACGACGCTGCGGCTGGCCGGGGCGATGGACGAGACCGTGCTGCTCGGAATCGGCGCCGACAACAGCGAAAATCTGTTCTGTGCCTCCGGCTATTTCCCGGGCATCGGATCGCGGGCCAACGACGACTTCCAGAGCCGCTATCGCGCGATGTTCGGACCGAACGGCCCCCCGATCGGCTCGCTCGGTCAATCCAGCTATGAGGGACTGCGCTTCCTTGAGGCCGTGGCAAACAAGGCGGGCACGTTGGCGATGGGGCCCATGCTCGCGGCCGGCCGCAACATCGTCTATGGCGGCGCGCGCGGTCCCGTCACCGTCAGGAACGGTCATACCCGGATGCAAATGTATCTCGCCGGCGCGGATGGCCTCGATTTCAAGCTGATCAAACCGATCTGACGCCGGCGCCCCATCTGCAAACGCCCGAATCCAAAATAATACTTGAAAAGGAAAATATTTCCGTCTGTAATATCGAGGTAGAGCCGAGGGGCGCGCGCCGCACACGCGCGCCAATGAGGCTCCAATGCCAGGGATTCCAATTCCAGGGATCAAGAAGCCTTTGAGGAGAGCGCCGTGACAGTTGTCCTTCCCACGCCAGCCCAATTGCGCAGTGTCGCCGACCAGTGCGGCCTTTCGCTGACCGACGACGATGTCGCCTCGTTCCGCGGTCTGATGCAGGGCTCGATCGAGGCCTACAATCTCGTCGGAGCCATGCCGGACGAGGTGCCGGAGGTCAAATATCCGCGCACGCCGGGCTATCGGCCCTCGCCGGAAGAGAACCCGCGCAACGCCTGGTATCGCAAGTCGACCGTGAAGGGTGCGGCGAGCGGCAAGCTCAAGGGCAAGACGGTCGCCCTGAAAGACAACATCATGCTCGCCGGCGTTCCCATGATGAACGGCTCGGCGACGCTCGAAGGCTACGTCCCCGATTTCGACGCCACCATCGTCACCCGCATGCTCGATGCCGGCGCCGAGATCGCCGGAAAAGTTCATTGCGAATCCTTCTGCATGTCCGGCGGCAGCCACACCAATGCGGTCGGCGCCGTCCACAATCCGCACAAGATGGGCTATTCGGCCGGCGGCTCGTCGTCAGGCAGCGGCGTCGTCGTCGCGCTCGGCGAGGTCGACATGGCGATCGGCGGCGACCAGGGCGGTTCGATCCGCATGCCGTCCTCGTTCTGCGGCACTTATGGCATGAAGCCGACCTGGGGCCTCGTGCCCTACACCGGCATCATGCCGATCGAGGTGTTCGTCGACCACACCGGCCCGATGACGGCGACCGTCGCCGACAACGCGCTGCTGCTGGAGGTGCTGGCCGGTGACGACGGCTACGATCCCCGCATCAAGGCGCCCAAGGTCGAGGAGTACACCAAGGCGCTCGGCCAGGGCGTCAAGGGCATGAGGATCGGCATCCTCAAGGAAGGCTTTGAGCAGGCGACGGCCGAAGCCGCCGTCAACGAGAGCGTGCGGGAGGCCGCAAAGCGTTTCAAGGATCTGGGCGCCACGGTCGAGAACGTTTCGATCCCGATGCATCTCATGGGCCCCGCGATCTGGACGCCGATCGGCACCGAGGGCATGACCCAGACCATGATGTATGGCGACGGTTATGGGCTGAGCCGATCCGACCTCTATTCGACCACTCTGATGGATTTCCATCGGGGCTGGCGCCGGCAGGCGGATTCTCTGTCCGAGACCACAAAGCTGTTCCTGCTGCTCGGCACCTACATCAACAACACGTTTGGTCCGCGCTATTACGGCAAGGCTCTCAACATTTCCCGACGCCTGACCGCGGCTTACGACAAGGCCTTCAAAGACTACGATTTGCTGCTGCTGCCGACGACGCCGATGAAGGCGACGAAGCTGCCGGAGCCCACGGCCAGCCGCGAAGACTATGTCGCGCGTGCGCTGGAGATGATCTCCAACACCGCGCCGTTCGACATCACCCATCATCCGGCGATGTCGCTGCCCTGCGGCATGGTCGACGGCCTGCCCGTCGGCCTGATGCTGGTCGGCCGCATGTTCGAGGAATCCACCATCTACCGGGCTGCCCACGCCTTCGAGCAGATCGGCGACTGGAAGAAGATGTGAGCGAGGCATTGATGCGGGCCAACGGAACAGGGAAGCGTTTTCGGACGCGTCAAGACAACGAGCCGGAGCCCCGTTCCGATTCCTTCGGAACGGGAAAGGCTCCGGCGCATGGCTAACGCGTTCGTCGCGGCGTTCGAGATCCTGAGCTTCGGCGCGATCATCGTCCTGATCGTGCTGGGGCTCGGGATCATCGCCAGCATGATGGGCATCTTCAACTTCGCGCAGGGCGAGTTCGTCCTGCTCGGGGCCTACATCACCTATCTCGCCTACGCCAAGGGGCTGCCGATCTGGGCCGGCATGGTCGCCGCACCATTCATTGTCGGCGCGCTCGGCTTCGTGCTGGAGGCGCTGATCATCCGACGCTTCTACGCAGCCCCCATCGTCGCCATGCTCGGCACCTATGCGCTCGGCCTGATCATCCGCGAATCCGTGCGCGGCTTGATCGGCGGCTTCTATCTCACCGTGCCGGAGCCGATCGGCGGCTCGATCGATATCGGTGCCATGCACATCTCCGCCTGGCGCTTCACCATCATCATCATCACGGCGCTGGTGATGGGCGGCTGCTATCTGCTGCTGGCGCGCACCAGCTTCGGCCTGCGCGTGCGCGCTACCCTGGAAAATCCTTCGCTGGCCCGCGCCTCCGGAATCTCCACGCCGCTGATCTACGGCGCCACCTTTGCGTTCGGCGCGGCGCTTGCCGGCCTTGCCGGCGCACTGATCGTGCCGGTGTTCAGCCTGTTCGCCGATCTCGGCCTGCGCTTCCTGATCCAGGGCTTTGTCGCGGTCATGGTCGGCGGCGTCGGCTCCTTCATCGGGCCGGTCGCGGGCGCCGGCGTCATCGGCACGCTCAGCGCCGCGCTGCCCTGGGTGATGGCGCCCGTCGTGGCCGATGTCCTCGTCTTCGTTCTCGCCATCGTCTTCATCAAATTCCGGCCGCAGGGCCTCATTGCTGGAAAAGGGGTTTAGTCACATGTCCGATCGTTCTCAGCTCTCCCGTCGCCGGTTCCTTTCGAATCTCGCCTTTGCCTCCGGTGCAGTCGCAACCGGCGTCGGCGGTTGGGTGATCCCGGCGCCCTGGGCCAATGCGGCCGAAGCCCCGATCAAGGTCGGCATCGCCACCGACCTCACCGGGCCGATTGCCTACGCCGGCAATGCCGACGCCAACGTCGCCAAGATGGTGATCAAGGAGATCAACGCCGGCGGCGGTCTGCTCGGCCGCCCGCTCGAGCTCTTTATCGAGGACACCGCCTCGAACGAATCCGTCGCGGTCGGCAACGTCCGCAAGCTGATCCAGCGCGACAAGGTCGACATGGTATTGGGCGGCATCACCTCGTCGATGCGCAACGCCATCAAGGACCCGATCGTCGCGCGCGGCAAGACGCTCTACATCTATCCGCAGCTCTACGAAGGCAAGGAGTGCACGCCTTATCTGTTCTGTACCGGGCCGACGCCGGCGCAGCAGTGTGACGAGTTCATTCCCTGGCTGATCAAGAACGGCGGCAAGAAGTTCGCGCTGCCGAGCGCCAACTATGTCTGGCCGCACACACTCAACGTCTACGCCCGCAAGGTGATCGAGGCCAACGGCGGCGAGGTCGTGTTCGAGGAATACTATCCGCTTGACCAGGTCGACTTCTCCTCGACCGTCAACCGCATCATCTCCAACAAGGTCGACGTCGTCTTCAACACCGTCATCCCGCCCGGCGTCGGTCCGTTCTTCAAGCAGCTCTACGAGGCCGGCTTTCTCAAGAATGGCGGACGGCTGGCCTGCGTCTACTATGACGAGAACACGCTCAACATCAATCAGGCGGCCGAGATCGAGGGTCTCGCCAGCTGTCTCGATTATTTCAAGGTGCTCACCAAGGAGAACCCGTTCGACGCAAAAATCCAGGCGGCCTACGAGAAGGATTTCCCGGGCAACTTCCTGTTCGCTGCCGGCAGCGCCGCCACCGGCACCTATCGCGGCCTGAAACTGTGGGAAGCCGCCGTCAAGGAAGCCGGCAAGGTCGATCGCGACTCGGTCGCCGCTGCGCTCGATCATGCCAAGATCGCCGAAGGTCCCGGCGGACCTGCCGAGATGGTGCCGGGCAAGCGCCACTGCAAGATGAAGATGTACACCGCTGTCGCCAAAGGCGGGAACTACGAGATCGTCGGACGCAGCGACGGACTCGTCGATCCCAAGGAATGCTAGAGTCGAATGCCGAAAGCGATGGGCGCAGTAAAGCAGGCAGTCCCCGCTGAGATCAGCGGGGAGCAGAACGTTGCCATGGTTGAACACGGATCAGCAGGGCAAGCCGGTTCGGCGCGGAAAATCCTGCCGATCGTGGAGGGCGTCGTGCTCGTCGCGGCGCTGCTCGCGCCGCTGGTGCTGCAGGACTACCTCACGGTGTTCGCGACGCGCGTGATCATCCTCGCGCTGTTCGCGCTGTCATTCGACCTGGTGTGGGGCTATGCCGGCATCATGAGCTTCGGCCAGGCGCTGTTTTTCGGCTCGGCCGGCTATGGCGTGGCGCTGCTCGCGCGCGATCTCGACATTACCAACATCTTCCTGGTGCTGCCCGCGGGCACCATGATCGGGCTCACCTTTGCGCTACTGCTGGGCGGCTTCCTGCTGCTTGGACGGCATCCCTCCAGCGTGATCTTCGTCTCGCTGGGCACGCTGACCGGATCCTACGCCGCCGATCGGCTTGCGCGCGGCTGGTACTATCTCGGTGGCCAGAACGGCATCCCCTCGATCTCCTCGATGACGCTCGGCAGTTACGAGTTCTCGGAAGGGCCGCCGTTCTATTATCTCGTGCTTGGCCTGCTCGTCGTGGTCTATCTCCTCTGCCGCTTTCTGGTGCGCTCGCAGTTCGGGTTGGCGCTCGCGGGATTGCGCGAGAACGAGCAGCGCATCGCCTTTTTCGGCTACAAGGCGCAGCATCTGAAGGCGATCATTTTTGCGATCGGAGGCGCAGTGGCCGGCCTCGCCGGCAGCCTCTATGCCTTCCACGAAGGTTTCGTCTGGCCCAACATGGTCGGCGTCGTGGTCTCGACGCAAGTGGTGCTCTATGTGCTGTTCGGCGGCTCCGGCACGCTGATCGGCGCCGTCATCGGTGCCGTCATCGTCGAGGGCGTCAGCTTCTGGCTCTCGGACAATTACCGCGAGGTCTGGCCGATCATCCTTGGCGTGCTGCTCCTGCTGGTGATTCTGTTCCGGCCGCTCGGCCTGATCAGCTTCGTGCTCGGCGAGCGCGAGCGGGTCGGCAGCTTTGGTGGCAAATCCAGGAAGACCGCGAAGGAGAAGCGCGATGCCGCTCCTTGAAGCCACCGGCGTCAAGAAGATCTTCGGGAAGCTCACCGCGCTCGACGGCGCCGCGCTGACCGTCGGCGAGAACGAGTTTCACGGCCTGATCGGCCCGAACGGCTCCGGCAAGAGCACGCTGATGAAGTGCATCGCCGGCGCCGAGGTGCCGACACAGGGCAAGGTCTCCTTCGTCAACGCCGATATCACCGCGTTCACGCCGACCGAGCGTGCCCGCGCCGGTATGAGCTTGAAATTTCAGATCACATCCGTGCTGCCGACGCTGACGCTCTACGACAACATTCTGCTCGCGCTGCAGGCGCAATCCTCGCTGTTCGATCTCGTGTTCTCGCGCACGCGCGGGCTCTTGCACGATCAGGTCATGACCATGCTGACGCAATTTCGCCTCGCCAACCGCGCTTTCGACGCGGCGGCGGCGCTGTCGCACGGCCAGCAGCAATGGCTGGAGATCGCGATGGCGCTGGCCTGCAAGCCGAAGCTTCTGCTGCTGGACGAGCCGACCGGCGGCATGAGCCTGGAGGAGCGCCGCGTCACCGGTGAATTGCTGCAGCCGATCAAAAAACATTGCTCGCTGGTCATCGTCGAGCACGATCTCGATTTCATCCGCGACATCTGCGATCGTCTCACCGTGCTCGACCAGGGCAAGGTGCTGGCGTCCGGCACGGTGTCGGAGATCCAGGCCAACAAGGCCGTCCAGGAGATCTATTTGCGCCGTGCCTGAATTTTTGGACATCAAGCATCTCGACGCCGGCTATGGTCGCAGCCAGGTCCTGTTCGACGTCAACCTCGGCATTCCCTGGCGCGGCGGTGTCGCCGTGCTGGGCCGCAACGGCGCCGGCAAGACCACGCTGATGAAGACCATCGTCGGCGAACTGCCGCCGTGGAAGGGCGAGGTCGCCTTCGATGGCCGCGACGTCAGCCGCCGCGCGACCCAGGAGCGCGTGCGCGCCGGCATCGGCTACGTGCCGCAGGAGCATTCGGTGTTCGCGCGCCTGTCGGTGCGCGACAATCTCGCGGTCGGGTCGCTCGCGAGCAGGAAAGCCGACGCGGTCGAGCACGTGCTGACCATCTTCCCAAAGCTCGGCCAGCGCCTCGACCAGCCCGCCGGCACGCTTTCCGGCGGCGAGCGCAAGATGCTCGCCATCGGCCGCGCCATGCTGGGCGATCCAAAACTTCTTCTGCTCGACGAGCCGACCGAAGGCGTCTGGATCGGCGTAATCGAGGAGATCACCGAGCGCCTGATCGAGCTTGCGAAAACCATCGCCGTCATCATCGTCGAGCAGCACCTCGACCTCGCGCTCCGCGTCGCCGATTACGCCTACGTGCTGGACCGCGGCCGCGTCGCGCTGCAAGGCGAAGCGGGCGAGGTGAGGGGCAATCCGGAGCTGCTGCGGTATCTGGCGCCCTAGGGCGCGCGTGAAGCGCATCGCTCTCACACCGAGCTCGGCTGTCATGCCCCGCGAAGGCGGGGCATCCAGTACGCCGCAGCTTCTCGATCGATAAGGGGTGCCTCTGGAATACTGGATTCCCCGCCTTCGCGGGGAATGACGGCGTCAGGCTGGGATGGATCGAAGAGATTAAGCGGAGCGCCCGCTTTACTTCACCGCCCCAAACCGGCTGTCGAACGAGTTCGATTGCACCACCGGCGCGGCGCCCATGATCTGGGTCGCTTCACCCGCGCCATCCGACACCGACGGCTTCAGCGTCGGGCGGGTTGCGGCGAGGCGGGTGTCGGGCTTCGCAGGTTCGGCGGGTTTGGCAGTGGCAACAGCCGGCTTCGGTGCATCCTTCGCTGCGTCCTTGGACGTGTCGCGGCCCGGTACGAACCGGGTCACCGCGGCCTTCAGCCTCGAGGCTGCGGTGGGCGGCGTCGTCGACGTCGCAGCCGGGGCGACGGATGCCGTGGCCTGCGGCGGCGGCGTGGTCGCGGTGGCGTCGGCATTGCCCACACCTATCTTGCGGCCGAGATTGGAGAAGAAGCCGGATTTCTCGGGCGGAGCTGCGGTGGCGACGCGGGCGCTGGCGGCGGGCGCGCTGACGGCGACGACCGGCTCTTCCTGCGGCGAGGGCGCGGCTGCATCGAGATTCGGCTTCGGCGGATTGACGTGTCCAGGGATGGTGCCCGGCGCCTTCGCCATCGCCAACATCTGGAGCGTGGTGCCTTCGGCGCCCTCGGACAGACCGGTCGAGCCTTCCGGAATCTTCGCGGCAAAGATCTTGTTCATGCCGCCGTCGATGCCGGTGTTCATGCGCGCAACGGGCGTGCCGCGCGAAACCAGCTTGTTGTACTCCGCCTGGTCGCGCGCATCCTTCTCGCGCACGGCGCTGGCGATCTCCTCGGGGATCACATAGGCCGGGCACTTAGCGGACGCGTCGAACACCGGATCGCGCTTGGCGTCGGGCGGCTTCGCCGCGTCGAACACGTACTTCTTCTCGCAGAAATCGACCTTCGGCTCCTGCCGCGTCACCTCGAAATGATCATAGCCTTCCTTGATCATCTTCCAGAACGGCATGTTCGGATTGTTCCGGTGCTTGGCCATGTTCACCGGCGTCATCTTGAACGGATAGGCCTGCAGCTGGAACGCCTTCTGGCCGCCGAAGAAGGATTCGCGCCCGAGCGAATAGATCTCGGCGATCTGCTCGTCCGTCATCGCGTAGCAGCCGCGCGACGAACAATCGCCATGCACCATCAGCTGCGAGCCGCTGCGGCCCAAAGCCTTGTCGAACGCGTTCGGATAGCCCGTGTTGAACGACAAATAGTACGCCGATTGCGGATTCATCTGGCCCGGATTGATCGAGTAGAATCCTTCCGGCGCCTGACGATCGCCTTCGCGCACCTTCGGGCCGAGATCGCCCGACCAGCGACAGATCGGATAGGTCTTGAGCAGCGCGAACTGGCCGTTGCGGGTCTGCTTCCAGACCTCGAGCTCGGCCTCCTGCTTGAACAGGCGCACCAGGATCGGTGATTGCAGATCCATGTTCTTCTCGACCATCGCGGCGAGAAGCTTTGGCGGCACCGGCTGGTTGGCCTTGGCATTGGTCGCAAGCGAAGCCTGGTCGGTGTCGCAGCCGGCCAGCACGAAGCTGGCGGCAAGCGCCACCGAAACCAGAAACGCGCGAGCAAGCGAACGAGAAATCAAGATGGACCCCACACCGTCCAAGGCATCGCGCGCAAACCCCAATCTTGAAGCATGATCCGACCGGAGACCGGGACCCGTCGCGACGGGCTTTTTCGCAATCACGCTCCAGCGCTTATGCCCTGAAGCCATTGATTAAAATTCTAACCTCTGGGTCATGTGGTCGCAACCCGCACGGGGATCACGAGCCCGTTGGCCCAAAGGCGTGGTCAACGAAGACTTAAACTGGGCTGAAACTTGGGCCTTTCGGCCAAACCAGCACTGAGATCGCTGATTTGGGCAAAAAAAGGGTTAACGCGGGGTTACCGGGGGCCTCCGGGACGGTTTGGCCGGCCTCAAATTCAGCGTCGTCTCGGCGAAAGCCAGGACGACGGCGGAGGGGGACGCGTCCAATGGGCCCCAAAGCCCGCCCGAATCAGCCCAGTTTCCGGCCAATATCGAGGAATTTCTGCCGCCGATGCTTGCGGATGGCGTCCCCGTCCAGACCCCGGAGTTCGTCAAAGGCCTTGGCAATGGCGTCGCCCGTGGTGGCGATCATGGCGGCGGGGTCGCGATGGGCGCCGCCGACCGGCTCCTTCAGGATGCTGTCGATCACGCCGAAGCGGAGCATGTCCTGGGCCGTGATCTTCATGTTGTTGGCGGCTTCCTGCGCCTTGGAGCCGTCGCGCCAGAGGATCGAGGACGCCGCCTCGGGCGAGATCACGCTGTAGATCGCGTGCTCCAGCATCAGGACCTTGTTGGCGGTGGTGATGGCGATGGCGCCGCCCGACATGCCCTCGCCGGTGATGATGGCGACGTTCGGCACGGTCAGCGCCATGCAGGCATCAGTCGAACGCGCGATCGCCTCGGCCTGGCCGCGCTCTTCCGCGCCGATGCCGGGATAGGCGCCGGCGGAATCGGCGAGCGACAGCACCGGCAGGCCGAACCGCTCCGCCATCTCCATCAGCCGCACGCATTTGCGATAGCCCTCGGGCCGCGCCATGCCGAAATTATGCTTGATGCGGCTCTCGGTGGAATCGCCCTTTTCCTGGCCCATCACGCAGATGGCCTCGCCGCGGAAGCGGCCGAAGCCGGCCACCAGCGCCTCGTCCTCGCCGAACTTGCGATCGCCGGCGAGCGGGGTGAACTCGGTGATCAGGCCCTTGATGAAGTCGTTGAAATGCGGCCGCTGCGGATGCCGCGCGACCAGCGTTTTCTGCCACGGCGTCAGGTTCAGATAGAGGTCGGCCATCGCCTGCGCCGCCTTGTCCTCGATCCGCCCGATCTCCTCGGCGATGTCGCTGCCGGAGGCCGCAAGCGTCCGCAATTCATCGAGCTTGGAATCGAGCTCGGCGACGGGCTTTTCGAAATCGAGATAGCTGCGCATCTGGTCTGGCATCAACTCAATATAGGGAGGACGGGGCGAGGCGGCGAAGCGGATTCGATGTCGCGGAAAGAAGTGTAGGTTCGTCAATGAGTTGGCTTGTGTGCTCGCAACGAGCGCAGGCCAAATCATCGTGAGGCCCCGGCTCTTTCTGCGGAGATGTGGCCGAAGTCAAGGCGGTTTCATCGTTCCAGTACCGTAGCCCGGATGAGCGAAGCGATATCCGGGGCAGGTCGCCCGATCGTCAATCCCGGATGTCGCTTCGCTCATGCGGGCTACTGCAGCTACGGCAGCAACTATTTCTCCGCCAGCGGGTGCAGGTCGCGGACCAGGCTCTTCAGCCGCTCCTCGACCACGTGGGTGTAGATCTGGGTCGTCGAGATGTCGGTGTGGCCGAGCAGCGTCTGCACGATGCGCAAATCGGCCCCGTTGTGCAGCAGGTGGCTGGCGAAGGCGTGGCGCAGCACGTGGGGGGAGACCAGCCGGGCCTGGAGGCCCGAAGCGACCGCGAGCTCCTTCAAGTCGCGGGCAAAATGCTGCCGCGTCAGATGTCCGCTCTCGCCGAACGAGGGGAACAACCATTTCGAGGCCGCCACGCTGTTCTTCTTGTCGGTCTTGTTGTTGTCCTTGGCCGCCTCGGTCGCCGCGAGATAATCGGCCATCGCCTGGCGCGAGGCCTCGTTGAGCGGCACCAGCCGTTCCTTGTTGCCCTTGCCGCGCACCACGATCATGCGGGCGTCGCGCTTCGCGGCCGTACGTGGCAGCGCCACCAGTTCGGAGACGCGCAGGCCGGTGGCGTAGAGCACCTCGAGCAGGCAATAGAGTCTCAGGGCGCGCAGCCGTTTCGAGAGCGAGGCATCCTCCGCCTCGCTCAATTCCTTGGCGCGGCGGAGCATGCGGTCGACATCCGCGATCGACAGCACCTTCGGCAGGCCACGGCCGCGCTTGGGGCCGGACAGGATCGCCGCGGGATCGTCGGTTCTGATGCGTTCGTTCAGGAGGAAGCGATAGAGATGCCGCATCGCCGACAGCCGCCGCGCGACGCTGGTGGACTTGAAGCCGCGCGTGTCGAGATCGGCGAGATAGTCGCGCAGCGTCTGTGTTTCCGCGTCCGCAAATGCACGGCCGGCGCGACCGAGAAACTCGGAGAAGTCGGTGAGGTCGCGGCGGTAGGCGTCGAGCGTATTGGGGCCGGCGCCCTGTTCCGCCGCGAGCATGTCGAGGAACAGGCCGGTGAGCTTGGCGTCTGAGGACTTGTTATCGGAAGATCTGGCACGCATGCCCGCAGCCTAGCTGCTATTTCTTGAGAAACTTATCCGGCGGGATCGTCACCGTCATCTCCCGCGGCTTGGGATTGACGAAGTTCGCCAGCGCGAAGACCACGCCATAGACGATGCCGGCGATCACGGCGACGACCGTCAGGAAGCGGAACAGGCTGGGCATCGGCAGGATCTCGGAGAGGGTCTCGGTCAGGGGCTTGGCGGGCAAATTAACCAATGAAATCATCCAACACGTTCGCCGTTTCGTGGCAAGAGTCCTCTGGCGAGGGCCCCTGCGGGGTCGTATAGGTGGCCAAAGGATGCCGCCTTTGGCGGCAGATCGAGCGAGACCCATTCGAGCGAGACAAATGCCCGACGCCGCGTTGCCGATCCAAGCCTCGCCCGAGGCCGACATCCTGTCGGCGCTGGGGACGCGCTCGATCGTGCTCGTCGGCATGATGGGGGTGGGCAAATCCACCATCGGCCGCCGCATGGCTCTCCGGCTCAAGCTGCCCTTCGTCGATGCCGACACCGAGATCGAGGCGGCGGCCGGCATGACCATACCGGAAATCTTCGAGCGCCATGGCGAGCCGCATTTCCGCGACGGCGAGGCCCGCGTGATCGCGCGTCTGCTCGACGGCGGTCCCATCGTGCTGGCGACCGGCGGCGGCGCCTTCATGCGCGAGGAGACGCGGACCCGGATCGCGGCGAAGGCGATATCGATCTGGCTCAAGGCCGATCATGATGTCATCATGCGCCGCGTGCGCCGGCGCGCCGACCGTCCGCTGCTCCAGACCGCCGATCCCGAAGGAACCGTGACGCGCCTGCTCACCGAGCGCGAGCCGGTCTACGGCCATGCCGACCTCACCATCGCCTCGCGCGACGTGCCGCACGACAAGATCGTCGATGAGACGATAGAGACGCTGCGCGCGCATCTTTGCGGCGAACGGGCGTCCCCGCCACCAGCCGACGTCGCGAGTGCCGCACGATGACCGCGCCTTTGAAACATTCAGATCCCGTCAATGTCGACGTCGCGCTGGGGAATCGCGCCTATGACATCGTCATCGGCCGCGGCGTGCTGGCCTCGCTCGGCGAACGCGTCGCGCGCCTGCGCCCCGGCGTGCGCACCGCGATCGTGACGGATCGCACCGTCGCGAAATACTGGCTCGAACCCGCCGAGGCGTCCCTCGCAGCCAGCGGCGTTCCGACATCGCGCATCGTCGTCGAGGAAGGCGAGATCTCCAAGACCTATGCCGGGCTCGAAAAGGTCAGCGAAGCCCTGATCGCCGCCAAGATCGAGCGCAACGATCTCGTCATCGCGCTCGGCGGCGGCGTGGTCGGCGATCTCGCCGGCTTTGCGGCGGCGATCCTGCGTCGCGGCGTCGACTTCGTGCAGGTGCCGACCTCGCTGCTGGCGCAGGTCGATTCCTCCGTCGGCGGCAAGACCGGCATCAACTCGCCGCAGGGCAAGAATCTGCTCGGCGCCTTCCACCAGCCGGTGCTTGTGATCGCCGACACCGCCGTGCTCGACACGTTGTCGCCGCGGCAGTTTCGCGCCGGCTATGCCGAGGTCGCCAAATACGGCGTGCTCGGCGACGAGGCCTTCTTCGCCTGGCTCGAGAACAACCATTCCGACATCTCCAAAGGCGGTTCGGCGCGCGAGCATGCGATCGCGACCTCCTGCCGCGCCAAGGCCGGCGTCGTCTCGCGCGACGAGCGCGAGACCGGCGAGCGTGCGCTGCTCAATCTCGGCCACACGTTCGGCCATGCACTAGAAGCCGCGACCGGCTTCTCCGACCGCCTGTTTCACGGCGAGGGCGTT
The DNA here is from genome assembly GCF_032917965.1 of Bradyrhizobium sp. BWC-3-1. Taxonomy (NCBI): domain Bacteria; kingdom Pseudomonadati; phylum Pseudomonadota; class Alphaproteobacteria; order Hyphomicrobiales; family Nitrobacteraceae; genus Bradyrhizobium; species Bradyrhizobium sp. BWC-3-1. The sequence continues at coordinate 593,963 of NZ_CP136625.1, forward strand.
TCGATCGGCATGACGCTGGCGGCGCAGTTTTCGGCGAAGCTCGGCATGATCGGCGAAGCCGATGCGATGCGAGTCGAGCGTCACCTCATTGACGCCGGCTTGCCGACGCGCTTGCAGGACATCGCGGGCTTCGAGCAGGAGGGGCTTGCCGATGCCGACGCGCTGATGACGCTGATGGCGCAGGACAAGAAGGTCGAGCGCGGCAGGCTCACCTTCATCCTGCTGGAGGCGGTGGGGCGGGCCGTCGCCGTGAAGAACGTCGAGCCGGCTCCGGTGCGCGACTTCCTGAAGGACAAGCTCGCGCAAAAGGCATGACGCGAGGCTGAACGGCGCTACAGCGTTTTCGCGCGAAGTGGGTACCGGTTCGCGTAAGAAACGCGTCAAAACAAGAAACCAGAGTGGTTCATGGATTGGCTCGGATTCACCATCGTCATTCTCTGCCTGCTGGTCTCCGGCTTCTTCGCCGCGAGCGAGACCGCACTGACGGGCGCCTCGCGCGCCAGCATGCTGCGGCTCTCCAAGCAGGGTAATCGCGACGCCGACGTGGTTTCGCAGCTGCTCGACATGCGCGAGCGCCTGATCGGCGCCCTGCTGCTCGGCAACAACATCGCCAATATCAGTGCATCCGCCCTGGCCACCAGCATTTTCACGGCCTGGTTCGGCGACGTCGGCGTGCTCTATGCCACCGGCTTGATGACCGCACTGGTCGTGATCTTCGCCGAGGTGCTGCCCAAGACCATCGCGATCAACGCGCCCGACCGTATGGCGCTCGCGGTCGCGCGCCCGATGCGGCTGACGATGTACGTGCTGGGGCCGCTGCTGCGGATCGTGGAAGTCATCGTGCGGCTGTTGATGCGCCTGTTTGGCCTTGCCGGCGAGCACCAGGCGATCCTGTCGCCGACCGAGCGCCTCCGCGGCGCGGTCGACCTGCTGCATCATGAAGGCAAGTTTGAGAAGCACGACCGCGACATGCTCGGCGGGCTGCTCGATCTGCGCGAGCTCCAGGTCTCCGACGTCATGATCCATCGCACCGAGATGACGATGATCAACGCCGACCTGCCGCCGGAGGATCTGGTGCGCGAGGTGCTGGCGGCCGAATACACCCGCATCCCGCTGTGGCGGGAGAAACCGGAAAACATCATCGGCGTGCTCCACGCCAAGGATCTGCTGCGCGCGATCCGCGCGTCCGACGGCGATACCTCGCGCATCGACGTCTCGACCATCGCGCTGCCGCCCTGGTTCGTGCCGGAAATGCGGCCCGTCTCCGAGCAGCTCAAGGCGTTCCGCCGCCGCAAGACTCATTTCGCCCTGGTCGTCGACGAGTACGGCGAAGTTGAAGGTCTCGTGACGCTGGAAGACATTCTGGAAGAGATCGTCGGCGACATCTCCGACGAGCATGACGTCGTGGTCGCGGGCGTGCGCGCCCAGCCGGACGGCTCGGTCGTCGTCGACGGCTCGGTCCCGATCCGCGATCTCAACCGCGCAATGGACTGGCACCTGCCCGACGAAGAGGCAACGACGGTCGCCGGCCTCGTCATTCACGAGGCGCGCTCGATCCCCGACCGCGGCCAGAGTTTCACCTTTCACGGCTTCCGCTTCCGCGTCCTCCGCCGCGAACGCAACCGCATCACCGCGCTCCGTATTTCACCGGTGCCGCGCGAGACGGAAATGGAGGAAGCCAAGCGGCGGCGGGCGGGGACGTCGTTTTGAAGCGGTAGCTGTCATCGTCCGCCTTGTGCGCGCTTGCGCACTGGGGCGGACGACCCAGTAAGCCGCAGCGGCTCGATTCTAGCCGCGCCGCCTCGGAGTACTGGATGCCCGCCTTCGCGGGCATGACAGCCGCATCGGCGAGCTAGCTGCCGCCTTCTCCCGGCGCTTGCGGGTGGATCGCCAGCGCGTGCACGCTGCCGGAGAGTTCCGCGGCCAGCGCCGAATTTATCATGCGGTGGCGATCGACCCGGCTCTTCCCTTTGAAGGCGGAAGACACAATATAAACCCGAAAGTGCGTCTCGCCGCTCGGCCGATGGCCGGCGTGGCCCTCATGTAAATGTGACTCGTCGACGACTTGCAGGCTTTCCGGCGTGAAAGCTTCCTGCAACTTGTTGCTGATAGTGTCTCTGATGGCCATCTGGGTCATTACGGTGCGAGATCGCTCTCCGTATTGCATAGGCCGCCTCTAGCGGCCGTTCAAGGACGCCTCAGCATAGTTTCGGCTATGCTTTTCAGCTAATTGCAATGTCAAGACTTGAAGGTTTTTGCATTGCGTAGTCAAAGTCAGCCATGCCGATCGATTCATCAAAGTTCTTCGACTCCATCCGGATCAAGCCGAAAGGCAAGCAGCCGGAGGTGAAGCCGCGCGACGCCGTGGTCAATTGCGAATGGACCGGGTGTCAGAACAAGGGCGCGCATCGTGCGCCCAAGGGTCGCGACAATCAGCGTGAGTACTGGCACTTCTGCCTGAACCACGTGCGCGAGTACAACCAGAACTACAATTTTTTCTCCGGCATGAATGCCGACGCTGTCGCGCGCTATCAGAAAGATGCGCTGACCGGTCATCGTCCGACCTGGAAGATGGGCGCCAATGGCGGCGTCAAGAAGGGCGCCGAGGCCGAGATCGACGGCGCCTTCGATCCGTTCAGCATGTTCCAGGAGCTGAACGGCCGTACCGGCTGGCGTGCCGGGCCGCAGGCCGCGCCCAAGGCCGAGACGCGCAAGATCATGAACGCCGAGCGCAAGGCGCTCCAGGTGATGGGCCTCGGCCCCGAGTCCACGCTCGCCGACGTCAAGTCCAAGTACAAGGCGCTGGTGAAGCAGCACCACCCCGATGCCAACGGTGGCGACCGCTCCACCGAGGATCGCCTGATCGAAATCATCAAGGCGTATAATTATCTGAAGACCGTGGTGCGCGAGGCCTGAGGCCGCGCCACTGTCTTCCCTTCTCCCCTTGTGGGAGAAGGTGGCGCGAAGCGCCGGATGAGGGGTTTCTCTCGGCGAATTCAACTGCAAGATATGAGGGTGTCGAGACAACCCCTCACCCGTCTCGCCGCTTTGCGGCGAGCCACCCTCTCCCGCAAGGGGAGAGGGGAAGCACGCGCTCCGGGCTACGCATTCCCTACGCCTTCGGCATCGCGCCCACATATGATGAGCTCGGCCGGATCAGCCGCCCGGTCCGCTGCTGCTCGCGCGCATGCGCCGTCCAGCCGGCTGCGCGCGCCACCGCGAAGATCGGCGTGAAGGCCTGCCTCGGAATCGCCAGCGCATCGAGCAGGATCGCGGTGAAGAACTCCACATTGGTCTCCAGCGGCCGGTCCGGATTCTTCTTGCGCAGCGCGCTGCGGATGTAGGCCTCGACCTCGCCGGCAAAGGGCAGGGCGGCGCCGTCCGAAGCCAGCGCCTCGATCGCGGTCTTGAGCACGTCGGCGCGCGGATCGCGCACGCGATAGACGCGGTGACCAAAACCCATCATCCGCTCGCCGCGCGCGAGTGCCGCGTCCACCCAGGGCTGGATGCGCTCGCGCGAGCCGATCGCGTCGAGCATTTCCAGCACCGGTTCCGGCGCGCCGCCATGCAGCGGACCCGTCAGCGCGCAATAGCCGGCGGTGACGGCGGCAAACAGATCTGCGTGCGTTGAGGCCACCACGCGCGCGGTGAAGGTCGAGGCGTTCATGCCGTGGTCGCTGGCGGTGACGAGATAGGCGTCCAGCGCCCTGACCTCGCGTGGTTCGGGCGCGCGCCCGTGCAGCATGCGAAGCGTATCGGCAGCCTGGCTAACGTTCGGATCGGGCGCCACGGGATCGAGACCCCTAGCCCGGCGGACGAGCGCGCCCGCAATCACCGGGAATGCGCCGACGATCGTCGCCTCATGGGCGAGCCCGTGCTCGGCGCGAACTCCCGCGACCGCCGCGCGAAATCCGTCGATGATGCCCATGCCGCGCGTTGCCGGCAGCAGCTCATCCAGCCGCGCGAAGGCGCGCTCGCGTGCGGCGCCCAGGCTCGCGCGCACATCGGCTTCGCTCAGCGTGGTCGTGCTGGCGCCGTTCCAGAGCCGGGCGGTGACGCCCTCAAAGCTCGACTGGCTCGCCAGTCGGCCAACATGCTCGCCGGCGATGATCAACTCGCCGCGCTCGCCGTCGACATGGCTCAGCACGGTTTCGGCCGCGGGAACGCCGTCCAGCCCGATCTGGCTCTTGGTGAGGTGGATGTTCATGGCCCAAATCTCCTTTGCACCAGCCAAAGATCAGGCCTCTCGACAGATTGATCAATCTTGATTACATCAATCAATATGAAAAATTCGGAAGGTCTCTACCTCTCCGCCCGGGAAGCCGCCGCCGAGCTCGCGATCTCGCCGGCCACGCTCTACGCCTATGTCAGCCGCGGCCTGGTCCGCTCCGAGCCGACGCCCGACTCGCGCAAGAACCGCTATCGCGCCGAGGACGTCCGGGCGCTGAAGGAGCGTCGGGTGCCGTCGCCGGAGCCGCGCGGCCTGCGCAGCTTCGATGCCGATCTGCCGGTCATGGACACGGAGATCTCCACCATCACCGAGGAGGGCGCGATCTATCGCGGCGTCAATTGCGTCGATCTCGCGGAGAACGACACGCTGGAGCACACGGCGACGCTTCTGTGGGACGTCTCCGGCGTCGATCCCTTTGCGCCGGACAATTTTCCCGCGGTGTCCGATGAGATGCGCCTGATCGCGCAGGCCGCGCGGCGCGCCGCGCCGATCGATCGCGCCATTGCCGTGCTGGCGCTCGCATCGAGCGCCGATCCCCGCGCCTTCACCCGCGCGCATGATGGACGTGCGATGGTCGGTGCGCGCATCGTCCGGCTCCTGGTCGCGACCATGCTCAATACGGAGCCGTCCGCCGAGCCGCTGCACCAGCAGATCGCCAGTGCCTGGGCTCCCGACAACAAGCACGCGGCCGATCTCATACGCCGCGCGCTGGTTCTGCTCGCCGAGCATGAGTTGAACGCGTCCACCTTCACCGCGCGTTGCGCAGCCTCGACCGGTCTTAATCTTTATGATTCCGTCATCGCCGGCCTCGCCGCGCTGAAGGGACCGAAGCACGGCGGTGCCGGCGTGCTCGCCTCGCAGCTCGTCAAGGCGCTGGTCGATCGTGACGTCGAGCCAATGGTCCGCGAGCGTGTCGCGCTCGGCGAACGCTTTGCCGGCTTCGGTCACGGCGTCTACAAGCGGGGCGATCGGCGCGCGCAATCGCTGCTCAACGCGCTCTCTCGCGCAGGCGCACCGCGTAAATTCACCAAGGAGGTGCCCGAGCGGATCGCGGAGGCGACCGGCGAACTCGTCAATATCGACTACGCGCTTGCGGTGCTCGTGCACGCGCTGCGCCTGCCTGGCGGCAGCGAGCTCGCCCTGTTCGCGATGGCCCGCAGCGTCGGCTGGATCGCGCATGCGAGCGAGCAGTTGCAGTTCGGCAAGCTGATCAGGCCACGGGCGAGGTATGTGGGACCGGCGCCGGGGCGGAGGGGAGGCGCTGCTAGCTAGGATCGCTGCTGCGGTCGTCTTGGCGGAAGCCCGTGCTCGGGTACCTGATCAATCCGCAAGCCCTAACACGAACGCCAAAGCAATCCCGATCCGCGCCATATCCTGGCTGCCGAGGCGCCCGATCTTCTGTCCGATCCGTTCGCGTCTCACGGTGATCGGCTTGTCGGCCATCGCCTGCGATCTCAGTCGTAATCCATTTTCGCGGGTTGGCTCGATAGTCACCCGAAAATCCGGGGCGTGCGCCAGTTCGGAAGTCAACTGGCAGATCACGACGGAGGCATGAGTTTCAGGGAAAGCGTCGCTCTGCACGATGACCGCCGGGCGGGGTTTGCCATAGTCGCCCGTTGCAGCGACGGTCACGACGTCACCGCGTTGCATCTGCATCAAACTCGGAGACCGACTCGATCCACTGCAGCGCGTTGCGCTCGCGATCGGGGTCGAGGCTGGCAACTTGCTTCGCCACCCGTCGTCGAACTGACCGCGAGCGAGCATCAGCTACGACCAGGCGCAGTTCGCGCAAGCCCCGCAGCCGCCTCCGCTGGCGCATCATTTTCATTCTTTCAGCGGGTGCAGTCATTGGAAACGATCCCACGTAACGCGTTACAATGTAACGCGTTACGGCTTAGAGGCAAGGGCCGCCACGTTGCGAAGTCCCCAAACCGCAGTGCGCCGCTCGACGCTATCACCCTCGCGGCTTCGCCACCGCCACGCCGCCGCCGTTCCGGCGGCGATAGATCCAAACCGCCAAGCCTACGACGATTGCCACGCCGACCACGGTCAAAATCCACATATGCTTATACGGATGCCCATGGTGCGGCAGCCCGGCATATTCGTGCAGGGCCGACACCGCCAAAACGCCCGGCAGCACATGCGCCGGCGCCCAGACCAGGATCGCCGGGATGTTGATGGCGTAGAAGCGGGCCGGGGGCATGCCGAGCGCGCCCGCCGTGACCGGGACGAAGGCACGGATCGGCGGCACGAAGCGGGCGAAGAACACCGCCCAGATGCCGAAGCGGTGGAAGAAATTCTCGCTCTGTTCGACCACACGCGGATACTTGGTCAGCGGCCAGGTGTTGAGGATCTCCCGTTGTTGCCGGTGTCCGATCCAGTAGGCCGAACCATCGCCGAGCACTGCGCCGAGCGCCGCCGCCAGCAACACCCATTGCAGCTTGAGCTCGCCGCCTGGGACTAGGGCGCTCAGCGCCAGGATGATCGTCGAGCCGGGGATGACCGACCCCACCACCGGAACCGCCTCGAGCAGGGCCGCCAGGAACAGGGTCAGATAGGCCAGCCACGCATGGGCCGAGACGAATGAAATGAGGGGATCGAGAAAGGACGTCACATCGTCTCTGTGGTGGGATTGGGCCTTGGGGTTCGAACCCTATATCCAGACCCTACATAAGTAACGAGCGGCGGTAAAAGTGCCACCCGCGGGAGCAAGGACGGTGCCTTCGGCACGAAATTCAGGCGTGATTCGCAGGGCAGCCTTCCAAAAATCGCGTTCCTTGCCTATCTAGATGAAAAGACAACGGAACTTTGATCGGGGGGCGGGCTTCTGCCCGCCCGTTGTCTCTGATAGGTTCGCGATCGCACCCAGCCGCAGCCAACGTGCAATAACTGGTCTCGGGATCGCCCGGGACCTCGGAGGATTGATGACGACCGCCGCGATGTCCAAAGTTGAGGAAGTTTCCGGTTTGCCCGACATGAAGGTGTCGGTGCGCCAGGTGTTCGGGATCGACAGCGATCTCGAAGTCCCCGCTTATTCCGAAGTCGATCCTCACGTCCCCGAAGTCGATTCCGATTACCGCTTCGATCGTGCCACCACGCTCGCCATTCTCGCCGGCTTCGCCCACAACCGCCGCGTCATGGTCACGGGCTATCACGGCACCGGCAAATCCACCCATATTGAGCAGGTCGCCGCGCGACTGAACTGGCCCTGCGTGCGCGTCAACCTCGACAGCCACATCAGCCGTATCGACCTCGTCGGCAAGGACTCGATCGTGGTCCGCGACGGCAAGCAGGTCACCGAATTCCGCGACGGCATCCTGCCCTGGGCGCTCCAGCATAACGTCGCGCTGGTGTTCGACGAATACGACGCCGGCCGCCCGGACGTGATGTTCGTGATCCAGCGCGTGCTGGAAGTCTCCGGCCGCCTGACGCTGCTCGACCAGAACAAGGTGATCAAGCCGCATCCGGCATTCCGCATGTTCTCGACCGCCAACACCGTCGGCCTCGGCGACACCTCGGGCCTCTATCACGGCACCCAGCAGATCAACCAGGGTCAGATGGACCGCTGGTCGATCGTCACCACGTTGAACTATCTCAGCCATGACGAGGAAGTGGAGATCGTGCTGGCCAAGGCCAAGCACTATCGCACCACGGAAGGCCGCGACATCGTCAACAAGATGGTTCGCCTTGCCGACCTCACCCGCAACGCTTTCGCCAATGGCGATCTGTCGACGGTGATGAGCCCGCGCACGGTGATCACCTGGGCGGAGAACGCCGACATCTTCAGCGACATCGGCTTTGCGTTCCGGGTCACCTTCCTCAACAAGTGCGACGAGCTCGAACGTCCTCTCGTTGCCGAGTTCTACCAGCGCTGCTTCAACGCGGAGCTGCCGGAATCGTCGGTGAACGTGGCGCTCAGCTGATCTCTCTTGCGATATGTCGTCCCGACGAAAGCCGGGACCCATACCGCGAGGTCTCACGGTGAAGCGACGCTGCTAATTTCTCCTGACGCAATGATTGCCGGTGGTTATGGGTCCCGGCCTTCGCCGGGGACGACGGGTAAGGGCGAGATGAGCACCACCTCCAACTCCAAATTCCGCAACACCAAGGAAGCCCCGACCGAGCCGTTCAAGCGCTCGGTGGCCTCCTGCCTGAAGGCGATCGCCAAGGCGCCCGAGCTCGACGTCAGCTTCGCCGCCGAGCGTCCCGGGCTCGCGCCGGGCAAGGCGCGGCTGCCCGAGCCCGCGCGAAAGATGACCAGGCGTGATGCCGCCATCGTGCGCGGCCACGCCGATTCCATCGCGCTCAAGCTCGCCTGTCACGATCCGAAGGTGCATCGCAAGCTGATGCCGGGCAATCCGCAGGCGCGCGGCGTGTTCGAGGCGGTGGAGCAGGCCCGTGTCGAGGCGATCGGCGCGCGGCGCATGGCGGGCGTTGCGAAAAACCTCACCGCGATGCTCGACGACCATTTCCATCGCGGCAAGTTCGACGAGATCACCGATCGCGCCGACGCGCCGCTCGCCGACGCGCTGGCGATGCTGGTGCGCGAGCGCCTGACCGGCATGGCGCCGCCGACGGCCGCCAAGAAGATGGTCGATCTCTGGCGCCCTATTCTCGAAGACAAGATCGGCAGGCGGCTCGACCGGCTCGATACCGTGGTCGAGGACCAGACCAGGTTCGGCGATGCCGTGCATGATCTGCTGACGGCGCTCGAGATCGGCGACGAGCGCAGCGCCGACAGCGAAGACAATGACGAGAACGACGAGAACCAGGACGGCGACAACGATCAGTCCGGCGCCGAGGGCTCGCCCGATTCCGACGCCGCGCAGGAGATGAGCGCCGATCAGGCCCAGGCGTCGAGCGAGGAGATGAGCGAGAGCGCGATGGAAAGCGCGCAGGCCTCGACCTCCGACACCTTCGACGACGGCGAGCTCGGCGACGACGAGACGCCGGGCGAGGCGACGCGGCCGAATTCGCACGGCAAGAACGAGCCGCGCGGGCCGGAATATCACGCCTTCGCGCCGAAGTTCGACGAGGTCATCGCCGCCGAAGACCTCTGCGACCATGACGAGCTGGAGCGGCTGCGCGCCTATCTCGACAAGCAGCTCGCGCATCTGCAGGGCATCGTCGCCCGTCTCGCCAACCGGCTGCAGAGGCGCTTGATGGCGCAGCAGAACCGCGCCTGGGAGTTCGATCTCGAAGAGGGCATTCTCGACCCCGCGCGGCTGTCGCGCGTGGTGACGGATCCCTATCACCCGCTGTCCTTCATGCACGAGAAGGAGGCGACGTTCCGCGATACCGTGGTGACGCTGCTGCTCGACAATTCCGGCTCGATGCGCGGGCGGCCGATCACGGTCGCGGCGACCTGCGCCGACATCCTCGCCCGCACGCTGGAGCGTTGCGGCGTCAAGGTCGAGATTCTCGGCTTCACCACGCGCGCCTGGAAGGGCGGGCAATCGCGCGAGGCGTGGCTTGCCGCTGGCAAGCCGGCCAGCCCCGGCCGCCTCAACGATCTCCGCCACATCATCTACAAGTCGGCGGACGCCCCCTGGCGTCGTGCGCGGAAAAACCTCGGCCTGATGATGCGCGAAGGGCTGTTGAAGGAGAACATCGACGGCGAGGCGCTGGATTGGGCGCACAAGCGCCTGCTCGGCCGGCCCGAACAGCGCAAGATCCTGATGATGATCTCGGACGGCGCGCCGGTCGACGATTCCACGCTGTCGGTCAACCCCGGCAACTATCTCGAGCGGCACCTGCGCCACATCATCGAGGAGATCGAGACCCGCTCGCCGGTCGAGCTGATCGCGATCGGCATCGGCCATGACGTGACGCGCTATTATCGCCGCGCGGTGACGATCGTGGACGCCGAAGAGCTCGGCGGCGCCATCACCGAGAAGCTCGCCGAACTCTTCAGCGAGACCAACACCGCGCCCACGCAGCCGGCCAACCGCCCGCGCCGCAAACTGCATTCGTGAGCAACCATCGATCCCGCCGCAGCTTCATCGGCCACGCGGCGGCGGGATTTTCCACTCTCGTACTGTCTCGCCTGGCGCAGGCACAGCCCGGGCCGAAGCCGGCGCTGATCGAGCACGCCGTCGCCGCGCCCGTTGGCATCGAGGTCAACGCGCGGCCGATCCCCAATTTCGAGCCGCGCGACCGCGCGCGCACGCGGTTCGGTTCGCTGGACTATCGCGGCGGCCTGGTGCTGACCTCGCCGCATCGCGGCTTCGGCGGCCTGTCCGGCTTCCGCTTCCTCGACAGCAAAGGCGAGCGCTTCCTCGCGATCTCCGACCAGGGCACCTGGTTCACCGGTCGCATCCGTTATTCCGGGCGGAGCATGACGGGTCTCGACGACGTCGAGGCCGCGCCGGTGCTCAATGCGGAGGGGCGGCCGATCACGGAGAAGCGGCTGTGGTACGACACCGAGTCGCTCGCGCGTGACGGCGACCTCGTCTATGTAGGGCTCGAGCGCGTCAACCAGATCATGCGGTTCGATTTTGCGAAGGGCGGCACACGCGCGCGCGGCGAGGTGCTGCCGACCCCGCCGGCGGTGCGCAAGCTGCCCTACAACAAGGGGCTCGAGGCGCTGGTGTTCGTTCCAAAGGGGCAGCCGCTCGCGGGCACCTTGATCGCGCTGTCGGAGGGCGGCTTCGATGCCGACGGCAATCTGATCGGATTTTTGCTCGGCGGCCCCACACCGGGCCAATTCAGCATTCGCCGCACCGACCAGCAGCTCATCAGCGACGCCGTGCTGCTGCCCTCGGGCGATCTCCTGATCCTCGAACGCAAATTCTCCTGGTTCACCGGCATCGATATCCGCATCCGCGCGATCCCCCTGAAATCGATCGCGCCGGGCGCATTGGTCGACGGCCCCGTGCTGTTCAAGGCCGATCTCGGCCACGAGATCGACAACATGGAAGGCATCGACGCCCACGTCACGGCCGACGGCGAGACCGTGCTGACGCTGGTGTCCGACGACAATTTCTCGATGCTCCAGCGCACGCTGCTGCTGCAGTTCGCGCTGGTGGAGTAGGGCGGCGCGGCCGCAATGCATCCCCCGCGAGCCGCCATGCCCCCCGCGCGGCTGGCAATCGGCGCATCGCCCACTACACTCTCTCCATCTCCCTGCCCTCCATCCTTTTCGGAACTCCCCCGCATGAGCGCCCTGTTTTCCCCGATCAAGCTGCGCGGCCTGACTTTGAAGAACCGCGTCGTGGTGTCGCCGATGTGCCAATATTCGGCGGAGGACGGCGTTCCCACCGACTGGCACTTCACCCACATCAACAATCTCAGCCTGTCGGGCGCGGCGATGTTCTGCATCGAGGCGACCCATGTCGAGGCGATCGGCCGCATCACGCCGGGCTGCCTCGGGCTCTACAGCGATGCCGCCGAGGCCGCGCTGAAGCAGATCCTCACCTCGGTGCGGAAACATTCCTCGACCGCCGTCGCAATGCAGCTCGCGCATGCGGGCCGCAAAGCCAGCAGCGCGCGGCCGTGGGACGGCGGCCAGCTGATTCCGCAGGATGCGGGCGGCTGGCAGACCGTGGCGCCGTCGGCGCTGCCGCACAAGGAAGGCGAGGCCGCGCCGCTGGCGCTCGATGCCGCGGGCCTCAAGCGCATCCGCGAGGCCTTCGTCGATGCCGCCAAGCGCGCCGATCGCATCGGCATTGACGCGATCGAGCTGCACGGCGCGCACGGCTATCTCCTGCATCAATTCCTGTCGCCGATCTCGAACAGGCGCACCGACGAATATGGCGGCTCGCTCGAGAACCGCATGCGCTTCCCGCTGGAGGTCTACGACGCGGTCCGCGCCGTATTCCCGCACGACAAGCCGGTCGGCATGCGGGTGTCGTCGACCGACTGGGTCGAGGGCGGCTGGGATCTGGCGCAAACGCTTGAATTCGCCAACGCGCTGAAGGCGCGCGGCGTCGACTGGATCGATGCCTCCTCCGGCGGCGTCTCGCCGCTGCAGAAGATCGCGCTCGGCCCCGGCTATCAGGTGCAGTTTGCCGAGGCCATCAAGCGCGAGACGGGTTTGCCTACCATCGCCGTCGGCCTGATCACCGAGCCGAAGCAGGCCGAAGAGATCGTCGCATCCGGCAAGGCCGACATGGTCGCGCTCGCCCGCGGCTTGCTCTACGACCCGCGCTGGGCCTGGCACGCCGCAGCCGAGCTCGGCGGCGAGGTCGAAGCCCCGCCGCAATACTGGCGCTCGCAGCCCTCGACCCAGAAGGCGCTGTTCGGCAAGACGACGTTCGGGGCGCGGTGAGGGGGCGAGTGTGGCGCGAGGACCGCGCCGCAAACTCGTCATTGCGAGGAGCCCTTGCGACGAAGCAATCCAGGCTGTGTCCGCGGAAAGAGCCTGGATTGCTTCGCTGCGCTCGGCAGCCATGCGACACACGCCAAGGTCGTTGCTCCGCGTACCTTTTGGTCCCGTGCCGTTCCGCCTCACGCATCCGTAAACCCTCTCAGCTTCCACCCCACCCAAATCTGGCCTAACCTCGCGTGCGTCCAACGCCTCGCGGAGGCCCGCCATGCGATTTCGTGTTCGAAAAGCTGCCCACGTCATCGAGCGCGTGGGCCTTGCGATGGCGGGCGCGGCGTGCGGGCTGTTTGTCGGCGCTTATGTGGGATCGGCGATCCCCGCGCTCACCACCGAGGGGTTCCTGCTGCTGATGATGGTGCTGGGCTTCGTCGGCTTCTATCTCGGCATCGACACGCCGCAATTGCCGTTCGACGAGGCCCACGGCGACATCGACGCCGCGGAACTGTTGAGCGCCGCCGGCACGCTCTGCGCCACGCTCACCGCACTCGCCTCCGTCGCCATCATCGTGCTCCGCCTCGATCCGCACATCGCCTGGAGCTGGTTCGCCTTGTTCGGCTGGATCGCCGGCGTCGCGATGCAGATCGTCGCGGGCGCAAAGGCGCGGATGCGGAAGCCGTGAATTTGTTGTGTTGGGAGAGATCGCGCCGCAAGTACACTGCGTTCCCTCCCCCTTGTGGGGGAGGGCTAGGGAGAGGGGTAGCCACACGGCGTGCTCTGTCGAATGAAGCGACACTCTGTTGCCATCGCTTCGCACGTAACTAACACCTTTTGCTGGGCCACCCCTCTCCCCAACCCTCCCCCACAAGGCGGGAGGGAGCCGAGCGGAGTGTGGAGCGCGGCCTTGTTCAGCAGCTGGAAGGAGTCAAAACACCACGCCCACCTTCGAGCCGCGCTTCCACGCCACGCGGCAGCGTTTTTTCGTGTTCACATGCAGCAGCTCGAAGCGATCGGGAATCTTCACCTGGCCGCCGAGATCGACGCAGGCGCCGCCCGGCGAATAGTCGATCAGCGTGCAGGGGATCACCGGCGCGCGCGGGTCGGTGATGATCTTGGCCTGGCGGGACACGAGGCCCGCAGGCTTGACACGGGCATGTCGTCGCGGATGCATTGGCACTCTCCTCCAATTTCCGCGGATGGCGCGGGTGGTCTGGGAGATGATGCCAAGGAGTTGATTCGATCCGGCTAAGGCGGGCTGGAGAATTTTAATGAAAAGTGTCGGCGAGTGGAGAAAGCGGCGGTAGCGGGGTGGTCTGCTTTCCCCTCTCCCCTTGTGGGAGAGGGTGGATCGCCACGAAGTGGCGAGACGGGTGAGGGGTCTCGCACGGCATACGAAGCTTTCGCGTTCGCGGCGACAACGCCTCATCCGGCGCCATAGCCGATGCGAAGCATCGGCGTTTTCAAGAACGGCGGCCGAAGACCGCCTATGCCACCTTCTCCCACAGGGGGAGAAGGGAAGGCCCTCACCCCACCACGATCTCCCCCGACTCCGCCGCCATCCCCACACCCGGCGGCACCGGCATCGGCACCGTCACATACTCCTTCGGCAGATTCACCGGCCGATATCCCGGCTCCACCGCCATCCGCTTCAACACGCTCTCATGCACATGCGCGCCCTCGGGGATCAGGCGCGGCTCGCAATTGGGGATGTAGAGCCCGAGAAACACCTTCCGCGCCGGCCATTCCTTGTAGGTCGCGCTCTTCGGCAGATACTCCAGCACGCGCCAGGGCGCCGTCATCGAATCATGCAGCTCGCCGGTCTTGCCGGTGTAAGCCGGCGGCACGTATTGGAACGGCGAGTTCTTGCGCTGGATGCCCCAGGCGAGCTGGTTCACCGTGCGCGGGTTGAAGTTCAGCCCCGCCTTGGTCGCCTCCTCGATCATCCAGAGCAGCGGATACTTGGACTCGCCGCTCTCGACTTCCGGATAGCCGCCACCGACGTCGCAATGCACGCCGGCGAACCACACCTGCAAAATGTCCTGCGGCTCCTTCTTGTCGTCGGGCACGAAGCGGTTGCGCCAGTACTCCTGCGGCTCCTCATACTGCTTGAGGCGGAACATGCAGCGCCGCTCGTCGATCGCGATCGCCTGGCGGAAGATGTTGACGCTGGGATTGCGCAGCGTGAAGGCGAGCTCCTCGAAGCTCGGCAAATAGCCCCGGTCGGCGCGCGGCACGATCACGCTCGCCACCGTGTCCCAGACGCCGATGAAGTGGATGGTCGGCCAGCGCGACGAGGTGATGCGTGCGAACTGCGCGGCGAGATCGAACTTGTTTTTCGGCAGCGGCCCGCTGTCGTCAAAACCCTCATCGACGAGGTCGCTGACATCGTTGCCGCGCCCGGTGCCGGAATATTGCTTGTAGGCGACGAGGCCAGAGCCTGCGAGGTTGGCCTGCTCCGGCGAGATCAGGCCGATCTTGTGGATCAGCCCCGCCAGCACGCGAACCGTGTAGGCCCCGCGCGAGAAGCCGAACAGGTAGATCCTGTCGCCGGGCGCGTAGTGCTGGACCAGGAAGCAATAGGCCGACAGCGTGTTGTCATCGAGCCCGTAGCCGGTGGCGAGCCCCAGCACCAGATTGACGTTGGCTTTCCAGCGGTGCCACGTCGACGGCTCCGTCACCGTGCCGACCCCGGGATCGTAGAACACCAGCTGCCGCGGCCGCGTCTTGTCGGTCTTGCGCAGGCAGCGATAGAGCTTCAGGACGTTGGAGATGTTCTCCGAGATCTCGTTGCCGGTGCCGTCACAGCAGATGACGAGGTTCTTCGGCTCGGATGTATGCTCGGCGTTCCGCTCGTGATCCACAGGATGCCCCTCCCGCTGATGCTACCCGGGCGAGTATAGCGGAAAAGCGTGGGGAGAGGGAGATGACGCTTCTTCCCCTCCCCCCTTGTGGGAGAGGGTGGATCGCCGCGAAGGGGCGAGACGGGTGAGGGGTCACTCTCCGCGTGCGAATCTCTCGCGTCAGAACTCCCGGAGACAGACCCCTCATCCGGCGCCATAGCCGATGCGAAGCATCGGCGTTTTCAAGAACGGCGGCCGAAGGCCGCCTATGCCACCTTCTCCCACAAGGGGAGAAGGGAAAACAGCGCCCGCACCTCTACTTCTTTTTCTGGCCGATCTCCGGCTGCCACGCCGCGTCCTTGCGGCTCGGCGCTGCGGCGCTGGTCTTGATCTTGTCTTTCTTCGGCTTCTTGGTCTCGCGGTTGCTGCGTTGCTGTCCCTTGGCCATGACGTCGTCTCCTCCTGGGTTTCGAGTTCGTCCGCGTGCGAGATCGGCGCTGCAATGGTCGCTGGGCGGGGCTGTGAGATGCACCCGCCCGAACCAATGAAGATCGCCGCCGCGCACACGAGGCGCGAAAGATGCAGCGCAACATCGACGCGCGGCAATTGCGTGAGCTGCGCTGACGTGGTCGAGCGTACGCCCGCGCCCTGCCGATTGCGAGGACTAAAACGCCGCGTGCGAGCACCGCGCTTGCGCCTTAAGTCCCGGCCCACGCTGACATAATGCTGGCTATTGCCGGGCAACAAGCGCATGGTCCGTCATAGCTGGTGTCGGTTGGGGCCCCTTCTTTGCGAAAGGCAGGCGCGCATGACCATCCGCTCGCGGCGAGAAACCATCACCTTCAAGCATCCATTCCACATCCGCGGCCTCGAGCGCGAATTGCCGGCCGGCGCCTATGAGGTCGTCACCGACGAGGAGATGATCGAGGGCCTGTCCTTCGCATCCTATCGCCGTGTCGCCACCATGATCACGGTGCCCTCCGAAGGCGTGCGCGGTGCGACGGAGATGCTGTCGATCGGCTCGGTCGACCTGGCGGATGCCCAACGTATCGACGCGAGTGCCGCCAATGACTGAAATTCCGGTCGATCTCGACAGCCACCGCGGCATGGCCGCCCAGAAGGCAACCGATCTGCGCCGCGCGCTGGCCGATGTCGAGGCCCAAGTCAGGGAGCTGCGCGAGCGCGAGGCCGAGCTCGAAAACCGCATGATGTCGGTGCCCGCCACGTCCTGGCCCGAGGCCGCCGTGAAGGCCCGCCATCTGCTCAACCTCTATGCCGCCAGCCTGCCCTCCGAGGACACCCGCCACCGCGCGCTGGTGGCCGCGCTGTTCGACGATTTCGCAAGGCTCAACGGCGACGGCTGAAGGCGAACCAACGCGTGTCGCCATCGCGCAATGCTCGCAAACACAGGCGTCGTCCTGGCCGAGTGCGCAATTGCGCACGGAGCCAGGACCCATAACCACCGAAGCGACTTGTTGTGCACCCTCGTGCCACAGCGTGCTTCGATAACGCCGACCGGCGTCCCCCCGTGCGCCATCGCGCACAAGGCCGGCACGACGCGCGGACGCAAAAGGAGTACCCCATGACACTCACCACCAGCCGCTTCATCGCCCACGACCAGGACCGCGGCATCGTCCAGTTCTCGATGCAGGACGGCGCGAAGGAGATCGCCTGCGCGATCTCGACCTCCGCCATGGACGACCTCGAGCGCGGCCCGCGCGCCAGGCCGAGCGAACGGGAAGAGCAGTTCACGCGCCTGCGCGAACGCATCGAAGCCTGCACCGGACGCAAATATCAGGCGACGGAGTTCGAAGGCACCCCGCCGGGGATCGTGCTGCGGAGCATTGATTTTCGGGGGTAGGGCTGCTGCCCAGGCAGCTGCTAAAGCGCCGAAACGCCGGAAAGCTGTAGCGGACTCCCATTTCGGACGTAAGTCTTCGTTTGACTTATGGCCCAAGTGGTTGTGATAATTCATGAGACACGTTTTAGACGAATGTGCAATATTGAGCCGGGTCGCTATTCGATAGGCTTTGCCAGCTTTGATCTAAGCCAACCATTTGATTGCCGTCCAA
Source organism: Bradyrhizobium sp. BWC-3-1 (assembly GCF_032917965.1). Taxonomy (NCBI): domain Bacteria; kingdom Pseudomonadati; phylum Pseudomonadota; class Alphaproteobacteria; order Hyphomicrobiales; family Nitrobacteraceae; genus Bradyrhizobium; species Bradyrhizobium sp. BWC-3-1. The sequence goes on from NZ_CP136625.1 coordinate 611,369, forward strand.
GATTGTATCTTTCAAAACAGCGCGATCTCGTTCTTTCATGGAAACCTTTGTATATCGCTTGGAAACTGATCCAGTAATCTTGCTGGAGCATGTGTCAAACATTCGCTCCTTGGCTGATCGAGAGAAAGAGGCCCTCGGATTTTTACCTGAAGCGGCCTACCGTGACGCGATTATGCAACGGCGGCTATTTTGCATGTTTGCGAGGGGGGCTGATGCGGTCGAGATCGCAGGCTTCATCCTGTTTAGCGGCGTATTTCCCAACGCGCGAGTTCAGCAGGTCGCAGTTTCTGCGTCTCATCGACGGAGCGGACTTGGATCGGCCCTGATCAATGCGCTCGTGTCACACCTCGAAAGTCGAGGGTATTTGAATGTGACGGCTGCGGTTGCGTCGGACTTGAGCGCGGCGCAATCGTTCTATGAGAAGCGAGGATTTATAGCGCGTCGCGTTCGCGACGGTGGAGCTGCGCGACAGCGCACCATAGTGTTGCGTTCCAAGGAACTGGATACAGCAAGTCTGTTCACGTTGATGGCTCCGCCTTCCGCCAGGGACGAACTAGCGCCAGACCTGAGGCTTCGGTCGCCCAGCGCTTTTGAAGCGCCGCTGTATGCAATCGATCTCAACGTGCTATTCGATCTCCTTAAGCAGCGCACCCGTTCGGGCATTGCCAATCGACTCTTTGGCGCTGCTTTAGCGCATCGCGTGCGGCTCGCGGTAGCACCAGAATTCATTGTAGAATTGGAACGTACCTCGCATGGTGATGCGCTCGATAGCACCCTTCAACTTGCGCGCCAATTACCTCGCATTCCATCAGCACCGAAGGCTGACGTGGATCGAATAGCCGCAAGCATCCATAAAAAGGTGTTCGAAGAAAAGGGCACTTCGCAAGCGAACACCAAGCAGGCAATAAGTGACTCACGTCATTTGGCAGAGGCCGCGCTGGCCCGGGCGTCGGGTTACATTACGAGCGACCGCCGTTTGCTCGATGCGCGAGAGTCGCTCCTTGAGCTCGTTGGTATTGATATCGCTAGCTTAGACGAGTTTGTCGAGTTGCTCCACGCGGAAGATGTGAGCTTTGAACGAGGGCAATTGCAGGGAACGCAATGCGAAAGTAGAACCGCTGCGGTCGACGAAGTTCGAGCGTATCTGGCCGCTCAAGCGGTAAGTGGACGGCTCGTCGATTTACTTCTGCCAACCAGATCGACAGTCGGACAGATAAGAGCGCGGGCGGCTCTTGAAAATGCGGAGATCGTTGGGATTGGTCTGTATTTGGCTCCTCATACCCTAGATGCCGCCGCCAAAATGCTCGTGCACGTGCGGTCAGATCACGTCTTGTGTGAGACCTTTGCTGAACATCTGTTGGACGAACTGATACGAGAGGCAAGTCATGCCGGGCCAGTGACTATCGAATTGCGGAGAATTGCGGGCCAGACTGCAGTTAATCAAGCCGCAAAACTGAGAGGATTCTTGCCTGCCTCAGATCCCGACATCCTGATCAAAGTCGCGCTCGGTCGTCCGCTTACGCCAACCTCATGGTCGTCTCTAGCGCGGCAGATGAGACGTAGAACAGGTTTGTCGCTTCCAGACGTCCCTCCGCACGGCGCAGATTCCGTAAAGATTCAGGCCCCAGATGGAACGTTTCTAGTAGTGAAAATGCCTGCGCTGGAAGCTGCTCTCGGTCCCACGATAATTGCGTGGTCCGACCGTAGCGCAGTAATTGTGCCAATTGCAAAGGCGTTCGCTGACGATCTGCTAGGTACAGCGGATCAGTTTGCTCTGTTCGGAAGGCCATCGGCTGCGTTCCTCGGGCTTCGCACATACTTCAATAGTCCAAGAACGTCGTACCTGATGCGCCCTGGATCGCCGATCCTATTCTATGAGTCTAAGCGAACCGGAGGACGAGCAGCAGTTGTGGCTGCGGCTCGGATTGTGGATACGACAGTTGTGCCCAAAGAACAGGTACCAAGCGAGTTCTTGAAGCGGGCTGTAGTTGAGGATCTGGATCCGCTGACGACGTCGAACGACATCCTAGTGACGTCCTTCGATAATTTGCTTCGATTCCCGAATCTTGTAAAACTTGAGGCTCTTCGAGAAATCGGAGCGATAGGCTCGGCTAATCTACAAACAACGACAGCTTTACCGAGCACTCTGCTAGCGAAGATATTGGATCTCGGATGGTCAAGTGACTGATGCTGTCGATGCAATCATTTCGATTCATCCGGGATATGCAACGGCGATCCTCGACGGGACTAAAACAATTGAATTAAGGCGCCGAATTCCGTCGCTTGGCAAAGGCGCTCGCTTGTGGATCTACGCAACCCGTCCAACGGCTGCAGTTGTCGGGGTCGCGACCATAGCAGATGTAAGCCGTGCTCATCCTCGAACAATCTGGCAGAAGCATAGGGCCGCGGCAGGCGTAGACTACGATTCTTTCACAGAATATTTCGCCGGCACTACCCAAGGCATCGCCATTCTCCTGGCTGCGGCAAGACGAGTTCGTCCGGTGTCCCTTGAGCAATTGAGAAAAGTTCGAGCCAGCTTCCACCCGCCTCAAGTTCTCGTTCGTCTGACCTCAGCCGAGGCGGAGGCTCTGGAGAATCTCGCCAAACCATAGACGAATTGGAAGCTGACCATTTGGAACTGTGGGGATCGGGATCGATTGAATTCAATGCTTCCAGCGAGGAAGCCGTCGAGTAGCTGGCGCTTCTAACAAAGCTCGATTCGTTGCATTCTGTGTACGGCGAATGTTCGCTTTGCCTTTCGAAGGTGGCAATAGCCAAACAGACACAACTTACCTTCCTTTTCGATCTTGATCTTTCTGCCAAGCAAACTTTGAAGCCCAGGAACCGTTAGTTTGCGCATTTCACTTGGTGTGACCTTGCGAGTCGTCGTTGATCCGTCGGGCTTCTTGTAGCGAAAACGCACGTCTTTATTTTGAGAAAGGGCTTTATTCAGCAATTCGATCTTCTTTTCGATGGTGCTGGGTTCGTTGATGCGGCGATCTTCGTATTTGAATTTGCGCCCTCCGTGTTGCGCGCTGTGGCATTTTTCGCAAAGCAGCGCGAGGTTCTCGAGCCGGTTGGTGCCGCCCTCACTTAAGGCCCGCATGTGGTGCAGATGGAGCCGACCAGTGATGCCGCACCCGTTGCAGCTATAGTGATCGCGAGCGTTGGTTAGGCGCTGTCGTTCATCCCAATCAGGTGGATAAGTAGGCCACAAATCGTAGATGAGGCGAATCTTTGCGAGCGTTGCTTCGTGCTCGTCCCGAGCAACTCGTATCCGCTCAGCAAGATGCTGCTTTGCCGCAAGTAGCTCGATCTGTCGCGACCGAAAAAATATCATTGAGATGTTGTCGATGAATCCTAACGGCTTTCGAAGCTCGCTAAGAAGTCGTTGTTCTCGAAACTTGAAATCCTCAGCGTCTCGCTTGAGCCGTTCAAGGCAACGCTTATGAAATACCGAGCCATCGACGAGGACGCCATCGGTCATAACTCCGGTGGAGCAAATGCGACAAGTATCCACGCAATTGCCTTTCGCCGAAATGTTCGCGTTTACGCAACTTAGATAATGCAGACGTGGGACGCAACTTCAGGTCGAACGCTCCAAAACAAACGGCCGGATCTTCCGATCCGGCCGTAATGCAAACTCTATCCAGCTAAGCCTACGCCTCGCGACGCAAGCCCTCGCCCAATCCGAAAATTCTTAGCTCGCCTTCTTCTCCGGCGCCGGCGTCGGGCCGACCTTCTTCTGGATGGCGCGCTTCAGCTCGAGGGCGCGCGGTGACAGCACGGCGGCCTTGGCCTTGAGCAGGAAGGGATCGAGGCCGCCATTGTGATCGACGCTCTTGATCGCGTTGGTGGAGACGCGCAGGCGCACGTTGCGGCCCAGCGCTTCGCTGATGAAGGTCACGTTGACCAGGTTCGGCAGGAAGCGGCGCTTGGTCTTGATGTTGGAGTGGCTGACCGTGTGGCCGACCTGGGGGCCCTTGGCCGTCAATTCGCAGCGGCGAGACATGGCAAAATCCTCAATCTTTCCCAACGATGTGCGGCCGCCATTCGGGGCGCCACGGGCAAATCTCTGTCCTTGCAGGGAGCGGGCGGACGTATAGGGGGGAAGCGGCGGGACGTCAAGGTTTTGGGGCGGGTTTCGTGCCTCACGCGAGCTGTCATCGCCCGGCTCGCCGCCTTCGCTGAAGCTTCGGCGGGCCGAGCACCCGTGTGGGCCTCGGCGTAGCCTTGGCGGAGCCGGGACCGGGCGATCCAGTACGCCGAGACGGTGCGGCTGACCAGAGGGGCCGCGGCGTACTGGATGCCCCGGTCAAGCCGGGGCATGACGGCGGTGGAGGTGGCGCGGTGAGGTGCGCTTTTCAGTCCCACCCCGATCACCAAAACGGCAATGATTATCGCGCCTTACCATCACATAAAGGGCGTATTCGCGCCCGAAAAGTCCGGTGGAGTTCCGGACGCGGATAGGCCCGGACGCATTGCTTGGCGCGGTATTTGGCTTAAGTAACAACCGTTCGCGCCCCGATTGGATTGTTTCGTGCTCACAACGCCTCATCTTGCGCCCGGCCTGCGCTCAGCGGAGCGGCGCGCGAGGAATCCGCGCGCTGCCGGCCGCTGGGTCATGGCGGCCCTTGGCGGGCTGGTCTTGGCGTGGGCGGCGGAGCCCGCGGCGGCGCAGGGCAAGCTCGAGGCGCAATATGAGGCGACGCTGGCGGGCATTCCCGTCGGCAAGGGCGCCTGGAATATCGACATCCAGGACGACGTGTTCGCGGCCGCGGCCTCCGGCGGCACCTCGGGGCTTCTAAAATCCTTCGCGGGCGGGTCGGGCACCGGCGCCTCGCAAGGGCGCGTGGTCAACGGCGCGCTGGTCGCGACCGGCTACCAGGCCTCCACCACCACCTCGAAGAAGACCGAAGAGATCCGCATCACGCTCGACAAGGGCAATGTGAAGGATTTTGCCATCCTGCCGGAGCCGCCGGTCGATCCCGACCGCATCGTCGTCACCGATGCGCATCGCCGCGGCGTCTGGGACCCGATGACGGCCTCGCTGGTGCGCGTATCCGGCACCGGCGACGTGCTGTCGGCGGACGCCTGCCACGGCAGCGCCGCCGTGTTCGACGGCCGCATGCGCTATGAGCTCAAGCTCGATTTCAAGCGCATGGAGAACGTCAAGGCGGAGAAGGGCTATCACGGCCAGGTCGTGGTCTGCTCGCTGTATTTCGTGCCCATCGCCGGCTACATCCCCGACCGTCCCGTGATCAAATATCTCGCCGCCCAGCGCAACATCGAGGTCGCGTTCGCGCCGATCGCCGGCACGCGCATCCTGGTCCCGTTCTGGCTGAAAGTGCCGACGCCGCTCGGGCCGGCCATGCTGGAAGCGACCAGCTTCATCACCAGCGCCCAGCCGCCCAAGGTCGCGAAGACGCAGTAGGCCTGCCGTCCCTGCGCTGATCTCCCTTTTGGCGAAAATAAATGCGAGCGATGTCAATGACATGCCTACTGTGCATGGGGTTGTTTTCGCGCTTTTTGTTTGGAGCGGGTCGAGAACCGGGAATCCATTTGACTCCTCCCCGATTCTGATTCGACTCCGCGCCGTCCCCAGCTTTAACGAATCCGCCACCGAAACGTCGCTTGTGCGGCGGGCCAAAACTCCATCTAGTGCGACCCAACAAGCCTCCCGCGACATCTTGCGTGAACGGAACAGGACTCAAGGGGGAGTCAGCGATTCGGCCGCGATTCGTTCTCAACTCGTTCCGAAGCTTAAAGCCAACGCGAAAAGCGTCAAAGTGAGACAGTTGCGCTGGGTTCAGGGAGAGGCGCCGCATTCTCCGCCGTCATGCCCCGGCTTGACCGGCGCATCCAGTACGCCGCGCCCTCTCGGTTTGATCTGCGCCGCCTCTGGAATACTGGATCGCCCGGTCGAGCCGGGCGATGACACCAGCGCGTGAGGCGGGCCCTTCGCGCCACCGCCCCAAAACAGCACTGACATTCGCCCCAATCGCCATTACCTAATCCCCCAGATGCCTTTTTCCTCCTCTCCCTTCGCTTCCGAGCGGCTTCCCGGCGCCGGCGTCACTGCGGTGCTTGGTCCCACCAACACCGGCAAGACCCATCTCGCCATCGAGCGGATGCTCGCGCATCCCTCCGGCATGATCGGGCTGCCGCTGCGCCTGCTGGCGCGCGAGGTCTACAACAAGATCGCAGCAAGGCTCGGCCCCGATGCCGTCGCGCTCGTGACCGGCGAGGAGAAGATCAAGCCGAAAGCGCCGCGCTATTGGGTCTCGACCGTCGAGGCGATGCCGCGGGATCTCGACGTCTCGTTCCTCGCCGTCGACGAGGTGCAGATCGCATCTGATCTGGAACGCGGCCACGTCTTCACCGATCGCATCCTCAACCGCCGCGGCCGCGACGAGACGCTGCTGCTCGGCGCTGCGACCATGCGCCCGATCATCGAGCGGCTGCTGCCGGGCGTCTCCATGATCACGCGGCCGCGCCTGTCGCAGCTGGAATTCGCGGGTGATCGCAAGATCACGCGGCAGCCGCGCCGCACCGCCATCGTCGCCTTCTCGGCCGACGAGGTCTACGCCATCGCCGAGCTGATCCGCCGCCAGCATGGCGGCGCCGCCGTGGTGCTGGGTTCGCTGTCGCCGCGCACCCGCAACGCGCAGGTCGCGATGTTCCAGAACGGCGAGGTCGATTACCTCGTCGCCACCGACGCCGTCGGCATGGGCCTCAATCTCGACGTCGACCACGTCGCCTTTGCCTCCGACCGCAAGTACGACGGCTACCAGTTCCGCCGCCTGACGCCGTCCGAATTCGCCCAGATCGCCGGCCGCGCCGGCCGCGCCACCCGCAACGGCACCTTCGGCACCACCGGCCGCTGCGGCCCGTTCGAGCCCGAGCTCGTCAATGCGCTGCAGAACCACACCTTCGATCCCGTGAAGGTTTTGCAATGGCGCAATTCGAAGCTGGATTTTGCTTCCCTCGGCGCGCTCCAGGTCTCGCTGAACCTGGCCCCCGGCCACGAGGCGCTGACGCGCGCGCCGATTGCCGAGGACATGCGCGTGCTCGACCACGCCGCCCGCGACGCCGAGGTGCGCGATGTCGCGCATGGCAAGGACGCCGTGGAACGGCTGTGGGAGGCCTGCCAGGTCCCGGATTATCGAAAGCTGTCGCCGGCCGCCCATGCTGAGCTGGTGACGACGCTGTACGGCTTCCTGATGCGGAAGGGATGCATCCCCGACGCCTGGTTCAGGACCCAGATCGACCAGGCCGACCGCGTCGACGGCGATATCGACACGCTGTCGGCCCGGATCGCGCAGATTCGCACCTGGACCTTCGTCGCCAACCGCCCCGACTGGCTGAAAGACCCCGAACGCTGGCAGGGGATCGCCCGCGAGGTCGAAAATAAATTATCGGATGCGCTCCATGAACGCTTGACTGAGCGTTTCGTTGATCGCCGGACCAGTGTATTGATGCGCCGCCTGCGGGAGAACACGAGCTTGAATACGGAAATCGGCAAGACCGGCGAAGTCATCGTCGAAGGCCATGTCATCGGCCGCCTCGATGGCTTCACCTTTGCACCGGATGCGGCGGAAGCCGGCTCCGATGCGAAAGCGTTGCAGGCTGCAGCGCAGGCCGTGCTCGCCGGCGAGATCAACGCGCGCGCCGAAAAACTGAGCAATGCGCCGGACGAGCAGTTCGTGCTGACCTCGGAAGGCATCATCCGCTGGACCGGCGACGCCGTGGCGCGGCTGTCTGCCGCAGAGGAGGCGCTGCATCCGCGCATCCGCATCATCTCCGACGAACGCCTCACGGGCGCCCCCCGCGACAAGGTGCAGGCCCGGCTCGAGCTCTGGCTCAAGACGCATATCGAAAAGCTGCTCGGGCCGCTGTTCGAGCTCAGCAAGGCCGAGGACGTCACCGGCATCGCCCGCGGCATCGCCTATCAACTCGTCGAGGCGCTCGGCGTGCTGGAGCGCCCGAAGATCGCCAACGAGCTGAAGGATCTCGACCAGCCCTCGCGGGCGACCTTGCGCAAATACGGCGTCCGCTTCGGCGCCTATCACCTCTATTTCCCCGGCCTGCTCAAGCCGGCCGGGCGTGCGCTGGCCGCGCTGCTCTGGGCGCTGAAGCAGGACAATGTCGATCCCTCCGCGCTGTCGGGCGCGCAGCATCTGGCAAGCTCCGGCCGCACCTCGTTCCCGGTCGACAAGCAGCTGCCGCGCGATGCCTATCGCGTGCTCGGCTACAAGCAGGCCGGCGAGCGCGCCGTGCGCGTCGATATCCTCGAGCGCCTGGCCGATCTGATCCGTCCGGCGCTGGCCTGGCGCGAGAACGCGTCTGGCGAAAAGCCCGCCGGGGCATTCGACGGCCGCAGCTTTGTGGTGACGCAGGCGATGACCTCGCTCACCGGCTCCGCCGGCGAAGACTTTGCCTCCGTGCTGCGTGCGCTCGGCTATCGCATGGACAAGCGCCCGCCGCTGCCGGCGAAGCCGGCTGCGGCTGTTGCCGAGACGCCTATTGCTGACGCGCCTGTTGCTGAAGCCTCCAGCGAAGAGACGCCCGCAACCGAAACGCCGGTCGAGGACGCCGCAACCCCTGCGGATGCCGCGATCGAAGCCGCTGCCGAGCCTGTGACCGTCGAAGACGCGCCCGGGATGGAGCAGCACGACGAGCCCGCGCATGACGAGCCGGCGCTCGAAGCTTCCGTCACGCCGGAAGACGCTCCCGGCATCGCGCCACCTGCGGAAGAGCCTGTTGCCCCCGCTGAAGCTGTCGAAACCGCACCTGCCGAAACCGCGCCTGCAGAGACCGCTGCAACTGAAGCCGCTGCGTCGGCCGATGCGGCAGCGCCCGTGGAAGCCGCGGCGACGCCCGCCGAGCCCGAGCTCATTGAGGTCTGGCGTCCCGCGGGCCGTCACGATGATCGCAAGCCGCGCCACGAGCGCCATCGCAACCAGCGTCATCACCAGCCGCGTCCACAGGCGGCCGCTGAAGCCGGCGCTGCGCCTGCCGAAGGCGAAGCCCAGCCTGCCGCCGACGGCGAGAAGCGCGGTGAGCGCCATCGCCATGGCGGCGGTCATCGTCGAGATGGTGGCAGGGACTTCCGCAAGCCGCGAGAAGGTAGCGCCGAAGCTGCGCCGCGTCCCGAGGGCCGCGACGACAAGAACCGCCGCTTCGAGGGCAAAAATGGCGGCAACAAGGACCGCGACAACAAGGACCGCAACAAGGGCAAGTTCGGCGGCGATCGCGACAAGGGCCGCGATAACCGTGGCCGCGACCGCGACAAGGGCCGCGACCGCCAGGGCGGCCCGTCGCTGCGGCCCTACGCATCGAGCGCCACCCCGCGCGAGCGCGATCGTCCGGTCGATCCGAACTCGCCGTTCGCGAAGCTCGCTGCGCTGAAGGAGCAGCTGTCCGGGCGTAAGGAGTGAGCCCACGACCGAGCGGCAGCGCATCGACAAATGGCTGTGGCACGCGCGGGTGGTGAAGGCGCGCACCTCCGCGGCCGCGCTTGTCGAGTCCGGCCATGTTCGCGTCAACGGCGCACGCGAGAAATCGCCGGGGCATGCGATCAAGATCGGCGACGTGCTCACCATCGCGCTCGATCGCACCGTGCGCGTCTTGAAAGTCATCGCCTTCAACGAGCGCCGTGGCGATGCCGCCTCGGCCCGTGTGCTCTACGAAGAGCTCGGTGAAGGCCCGCCAAGTTCTCAGCGCAATTAATTGCGCTTTGAATTCATTTCTTGGTCGATCAAGCGCATAAAGCCGTCATGATCGGCCGTTCCTGAGCTTGCGGCGCCGGGCCATCCGCGCTACGCAAGCCGCGACTTTTAAAAGAGCTTTTCGGAGCGTTGGATGACTTACGTCGTCACTGAAGCGTGCATCAAGTGCAAGTACACCGACTGCGTCGAGGTCTGCCCGGTCGACTGTTTCTATGAGGGCGAGAACATGCTCGTCATCCATCCTGACGAGTGCATCGACTGCGGCGTGTGCGAGCCGGAATGCCCCGCCGATGCCATCAAGCCGGACACGGAACCGGGCCTGGAAAAGTGGCTCACGGTCAACGCCGACTACGCCAAGAGCTGGCCGAACATCACCCAGAAGAAAGAATCACCCGACGACGCCAAGGATTTCGACGGCATGGAGGGCAAGTTCGACAAGTATTTCTCGCCGAACCCCGGCTCCGGCGACTAATTCGGGTCAAACTTAACCCTATTAGCGGCCTTACCGCCGAAAACTAGGCCTTAACACCCCTAAATCATTGATTTTTGCGGGAAATGTGCTATATTGGGCACATTGAGCCGAACCCTGGTTAGCCCCGTCGGCCCCGTTGGGTTCCCGTGAAACCAAATGTCGAACAGGGGCGTGGCAGTTTCCGCGCGCAGGCTGTGTCACAGAAAACGCGTAAAAAGAGTACTTCAGCGAAGGCTTCCCATAAGGACGCCAAGAAAGTCGCCGCGGCCAGCCGTAGCGCATCCAAGGGTCGGACCGCGACGAAGGCGCCGGCTGCAAAGTCCTCGAAGAACAAAAGAAGCGCAATGCCTAACAAGACTGCCAAGCCGGCCGCGAAAGCGACCGTTGCCAAGCCTGTTGCCGCCAAGCCCGCCGCCAAGCCCGCTGTTGCCAAGGCTCCCGCTGCCAAGCCCGCCGCAAAGGCTCCTGTTGCTGCTGCTCCTGCCAAGGCCCCTGTTGCTGCCGCCAAGCCGGCCATGAAGCCCGCGGCTGTTGCGCCGAAGGTCGAGGAAAAGAAGGTTGTGACCCAGCGTCAGGGCTTCAAGGCCAACGAATTCGTCGTCTATCCCGCTCACGGCGTCGGCCAGATTCTGGCCATCGAGGAGCAGGAGATCGCCGGCGCGAAGCTCGAGCTGTTCGTCATCAACTTCATCAAGGACAAGATGACGCTGCGCGTGCCGACCGCCAAGGTCGCCAATGTCGGCATGCGCAAGCTCTCCGACCCCGCGCTGGTGAAGCGTGCGCTCGAGACCCTCAAGGGCCGTGCCCGCGTCAAGCGCACCATGTGGTCGCGCCGCGCCCAGGAATACGAAGCGAAGATCAATTCGGGCGACATCGTCGCTATCGCGGAAGTCGTGCGCGACCTCTATCGCTCCGAGTCGCAGCCCGAGCAGTCCTACAGCGAACGCCAGCTCTATGAAGCAGCGCTCGACCGTCTCTCCCGCGAGATCGCGGTGGTGCAGCACTCGACCGAGACCGAAGCGGTCAAGGAGATCGAGGCCCAGCTCGCCAAGAGCCCGCGCCGCACTGGCGCCAAGTCCGAAGCCGCCGAAGGCGAGGCCGATGCGGACGCCGAGGGCGATAGCGACGAGACCGAGGGCGGCGCCACGGTCGCCGACGAGGCCGCGTAAGCGTCTCGCGCGTCGAACGCAACAGATCAAAGCCCGGTCTTACGGCCGGGCTTTTTGTTTTGGAGACGCTGACCGCCCCGGTTCGGGGACGTCAGCGGGCGGAATTGCTTTGAGCCTATGCGGTCCTGAGCAGGATCAAACCCGCGATGCGCTTCCCGAAGCGCCGCGCCCGGTCTCGCGGTCGTCTCCGCGCGCGTCAGTCGCAACCGTCGACCACCAGGCGCCCAACGCATCGATCAACGGCACCAAGGTGTGGCCGGCGGCGGTCAGATCGTACTCGACCCTCAACGGGTATCCGTCGAATTCCGTGCGAGTCACGATACCGGCGTCCTCCAGCTTGCGAAGCTCGAGGGCGAGCATCCTGTGCGAGATGGTCGGATTGTCCCGACGCAAGTCGCTGAACCGTTTGGTGCCCTGTTTCAAATAGTAGATCAGAAGCGTAGGCCACCGGCCGCTCAGGATCTGCATCACTTCCTCGATGGGACATCTCGAAACGAGATCTTTCATCGGCGGGCTCCAGGTTACAAAAATGTTCGCAATTTACTTGATGGAGCGAGCGACTAGGGTTCGGGACCGCTGCGCAGCGTGATCATCAGAAATCACGGAGAATAGATCGATGGATCCAATCCTACTTTACGGCTTCCCGATGGGAAGCTCCATGGGACTCGTTGCAGCTCTTGAATGGTTTGGCAGGCCATATCGCCTGTGTCGCGTCGACATGCTGGGCGAGATGCTGAGCCCGTCATACGCCAGGATCAATCCGCGACACGAGACGCCTGCACTTATAACGGACCAGGGCGATGTGCTGACGGAAACCATGGCGATCGCGGCTTGGCTCGAAGCCAGGGATACCGAACGGCGCATCAGCTTTGATCCGTTGTCGCCGCAAGCCGATCGCATGCACCAGCTGATGGCGTTCGTGAATACCGGCTTTACCGGCGCCTTCGCGCCGCTTTGGGTCGCAATGGAAGGCGTGGCGATGGACGACGCCATGCGTTCGGCCTTGCGGGAGTTCGGAAGGAGAAAGGTGATCGAACGTCACGACAAGCTCGAAGGCATGATCGAGCCGGCAAGGTTCCTGCTCGCCGACCGGCCGACCCTCGCGGACGCCTTGCTGGCAGGTGTGGCGCGCTGGCTCGACTTCCACGCTGTCGCGGACAGGAGCCGCTGGCCAAAGCTGGCCGCGCTGCGCCAACAACTCGAGGCCGATCCCGGGGTCATCTACGCCACCGCCGTGGAGAGCGGCAGCAATGATCCGGGAACAGGATCCTGCGCAGGCCACACCGCCCTGGCCGACGTCATCGCGCGATATGGCAAGCAAGCCTAACCAGTGGAGAGGAGGAGCGGCTTCGATCCGCTCCTCCTCACTTCACCGGCCGCTTCTCGAGCTTCCGCGCCAGCGTCCGCCGATGCATCCCGAGCCGCCTTGCGGCTTCCGAGATGTTGAAATCGGTTTCGATCAGGGTCTGGTGGATGCGTTCCCACTCCAGCGTCTTAATCGATGTCGGCCGGGCGTCGAGCGCGACCTCGGCATTGCCTGCGGCCTTGTTGAAGGCGGCCTCGATGTCGTCGGTGTTCGACGGCTTTGCCAGATAGTGGCATGCGCCGAGCTTGATGGCCTCGACGGCGGTGGAGATGCTGGCAAAGCCCGTCAGCACCACGATCAGCATCTCCGGATCGTGCGTGTGCAAGAGCTCCACGCAGGCCAGTCCCGAGGCGCCGCCGAGCTTGAGGTCGACGACGGCATAGCCAAACGATCGCTCCTCCAGGACTTTCCGCACATCCTCGATCGAGGCGGCGAGCACGACCTCGTAGTCGCGGCGCTCGAACGAACGCTTCAGGGTGCGGGCGAAGCCGGCATCGTCCTCGACGACGACGAGCGAACGATCAGGCGTCAAAGCTGCCTCCGATCGCGAGCGTTGCGAGCGGCAGCGTGAGGCGGACCGTAGCGCCGCGCTTCCTGTGGTTCTCGGCGGTCACGCTGCCCCCTAACTTGCGCACCACGTTCACCACCAGGAACAGGCCGAGCCCGCCGCCGGCGCGGCCCTTGCTCGATTGATAGGGCTTTCCGAGCTGTGCCAGCATCTCCGGCGCAAAGCCGGGGCCGCGATCGCTGATCGACAGCACGAGATGATCGCCCTCGCGCCCGGCAACGAGCTCGACCCAGTCGCGCGAGACCTCGTAGGCGTTGTCGAGCACGTTGAAGATCACCTGCTTCAGCGCGACGTCCGAGACGATTGCGACGTCTTCGCCGAAAGTGTTGACGAAATACAACGTGCGCGCCGAGCGCGCGTCGCGCCACTCTTCCACGAGCGCGGTGACGAAAGCCGCCACCGTCGTCGGCGACGATCCCTCGCCGCGGGCTTCGCCCGCCGACACCAGAATGCCTGTCACGATCGACTTGCAGCGTTGCAGCGAGGTCTCCATCTCCTCGAGGTCCTCGGCCAGCTCCTGATCGGCGGCGAGGTCGGGCATGCGGCGCCAGTCGCCGAGGATGACCGAGAGCGAGGCGAGCGGCGTGCCGAGCTCGTGAGCCGCGCCGGAGGCGAGCAGGCCCATGCGCACGATATGATCCTGCTCGGCGGCATGCTGGCGCAGCGCCGCCAGATGCGCGTCGCGCTCGCGCAAATTCCTGTTGATGCGGGTGACGAACACCACCAGCAGCACGGCGTTGAGCACGAAGCCCAGCAGCATGCCGGCAACCGTGAGGGTGTAGGTCTCGCTCAGCGGGTTCGGCGGCAGATCGAGCGGTCGGTAGGCGACGGTCAGCCAGACGAAGCTCGCGCAGGTCAAGGCGACCAGCGACCAGGTCGAGCGGCCATCGAGCAGCACCGCGCCCAGCGTCACCTGGAGCAGGAACAGCGAGGTGAAGGGATTGGTGGCGCCGCCGCTGAGGTAAAGCTGCGCGGTCAGCGCGGCGACGTCCAGCATCAGGGCGACCAGCAACTCATTGTTGGTGATCGCGGCGCGATGGCGCACCCAGACCAGGCTGGAGATGTTGAGAAATATCAGGGCGCCGATTACCGCGCCCATGCGGGTGAGGGGCAGGGGAATGCCGAGCCACACATGCACGCCGCCGATGGTCACGATCTGGCCGACCACTGCGGTCCAGCGCAGCTGGATCAGCAGCGCCATGTTCTTGCGGTTGGTCTCGTCGTCGGTTGGCGCTGTGCCGATCAGCTCGCTGCGCGCGTCCGCCTGCGATTGCAGCGTGACGGCGCTGTGCGTTCTTCCGTTGTCAGGTGGGCTCGCCGATCGTTCCAGCATCTGATCCCGTCCTGCGGGCGACAGCATCGAGGCCGCCGGCCGCTTCGTGGGCGAAGCCGCTCCAGGGCTCCTTGCGGCGGAACAGCCCGCCGCCGAATGTGACGAAAAGTCTGCCGGCCAGCATGAACGCCAGAGCAAACCACGTCAGCGCGTAGATCAGGTGGTTATTGGGAAAGCTGATCACGGTCAATCCGCCGATTGGGCCGCTGCCGGATTGTGATCGAGCGTCGGCATCGATGAAAAAGGGCGCGACGTGGTCGAGGCCGCGTGCCGTCGCAATCGCTGCGACATCCCGCGAGTACCAGCGATTGTGCTCCGGCACGTTGTTTCTGAGGAATCCGCCTTTTGGCTCCGTCACGCGCAACAGGCCGGTGATCTCGACCTGGCCTTGCGGGTTGCCGTCCCAGCGCGTCGACGCATCGCGCCGGTCGGACGGCACGAAGCCGCGGTTGACCAGGACCAGCGTGCCGTCGTCGCGCCTGAGCGGTGTCAGCACCCAATAGCCCGGGCCTTCTTCGGTGACGGCCTGAGCCAGGGTCTCGCGGTCATGCAGGAACCGGCCGGAGACGCTGACGTGTCTGTATTCGTCGTTTGCGGCGGAGACGGTCGGCCATGCCGCCGGGGAGGGGATCGGCTGGGCCGGGGCATGAACGCGCTGCTCGACGCGATCGATCAGCGCCAGCTTCCAGGCGCGGCGCTCGATCTGCCAGACGCCGAGCGCGATCAGAAGTGCAATGGCCGTGAGCGAGAGGATCGTGAGCCACAAGGGCGGGCGCGCTGCGTTGCTGCGCGTCCCGTTTGCCTCGCTCGTCACGGTCCGGGTCTCGTTCATTTCATCCCGGTCATCTGGTGGATCGGCATCATGTTGCTGTTGAGGTGGTTCATCACCCACAGCGAACCCGACAGGGCGATCACCACCATGACGATGGTGAAGATCAGCGCCATCATGCTCCAGCCGTTCTCTGACGTCGTGTTCATGTGCAGGAAGTAGATCATGTGCACGACGATCTGCACGACCGCGAAGGCCATGATCACCAGCGCGGTGATCTGCTTGCTCGGAAGCGCGCCGCTCATCACCAGCCAGAACGGGATCGCGGTGAGCACGACCGAGAGCACGAAGCCGAGCATATAGGTCGAGAACGAGCCGTGGGCATTGGCGTGGCTGTCGCCGTGATGATGATCGTCCGCGTGGGCGGCGTGAGTATCGGTGTTCATCGCAGAACTCCCAGGAGATAGACGAAGGTGAAGACGCCGATCCAGACCACGTCCAGGAAGTGCCAGAACATCGACAGGCACATCAGGCGGCGGCGATTGGCGTCGATCAGGCCGAACTTCCAGACCTGCACCATCAGGGTCACCAGCCAGATCAGGCCACAGCTGACGTGCAGGCCATGGGTGCCGACCAGGGTGAAGAAGGCGGACAGGAAAGCACTACGCTGCGGCGTCGCGCCCTCATGGATCATGTGGGCGAACTCGGACAGCTCGATGCCGATGAATGCGGCTCCGAACAGGCCGGTGATCGCCAGCCAGATCTGGGTCTGCGCGATCTTGTTCTGCTGCATCGTCAGCATGGCAAAACCATACGTGATCGACGACAGCAGTAGCATCGAGGTGTTGACCGCGACCAGCGGCAGCTCGAACAGATCCTTCGGCGCCGGGCCGGCGGCGTAATTGCCGCCGAGCACGCCGAAAGTGGCGAACAGGATCGCGAAGATGAGACAGTCGCTCATCAGATAGATCCAGAAGCCGAGCGAGGTGCTGTAGCCTTCCGGATGCGGGTGTTCGTCGGCGAGGTAGAAGACCGGCTCGCCGGTTTGCGTGGGATTGACAGCGACAGTCATTTACTTGGCTCCGGCGAGCAGCTTGGTGCGCGCGTCTTCGGCCCGGATGACGTCCTCGGCCGGAATATCGAAATCGCGGTGATAGTTGAAGGTGTGACCGATGCCGACGGCGAGCATCGCGATGAAGCTCGCGGCCGCCAGCCACCAGATGTACCAGATCAGGCCGAATCCCATCGCGGTGGCGAAGCCGGCGAGGATGATGCCGGTGCCGGTGCTGCTCGGCATGTGGATCGGCTTGAACCCGGTGAGCGGGCGCTGATAACCGCGCTTCTTCATGTCCCACCACGCGTCGTTGTCGTGAGCGACGGGGGTGAAGGCGAAGTTGTAGGCCGGCGGCGGCGAGGAGGTCGCCCATTCCAGCGTGCGCGCGTCCCAGGGATCGCCGGTGACGTCCTTGAGCTGCTCGCGCCTGAGGAAGCTGACGGCGAACTGCATCAGCATCGAGAGGATGCCAAGGAAGACCAGGAAGGCGCCAATGCCGGCGACGATGAACCAGATCTGCAGGCTCGGGTCGTCGAACACACGGAGCCGGCGGGTCACGCCCATCAGTCCGAGCACATAGAGCGGCATGAAAGCGAGGTAGAAGCCCGTGACCCAGAACCAGAACGACAGCTTGCCCCAGAACGGGTCGAGCTTGAAGCCGAACGCCTTCGGGAACCAGTAGCCGATACCGGCGAACGCGCCGAACACGACGCCGCCGATGATTACGTTGTGGAAGTGCGCGATCAGGAACAGGCTGTTGTGCAGGACGAAGTCGGCCGGCGGCACCGCGAGCAGCACGCCGGTCATGCCGCCGAGCACGAAGGTCAGCATGAACGCGATCGTCCACATCATCGGCAGCTCGAAGCGGATGCGGCCGCGATACATCGTGAATAGCCAGTTGAACATCTTCGCGCCCGTCGGGATCGAGATGATCATCGTGGTGATGCCGAAGAAGGAGTTGACGCTGGCGCCCGACCCCATCGTGAAGAAGTGGTGCAGCCAGACCAGGTACGACAGGATGGTGATGACCACCGTGGCGTAGACCATCGAGGTGTAGCCGAACAGCCGCTTGCCCGAGAAGGTCGAGGTCACTTCCGAGAAGATGCCGAAGGCGGGGAGAACCAGGATGTAGACCTCGGGATGACCCCAGATCCAGATCAGGTTCACGTACATCATCGGGCTGCCGCCGAAATCGTTCGTGAAGAAGTTGGTGCCGACGTAGCGATCGAGCGAGAGCAGCGCGAGCACGACGGTCAGAACCGGGAAGGAAGCGACGATCAGCACGTTGGTGCAGAGCGCGGTCCAGGTGAACACCGGCATCCGCATCATGGTCATGCCGGGGCACCGCAGCTTGACGATGGTGCAGATCAGGTTGATGCCGGACAGTGTCGTTCCGACGCCCGCGACCTGTAGCCCCCATATGTAATAGTCGACGCCGACATCCGGACTGTAGCCGATGTTCGACAGCGGCGGATAAGCGAGCCAGCCGGTGCGGGCGAATTCGCCGATGAACAGCGAGGCCATCACCAGCACCGCGCCGCCGACCGTCATCCAGAAGCTGAAATTGTTCAGGAACGGGAACGACACGTCGCGCGCGCCGATCTGGAGCGGCACGACGAAGTTCATCAGGCCGGTGACCAGCGGCATCGCCACGAAGAAGATCATGATCACGCCGTGGGCGGTGAAGACCTGGTCGTAGTGATGGGCGTTGAGATAGCCCTCCGAGCCGCCGAAGGCGAGCGCCTGCTGCAACCGCATCATCAGCGCGTCGGCGAAGCCGCGCAGCAGCATCACGATGCCGAGGATCATGTACATGATGCCGATGCGCTTGTGGTCGACGCTGGTGAACCACTCGCTCCAGAGATAACCCCAGACGCGGAAATAGGTCAGGCCGGCGAGCATGATGAGGCCGCCGGTCGCCACCACGGCAAACGTGCCGACGACGATCGGCTCGTGCAGCGGCAGCGATTCGAAGGTGAGCCGGCCGAAGATGAGCTTGAGAAGATCAGGAGACATGCGGGATCTCTTTACGAATCTGACTTCGGACGTTGTCCGAGGAAGAAGGACGAGGACTTCAGCGGCGTGAAACTCGGCCGCTTCAGGCCGGCGCCGAGCAGCGGCGCGGTGTCGACAGGTGCCGTGATGGAAGCGGTGGTCCTGCCCTGCGGCGCATCGGGCGTGCAGGTGCCGGCGACGAAAGTCGGCTCCGGCCCAAGCGCGGTGCCGCGGCGGGCGTACTTGTCGTAGGCCAGCGGCAGGGTGTTGTTCAGGCCCTCATGGCCGAGGCCGCCCTTGGCGTCGATCGCCATCATCTCGCTCTGGCACATCTTGCCGGTCTCGACGCACATGTTGAGGATCAGGCGGTAGAGATCGGAATCCACGGTACCGTAGCGCCGCACCGGCTCGTTCTGGCTGGGCTTTTCGAGCTGGAGATATTCGGCGCGGCCGAGCGAGCCGCCGCCGGACTTGGCGCTGGCGATCCAGGCGTCAAAGCCCTTGTCGTCGAGACCCTGGAAGTTGAAGTGCATGCCGGAGAAGCCGGCCCCGCTGTAGTTCGCCGAAAAGCCCCGATAGCTGCCGGCGTGGTTCACGACGGCGTGGAGCTTGGTCTCCATGCCCGGCATTGCGTAGATCTGGCCGGCCAGCGCGGGGATGTAGAACGAGTTCATCACCGAGGACGCGGTGATGCGGAAGTTGATCGGACGATCGACGGGAGCTGCCAGATCGTTGACGGTGGCGATGCCGTAATCCGGATAGATAAAGAGCCACTTCCAGTCGAGCGCGACGACGTCGACCTCGAGCGGGGCCTTGGACTGGTCGACTGCGCGGTCGGCATGGATGCGGCCGAGCGTGCGATAGGGGTCGAGCAGGTGCGTGCCCATCCAGGTCAGCGCGCCAAGGCAAACAATGATCAGAAGCGGCGCCGACCAGATCACCAGCTCGAGGCTGGTCGAGTGGTCCCATTCCGGCTCGTAGCGGGCGTCGGTGTTGGACTGCCGGTAGCGCCAGGCGAACAGCACCGTCAGGGCCATCACGGGGACGACAATCAGGAGCATCAGGACGGTGGAGATGATGACAAGGTCGCGCTGCTGCGCCGCGATATCGCCGGCCGGCGCCAGCACGACGTAGTTGCAGCCACTTAGCATAACCGCCAAGGGTAGCATCGCCAGGATCTTGAAACGGGACACGGGCCGAGCCTTATGAGAATGAGTTTCTTTTGCGGGGCCAAGGGGTAGCTGCGGCGCAGCAATCCCAACATTGGACAATTTGTCCAATGTTGCAGTGCGGGATGTTGCGCCAGACAGGATTCGATTGCCTGGCGCCTCGCCGGGCAGTCGGCTTTGGTTTCAGAACGTTAAGGGCGCGCGAATGGCGATGGCACAGACCCCCGCAATGGCAGACCACTCGGGCGAGCACGGCCACGACCAGGCCAGTCCCGGCGAGATCGCCATCGGCGTGATCATCGGCCGCACCTCGGAATTCTTCGACTTCTTCGTTTTCGCGATCGCCTCGGTGATCGTGTTCCCGCGCCTGGTCTTCCCGTTCACGAGCGAACTGACCGGCACCCTCTATTCCTTCATGATCTTCGCGCTGGCCTTCATGGCGCGGCCGATCGGCACCGTCATTTTCATGACGGTCGACCGCGAGTACGGCAAGACGGCCAAGCTGATCTCGGCGCTGTTCCTGCTCGGCACCGCCACCGTCGCGATCGCGTTCCTGCCCGGCTATCACGAGATCGGCGCTGCCGCGATCTGGCTGCTGGCGCTGGCGCGCATCGCACAGGGTCTGGCCTGGGGCGGCGCCTGGGACGGCATGGCCTCGCTGCTGGCGCTGAACGCGCCGCCTTCAAAGCGCGGCTGGTACGCGATGGTGCCGCAGCTTGGTGCGCCGCTTGGTCTGATCGTGGCGAGCGGGCTGTTCGCCTATTTCGCCGGGAATCTGTCGGCCGACGATTTCTTCGATTGGGGCTGGCGCTATCCGTTCTTCGTCGCCTTCGCCATCAACGTCGTAGCGCTGTTCGCGCGCCTGCGCATGGTGACGACGGAAGAATATGCCTCGCTGTTCGAGACCCGCGAATTGCAACCCTCGCGCATCTCCGAGACCGTGGCGCGCGAAGGCCAGAACATCATGCTCGGTGCGTTTGCGCCGCTGGCGAGCTTCGCGCTGTTCCACATGGTCACGGTGTTTCCGCTGTCCTGGGTGTTCCTGTTCACCCGCGAAAGCCCGGTGCGCTTCCTGATCATCGAGATCGTCGCCGCCGTGTTCGGCGTCGGCGCGATCGTGCTCTCCGGCGTCATCGCCGATCGCGTCGGCCGCAAGTCGCTGCTGATGGGATCGGCGATCGCGATCGCGATCTACAGCGGCTTTGCCCCGCAGCTGCTCGATGCCGGCGCGTTCGGCGAGACCATCTACATGGTGATCGGCTTCATCCTGCTCGGCCTCTCGTTCGGCCAGTCCTCGGGTGCGATCGCCTCGAACTTCAAGCAGGCGTATCGCTACACGGCCTCGGCGCTGACCTCCGACATGGCCTGGCTGTTCGGCGCAGGCTTTGCACCGCTGGTCGCTCTGTTGCTGGCGACCAATCTCGGCGTCATCGCCTCGGGTGCGTACCTGCTGTCAGGCGCGTTCTGGACCTTGCTCGCGCTCTGGCTCAGCGGCCAGCGCGAGGCCGGCGATATGGACGCGGGCGGTTAGGGCGTGAGCTGCAGCTACAAGCGAATGTCGTCCCGGCCTAGTGCGCAATTGCGCACGGGGGCCGGGACCCATACCGCGTGATCTATCGAACGCGGGTGTTCTTAATCCCGAACGACCAGCGCCCGCCAAATTGCTCCCTGGGGTTATGGGTCCCGGCCGACGCCGGGACGACAGCGGAGTTTGCGGAACCACCGCGCGTCAATCCGCCACGACCTTCACACGATCGCGCACCTTCACCTGCGCGTTGCGATCGAGCCCGTTGAGCACGCGAAAACGCTCGGCCGGGTGGTCGACGCCGGCCATGCGGTGGGAGAGCGATTCCACGGTGTCGCCAGGCTGTACGGTGATGACCTTGATGCGCAGCGGGCGCGCGGCCTGGATCTCGTCGAGCGTCAGGCGGCGGAATGAACCGACGGTCTCGCGCGCATTGCGCTCGCTCTCGGTCGACTTCTGCCGTGCCGCGAAGATGAAGCGGTAGACGTCGCTGCCGAAGCGCAGCGCATAGACCTTGAACTGCCACTGGTCGCCCTTGGCGGTGGCGGACGCAGCCGGAAAACCGTTGATGGTGATGTCCTCGGTGGAGGCCTTCTCGACGCCCTCCATCCAGCCGGAATTCAGGTAATCGCCCAGCGACTGTTCGGCCGGCACCCGCACGACGTCGAAGCGCATCGCCTGCGAGCCGCCGTCGCGCACGCCGATCACGGCCTGCGCGGTGTTGTCGAGCGTAAAATTGTCCGGCGCCTGGAAGGTGAAACCGAGCTTCGGATGCAGGAAGCGCCGGCCACGGACAAAACCTTCGCTGGGGTCTTCGCCGTAGACGAGATTGTCGATCGCGGCGAGATAGGTCTCGCGGTCGCGTTCGCCGCCCTCTGGCGCTGCGTATTGCCGCGCGATGGTCTGCGCGTTCTGCACGCGCTCGGGCGTTGCCGGATGCGACGAGGTGAAATCCTGCGCCCGCGGATCGAGCGAGGTCTTGCCGACCTTCAGCTCGGCATTGCGCTCCATCGCCGAGAGAAAGCGTGCAGCACCATAAGGATCGAAATGGGCCTTGGCGGAGATGCCGACGCCGACGCCGTCGGCCTCGAACTCCTGATTGCGCGAAAAGCTCGCCATGGTCAGCTTGGTCTTGGCGAGCGCCAGCGCGGTGAGATCGGGATCGTTGCTCATGTCGGTGACGACGCGGGTGACGATCGCGGCCTGGCGGGCCTGGTCCTCGCGCATCGCGGCGTGCTTGGACAGCACATGCGCCATCTCGTGGCTGAGCACGGAAGACAATTCCGACGTATCGCTCGCCAGCGCAAGAAGACCGCGCGTGACATAGAGCTGGCCGTTCGGCAGCGCGAAGGCGTTCACCGCGCCGGAATTGAGGATCGTGACCCTGTAACCCTGATCGGGGCGGTCGGACGCTGCGACCAGGCGGTCGACGGTCTTGGTGACGAGCGATTCGAGCCTGGGGTCGTCATATGTGCCGCCGTAGCTCGCCAGGATGCGCTCGTGCTCCTTTTCGGTGGCGGGGGTCTGCGCGACGGCCGGCTTCGGCTTGGGCATTGCGACGGTCGGGGGCGCCGCCGCGGTCTGGAACCGGCCCATATCGCCGCAACCGGCGAGGGCTGAACCCAGCACGAGGCATAGCGCAGCCGGCGCTGCCCGCAGGCGGCGGCGTTCACCTCGTCCGTGCCGTCCTAGCACCCCATTCACGTCGCTTAACCCGTGCCTGGCCCTTTTTAGGGCCTTACCCCTGTCGGCTCGTTTGCGCCCAGCAACTCGATTTGTCCCACGAGGCGTACATCGATACGCGGCCCCGTATTCCCCTCAGCCCAGCCCCTGACACGAATACGCTTATTTTCCAGAGACTTAAGGGCGATCCCGGCGCTTTCGAACGCGGGTATCATGCGCTTTGAAATAGTCACGGCGAAGCCGCGTGTCCAGTTTCGTCCGAAGTTGAGGTAGGTCATTGCCCCAGCTTGCCGGACCGACAGGACTTTGCCCTCGACCACCACAAAACGCCCGATCCCCGCCAAAATATCGTCCGGACTTTCCGCGTTTTTTATGGCCGACAGGTCAGCCCAGCTGCCCTTTTTTTGGCGCCTTGCCTCGGCCTCCGCCGCCATCAGGGCGGCCGCGCAGTCCTTATCGGCGATCTCGGCGGAGACGATGGCGTCGCCCTCGGCGAGGAGCGTCGCCTGCACGGAGATGTCGCTCTCGCCGACAAAGACCAGCGCGCCCTGGCGGCCATAGCGGTCGGGCGTGTCGTCGGCGCTGCGCAAAATAACGTCGCGACCGACGAGCAGCGTCGTCAGCGCCTGCTTCGTGGTTGCGGTCGGCTCGATGCCGGTCAAGCGGATTTCCCGGCCGTCATCGAGACGCAGACTGCGCGCATCGATCGCGGTGACGCGGCCTTCGCCCTGGGACTCGAACTGGCACGGCGTGGCGGACGCACCGCGAGCCGCGACCAGAAGACATGCGACGATGAGATGAAGCAGTCGCGTCACGTTGCCCGGAAAGGTTGCGTTGCGCTCCAACCATAACTCAAGCGCGGTGGGGCGCGAAGACTGTTTGTTCATACTCCGTCATTGCGAGCGCAGGGAAGCAATCCAGAGTCCCTCCGAGGAAAGATCCTGGATTGCTTCGCTGCGCTCGCAATGACGGCGGAGGCACTCTTCCGCATCTCGTCATTCCGCTTTGCGGAAAGCGCGTGTTGATCGTTCATCTGCATCGTCCCGTGCGCTTGCTGCGCTGTCGCGCATGCGGCATGATTGCGGTAACAGCAATAACCAAGCCGCCATCAGAGTACGGCGCGATAAGGGAGGTCTTTTCGATGAAGCATGTTTTGTCGGGCATTTTTGCCGCTGCGTTGGCGCTGAGCGCGAGCGCCGTGCAGGCCCAGGACAAGCCGCCACTGAAGATCGGCGGCATCCTCGACATGTCGAGCCTTTATGCCGACATCACCGGCCCCGGCAGCGAGACCGCGGCCAAGATGGCCGTGGAGGACTTTGGCGGTGAGGTGCTCGGCCGCAAGATCCAGGTGCTGGCTGCCGACCATCAGAACAAGGCCGATCTCTCCGCCAATATCGCCCGCGACATGCTCGACAATCAGGGCGTCGAAATGATCTATGACGTCGCGGCCTCCGCGACCGCGCTCGCCGCCGGCGAGATCGCGAAAGCGCGCAACAAGATCATCATGTTCAACGGCCCGGGCTCGATCCGCCTCACCAACGAGGCCTGCGGTCCCTATACCATTCACTACGTGTTCGACACCTACGGTCAGGCCAATGTGACCGGCCTTGCGGCCGTGAAGTCGGGCCTCGACACTTGGTACTTCCTCACCGCCGACTACGCCTTCGGCCAGGATCTGGAAAAGGACACCAGCGCCGTCGTGACCAAGACCGGCGGCAAGGTGCTCGGCAGCGTGCGCCATCCGCTCAACACGTCGGATTTCTCGTCGTTCCTGCTCCAGGCCCAAGCCTCGAAAGCCAAGGTGATCGGGCTTGCGAATGCCGGCGGCGACACCGTCAACGCCATCAAGCAGGCGGCCGAGTTCGGCATCACCAAGGGCGGCCAGAAGGTCTCGCCGCTGCTCGCCTTCGTGACCGATATCGACTCCATCGGACTCGAGACCGCGCAGGGCCTGTTGCTGGCGGAAGCCTTCTACTGGGATCTCAACGATGACACCCGCGCGTTCTCGAAGCGCTTCCAGGAGCGTATGAAGCGGCCGCCGACCTCGGCGCAAGCTGGTGTCTATTCGTCCGTGACTCACTATCTGAAAGCGGTGAAGGCAGCCGGCACGACCGACGCTGCGACGGTGATGAAAGTGATGAAGGAGACGCCGATCAACGACTTCTTCGCCAAGAACGGCAAGATCCGCGAGGACGGCCGCATGCTGCACGACATGTACCTGTTCGAGGTCAAGAAGCCGTCGGAATCCAAGGGCCGCTGGGACGACTACAAGCTGCTCGCCACCGTGCCCGGCAGCGAGGCGTTCCAGTCGCTGGAGCAGTCGCGCTGCCCGTTGGTGAAGAAATAAACACCGTCATTGCGAGGAACGAAGCGACGAAGCAATCCAGACTGTCTCCGCGGAAACATCTCTGGATTGCTTCGCTTCGCTCGCAATGACGAGCGTCGATAGACCGAAGCAAACAACAACAAGGGAGACGTCCCATGAGCAACGACATGGTCCTGCAGAAGCTCGAAGGCGGGCTGCTCACCATCACCATGAACCGGCCCGAGCGCAAGAACGCGCTCAACCCGGACATGGTGGCCGGGCTGGTCGTGGCGGCACGGCGCGCGGCGGATGATCCGGAGGTGCGCGCGGTCTTGTTCAAGGGCGCGGGCGGCTCCTTCTGCGTCGGCGGCGACGTCAAGTCGATGGCGGAGGGCCGGGCGCCGCTGCCGTTCGAAGTGAAAATGGCGAACCTGCGCCGCGGCATGGAAGTGTCGCGTATCCTGCACCAGATGCCAAAGCCCGTGGTGGCACAGCTCGATGGAGCTGCCGCCGGCGCGGGTCTGTCGATGGCGCTGTCGTGTGACCTCCGCGTCGCTTCCGAATCCTGCAAGATCACCACCGCCTTCGCAAAAGTCGGCTTCTCCGGCGATTACGGCGGCACCTATTTCCTCACCCAGCTGCTCGGCAGTGCGCGGGCGCGCGAGCTCTATCTGACCTCGCCGGTGCTGACCGCGAAGGAAGCACATGCGATCGGCATGGTGACCAAGGTTGTTCCCGACGCCGAGATCGATACGGCCGCGCACGAGCTCGCACTGTCGCTGGCGCAGGGCCCGTCGATCGCGCTTGGCTTCATCAAGCGCAACATCAACAATGCCGAGCATCTCGCGCTGGAGGATTGCTTCGACGGCGAGGCGATCCATCACACCCGCTGCAGCGATACCGAGGATCACAAGGAGGCCGCAAAGGCGTTCGTCGAGAAGCGCAAGCCGACCTTCAAGGGCGCATGACGATGGCGCCCTATATGCGGTTGCGGCAGATCTGCCTGGTCGCGCCGCAGCTCGCGCCCGTGATCGCGGATATCGCTGACATCATGGGCCTCGCTGTCTGCTACCGCGACGGCAACGTCGCGAAATACGGCCTGGAGAACGCGCTGCTGCCGGTCGACACGATCCTGCTGGAGGTGGTCGCGCCGTTCAAGGAGGGCACCACGGCCGGCCGCTTCATCGAGAAGAGCGGCGGCCGCGGCGGCTACATGGCGATCTTCTGCTGCAACGATCCCGACGAGCGCGGCCGTAACGCCAACGCTCTGGGCGTGCGCACCGCCAACGTGATCGACCACGCGCCCTATCACGGCGTGCAGCTCCATCCCCGCGACTGTCGCGCCGCCTTCATCGAGTTCAACCACACCGAAGGCAGCGACGACATTTTGGGGCCTTATCCGCCAGCGGGGCCAGACTGGCATAAATTCATCCGCAAGGACGTGACGCAGGCGTTGACGAGCGTGGAAATACAGAGCCCGGACCCGCAAGGGCTGGCCGAGCATTGGGGCAAGCTCATCGGCGTGGCGCCGAGTGGCGATGTCGAACTGAAGCTGACCAACGCGACCTTCCGGTTCGTGAAGGGCGCCAGCGAAATCATGAGCGCGCTGGAGTTTCAGGTGACAGATGTGGCCCAGGTGCTGCATGCCGCCAAGGCCAAGGGGCTCGCGGTGGCGGGCAATGAGTTTCTGCTGAGCGGCGTGACATTTCGGCTCGCTGCTTGACCACTTGCGCTAGTTCTCGTTGTGTCGTCAGGCCCGGCCATGACGGGGGTAGCGCCAGACCGACAATTGGAATCTGCACATGCCGCATCCGCTCGACAGCTTCTTTGCACCCGCCAGCATCGCGCTGATCGGTGCTTCGCGCGATCACGAGAAGATTCCGGGGCGCCTGCTGTCGATGTTGCGCAAGAACGAGTATCCCGGAAAAATCTATCCGGTGAACCCGAACTACGCCGAGATCGACGGCCTCATTTGCTACAAATCGATCACCGACATCGGCGCGCCGGTCGATCTCGCAATCATCCTCATCCCCGCCCGCGCGGTGCTCGCCGCGCTCGAACAATGCGCCGCCGCCGGCGTGAAGAACGCTGTTATCATCTCCTCCGGCTTCGCCGAGGAGGGCGGGGAGAGCGCGGCGATGCAGGACGCGATCGCGGCGCTGGCGAGGCGCACCGGCATGCGGATTTCCGGTCCGAATGCCGAAGGCTTTTTCAGCCAGAAGCAGCGCGTGGCGGCGACGTTCAGTCCCGCCGTGGACGTCAAGCCGAGCGTGGTGCCGCTGGTCGCCACGACGAAGCGGATCGGCATCGTGGCGCAGAGCGGCGGCATCGGCTTTGCGTATTATCACCGCGCCAGTGCGCTCGGCATTGCCGTGAGCTATGTCGTCAGTGCCGGCAACGAATCCGATCTCGGGGCCGGCGAGTTTCTGGATTACATGGTGCAGGACGCTTCAACGGACGTGATCCTGCTGTTCATCGAAGGCATTCGCGACGTCGACAAGTTTCTCGCGGCAGCGCGGCGCGCCGCCGAACTGAAAAAGCCTGTCATCGTCACGAAGGTCGGCCGCTCCGGCGCCGGGATGCGCGCGGCCGCCTCGCACACCGCGAGCATGGCCGGATGGTCGGCGGCCTACGACGCGGTGTTCGCCAAATATGGCTTCATCGTCTCCAACGATCTCGACGAGGCGCTGACGATCGCAGCTGTGCTTGCGACCAATCCGTTGCCGAAAGGCGATCGCGTCGCCGTGGTCACCGTCTCCGGCGGCGCCGGCATCTGGGGCGCCGATGCCGTGGCGCTGCAAGGCTTGCAGGTGCCGGAGCTCTCCGAAAAAGTCCAGGCGGAGATCAGCGCGCTGATGCCGTCCTACGGCACCGCGCGCAACCCGATCGACGTCACGGCGCAGGGCGTGACCTCGGGCGGCTTGCAAAAGAGCGTCGATGTGCTCACCGCGTCGGACGAGATCGACGCAATCCTGATCGTGCTGTCGCTGTCGAGCGACGTCCGGAAGCCCTTCAAGGAAGCCGAGCTGACGCCGGTGCTGGCCGCGCAGCACAAGCCGGTGGTGTTCTATTCCTACACGGTACCGTCCGATTTCGCGCGGCGCGAGCTTGCCAAATCCGGCGTCGTGGTGCTCTCCGGCCTCACTTATGTCGGCGTCGCGATGCGGCAGCTCGTCGATTATGCCACCTTCGAGCTGCGGAAGCCCGCGGACGGGGCGCAAGTCCCCGCGCGAGACATCTCAGCACAGCTGAAATCGCCTGCGCTCTCGGAAGCCGACAGCAAGACATTGCTCCGCGCCGCCGGCATCGCGCTGCCGGATGAAGTGCTGGTGAAGGACAAGGGCGAGCTCGATGATGCCGTCGCCCGCGTCGGCTTTCCGCTGGTGCTGAAGATCCAGTCGCCGGACATCGCGCACAAGAGCGAGGTCGGCGGCGTGCGCGTCAATATCACCACAAAGGGCGAAGCGTTTCTGGCGTTCGAGGCGCTGCTCAACAATGTGCGCCAGCACAGGCCTGAGGCGGCCATTCAGGGCGTGCTGGTCTGCCCGATGGCGAAGCAGGGTGTCGAGATCATCATCGGCACCATGACAGACGCGACGTTCGGGCCGATGGTGATGGTGGGCCTTGGCGGCATCACGACCGAATTGTTCCGCGACGTCGTCTACCGCCCGGCGCCGGTCAGCGCAGAAGAAGCCGGCACGATGCTGGCGCGCTTGAAAGCCGCGCCGCTGCTGACGGGATTTCGCGGGGCGGCGATGGCGGATGTTGCGGCGGTGTCGCAGTTGATCGCGGACATTTCCGTGCTTGCCGCGCAACATGCAGAGGAGATCGCGGAGATCGAGCTCAACCCGGTGCTGGTGCACGCGGAAGGGCAGGGCGTGACGATCGTGGACGCGCTGGTGGTGGGGCGGAGATCATCCCTCTCCCCTTGTGGGAGAGGGTGGCTCGCCGCGAAGCGGCGAGACGGGTGAGGGGTCTCTCTCCACAAGCGCAAGAGAATGGCTTGCGGAGACAACCCCTCATCCGGCGCTTCGCGCCACCTTCTCCCACAAGGGGAGAAGGAAGAAAGGAGCTACCGCCCCCTGAAATTCGCCACCCGCCGCTCTTCCGTGGCCTTCACGCCTTCCTTGAAGTCTTCCGTCGCGCGCAGCCGGGTCTGCTCCTCGAGCTCGTGATTGGTCGCGGCCATCACGCGGTCGGCGAGGCCAGCGCGCATCGTGGCGCGGGTGGAGACGAGGCCGAGCGGGGAGCATTCGGCGATTTCGCCGGCGAGCTTCAGTGCGGCCGCCTTGACCTGGTCCTGCGGCACCAGCTCGTTGGCGAGGCCCCATTTGAAGGCCTCTTCACCGGTGACGCGGCGGCTGGTGTAGAACATCAGCTCGGCGTTGTTCTTTCCGATCAGCTCGGGCAGCGTCACAGTCAGGCCGAAGCCGGGATGAAAGCCGAGCTTTGTAAAGTTCGCGGAGAAGCGCGCTTCGGGGCAGGTGACCCGGAAGTCCGCCGAGACCGCGAGGCCCAATCCGCCGCCGATGGCGGCGCCCTGCACGGCGGCGACGATCGGCTTCTTGGCGCGGAAGATGCGCACGGCCTGGATGTAGAGATGATTGATCGCCCCGAGGCTATCGGCCGGATCGCCCTTGGCCGTCTTATCGGCTTCGCGCGCCTCTTGCGCCTGTCGTGCCGGGTCCTGGAAATTGGCGCCGGCGCAAAACGCCTTGCCCTGGGCCGATAGCACCGAGGCGCGAATCTCGATGTCGCGATCGAACTCGTCGAGTGCGTCCGCGATCTGGTTGATCAGCGAAATGTCGAAGAAGTTGAGCGGCGGGCGGCGGATCTCGATGGTGCCGACGTGACCAACTTTTTCGACGCCGATATCTTTATAGGTGCTCATGATGTCCTCGAATGATTAGCGCAAGCCAAGCCCGCGGGCGATGATGCCGCGCAGCACCTCGGTGGTGCCGCCCTGGATGGTGAGTTTCGGTGCGGTCTTGATGGCGAAGTCGAGCTGCCGCTCCAGCGTCTCGCGGTTGGTCGCGGTCTCCTCGACGAAGGCGGCGAGATCGCGCACGCGGTGCGGCAGCTGCTGCTCCCACACCGTGCCGATGTCCTTGACGATGGAGGCTTCGACGACGGGCTCCTTGCCGGCTTGCAGCATGCCCGCGACCGAGACCGACATGCGCCGCATGGTGTGGAGCTGCGCCACCAGCCGGCCGATCCCTTCGGCACTGCGCGTATCCGGATTGGGACCAACGGCGCGAACCAGCTCGGTCAGCACGTAATAGGTCTCCAGAAAGCGCTCGGGGCCCGAACGCTCGTAGGCAAGCTCGCTCGTCGCCTGCTTCCAGGCGCCGTCGACTTCGCCGAGCACGTGATCGTCGGGCACGAAGAAGTCGGTGAACACGACCTCGTTGAACTCGTACTGGCCGGTGATCTGGCCGATCGGGTTCACCTGGATGCCCGGCTGCTTCATCTTGACCAGAAACTGGGTCAGGCCGTGACGTCGGTTTTCCTTGGTCGGCTGCGACGTCCGGAAGATCGCGATCATGTAGTCGGCGATATGCGCCGACGAGGTCCAGATCTTGGTGCCATTGATGAGATAGCCGCCGTCGGTCTTGGTCGCGCGGGTCTTCGCGGCAAACAGGTCCGAGCCGGAGTTCGGTTCGCTCATGCCGATCGCGAAGCAGATCTCGCCGCGGCAGATGCGCGGCAGGATGTCCATCTTGATGTGCTCTGGGGCGTATTTCAGCAGCACCGGCCCGCTCTGGCGATCGGCGACGAAGAAGCGCCGCGTCGGCGCGTTGGCGACGCGCATCTCCTCCGTCACCACGTAACGTTCGAGGAACGAGCGCTCCTGGCCGCCATATTTTTTCGGCCATGTCATGCCGAGCCAACCCTTGGCGCCGACCCGGCGGGAGAATTCCGGCGCGTCGGTGTCTTCGCGGTTGGGCTTGTGCGGATCGAAGGTACCGGCGGCGATTTCCTCCGCGAGGAAGGCGCGTACTTCCTTGCGCAATTGCTCGCATTTCTCGGGCAGGCGGATCGGATCGAAACGGAGGGCAGCGGTCATTGTTGTCTCGTCCCTGATCAGCGCGAAGCCACGAGCGGCCACAATTCGTCGGCGCCGCGGTTGGCAATGAGCTTGCCGAGCTCGACGGCCCAGTGGCTTTCCGAACCGAAATCGTCGCGCCAGGCAAGCGCCCGCAGCGAATAGCGGTGCAGGATGTGCTCCAGGGTGAAGCCGATCGCGCCATGGACCTGGTGCGCAATGGCGCCGCCCTTTTCCGCAGCTTCCGCGCAGCGGATCTTTGCGGAGGCGGCTTCGAGATAGACCGCGTCATCGAACGACTTTGCGTTGGCGTTGGCGATGGCGTCGGCCGCGGAAGTCGCAGCCGCAAGCGCAGCAGCCGACTCGCCGGCGAGGCGGGCGAGATTGTGCTGCACCGCCTGGAATTTGGAGATTTTCTTCTCGAAGGCGACGCGCTCGTTGGAATAGCGCACGGAGATGTCGAGCATCGATTCCAGCGCGCCCGCGATCTGAAGGCTACGCGCGACGCCGCCCATCAGCATCATTGTGGTCTGGTCAAAGCCGCTCGGGGCGGGCTTGATGGTGACGGGCTGGACCTTGTCGAGCGTGACGGTGTCGCTGTGGTCGTAGCCGACATTGAGTCCGGTCTCGATCCGACCCTTGCTCGCATCGACCAGCGCGACCGCGACGCCGTCCTTGCCGTGGGCCAGCAGTGCGAAGTGCTTTGCCGCCTTTGCGAAGGGCACGCCGCGGGCGCGGCCGGAGAGCGCACCATCGGCATCGCGGGTGATGCGATCCTTGGGCGACGCCGGCAGCACCGTCATCTCCCCCTCCGGGGAAGCGATCTTCGCCTGCGCCAGCAGCCAGCCGGCCAGCATGGTCTCGGCCAGGGGAACCGCGACTGCGAAACGGCCGGCCGCGTTCAGCAGCGCAAAGCCGTCGGCCAGACTCGCGCCGGAGCCGCCGAGATCGTCGGGCACCCAGGCCAGCGGCAGGCCGGCCTCGCTCAGCGCCTGCCACAGCGGCGCCTGCCACGAATCCTTCTTGTCGTTGTTGACGGTCTGCGGATCGGCGAGATCGGCGAAGATTTTCTCCGCGGTCTCGACGACGATATTGTCACTTTCCGCCACAGCGTTCCCCGTGTTTTGCCATTGGCGCATCCGGCCCCAGTGGGGCGGGCGCGCAGGTTCTTCTTGCGCCCGATGATCCAAAAAAGCCATGGCCCTGACAAGCGCTGATCGCAGGTCAACCTGCGGCGCGGGCATGGGCGATGAGCTAATTCCGCTTAGCGGAGTTTGCTCGATTTGCAGGGCGCGGCAAACTCGCTAAACAGAACGTCGATACTCAATCAAGGGGAAGGAAATCCGGATGGCAAAGGACAGTTTGTGCGCAATCGTGACGGGGTCCGCCTCCGGCCTGGGTGCTGCGACCGCGGAAATTCTCGCACGGAGCGGGGCGCGGCTCGTCATCAACTATTCCTCGAGCCAGAAGGAAGCGGAGGCGACCGCGGAGCATTGCCGCAAGGCGGGCTCACCGGAAGTTCTGGTCGCGCAGGGCGACGTCTCGAAGGATGACGATTGCCGCAAGATCGTCGCGGCAGCTGGCGGCTGGGGCCGGCTCGACGTGCTCGTCAACAATG
This sequence comes from Bradyrhizobium sp. BWC-3-1, assembly GCF_032917965.1. Lineage (NCBI taxonomy): Bacteria > Pseudomonadati > Pseudomonadota > Alphaproteobacteria > Hyphomicrobiales > Nitrobacteraceae > Bradyrhizobium > Bradyrhizobium sp. BWC-3-1. The sequence goes on from NZ_CP136625.1 coordinate 644,172, forward strand.
CCGGCACCACCAAGCATGTCGTCCATGCCGATCTCGACGGATTGTCGGCGGAAGATTTCCAGCGCCTGTACGGCGTCAACACCATCGGCCCGTTCCAGATGGTGCGCGCGGCGCGCAGCCTGCTCGAGGCCGGCGCCAAAGCTTCTGGGCGGCCGTCCGCCGTGGTCAACATCTCCTCGGTCGCCGGCATCAGCGGCGTCGGATCGTCGATCGCATACGCCGCGAGCAAGGGCGCGCTCAACACCATGACGCTGTCGCTGTCGCGCGCGCTGGCGCCGCTGATCCGCGTCAACACGGTATGCCCGGGCTATATCGATACACCCTGGTTCACCAAGGGCCGCGGCGAGGCGGGCGCCAAGCAGGTGCGCGACAGCGTCGTGGCGAAGGTGCCGCTGAAGGTCGCGTCATCGGCGGAAGACATCGCGCAGCTCGTCTGTTTCCTGGCGATGCCGGCCTCCAGCAACATGACCGGCGAAGTCGTGCGCATGGATGCGGGGATGCATTTGGTGACGTGATCGCGCGGCACATTCTCTCCACGTCGTCGCCGGGCTTGACCCGGCCTCCGCTCTCTCCACGTCATGGCCGGGCTTGACCCGGCCATCCACGTGTCGCCGCGCGGATCAAAAAACGTGGATGCCCGGGTCAAGCCCGGGCATGACGATGAGGTGGCGGTGTGCCGCTTTCCGCGTTTTGAAGCGTCACCCCTTGATCACGCCGCTCGCCACCAGCCGGTGCCAGATGAACAGCACCACCACGGCGCCGATGGTGGCCATGATGAATCCTGCACCCTGGTCGGGGCCGTAATGACCGATGGCCTGGCCGATGAAGGTCGCGAGAAACGCGCCGGCGATGCCGAGGATGGTGGTGAGGATGAAGCCGCTCGGATTGTTCGGTCCCGGCGCCAGCCAACGCGCGATGAGGCCGGCGACGAAGCCGACGACGATGATCCACAACAAGCCACCCATGCTCATGTCCGTGCTCCCCTCGTTTGACTAAACCAATCAGACTCTGCCCGCGATCTCTTGCTCGGTCGGCAGCCGTCCGTCCGGCGTCAGATGGTCGACCACCTGCGGCAGATATTGGCTGAGGCCCGAGAGCAACTCGTCACGCGACAGGCCGCTTTGGGCGGACAGGCTCTCGATCTGGTCGGCGCCGAGCGCATTGGCGAGATCGCCTGGAGCGATCGCCTTGTTCTCGCCCTTGCCGACCCAAGTATTGGCAGTATCGCCATGACCGCCCTGCTGAAGCTGGTTGAGGAGATCGCCGAGCCCGCCGCTGAGCACGCTGCCGGCCGCGCCGCCCGCGAGCAGGCCGCCAAGGCCGCCCTTCAACAGGTCGCCGAGGCCACCGCCAGCGCCCGCATTCACCGGCGGGGGGAGATGCGTCGGCGTCGGTGCGGGGGACGGCTGCGGCGCGCTGCCGCTCTGGTTGCCGCTCATATGCTTGAATGCCTTCCAGGCGAGCAGGCCAAGCAGCGCCATGGTCATGGGCGACATGCCGCCGCTGGATGAGGATTGTGAACTCGGCGTGCTTGGCCCGCGCGGGCCGTTCTGCATGCCGTTGAGGACGTCGAGCAAACCCATGGCGTTCTCCCTTGGCGCTTTGTTGCCGGTAACAAGCCCCGTTCGAAAACATATGAGGCCGTCATGACGGTTACAAGGCGATTGCGCCGCAACTCCGGGAATGGGCAGCAGACACAGCCTCTGCTATCGAGGGCGGATCGTTGAGGGGGCAAGCCAAGATGATGACGGATCGACCGATCGTGGTGGCCGGCGCGGGCGCCATCGGATGTTTCGTCGGCGGCACCCTGGCGGCTGCCGGTCGCCGCGTCGCGTTCCTGGTGCGACCGCGGGTGAAGGCCGAGATCGAGCGGTTCGGTCTGCTTCTGACCGATTTCGACGGCTCCGAGAAGAAGCTCGATCCGGGCCAACTCGCGCTATCGGAAGATCCCGCGATCTTGCACAGCGCCGGCATCGTGCTGGTCACGGTGAAGAGCGCCGACACGGCCGCTGTCGCCGAGCACATCGCGCAGCATGCGCCGCAGGACGCTGTCATCGTCTCGCTGCAAAACGGTGTCGGCAATGTCGCGGTGTTGCGCGAGCGCCTCGGCGATCGCCGCGTGCTCGCCGGCATGGTGCCTTTCAACGTGGTCGGGATGGGCGAGGGCCGCTTCCACCGCTCGACCTCCGGCGACATTCATGTTGGCCAAGATGATACGAACACGGCCGCAGCGCTGTCGGTGCCGGGGCTCACGATGCGCGCGAGCCGCGACATCACCGGCGTGCAATGGGGCAAGCTGATCATCAATTTGAACAACGCGCTCAGCGCCTTGTCCGATATGCCGCTCGCTGCGCAATTGGCGAACCGCGAATGGCGAAGGCTGTTCGCCGATCAGATGGTGGAGGGGCTGGCTGCGATGAGGGCCGCCGGCATCACACCGGTGTCGGCGACGCCGATCCCGTCGTCCTGGACGCCCGCCTTGCTGAGACTGCCTGATCCGATTTTCGACCTGATCCTGGGAAGGACCATGAAGATCGATCCCGAGGCGCGTTCCTCGATGTGGCAGGATTTGAAGCAGGGCCGCAAGACCGAGATCGACTATCTCCAGGGCGCGATCATCGCCCTCGCCGAACAGAACAGTGTCGACGTGCCGCTGTCGCGCCGCATTGTTGCGCTGATCAACGAGGCTGAGGCCGCGGGCAAGGGTCCGCCGCGGCTGACGCCGCAGCAGGTTCGCGGCGCTGCATGAGTTCACGCCGGCTGACGGGAGACGTGCGATGAAACGTTGTTTGACGGTCGGGGTCGTGCTCGCCGCCTTATGTGCAGCTTCCACGTTTGCTCAGGCAAGGCCGCCGACCGTCACGAATTCGCCCGGCTATGACGCGCGCCTGAAGGAGAGTCGTTCGCAGTTGGGTAGTTCACCGACAACAACGGCGCCGGTGAATGCGCCGGTTGCTCAACCGAAGCGCAGCAAGAAGAAGCACACGAACTGAGGCTAGGAGACGGATCCCCGCCCAGTTCGTCATTGCGAGCGTAGCGAAGCAATCCAGACTGCCTCCGCGGAGAGATGCTGGATTGCTTCGCTGCGCTCGCAATGACGGCGGCGCAGCTCAGCCCTTCTTCGCGGGCTTGCTCGGCGTCGGGCTGAACAGCTTCTTGATGTCGTTCAATCCATCCGACAGCCGCGGCCATTCGCAGGAGAACGAGCCCTTGGTGCAGGGTGTGCCCTTCGGCCGCGGCCGCGCGTCGCCGATGGCGGCCTGCTGGACTTTCGGCCGCTCGACCGGCACGGGCACGCGCTCGACCTCGGTTCGCAACGCGACCCGCTGGAGCTGCTGCACCTGTTGTTCCTGCTGCTCGCGCTGCTGGCGCGCGGTGGCCTGCGCGGCTTCATTGCTGCGGCGCTGATTGGCGAGATAGGCGGTGTAGGATTCGTCGATCTTCTTCTGCTCCTCCGGCGTCGGATTGGGCCCGGCGATGTCGAAGCTGCGGTCCTGGAGGAAATCGTAATAGGAATAGCCGCCGCCCGCCTTGCGCCGGCCGGCGAATTTGGCGTTGCAGTCGGCAAGCGCAGCCGTCTTCTCGGATTTGGTCGTAGCTTTCTCGGCGGCGTCGGCGCAGGCCTCGAAGTCAACAGGCGCGCGCTTCCACCATTGTGCCTGGGCATGCGACGGCGCCAGCAGGAAAAATCCTGCTGCGGCAACGACCAGCGCCGCACGATGCGATGCAACTACGTCCGACATTCTACGAGAGCATTCCTTGCAAAACTCAACCCGAACTGAGTCGGGCTGATTTTTGCCCCTTTATGGCCTGCTTGTCACCCATGGAACCCGGGAATTTCATGGCTGTGATGCTGACATTTTTTGCTTGACGTGGCGCAGGAGTCACAGCGTCACTTCATCCTGCGCTCGCCTCATCGGCGACGCCAAGAATACGAAGTGGAAACGCCTGATGCTGCTGCCCCTGTCCGATGTGCCGCGCTGGTACGCCGAACGCAAACCGCAAGGCACGATCGCCGTCCGTCACGGGCAGGATACGCTGACATGGGACGCGCTCGAACGCGGCGCCAACCGGCGCGCGCGGGCGTTCATGGCCAAGGGTGTCAAGCCCGGCGACTTTGTCGCGATCGGTTTGCCCAACTGCAATGCGTTTTTCGAGACCTCGTTTGCAGTGTGGAAATGCGGAGCGACGCCGACCTCGTTGTCATGGCGGCTGCCGCGCGGCGAAGCCGCCGCGGTGCTCGACATCCTGAAGCCGGCGCTGGTGGTCGGCGGCGAAGCCGACTGGAACGCGCCGAACCGTCTGCCCGCGGATTTCGTGCCGGAAGGGTTTTCGGACGAGCCGCTCACCGCACCGGTGGCGCGCTATTGGAAAGCCATGACCAGCGGCGGATCGACCGGCCGCCCGAAGGTGATCCTCGATCACCAGCCGGCGGTGACCGACACGGTCGCCACGCCGCCGCTCAACATCCCCTTCGGGGTCTCGCTGCTCAATCCCGGTCCGCTCTACCACAATGCGCCGTTCATCGTGTCGCACCAGGCGCTGTTCACCGGCGGCCAGCTCACCGGCCTCGTCAAGTTCGACGCCGAGGAGGCGCTGCGGCAAATCGCGCGCGAGCGCGTGCAATGGGTCAATTTCGTGCCGACCATGATGCACCGGATCTGGGCGCTGCCGGAGCACGTGCGCAACGCCTACGATGTGTCGAGCCTGCAAACCGTCTTTCACATGGCCGCTCCGATGCCACCCTGGCTGAAGGAGAACTGGATCGCCTGGCTCGGGCCTGAGCGGATCTGGGAGCTCTATGGCGGCACCGAGCGACAGGGCTCCTGCATCATCTCCGGCAAGGAATGGCTGACGCACCAGGGCTCGGTCGGCAAGATCGGCGAGACGGCGCGCTTGCGCATCATCGGCGAGGACGGCAACGACGTTGCGCCGGGTGAGACCGGCGAGATCTACTTCCTCAACAATGACGGCAATGACGCCACCTATCACTATCTCGGCGCCGAGCCGAAGCGCCGCGCCGACGGCTGGGAATCGCTGGGCGATATCGGCAGGCTGGATGCGGAAGGCTACCTTTATCTCGGTGACCGCCTCGCCGACATGGTGCTGCGCGGCGGCGCCAACATCTATCCCGCCGAGGTCGAAGCTGCCGTCTCCGCCTGTCCGGGCGTGCGCTCCTGCGTGGTGGTGGGATTGCCCGATCCGGAATTGGGCCAGCGCGTGCACGCCATCATCGAGCCGGAGAGCGATGCGGACGGCCAAGCCATCGCCGACGGAATGGCGGATTTCCTCAAAGACAGGCTCAGCCGCTACAAGCACCCGGAGAGCTTCGAGATCGTCACCGTCCCACCACGCGACGATTCCGGTAAAGTTCGCCGCACGCTGTTGCGCGACGAGCGCGCAGCGTGGATGAAGGAGGGGCGCGCGTTCCGGATTTGGCCGGCGAAGGCGCGGGCGGACGCCGATTAAGAGAATTCATGGGAAGGACCGAGATTATGACCATCACCATCGCCGCGAACGCTGTGCCGAAGCCGCCGGCCGCGATCATCGAGGGCTTTCGCGGTGCGCCGACCCCGGTCATTTCGGACAATCTCGGCCGGCTGCCGGGCGCCGTGGGGCTCAAACCCTATCATCGCGGTGCCAAGCTGGTGGGCACGGCCTTCACGGTCCGCACCCGTCCCGGTGACAATCTCGCCATCCACCGCGCGCTCGAGCTGGTGGGCCCCGGCGACGTCATCGTGGTCGATGGCGGCGGCGACGAGACCCGCGCGCTGGTCGGTGAGATCATGAAGAACATCGCGCAATGGCGCAAAGCCGAAGGCTACGTCATCGACGGCGCGATCCGCGACGTCGCGGCGTTCGCTGCCGATGACTTTCCCTGCTATGCCCGCGCGGTGATCCACCGCGGCCCTTACAAGAACGGCCCCGGCGAGATCAACGTGCCTGTTTCGATCGGCGGCAACGTGATCTCGCCCGGCGACATCGTCGTCGGAGATGAGGACGGCGTGGTGTCGTTTGCCGCCGCCGGTGCCGCGGCGCTGCTCGACGCCGTGCGAGCCCAGGTCGCGCGCGAGGAGGAGACGCTGAAGGCGATCCGCGAGGGCCGTTATCAAGGCTCGTATGGCAAATCCTGATCAGCGAGAATGAAGAGGAGGGCGGCGTGAGCCAGCAGGACGAATTCCACAATCTCGACGATAACGGCGACGGGTTGTTTCGCGAGCTCGCGGCAGGGGTGACCACGCGCATCTTCTCCGGCGAGCAGGCGATGCTGTCGGTGGTGACGCTGGCGCCGCATGCGCAAGGCACGCTGCACCATCATCCCGAGGAGCAGTGGGGCGTGCTGCTCGACGGCTCCGCCATCCGCGTCCAGGGTGATGAGGAGATTGCCGTGAAGAAAGGCGACTTCTGGCGCACGCCGGGTAATGTGCCGCACACCATGCGCGCCGGCCCCGACGGCGCCCGCGTGCTGGACATCTTCAGTCCGCCGCGGCCAGAATACAGAAAAGCGGGATCCGGTTTCGGGACCACTTAAAGCGCCAAAGAGCAAAAGCCGGGCGCGAGAAAACAGGGGAGGGATACCATGACGATCACACGACGGACGCTGCTGGCAGCGCCGGCTATTCTCGCGATGACGCCGGCGTTGGCGCAGGCTTCAAAAATCACACTGGTGGTGCCGTTTCCGCCGGGCGGATCCACCGATGCGATGGCGCGGCTGCTCCAGAGCCATCTGCAAACCAAGCTCAACCGCATCGTCATTGTCGAGAACAAGTCGGGCGCGGCAGGCGCGCTCGGCGCGGCGCAGGTCGCCAAGAGCCCGCCTGACGGCTCGACGTTCCTGGTCACCTTCGATTCCCATGCGGTGATCCCCTCCATCCTCGACAAGCCGCCCGTCGATGTCGAGCGCGAGCTAATGCCGGTGTTGCTGGTCGGCACCGCGCCTTACGTGATCGCTGCCGGTGCAGGCCGCCCCTACAAGAGCTTTGCCGACGTGGTGGCGGCCTGCAAGGCGACGCCCGGCGCGGTGAAATATGCCTCCGTCGGCATCGGCACGCTCGGCCATCTCGCCATGACCGTGCTCGGCAACAAGGCCGGCGTCGAGATCATGCACGTGCCCTATCGCGGCGGTGGTCCCGCGATGAACGACGTGCTCGGCGGCCATGTCGACCTGATCGCGGGATCTGCGGCGCTGGTCGCAGCCCAGCTCGGCACCAACATGCTGCGTCCGATCCTGCAGCTCGGCCGCGAGCGGCTGCCGGGCCTGCCGGATACGCCGACCGCGATCGAGGCGGGCTTTCCGGATTTCGAGACGCTGGCCTGGTGGGGCATCTTCGCGCCGACGGGGACGCCGCCGGACATCGTCGCAGGCCTCGCGGCGGCGTCCAAGGAGATCCTGAGCGAGCCCGCGACCGCCGCCCAGCTCAAGGAAACGCAGCAGATGACGCTGCTGCTCGAGGACGCTCCCGCCTTCAAGACCTTCTTCGACAAGCAGGTCGCCATTTGGGGCAAGGTGGTGAAGGACAACAATATCCGGGCATGAGATGACCGGCAGCCCTCCGCATTGAGCAACGCGGAGGGCTTCCGATCCCCCTTCCGCTTTGATATGAAGCCCCGGTAACCCGCTCTGCGGGTTCCGCGGTCCCGTAGCTCAGCCGGATAGAGCGACGGTTTCCTAAACCGTAGGTCGGAAGTTCGAGTCTTCCCGGGATCGCCAGTTTTTCAGTGAGCAATCGTCGCGTTTGATACGCTCGTCGGCGCAAAAATTGCTAGAAGCGCGAAGCTTCCTCCTGGCCCGGGCTGACTGCCGCCCCGCCTCGCTGCCATATCCGGAGACGACAATGCCTTTCGATTTGATCCTGCGCGGCGGCCGTGTGGTCGACCCGTCCCAGAAGCTCGACGCCGTGACCGATGTCGCCTTTTCCGGCGGCAAGGTCGCGGCGATCGGCAGTGGGCTCAAGGCGGATCCGGGCACCGAGGTGCGCGACGTCTCTCGCTACATCGTGACGCCGGGACTGATCGATCTCCACACCCATGTCTATTGGGGCGGCACGTCGCTCGGCATCGACGCCGAGGAGTTCTGCCGTCTTTCCGGCGTCACCACCGCGGTCGATACCGGCAGTGCGGGGCCGGGCAATTTCGCGGGCTTCCGCAAGCATGTGATCGAGCCGAGCCAGGTTCGTATCCTCGCTTATCTGCATGTCTCGCATGCCGGCATTTTCGGCTTCTCGCACCGGATCATGGTCGGCGAGAGCGAGGAGCTGCGGCTGATGAATCCGATCGAGGCGGCCAAGGTGGCCGACGCCAACCGCGATCTCATCGTCGGCATCAAGGTGCGCGTGGGGCTGCATTCCTCGGGCACGTCGGGCGTCGTGCCGCTCGACATCGCGCTCGAGGTCGCGAACGAGGTCGGCATGCCCCTGATGGCGCATATCGATCATCCGCCGCCGAGCTACGAGGAGGTGCTGGCGCGCCTGCGCCCCGGCGACGTGCTCACCCATGCGTTCCGTCCCTTCCCCAACACGCCTGCGACCGCGCAGGGCACGGTGAAGCGGGCGGTGCTCGACGCCCGCGAGCGCGGCGTGCTGTTCGACATCGGCCACGGCAAGGGCTCGTTCGCATTCAAGACCGCGCGTGCGATGCTCGCCAACGGCTTCTATCCCGACACCATCTCGTCCGACATTCATCAGCTCTGCATCGACGGCCCGGCCTTCGATCAGGTGACGACCCTGTCGAAATTCCTGTGCATGGGCATGCCGCTGTCCGACGTCATCGCAACCTCGACCGTCAACGCCGCGATGGCGCTGCGGCGCCCCGAGCTCGGCAGCCTCAAGCCGGGCAGCGTCGGCGACGCCACGCTGATCTCGGTGAGGGAAGGCCAGTTCGACTATGAGGACGTCGTCGGCGAGCACCTGATCGGCGACCGCAAGATCGTCTCCGAAGGCGTCGTGATCGGCGGCCGGTGGTGGCATCCGAAATGAGCGGCAGGCCGTTCACGCCGGCTTGATTACAACGACCTCGCGATCAACAGCTTCATGATCTCGTTCGTCCCGCCATAGATCTTCTGGATGCGGGAATCGATGAAGATGCGCGAGATCGGATATTCCTGCATGTAACCGTAGCCGCCGAACAGCTGCAGGCATTCGTCGGCGGTCTCGACCTGCTTCTCCGAGCACCAGTATTTCGCCATCGACGCCGTGACGGTATCGAGGTCCTTGGCGACCAGCCGCTCGATGCACCAGTCGACGAAGACGCGCGCGATCATCGCTTCGGTCTTGCGCTCGGCGAGCTTGAAGGCGGTGTTCTGGAAATCCATCAGCGGCTTGCCGAAGGCCTTGCGCTCCTTGGTGTAGTCGACGGTGAGTTTTATCGCGCGCTCCATAGCGGCGACCGCGCCGACCGCGAGCGCGAGGCGCTCCTGCGGCAATTGCTGCATCAGCTGCACGAAGCCCTGGCCTTCCTCGCCGCCGAGCAAATTGTCCGGCGGCACCGCGACGTTGTCGAAAAACAGCTCGGACGTGTCGGAGGCATGCAGGCCGATCTTGTCGAGGTTGCGCCCGCGCTTGTATCCATCCGCGCCTGAGGTTTCGACCACGATCAGCGAAATGCCCTTGGCGCCGACATCGCCGGTGCGCGCAACCACGATGACGAGATCGGCAGCCTGGCCGTTGGTGATGAAGGTCTTCTGTCCGTTGATGACGTAGGAATTGCCCTGCTTCCTGGCCGTGGTTTTGACGGCCTGCAAATCCGAGCCGGCGCCGGGCTCGGTCATGGCGATGGCGCCGACCATCTCGCCTGAAGCCATCTTCGGCAGCCAGCGCTTCTTCTGCTCCTCCGAGCCGTAATTGAGGATGTAGTGCGCGACGATGGCGCTGTGCACGGAGACGCCGGTCGTCAGCTCCGGCACCGTGCTTTCGAGGTCGTCGAGCACGGCGGCATCATAGGCGAAGGTGGCGCCCAGGCCGCCATATTCCTCCGGCACGCTTGCCAGCAGCGCGCCCATCTCGCCGAGCCCGCGCCAGGCAAAGCGGTCGACCATCTTCTGCTCGCGCCATTTTTCGGCATGCGGGGCCAGATCCTTGGCAAGATACTTCCGGAACTGGTCGCGGAAGATTTCGAGCTCTTCGGTCATCCAGGAGGAGCGGTAGGACATGGTCACCTCGGTCAATGCGGCTTGCCGGCCTGGTTAGGCCAGCCTTTGGCGGCAATTATTGTGTTTTCAGGCTGTGCCGGTGACGCTACCAAGGCGGCCGGAGCAGCGTCTATCGGGATGGTTGATTGTGGCTGTCAAAATTCAAACCGTCAAAACCAAAGAGCTCAAGCTCGACATCGCGCGCATCGGCACGGTCTCCGCGATCCTGACGCAGCCGGACAAGGCGCGCGCCTGTTACGTCCTGGCGCATGGTGCCGGTGCAGGGATGCGGCATGCATCGATGGACAAGATTGCGGAGGGGCTCGCTGCTCGCGACATCGCGACCTTCCGCTTCAATTTTCCTTACATGGAAAACAAGCAGGGCCGTCCCGACCAGCCTGCGGTCGCCCACGCCACGATCCGCGTGGCAGTCGAGGAAGCCGCGCGGCTCTGCCCTGGTGTGATGCTCGTTGCGGGTGGAAAATCCTTCGGCGGGCGCATGACCTCGCAGGCGCAGTCCAAGGCTCCGCTGCCTGATGTCAAAGGGCTCGCCTTCCTCGGTTTTCCCCTGCACGCCGACAAGAAGCCGTCGACGGAGCGCGCCGAGCATCTCGCCCATGTCGAGATCCCGATGCTGTTCCTGCGAGGCACCCGCGACGGGCTCGCCGATCTCGGCCTCCTCAAGCCGGTCATCGCCGCTCTTGCCCCGAAGGCGACGCTGCATGAGATCGAAGGCGGCGATCACTCCTTCGCGGTGCTGAAAAAGTCCGGCCGCACCAATGAAGAGGCGCTGACAGAGGTGCTTGATACGCTCGCGGCCTGGATCGACAGCCTCGCCTGAAATCTCACGCCGAATATAGCCCCTTGTCGCGCGCCTTCTGGATCGCGAGCGCGGCGATCAAGTCGAGCGTCGGCGTCGACAGGCCGGCGGTGCGCGCGAAGGCTTGGGGCGCCTTTACCAGGACGTCGATCTCCATGGCGCGGCCGAGCTCGTAATCCTGCAGCAGCGACGGCTTGTGGTTGGGGGCGGGGCCGCTGCGTGATACGCGCTTGACCTCGGGGATAAAATGCTGAGCGATCTCGTTGGCCTCGTTCAGCATCCGCGGGATGACCTCGGCGAACGCAGGGTCATCGCGCACGCCGCGCGCGGTCTGGCCGGTGAGCAGGCACAGCACCGACAGCGACATGTTGGTCAGCAGCTTTGACCAGATCGCCTCGCGGATCTCGGCGACCGGCGGCGATTCCAGTCGTGCGTCGCTGAAGACACCGCGGAGCATCGTGATGCGTTCGCAATTGCGATCGTCGCATTCGCCGATCAGCAGGCGGTTGCGGTCCGGCGTCAGGTTCTGCACCACGCCGGGCGCGATCACCTCGTTGGAGGAGAAGACCACGCCGCCGACGATCCGCTCTTTCGGAATGCAGGCGCGCAAGCGCCCGCCCGGGTCGAGGAAGGAGATGTCCGGCGGGGTCGGGTGCCGCGGCGGCAGGCCGATCCCGTACCACCAGGGAATGCCGTTCTGCGCGAACACGATGGCGGTGTCGTCCTGCAGTAGTGGCTTGAGACTGGAGACCAGCCCGGTCAACGCGGTTGCCTTCAAGGTGCTGATCACGACATCCTGGGGGCCGAGCTGGGCCGGATCGCCGGAGGCGTTCACCTTGGCGGAGACCTCGGAATCGCCGACGCGCAGCTTGAGGCCGTTGGCCCGGACCGCCTCCAGGTGCGCGCCCCGCATCACGCACGAGACCTCGTGGCCGGCGCGGGCCAGCCGAACTGCAAGATGGCTGCCGACGGCGCCCGCGCCGAAAATGCAGATGCGCATGTGATGTCCGTCCCTGATCCCTTGATGCCGCCCCGCGGCAGCATGACACAAGCCGCCATGCGATGGACGCGGCTGCCCTACGCTCGAAAGATATGGATCAGGGCGCGGAGCCTCGGTCATAGTGCGCGCCAAACAAACGAGCGGAGGAACACCGATGACCGACAGCCCCGTCCTGTGGACCCTGGATGCGCGTGGGGTTGCGACCGTCACGTTGAACCGGCCGGAGGTTAACAATGCCTATGACGGCGCGTTGATCGCAGGCGTGCTCGCGGCCATGGACGATCTCGGCAGCAAGCCCAACCTTCGCGTCGTCGTGCTCAAGGGCAATGGCAAGCATTTCCAGGCTGGCGCCGACCTCAAATGGATCAACGGCGTGCGGCCGCAATCGAGCGAGGCGAACGAGGCGGCGTCGCGGGCGACGTTCGAGGCCGTGCAGCGGCTCAATACGCTGGCTATCCCGACGGTCGCGCTGGTGCAGGGCGGCTGCTTTGGCGGCGGCACCGGCGTGATCGCGGCCTGCGACGTTGTGATCGCGGCCGACAACGCGCTGTTCTCGATCACCGAAGTGCGCTGGGGCCTGACCGCGGCCATCATCATCCCGCAGCTCTGCGATGCCATTGGTGTACGGCAAGTCCGCCGCTACGCGCTGACAGGTGAACGTTTCGGCGCCGAGGACGCCCGTCGTATCGGCCTCGTCCACGAGGTGGTGCCGCTCGCCGATCTCGACGCCGCCGGCGCCAAGGTGGTCGAGCAGTTGCTTGCCAACGGATCGGAGGCGATGGCCGAGACCAAGCGGCTCGCGCTGGAAAGTTCGTTCGGCGGCATGGCGGTGGACGATGCGGCTTACAAGCGGCTCGTGCAGCTGCATTCGCTGAAGCGACAGAGCGCGGAAGCCGCGGAGGGGCTGGCGTCGTTCGCGGAAAAGCGCGCCGCGAATTGGGCAGGTGCTAAAAGCTGAACGCGAGTAGCCCGGATTACGCTTCGCTCCATCCGGGCTACGGGCTTTTACAGCGACGTCGCGAGTGACCTTTTCAGCAAAGTGAGCAGCGCCTGTACCGCGGCGGCATTGCGCCGCCGTTCAGGGATCGCAGCCTTCACCCACAATTCCGGAATCGGAAACTCGCGCAGCACCGGCTTGAGCGCGCCGTCGCGCAAGGCGCCCGCGACGAGATAGTCCGATATCAACACAATGCCGTTGCCGGCGATGGCGCTGCGCGCCAGCACTTGGCCCTCGTTGCAGGACAGCAGCGGGCTGACCTGGACGCTGATGCGGCCGCGCGGCCCGTCAAAGATCCATTCGGGGCCGGTCGGTAGAAAGCTGAGGCAGCGATGATCGACCAGATCACGCGGATGTTTTGGCGTGCCGTGTTTCTTCAAATAGGCAGGCGAGGCGCAGAGCAGCCGCTTCAGCGGGCACAAGGGTTCGTCGACGACACCGCCAAAGGAATGCGGGAAGGCGCCGATGGCGATGTCAAAGCCTTCGGTGACGGGATCGACCGGACGGTCGAACAGCACGATCTCGAGCTTGAGCCGCGGGTTCTGGGTCTGGAAGGCGGTGAAGACGTCCGCAAGCCGCGCGACCGTCAGCGAGGTCGGGGCCTTGATGCGCAGATGATCGACGAGATCGTGGCCCTTCTCGCCCATGCGCGACAGCAGATCGGCGGCGTCGGTGACGACGCCGCGGGCGCGATGCACGTAGCGCTGGCCGGCCTCGGTCAGCCGCAATTGCCGGGTCGAGCGATGAAACAGTGGCGTGCCGATCCGCGCCTCCAGCTGCGTGACGCGCTTGGCGACCACCGACGTCGAGACGCCGAGTTTTCGCGCGGCCGCGGAGAAGCCGGTGGCGTCGGCGGTCGCGAGGAACGCCTGAAGGTTTACCAGGATGTCCATCTTCGGCCTTTCGCGATTCGAGAAAGGTGATCGCCTATTTTGGCGGATTGTAGCTCGATCCGGGTTAATTCATAGTCCGGCCCAAGCAAAGGATTTCAGGGACAGGACGCGCCATGCAGGCCATGACGATCGAAGAACCGGCGCGCCAGGTGCCGCTTTACGGCGAATATGAAGTCGTCGTCCTCGGCGGCGGTCCGGCCGGCATCGTGGCGGCGGCCTCAAGCGCACGCGCGGGACGGAAGACGCTGCTGATCGAGCGGTACGGCTTCCTTGGCGGCATGGGCACCGCCGCAGGCGTCACCAATTTCTGCGGCCTGCACGGCAATGTCCACGGCGAGGCCCACCGGCTGGTGCAGGGCATGGCGTCGGAGTTGCTGGCGCGGATCGATCGCTTGAACGGCCTCAACGCGCCGCATCTGATTCTCGGCAAGGTCTTCGCCCAGGCCTACGACACCGCCGCCTACAAGATCGCGGCCGACCAACTGCTCGCCAGTCACAAGGTGCACATCCTTTTCCACGCGCTTGGTGCCGGTGTGGTGATGGGCGATAACCGCTGCATCGATGCGCTGATGGTCGAGACCAAGGCCGGCCGGCAGGCGGTGCGATCGGAGATCTTCATCGATTGCTCCGGCGACGGCGATCTCGCGGTTTGGGCCGGCGCGCCGTTCGAATTCGGCGACGAGCACGGTCATCCGATGTATCCCTCGATGATGCTCCGTCTCAACAACATCGACCCGGAGAGGGCAGGCGAAGCCTGGCGGACCATTCCGCAATTGATGGAGCAGGCCACCGCCGCCGGCACCCACACATTCCCGCGCAAGAGCGCGATCGTGCGGCCGCAGAAGTCCGGCATCGAATGGCGGGTGAATTTTACGCAAGTGGCGCGCGAGGACGGCCATGCCATCAACGGCATCGAGCCTGATGATCTCACCCGCGGCGAGATCGAGGGCCGCAAGCAGGCGCTGGCTGCGTTCGAATTCCTGCGCACCGTGCCGGGCTTTGAAAAATCCTACATCGTCGACCTGCCGCCGCAGCTCGGCATCCGCGAAACCCGCCGCATCACGGGCGGCTATCAGCTCAGCGGCGAGGACGTGCTCGGCTGCGCTTCGTTCGAGGATTCCATCGGGGTCAATGGCTGGCCGATCGAGGCCCATGTCCCCGGCGACGTCGTCTTCACCTTCCCGCCGATCCCGGAATCGCGCGGCTATAACGAGCTGCCTTACCGCATGCTGGTGCCCGAAGGCGTCGATAATCTGCTGGTCGCCGGCCGCTGCGCCTCGATGACCCATGAGGGCCAATCGGCGGCCCGGGTCTCCGGTGCCTGTTTCGTGATGGGGGAGGCGGCCGGTTCCGCGGCAGCGCTGGCGCTCTCCGGAAACCGGATCCCGCGTGACATCCCCGTTGAAAAGCTGCAGGAAACGTTGAAACAACAGGGCGCCTTTATCGGACGGGACCAGCCCGTGCCTGAAGGCCTGTAACCGACTGCAAGATATCGACGGCGGAGGAAACGAAATGATCGGGATTGTGCGGCTCGCGCTAGCTGGCCTGATGGCGATCACAGCGATGGGCACGGCCCGAGCCGAGGGCGCGCTGAAGGCCAGGATCGGCGTGCTCAGGCTATCCTCCTCCGCGCCGGTGTTCATCGCGCAGGACAAGGGCTATTTCCGCGAGGCCGGCCTCGAGGTCGAGCTGAAATTCTTCGACGCGGCGCAGCCGATCGCGGTGGCGACGACCTCGGGCGACATCGATTTCGGCGTCACCGCCTTCACCGCAGGTCTTTACAATCTCGCCGGCAAGGGCGTGCTCAAGGTGATCGGCGGCATGAGCCGCGAGAAGGCTGGTTATCCTCTGATCGGCTATTTCGCCAGCAACAACGCCTATGCGAGCGGCCTGAAGACGCCGAAGGACCTCGCGGGCAAGCGCGTGGCGATGACGCAGGTTGGCTCCTCCTTTCACTATTCGCTCGGCCTGCTTGCCGACAAATACGGTTTCAAGCTCGCCGACGTGAAGATTGTGCCGCTGCAATCGCTGTCGAATGCGGCGGCCGCGCTGAAGGGCGAGACCGTGGATGCAGCGCTGCTGCCGATCTCCACCGCGCGAAAGCTGATGGACGACGGCGGTGCGAAGTTTCTCGGCTGGGTCGGCGACGAGACACCCTGGCAATTGGGCGCGGTGTTCGCCTCGCCGAAGACGCTGACCAACAAGGTGCTGGTGACGAAGCTGCTCGGCGCTTTGGCAAAGGCCGACCGCGAATATCACGACGTCATCCTCGCCGCGATGAAGGACGGTGTCGCGCCGATCAATGACAAGACAAAGCCGCTGCTGGAGATCATCGCCAAATATACGAACCTCCCGGTCGAGCAGGTGGTCGGCAACTGCGCCTATATCGATCCCGACGGCAAGCTGGATGTGAAGAACGTCGACAACCAGATCAAATGGCTCCAGGAGCAGGGTTTTGCCGACAAGGGCTTCGACGCGAATGCGATCATCGCCAAGGAATTCGTGAAGGCGGATTGAGAGTAGAACGCAGTCCATGGACCTGATCGCCAACCACATCACCCATCGCTTCGGCGATCTCGCCGTGCTCGACGACGTCTCGTTCACCGTCAGCGCGGGCGAGGTGGTGGCGATCGTGGGGCCGTCGGGCTGCGGCAAGAGCACGTTGCTGTCGATCCTCGGCGGGCTGTTGCTGCCGACCTCCGGCGCGCCCGAGCTGCGTGGATCGCCGCCGGCGGACAGCCTCAATCCGCTCACCTTCGTGTTCCAAGACTTTGCGCTGCTGCCCTGGGCGAATGTGGAGGAGAACGTCGAATTCCCGCTGCTGCACACCCAGCTCTCGGCCGTGCAGCGCCGCGCGCTGGTCGAGGACGCCTTGCGCCGCACCGGCCTGACCGATTTTCGCAAAACCTATCCAAAGCAGCTTTCCGGCGGCATGCGCCAGCGCGTCGGCATTTCGCGCGCGCTCGCGGTCAGGCCGGCCATTCTCCTGATGGACGAGCCATTGTCGGCGTTGGATTCGCAGACCCGCGAACTGCTGATGGAGGATTTCGTCCGGCTGCTCGCCGATGGCGGCATGGGTGCCGTGTATGTCACGCATAATCTCGAAGAGGCGGCGCGGCTTGCCGACCGCATCGTGGTGCTGTCGCGGCGCCCTGGCCGCATTCGCGAGGTCGTGAGCGTGCCGATGACGCGCACCGAGCGCGGTGACATTGCAGCCCGTGAAAAGCTGCTCGCGCTGCAGAACCAGATCTGGTCGCTGATCCGCAACGAGGCGATCGATGCCGAGCGCGAGGTTCAGCATGCTTGATCGCGCTCCGGCGGGAACATCTGCGAAGGATGAAGCGGTCCGGCGTGTCCGCTTTCGCGGCGCCGGCTTCGTGCCGGCGAGCAGCCGTTTCGGCGGCTGGATCGCGCTCGCGCTGGTCATTGCGATCTGGCAGGCGGCCGGCAGCACCGGCCTGGTCAATCCGCTATTCCTGCCACCGCCATCGGCGATCGCGCGGGCGATCTACCAGCTCGCGATCTCGGGTGCGCTGTGGCAGCACCTTTCCGCCTCACTCCTGCGCATCGGCGTCGGCTGGCTGCTCGGAACGGCAGCCGGTGTCGCCGTTGGCTTTGCCATCGGCCTGTCGCGTCTGGCGCGCAGCGTCGGCATCACCTTCATCTCGGCGCTGTTCCCGATCCCGAAGATCGCGCTGCTGCCGCTGTTGATCCTCTGGCTCGGCATCGGTGAAGAGCCGAAGATCGCGACCATTGCGCTCGGGGTGTTCTTCTCGACCGCGATCTCGGTCTATAGCGGCGTCGACGCGGTGCCGCGCAACCTCATCCGCATGGCGCAGAGCTTCAACGTGCCGTTCGCCACCATCGTGCGCAAGGTGGTCTGGCCGGGCGCGCTGCCCGCGATCCTCGCCGGCTTCCGTATCACCTCGTCGGTGGCGCTGCTGCTCGTCGTCAGCGCCGAGATGATCGGCGCGCAATACGGCATCGGCGCGTTCGTGCTGCAGGCTGGCAATTTGATGCAGACGGATCAGCTGCTCGCGGGCGTGGTGATTTTGTCGGTGTTTGGGTTGATGGTGGGGAGGGTGATCAACTGGCTGGAGACGCGGCTGTTGCACTGGCGGTAGCCGCAGTCACCGCAGCGTAGGGTGGGTTAGCGAAGCGTAACCCACGACCTAATGTCGACGCGGAGAAACCGATGGTGGATTACGCCTTCGGCTAATCCACCCTACAAGACCGGCGTCCTCACGCATTCCCGCGATCTTCCCGGAACAGATCCAGCTTCTGCTGCACGGGCCGATCCGAGAAGCTGAACAGCACCGCATCAATGTCGGCCTCGTGCGTGACCCATTGCCAGCTCGGCACCACGAACAAATCGCGCGGGCCCCATTCGAACGTCGCATCCCCGATGCGGGTGCGGCCGTGGCCTTCGATCGGACAGAACACCGTTGCGTCCGTCGCGCGATAGCGCGCGGTCTTGAAGCCTTTCGGCAGCAACTGGATGAACGTGCCGATGGTCGGCATCGCGAAGTCGCCGGTCTCGGGGTTGCTGAACTTCAGCTTCAGCCCGTGACAGGCGTCCCACTCCTGGCTCGTGCGGGCTTTCTCCAGTGCCTCGCGCGTGTAGGCATAGGGATAGCTGAAGATCGGCGAAGTCTTCGAGCTCCGTTTCACGTCGACCGGCAGCAAATTGTGGCCGTAGCGCGCAAAGCTGTCGCCGGCCGGCCTTGTAATCTTCTGCTGATCCTCGTTGGAGCCTTCCGCGAAAGAGCAGTCGAAGAATTGCACCAGCGGAATGTCGAGACCGTCGAGCCAGAACATCGGCTGGTCGGTCTCGTTGGAATGATCGTGCCAGGTCATCGACGGCGTGATGATGAAGTCGCCGGGCTCCATCGCGGTGCGCTCGCCGTCCACGGCGGTGTGGGCGCCCTTGCCTTCGAGCACGAAGCGCAGTGCCGATTGGCTGTGCCGGTGCGCGGGCGCGACGTCGCCGGGCACCACCATCTGCACGCCGGCATAGAGCGACGTGGTGATTTTCGACTGTCCGCGCAGGCCGGGGTTTTCCAGAACTAGCACGCGCCGCTCGGCCTCTTTCGCCGTGATCAGCTTGCCGGCTTCGGTCATGTAGTCGCGGATGATGTCGAACTTCCACAGATGCGGCCGGCAGGCACTCTTCGGCTCCGGCGTGATCAAATCGCTCATGACCGTCCAGAGCGCGGTGAGATTCTCGCCGTCGATCTTCTTGTAGAACGCCTCGCGTTCCGGCGTCTTGGTCACGGCTTCCATGGTGCGGCTCCCGTCGCTTTGTTGATTGACAGTATACTTACGATCTGGGTAGCGTCAACGTGCGAACAAGAACGAAACGGGAGGGTTCCGATGAAGCTGCACGGCTATTTCCGCTCCAGCGCCGCCTACCGGGTGCGGATCGCGCTGAACCTCAAGGGCCTCGGTGCCGAGCACCTGCCGCATCACCTTCGCAAGGGCGAACAATGTGCGCCAGCCTATCTCGCCATCAATCCGCAGGGCCTGGTGCCCGCGCTGGAGAACGATGCGGGCGCAGTGCTGACCCAATCGGTCGCCATCATCGAATGGCTCGACGAAACCCATCCCAACCCGCCCCTGTTGCCGAGGGATGCGTTGCAGCGCGCCAAGGTGAGGGCGTTCGCGTTGGCGATCGCCTGCGACACTCACCCCGTGCAGAATCTGAAGGTGCTGGCGCGGCTGCGCGAGCTCGGCCTTGCCGAGGAGAAGGTTCAGGACTGGGCGGCCTGGGTCAACCGCGAGGGGCTCGCGGCCTGCGAGACGCTGATCAGAAGCGAGCCGGGCCCGTTCTGCTTCGGGGATGTGCCGACGCTCGCCGATCTCTGTCTTGTGCCGCAGCTCGCCAATGCGCGCCGCTTCGGCGTCGACGTCTCCGCCTATCCGCGCCTGCTTGAAGCGGAAGCTGCGGCCAAGGCCCTGCCGGCGTTCGTCAACGCCGCGCCGGAGAAGCAGCCCGATGCCGAGTAAGCCTGTCCCTCCGATCACGATAGACGCGGTCTATGCCGCGCCGGGCTATCTGTTCCGGCGCATGCAGCAGATCGCGGTCTCGATCTTCATGGAGGAGTGCAAGGCGTTCGACCTCACGCCGGTGCAATACGCGGCGCTGATCGCGATCCACACCCACCCCGGCATCGACGCGACGCGATTGTCCGCAGTGATCGCCTTCGACCGCTCCACGCTGGGCAGTGTGATCGAGCGGCTTCAGGCCAAGGATTTCGTCGAGCGCAGGCCGGCGCCGGAAGACAAGCGGATCAAGCTGCTCTATTTGACCAAATCAGGCGCGGCGATCCTGCGCGACATCATTCCCGCCGTCGAACGCGCCCAGGCGCGGATGCTCGAGCCGCTCAAGCCAGCGGACCGCAAGGCGCTTATGGGGCTCCTGGCGCAGCTCGTCGATCTCAACAACGAGGCGTCACGAGTGCCGCTGCGGGCGGAGGACGCGCTGGAGCATATGGGGAAGGCGCCTTAATCCTGGATGACAGCGGAGGTTCACATCCGCAACAACGCCTGCCGGTCGATCTTCCCCGTGCCGGTCTTCGGCAGCTCGTCGATGAAGATCACCTCGCGCGGATATTTGTAAGGAAGCAGTTTGCCCTTCACGTAATCCTGCAGCCGCCGGGTCGTTTCGCTTTGATCCGCCGCGCGGGTGTTCATCACCACCACTGCCTTAAGCGTCATGCGCCGGTCCGGCAGCTCGGCGGCGAACACCGCGCATTCGCGGATGTCCGGGTGGTCGGCGAGGCAAAGCTCAACCTCGAGCGGGTAGACCCATTGGCCGGAGATCTTGATGAGATCGTCGGCGCGGCCGCGGAAGAAGTGAAAGCCATCGCCATCGCGGACGAAGCGGTCGCCGGTGTAGATCCAGCCGCCTTCGCGGATGGTCTCGGCGGATTTGTCCGGCCGGTTCCAGTACAGCGGCGTGTTGGAATCGCCGCGCACCCACAAGATGCCTTCCTCGTCGTCGGCGACATCGCGGCCGTCCTTGTCGCGCAGCGCGACCTCATAGCCGGGCACGCGCAGGCCGGCGGCGCCGAGCTTCTTCCGCTCGGGGCGGTTGGAGAGATAGATGTGCAGCACCTCGGTCGAGCCGAGGCCTTCCACGATCTCGAGACCGGTGAGCGTCTTCCAGCCGTTGAAGACTTCGGCCGAGAGCACCTCGGCGGCCGAGAGTGCCATGCGCAGCGACGAGAAGTCGGTCTTGTTCGCACCCTCGGCCTTGGTCAGCGATGTATAGAGCGTCGGCAGGCCGAAGAAGACCGTCGGCCTGTACTGCTCGATCGCCGAAAAGATTGCCGCGGGCTTCGGCTGGCCGGGCAACAGCAGTGTCGTCGCGCCCGCCGAGAACGGGAAGGTGATCGCGTTGCCGAAGCCATAGGCGAAGAAGATTTTTGGCACCGAGAAGCAGATGTCATCCGGCGTCAGCTTCAAGACGTTCTGCGCAAAGGCGGCTTCGCTATAGGCCATGTCGTGCTGGAGATGCACGATGCCCTTGGGCCGGCCGGTCGATCCGGACGAATACATCCAGAACGCCATCTCGTTGCGATGCGTGTCGGCTTCCGCGAGCTCAGTCGGAAACTGCGGGAGCCAGCCGGCGGCGGAAACGGCGTTCGGCGCGGCGTGATCGCTCGCCGGGCCATTGACGACGACCAGGGTATGCAGGGCCGTGTCCTTGCAGGCCTCGGCGTTGAAACGTGCACAGAACTCGGCGTCCGCCACCGCAACAGTCGCGCCGGAATCGGCGAGATAGAATTGCAGCAGATCCGGCGGTGTCAGCGTGTTGATCAGCAATGGCACGAAGCCGGCGCGCACCGCGCCGAAGAACGCGGCCGGGTAGGCCGGAGTGTCATCGAGGAACAACAGCACGCGATCGCCGCGCTTGAGGCCGAGCGAGGCAAAGCCGTTGCCCCAGCGCCCGGCTTCCGCGCAGAGCTCCGCGTAGGTGCGCGTGCCCGCGGGGCCAATGAGCGCGAGCTTGTCACCGTGGCCTTTGCCGACATTGTCGAACAGCACGCGGCTGGCATTGTAGACCTGCGGAACGGAAAAGCCGATCTCGCGCGCGCCCGCGCAGTCGGCGGGCACCTGGTCGTGAATCTGCTGGCTCATGCCTCGTCCCCACCGTTCTTGGCGGCTTCGTAGCGCGCCATGAAGGCCGGCGACATCGCGCGCAGGCGGGAGTCGTCGATGCGGCCGGAGCGGGTGATGTAGCTATAGGCAAAGTCCATCAGGCCCTGCTGCATGTGCTGAGCAAAGTGCTCGTACCAGAAAGCGCTGGTCCGCGCGGCATTGACGAGCTTCTGCACCACCGGCTTTCGCGCGGCCTGGTAGCGATGCAGGGCGGTCGAGAGATGGGCGTCCGATTCCAGCGCCTTGACCAGTGCAATGGCGTCCTCGATCGCAAGCCGCGTGCCGGAGCCGATCGAAAAATGCGCCGAGTGCAGGGCGTCACCGAGCAGCACCATGTTCTTGAACGACCAGTGCTCGTTCCAGACCCAGGGGAAGTTGCGCCAGACCGATTTGTTGGAGACCAGCGAGCGGCCGCCGAGCGTGTCGGCGAACACCTCCTCGCAGACACCTTTGGACTGCTCCACGTCCTTGTAGGCGAAACCGTAGGCCTGCCACGTCGCATGGTCGCATTCGACCAGGAAGGTGCTCATGGTCGGCGAGTAGCGGTAGTGATGGGCGTTGAAGGCACCGCGGTCCGTCTTGACGAAGGTCTGCGACAGCGTCTCGAAGCGCTTCGAGGTGCCGTACCAGACGAACTTGTTCGAGGAGTAGGACAGCGAGGTGCCGAAATCGCCCTCGAAGGCGCGGCGTACCAGCGAGTTCAGCCCGTCGGCAGCGACGATCAGATCGTGCCCGTTGAGCTGATCGATCGCATGAATCGGCGTGTCGAAGCGCGGGGTGACGCCGGCATTGATCGCGCGCTGCTGCAGGAATCGCAAGAGCTCGAGCCGGCCGATCGAGGAGAAGCCGACGCCGTCGATGGCCACGCTGTCGCCGCTCAGGTTCAGCGTGATGTTCTCCCAGCTCTCCATGTGCGGCGAGATCGCGTCGACCGTCTCGGGGTCGTCGGCGCGCAGGAATTCCAGGGCCTGATCAGAAAACACCACGCCAAAGCCCCAGGTCGCGTCGGCCGGGTTCTGTTCGAACAGGTCGACTTGATCCTCGGGGTGACGCTTCTTCCAGAGATAGGCGAAGTAGAGCCCACCGGGCCCCCCGCCAATCACGGCGATCCGCAACGTCTGCCTCCCTAATTGACAGTATACTTACTATCTAGGGGTAGACTAATGTGCTCCGGCCACCCGCGCCAGCGGAATTATCGGCAAGCCGCGCGGCACACCACAGCTCACGTCCGGACGCGCGTTTGGCGCGTGTCCGAAGCAGTGACCTTGCGAAGCATAGCCAAACCGTGGCGGCTTGGCCATCCGCCCCGTCAGACGCAGCGCTTCACCCGTACGCCGCCCACGAGCACGGTGGTGCAGCGGACCGCCGGATGGCACGCTTCTCTAGCGTGCCGCGAACGGCGCCAGCACGTCCTTGCAGGCAGGTGACAGCGACGCGGCGTTGCTGGCGATGCACTGCACGATGCGGCCGCCGCCAGGCGCTACGCCGGCGCACAGCGTGCGGATGTCGGCACCGCAGGCGGAGCGGACGATGAACAGCTCTTCGCGCGGCCGCAGCGGGCGCAACGCGATCACGGCGGGCGCGGCTGCCGGTGCTGCCGCCGCCGCGGGAGCCGCGCCCGGAGGTGCCGCCGTTGCTGCCGTGCCACCGCCGCCGGCCGCGGCGCTCACGGCCTTCTCGCAGGCCGGCGAAACCTTTGCCTTGTTCTTCTCGAGGCATTCGAGCGCAGGCGCGCCGCCTGGCGGCACGCTGGCGCACACCTTGGGATAATCGGCGCGGCACGCGCTCTTGACGGCAGCGACCTGCGCGCTGCTCGGCTGTTTGGCTGCCGCGGCCTTCGGCGCTGCTCCAGATGCCGGCTTTGCGGCGGGGGCGGTTTCAGCCTTCGGCGCGGCAGGCGCGGCCTCCGCCTTGGGTGGAGCCTCTTTGGGTGCAGCCTCTTTGGGTGCAGCCTCGGTCTTCGGCGCCGCAGCAGGCTCGACAGCGCGAACCGCGGTTTGGCATCCCGAGGACAGGCTGGACATGTTCTTCTGCAGGCATTGATAGGCTTCCACGCCGCCGGGCGTGACGCTCGCGCAGTGCGCCATGAAATCCGAGCGGCATGCGGAGCGGATCGCGCTCTTCTGCGCCTCGGTCGGCGCTTGTGCGAATGCGCCTGCTGCAGTTGCGAAGAGAGCCGCCGCCAGCAACGCCCCGCGTGCCGACGCATGTTTCAACGTGTTGAACATCCGAGTAATTCCTGCCCTGTCGGCAACGCCGACAATTTTTTCAAACGTGATGCAAACAATCGTCGCGGGTGATGCCGCGCGCGACATCATTGGCCGCCGCGACCTCTACCGCAAGTAGATATTGGCTTTGCAATTGCGACGTAACTACGTCGTCAGAGCTTGATCATGCGCTTGCCGCGGTTCTCGCCCGCCAGCAATCCGATCAGCGCCTTCGGCGTGTTCTCGAGGCCGTCGATGATGTCCTCCTGCACCTTCAGCTTGCCGGATGTGACCCAGGCCTGGAGGTCGGCGAGCGCTCGCTGACTCTCTTTCATGTAGTCCATCACGATGAAGCCTTGCATGACGAGCCGCTTCACCACGATCAGGCCGGGCACGCCGCGCGGGCCGTGTGCCGAGGGCGCGCCGTCATATTGCGAGATCGCACCGCAGCAGGCGATGCGGCCGTAATTGTTCATCTGCGGCAGGCAGGCTTCGAGAATGTCGCCGCCGACATTGTCGAAATAGACATCGATGCCCTTCGGAGCCGCCGCGCGCAACGCCTTGAACACCGCGCCGTCCTTGTAGTCGACGGCGGCATCGAAGCCGAGTTCGGAGGTCAGCCAGCTGCACTTGTCGGCGCCGCCGGCGATGCCGATGACCCGGCATCCCTTGATCTTCGCGATTTGCCCGACGATCGAGCCGACCGAGCCCGCGGCCGCGGAGACCACGACCGTCTCGCCCTCTCTGGGCTTGCCGATCTCCAGCAGGCCGAAATAGGCGGTGAGGCCGGCAATGCCGAACACGCTGAGCAGATGCGTCATCGGCTCGAGCTTCGGCATCTTGGTGAGATGCTTGGCGGGCACTGTCGCCAACTCCTGCCAGCCGGTGTCGCCGAACACGATGTCGCCCGGCGCAAGCTCCGGCGCCTTCGAGCTGATGACCTCGGCGATGGCGCCGCCGGCCATCACGCTGTTGGCCTCCACCGCTGAACGATAGGTCGCGCCGTGCATCCAGGCGCGGTTGGCGGCGTCGAGCGAGATGTAACGCACGCGCAGCAAGGCCTCGCCGTCCTTCGGCTCGGGCACCGCACCTTCGACCAGCTTGAAGTGCTCGGGACCGAGCTTGCCGCTGGGCTTTTCCACCAAAAGAATCTGACGATTGATGCTGCCGCTCATGATGTTTCCCCTCGGTCGTTTGACGATTATTGATGCAGCGGCCGCAAGAAAAACGTGCAAGCCGCTTTCGTTGTGCGCTGCATGAAGGCTAGATCGCGGGCGCCAGTTTCGCAACGGGAACATCCGCCCGACGATCGCACGCCAAGCGTGTTGCGCAGTCGTCATATCTGCGACATCATGAAGCGGTCGGTGTAGCGGGGGTGTTCAATGTCGAACAGGTTTACGCAATTCATTCTGGTGGCGATGGTGCTCGGCATCATCATGGGCGCGGCGATCTACAATTTCCTGCCCGACACGCGGGGCGACTGGGCCTCGTCCATCAACCTGATCGCCGTGATTTTCCTGCGCCTGATCAAGATGATCATCGCGCCGCTGGTATTTGCGACCCTGGTCGGCGGCATTGCTCATATGGGCTCGGGCTCCAAGCTCGGCCGCATCTTCGCCAAGACCATGGGCTGGTTCGTCAGCGCCTCTTTCGTCTCGCTGATGCTCGGCCTCGTGATGGTCAATCTGCTTCAGCCCGGCGCGAATTTCCCGGGTACGCTGCCTGACAAGGCGCAGTCGACCGGCCTGCCGGTTTCCGCCTTCTCGATCGAAAAATTCCTGACCCATCTGATCCCGACCTCGATCGCGGATGCGATGGCGCAGAACGAGATCCTGCAGATCGTGATCTTCGCCGTGTTCTTCTCGGTGGCGATGGGCTCGATGCCCGAGCGCTCCAAGCCGATCCTGGCGCTGATCGACGACATCGGCCACATCATGCTCAAGGTGACGGGCTATGTGATGCTGTTCGCGCCGTTCGCGGTCTGGGCCGCCATCACCGCGACGGTGGCCAAGAACGGCCTGCTGGTGCTCTGGAAGCTCATCGTCTTCATGGGTGGCTTCTATCTCTCGCTCGCGCTCCTGTGGGGCATCCTCGTGGTCGTGGGCTTCATCGTGATCGGGCCGCGCTACGCCCATCTGCTGAAGCTGATCCGCGAGCCGCTGATGATCGCGTTCTCCACCGCGAGCTCGGAAGCGGCGTATCCGAAAACTCTGGAGGGGTTGAACAAGTTCGGCGCCTCGTCGCGGATATCGAGCTTCGTGCTGCCGCTCGGCTATTCCTTCAATCTCGACGGCACGATGATGTACTGCACCTTCGCGAGCGTCTTCATCGCGCAGAGCTATCACATCGACATGCCGCTCGGCACCCAGCTCGCGATGCTGGCAACGCTGATGATCACCTCGAAGGGCGTGGCCGGCGTGCCGCGCGCCTCCCTCGTGGTGATCGCCTCGACGCTCTCGCAGTTCGGCATCCCCGAGGCGGGGCTGTTGATGATCATGGGCATCGACACGTTCCTCGACATGGGCCGCAGCGCCACCAACGTGATCGGCAACACGCTCGCGACCTCGGTCGTGGCCAAGTGGGAAGGCGAGCTCGGGCCCGAGCACGAGCTTGAACCTGGCGATGCCGTGCCGGGGGACATGATCCCCGGCGAAGTGCCTGCGATGGCCGGCCATTGATCGGAGTGCATCATGCGCCTTTCAATAGCGATATCGGGCGGCCTGTTGCTGGCAGCGTGCCTGCTGGCCACGGGTGCCTCCGCCCAGACCGGTGGCAGCGAAGGGCTTAGCCCGACGCTGTCGGCGATCAAGACCGCGCACACCGTGCGCCTCGGCTATCGCGAGAGCTCGCCGCCGTTCTCCTTCCTCGACCAGGCCAACCGGCCGATCGGCTACAGCCTCGAGCTTTGCGAGGCTATTGTCGAGGAGATCGGCGTCGAGGTCGACGATCCCAATCTGAAGATCGCCTACGTCAAGGTCACCTCCGATGACCGCATCGACGCCGTGCTCCAGAACAAGATCGACCTGGAATGCGGCTCGACCACGGCCAATGCCGAGCGCGGCAAGCGCGTCGCCTTCTCGCCGCTGATGTTCGTCGCCGGCACCAAGCTGATGGTGTCGAAGGCGTCCAGCGTCCAGTCACTGACTGATCTGAAGGGCAAGACCGTCGTGGTGACGAAGGGCACCACCAACGAGCAGGCGATCCAGGCGGCCGACAAGAAGTCATCGTTGGGACTGAACATCGTTGTCGGTGCCGATCACGAACAGTCATACCAGATGCTCGTCGACGGCAGGGCCGATGCGTTCGCGACCGACGACATCCTGCTGTCCAGCCTGATCGTGCGTCACAAGGCACAGGACAAGTTCCGCGTCACCGGCGATTACCTGTCCTACGACCCCTACGGCATCATGTTCCGCAAGGGCGAACCGCAACTGGCGGCGGTGGTCGATCGCACTTTCCGCAAGCTCGGCTCCAACCACGACCTCGTTCCGCTCTACAACAAATGGTTCACCGCACGGCTTCCGACCGGCGAACGGCTGAACGTGCCGATCTCGCTGCAGCTGGAGGAAGCCTTCAAGGCGATGGACGATTCCGCGAGCGCGAATAACTAGCGCCTGTGCGACGAACGAAAGTGTGCCCTCTCCCTTACCGGGGGAGAGGGCGCAGCAACGAGCAGCGCGCGCTCACGTGCCGGCGGGCACCTGGTCCAGAAATCCCGTGATGCTCCTGATACGGCCGTCCTTCAGCACGGCGAAATCCGTCCCCTTGATCGGGCTGTCGATGCCGTCAGGACCAAGGCCCCAACTGAAGCGGACATGGTCGCCGTAGCCGTTGGGCTCGCCGATCAGCTTGAATTTGAAATCAGGGAAGCGCTGCTGCACGCCTGCGATCAGCGCATCGACGCCGTCATGGCCGTCGCCCTTCATCAGGGGATCGACATAGCTCGCATCCGCCGTCCAGTTCTGGCTCAGCAGTTCGCGCCGGCGGTCAGCTGCACGTTCGTTCCAGAGATCGATGTAGCGGCGAGCGATGGTGATGGGATCGGTCATTGTCGTCTCCTTCGATGGCGCCGTGTCGTTCGGCTGACATGATTATCGAAGGTTTGCGCGCGCTGATCGATTACCTCGGAGGTCATGCGCATGATGCGGGAAAGTGTGAAGCGGTTTCCGGATCGGATCATGCGCCGACAAGCGCGCGCAAATGTTTGTCGCGAACTTACTTGGCCGCCGTGACCATGATTTCGACGGTGTATTGTGCCGCCGCGAGCTTGGCTTCGACGGTGGCGCGTGCCGGCGTGTTGCCGGGCGAGACCCAGGCGTCCCACACCGCGTTCATCTCGCCAAACGTCTTCATGTCGGTGATGTAGATCGTGGCCGAAAGAAGTTTGGACTTGTCGGTGCCGGCCTTGGCGAGATGGCTGTCGATAGTCGCCAGAATGTCCTGGGTCTGCTTCGTCACGCTTTCGCCGGCGGCGTTGTTGGCGACGACACCGGCGAGATAGACTGTGTTACCGTGCACGACGACCTGGCTCATGCGCGGGCCGGTTTCAAGACGCTGAATGCTCATTGGGGGTCTCCTTTGAATGGCGGCCCTGTCTAGCGCAGCGGCTTGCCCTGTGCCACCCCAGGCACGCATGCGTTGCCGGGCACGCATGCGTTGCCAGGCACGCATGCGTCGTCGGCGATGCCTGAGTTGCACTTCAGGGAAACTGGCCGAAGAACGTCCAGATCGTTTCGGCTGCGTCGATGTCGCCGTTCTGCGACCCGAGCAAGCTGGCGGCGACCTTCGGGAAGCGGGCATCCGGAAAAAATCCGGGCATGCGATGACCGCCTTGATTGATGCGATAAAGCACGACGTCGTGCCCTTCAGGACAGCGCGAGGATATCCGCGTCACCGTGGACTGGTCTGCTGGCGCCCTGTCGGGCAAATCGGTCATGTCGGCATTATCGGTCTCGCAGCCGTTGAGCTTGCGCCAGAACGCAAGCGTCTCGTCGGTGGACCAAAAACTGTCTGCGGCATAATAGCTCGATCCGCGGCCGCCTTCGTAGGGGACCAGCGGATCGGCGGTGCCGTTCATCAGCAGCATCGGCAACGGCCGCGACGGATGGCACGTGACAGCGGTCTCATCAGTGAGGTTCATGCTCACGCTCGCGCCGGCAGCAAACAGATCGGCGCGGGCGCAGACCAGCGTCATTGCCATGGCGCCGCCATTGGAGATGCCGGTGACATAGACGCGGCGAGGATCGGCGGTGCCGTTCGCCACCAGCTTCTCGACGAGCTTTGCGATGAAGGCGACGTCGTCGGTGCCTGCGGGCGGGCCACGGAGCGCCGGTCCCGCCTTGGTCCTCGCATCGGCCCATGCGTGGTTGAGGCCATCAGGAAAGACCACCGCAAACCCTTCGCGCTTTGCGACCTGCGGCCACGCCGTCCGCGTCATCATGTCGGCTCCGCGCTGCGTCTTGCCGTGCAGCACGACGACGAGCGGCACGAGCCGCTTCGACGGCAGTTGCACAGTGTAGGACCGCTTCACACCGTCAATATCGATCGTATCCGCGGACGCAGCCGAGGCAGCGGCTAATGCCGCAACAAACGCCCCGATGCGCAGCCGCGGCCGCATCATCTAGCCCACGGCCTTCGCCGCGGCCCGGCCCGCATTGCGGCCCGAGAACAGGCAGCCGCCGAGGAACGTGCCTTCCAGCGAACGATAGCCGTGCACGCCGCCGCCGCCGAAGCCGGCGGCTTCGCCGGCTGCATAGAGGCCGGGGATGACGCTGCCCTCCTCGCCGAACACGCGCGAAGAGAGGTCGGTCTCGAAACCGCCGAGCGTCTTGCGGGTGAGGATGTTGAGCTTGACCGCGATCAGCGGCCCTTGCGCGGGATCGAGGATGCGGTGAGGGGAGGCGGTGCGGATCAGTCTGTCGCCGATATAGCGCCGCGCATTGTGAATGTTCATCACCTGCGCATCCTTGACGTAAGGGTTGGCGATCTCTCGGTCGCGCGCCTCGATCTGCATCCTGATGTGCTCGAGCTTGAGGAGGTCGCTGCCGGCCAGCTTGTTCATGGCCGCAACGAGATCCTCGATCTTGTCGCGCACGATGAAGTCGACACCATGGCTTTTGAACGCTTCCACCGGCGCCGGCGCGCCCTTGTTGGTGGCGCGCTTGATGGTCATACGCCAGCTCTTGCCGGTGAGGTCGGGATTCTGCTCCGAGCCCGACAGCGCAAACTCCTTCTTGATGATGCTCTGGGTCAGGATGAACCAGGAATAATCGTAGCCGGTGGACATGATGTATTGGAGCTGGCCGAGCGTGTCGGAGCCGGGAAACAACGGCGCCGGCAGGCGCGTGCCGGTGGCGTCGAACCACATCGAGGAGGGGCCGGGCAGGATGCGGATGCCGTGGCGCGGCCAGATCGGTGACCAGTTCTGGATACCTTCGACATAATGCCACATGCGGTCGCGGTTGATCAGCCGCGCGCCTGCTTTCTCGGTGATGCCGATCATGCGGCCGTCGACATGCTCGGGCACGCCGGAGATCATGAATTTCGGCGGCGCGCCGAGTCGCTTCGGCCAGTTCTGCCGCACCAGCTCGTGATTGCCGCCGATGCCGCCGGACGCCACGATCACGGCTTGGGCCTTCAACGCAAACTCGCCGACAACATTGCGCGACGAACTCTTGCCGCGCTCGACATTGTCGGGGGCGAGAATGGCGCCGCCGACGCCATCCACCGTACCGTTGGTGATCGAGAGCGCATCGACGCGATGGCGGAACCGAAAGCTCAGCCGGCCGCTTCTGACCGCCTCGCGCGCCCGGCGCTCGAACGGCTCGACGATGCCGGGCCCGGTGCCCCAGGTGACATGAAAGCGCGGCACCGAATTGCCGTGGCCCATCGCGTCATAACCACCGCGCTCGGCCCATCCGACCACGGGGAAAATGCGATGGCCCATCGCTCGCAGCCATGCACGCTTCTCGCCGGCCGCGAACGCCACATAGGCGTCGGCCCATTGCCGCGGCCAGAAATCCTCGTCGCGGTCGAAGCCGGCGGTGCCGAGCCAGTCCTGCATCGCGAGGTCGAAGGAGTCCTTGATGCCGAGCCGGCGCTGCTCCGGCGAATCGACCAGGAACAATCCGCCGAACGACCAGAACGCCTGGCCGCCGAGCGACTGCTCGCCCTCCTGGTCGACCACGATTACGCGCTTGCCGGCGTCCGCGATCTCGGTTGCGGCCACCAGGCCCGACAGTCCTGCGCCGACAACGATGACGTCAGTCTCTTCAGCCATCTGTTCGGCCATATGTTTCCCCCTCCATGTGTTTCGCCCTCCACAGGTTCCTCCCTGTAGTTGCCCGGATTGAAGCCGGCGGTTGCAACTGAGATCAAGAGGACGGCGCGTAAGACATCGTTAACTTGTTCCACTTCGGGAAAAAGACCGGCTGAGTGCAGCGCCGGCGCAACACTGGATTTGAATTTGTTTTGAGCGAGCCGGCATGCCTAGACAAAACCGCGGTTACGACGGACCCTAGCAGGGCATCACCACCTGACACACAGATTCGAATTCGACTGGGGCGGGGGCCAATGAAGTTTCTGACGGGGTTGCTTGCGGCGGTTCTCCTGATCGCGAGCATGGGCGCTTCTCACGCGGTGGTTCGGATCGCGGATGACCGCGGCGGCCGGATCGGAACCTACG
The DNA here is from genome assembly GCF_032917965.1 of Bradyrhizobium sp. BWC-3-1. Lineage (NCBI taxonomy): Bacteria > Pseudomonadati > Pseudomonadota > Alphaproteobacteria > Hyphomicrobiales > Nitrobacteraceae > Bradyrhizobium > Bradyrhizobium sp. BWC-3-1. Next base: position 676,062 of record NZ_CP136625.1, read on the forward strand.
TCGACAAATACCAGGACCTGCGACAGTCGGGCGATACCGTCATCATCGACGGTCTCTGCGCCTCTGCCTGCACCATCGTCCTCGGCGCCATCCCGCCTGACCGCATCTGCGTGACGTCGCACGCCACACTGGGCTTCCACGCCGCGTGGGATTTCGGCAGCAACGGCCGCGCCGTCACCAATACCGAAGCGACCCAGATGCTCTATGCGATGTATCCCTCGCAGGTGAAGCGCTGGATCAATCAGCGCGGCGGCCTCACCCCGCATATGCTCTTCCTGAAGGGCCGGCAGCTCCAGGCTATGTACAAGCCTTGCTACCTCGACGCGCAGGCCTCGGCCAACAAGCCATCGTCGCGGTAGGCCGCGCCGTCGTTGCTTCCGTTCAACCCTGAATTCTCGTCATAGCCGGGCGTCGCTTTCGCTCGCCTATGTCCCGGCCATCCACGTTTTTGGCCCGGGCGAGAATCACGTGGATGCCCGGGCCTTCGCCTCGCGGAAGCGGCTTCGGCCGCGCAAGCCCGGGCATGACGGAGAACCTCCGTATCACAAGTTCTCCAGCCCGCCCGCCGCGCTTGCCCGGCCCCGTCCCAGCGCCTATTTGAAAGGCAGGGAACCCTTCACCCCGATCGTTGTCATGGCTCAACCACTGCACCCCGCCCATCCTGTATCGGACAATTCGCCCACTGCCGGCCGGACGCCGGTCGTGCTGCTGTTGGCAGGTGCTGGCGTCGGCGGCCTGGTCGTGCTCGGCGCGCTCGCGCTCTGGTTCCACTACGGCAGCCAGGTGTTCTTCGAAATGATCAGGACCGGTCTTGCCGCCTGCTTCTGACACGCGACAGGAAGTTTTCCGCTCATGAGCCCTACCGCCCGTCCGCTGGTGATCGCGACCGCCTTCGCCGCAAGCCTCGTCCTCGGGCTGCTGATCGTATTCTGGGCCATGGGCGGGGTCGGCAAGGTGGCGCAGCCGGCCGCGATCGGCGGCCCGTTCCAGCTCACCGACCAGAACGGCAAGACCGTCACCGACAAGAACCTCAAGGGCAAGCCGACCCTGATCTTCTTCGGCTACACCCATTGTCCCGACGTTTGCCCAACCTCGCTGTTCGAGATCTCGGAAGTGCTGCGCGCGATGGGCAAGGACGCCGACAAGGTCAATGCCGTCTTCATCTCGGTCGATCCCGAGCGCGATACGCCGGCCGCGATAAAGGATTATCTGTCGAGCTTCGACCCGCACCTCGAAGGGCTGAGCGGCGATCCTGCCGAGACCGCCAAGGTGATCACCTCCTACCGGGTCTATGCCAAGAAGGTCCCGACCAAGGACGGCGACTACACCATGGACCACACGGCGCTGATCTATCTGATGGATCGCGACGGCCGCTTCGTCTCGCCGTTCAACCTGAAGCGCACGCCGGAAGAAGCCGCAGGGGAGTTGAAGCGGTATCTGTAGGCTCCCCTATTGACCGCAATCCGCGCTCGCGTTCCCGGCCGGATGGGCTATAAGGCCCTCCGATCCCAACGAAAATCGTTCATTTCAGCCGATGGCTCCATCGCAACAGGCGAAATCGTCCAAATCCGCCCGTGGCTTGCTGACCGGGCTGGTCGTCGGCGTCTGCGCGCTCGCTGCTGCGCCGTCCGCGCAGGCGCAGGCCCCGGCCAAGCAGCCCCCAACGGCGCCGCAAGCCTCACCTCAGGTCGCGCCGCAAGCCGCCCCGCAGGCGGTGCCGGGTTTCTGGGACCCGCGGCGGCGGCCGGAGCGGCCGGACCTGTCGCGCCTGACCGTGATCCGTTTCCTGACCGAGACCGACTATCCGCCGTTCAATTACACCGGCGCCGACGGCAATCCGGCCGGCTTCAACGTCGACTTCGCGCGTGCGCTGTGCGAGGAGATCAAGGTCACTTGCACGGTGCAGATGCGGCGCTTCGAGACGCTGGTCGATGCGCTCTCCTCCAACCGGGGCGATGCCATCATCGCCTCGATGGCGGTGAGTCCGCAGCTCCGCGCCCGGGTCGACTTCACCGATCCCTATTACCGCGTGCCTGCGCGCTTTGCTTCGCGCAAGGACGCGGTGATGCCGGAGATCCGGCCCGAATATCTCGAAGGCAAGAAGGTCGGCGTCATCTCCGGCTCCGCGCATGAGGCCTATCTCAAGGCCCTGTTCACCGACGCCGAGCTGCACCCCTATCCCAACGACGACGCTATGCGCGGCGCCTTGCGCAAGGGCGAGGTCGATTTCATCTTCGGCGACGCCATCGCGCTCGCGTTCTGGATCAACGGCACGGATTCCGGCGATTGCTGCGCCTTCTCCGGCGGCCCCTTCGTCGAGAGCCGTTTCTTCGGCGAGGGCATTGGCATCGCCGTGCGCAAGGGCAACGACGTGCTGCGCCAGGCCCTGAACTGGGCGATGTTCCGCGTCTGGGAGAAGGGCCGCTACACCGATCTGTGGCTGCGGTATTTCTCGGTGAGCCCGTTCTAGTCCCAGGCGCCGTTGCCAATTCCTCATCCTGACGAGCTTGCGTAGCAAGCGTCTCGAAGGATGACGGCCCCGCTGGTGGCCGGGCCCTTCGAGACCCGCGCTTCGCGGGCACCTCAGGATGAGCATATGTCGTATCCGCGACACCGGCGCATTAACCGTCCGCTCATCCTTTTCGTCAAAATAGCACCGCTCTGGCCGCAGCGTCGCTCGCGGAGCGGCCTTCCGCGTGGTGAAATCGAGCTTCGGCTTCGAGTGGTGTGATGCGTAACATAATGATCTTCGCGGCGATCATGATCGGCCTCGGCACCTTCATGGCGCAGATGGCGGACAGGATGAGCTCCGCCTCGGCGACGTCGGTGCCGCGTACGGTCGCAGTCGCGTCCACCGCGGCGGCCGGCGGCCGCAGCCTCAACATCCCCCGCGACGGCCGCGGCCACTTCCAAACCGAGGGCCGGATCGAAGGCCAGCGCATCGGCTTCATGGTCGACACCGGCGCCTCCGTGGTCGCGCTGAACGAGACCTCGGCCGCCCGCTTCGGCCTGCGTCCCTCGCGCAGCGATTACAACGCCACCGTCTCCACCGCCAACGGCACCATCAAGGCCGCGCGCACTCGCATCGCCATGCTCGATGTCGGCGGCCTAATCGTGCGCGACGTCGATGCCATGGTGCTGCCCGACGAAGCACTGTCCGAGAACCTGCTCGGTCTCTCCTTCCTCTCCCGCCTCAGGCGCTTCGAATACGCCAACGGTCAGATGGTGCTGGAGCAGTAAAGGTCCTCCCAAAGGCGACGGCGACACATATTTCAAGAAAATCTCTATTTCGATCGCTCTCGCGGACAGATTTCCCCGTTACCAAACTGCCGCAATTATCATCCATAAGCTGCCATTCCCGCCTTCCGCTGCAGCCCGGCATTCGCTAAGGCTGCATCAAATCCTGGCTCTTTTTCACGAGACCGTCTCAATGCTCCCCAAGCCGAAATCCGTGTTGCTGCCCAACACCTATGCCTTCGAATCCGAGCCGATGGTGAAGGCCACGGGCTTTCGCGAATACGACGCGCGCTGGCTGTTCCAGAAGGAAATCAACCTGATGGGAATCCAGGCGCTCGGCATGGGGCTGGGCGCGCTGATCGCAGAACTCGGCGTCAGCCAGGAGATCGTCACCGGTCATGATTTCCGCGGCTATTCGGCCTCGATCAAATATGCGCTGATCTCCGGCCTGATGGCAGCAGGCTGCAAGGTGCACGACATTGGGCTCGCGGTGACGCCGATGGCCTATTTCGCGCAGTTCGACCTCGACGTGCCCTGCTGCGCCATGGTCACGGCCTCACACAACGACAATGGCTGGACCGGCGTGAAGATGGGCGCCAACCGCCCGCTGACCTTCGGTCCCGACGAGATGACGCGGCTGAAGGAGATCGTGCTGGGCGCCGAGTTCAAGAACAAGGCCGGCGGCTCCTATCAATTCCACGAGAATTATCCGGCGCGCTACATCGCCGATCTCACCAGCCGCCCGAAGCTCAAGCGCAAGCTCAAGGTCGTCGCGGCCTGCGGCAACGGTACCGCCGGCGCATTCGCGCCGCAGGTGCTGGAGGCGATCGGCTGCGAGGTGATCCCGCTCGACACCGAGCTCGACCACACCTTCCCGAAATACAATCCGAACCCCGAAGACATGGAGATGCTGCACGCGATCCGCGACGCGGTGCTGCAGCACAAGGCCGATGTGGGTCTCGGCTTCGATGGCGACGGCGATCGCTGCGGCGTCGTCGACAACACCGGCGAGGAGATCTTTGCCGACAAGGTCGGCGTGATGCTGGCGCGCGACATGTCCGCGATCCACAAGGACGCGCAGTTCATCGTCGACGTGAAGTCGACCGGCCTGTTCATCACCGATCCGGTGCTGCAGAAGCAGGGTGCAAAAACCACCTACTGGAAGACCGGCCATTCCTACATGAAGCGCCGCACCCATGAGACGGGTGCGCTCGCCGGCTTCGAGAAGTCCGGCCACTTCTTCTTCAACAAGCCGTATGGACGCGGCTATGACGACGGTCTCGTCTCGGCGCTGGCGATCTGCGATATGCTTGACCGCGCCCCCGGCAAGTCGATGGCCGATCTCAAGAACGCGCTGCCGAAGACCTGGTCGTCGCCGACGATGTCGCCGCATTGCGCCGACGAGACCAAATACGGCGTCATCGACAAGGTGGTAAAGCACTTCGAGGCCTTGCAGGCCAAGGGCGCCAAGATCGGCGGCCAGTCGATCCGCGATCTCGTCACCGTCAACGGCGTCCGCGTCACGGTCGAGGACGGCAGCTGGGGCCTGGTGCGTGCCTCCTCCAACAAGCCCGAGCTCGTTGTCGTGGTCGAGAGCCCGGTCTCCGAGCAGCGCATGCACGACATGTTCGAGATGGTGAACAGCGTGCTGCGCATCCATCCCGAAGTCGGCGAGTACAATCAGAAGATTTGAGGCGCGAGGCTAGTCTCACCTGCTGTCGTGCCCCGGCTAGACCGGGGCATCCAGTACGCCGCGGCTTATCCGTACCCCATCATCGTCTCTGGAATACTGGATCGCCCGGTCAAGCGGGGCGACGACAGTTTGCGTGTGGTGAGCCTTAAGCCGCAACCACAGCCGGGATCGGCAGCGCGGTGACCGACTTGATCTTCTCCATCGCGAAGCGCGAGGTGACGTTCTTCAGCGGCACGGCGCTGATCAGTTTCTTGTAGAACACGTCATAGGCCTGCATGTCTGCGACGACGACGCGCAGCATGTAATCGACGTCGCCGGCCATGCGATAGAACTCCATCACCTCAGGCATGGCGCTGACGGCGTCGGCGAACCTCTTGAGCCAGGCGTCGGAATGGTCGGAGCTCTCGACCGACACGAACACGGAGATGCCGAGCCCGATCTTGTTCTGGTCGACCAGCGCCACCCGCTTGGTAATCACGCCGTCGGCCTCCAAGCGCTGGATGCGCTTCCAGCAGGGGGTCGAGGACAGGCCGACGCGGTCGCCAATCTCGGCGACGGAGAGGGAGGCATCGTCCTGCAGCACCATCAGAATCTTGCGGTCGATGGCGTCGAGGCGGCGGCTGGTCTCGGGGAGTGGGACGGCGAGATCGGTCATTTGAAGAACTTTGTTCCATTTCAAGGGACGTTTTCCCTGATATAGAGAAAATCTTTCTATAGCAAGTCTATAATCTTGGCGCCCGCTCCAACGTCGCCGCCGGCGACATGCTCAAAAGCTCTTCAACTTCAACGCGTTGCGGGGCGGCCAGGCCGCCACCATGACGGGTGCATTTCAGCGCCGCGGCGGCCGCGGCGAATCGCAGCGCCTGCCGCACGCCGCCACCTTCGGCGAAGCGAAGCGTGAAGGCGCCATGGAAGACGTCGCCGGCGCCGAGCGTATCGACGGCCTGAACCGGGAAGGCCGGCGTCTGCTCCAATGCGCCGGTCTCGTTCAGCCAGATCGTGCCATACGGACCGCGGGTGGCGGCGAGGAAGGCGGGCGTGAGCGCGGCCAGGCGCTTCAATGCCGCGCCGTCATCGGGGATGCCGGCTGTCTCCTGCAACTGGTCACTGGCGAACAGCAGATGCGAGGCGGTCGCGAGCAGGCCGTCCTGCAACGACATCGCGCGATCGACGCCGACGACGACGGCAATGCCGCGCCGGCGTGCCTCGGTGCAGAGGTCCGTGCAGAACGCGGCGCAGCGGCTTTCGACGAGAACCGCCCGGCAATCGGCGAGCAGCCTGTCGGCGTCGGGCAGCTCGACTGTCCACAGGGCCGGATCGCGATAGATCGTGAGCGTTCGCTCGCCCGCCGCGTCAATGATGATGGCAGAGACGGGCGTGCTCGCATCAGGTATGCGCACGATATGGCTCGTGTCGATATTTTCGGATGTCATGCGGTCGAGAATGAAGCCGCTCGACGTCTCCTGCGCATCGCCCATCGGACCTGCGAACGCGACGCGGCCACCAAGCCGCGCGATAGCGATCGCGGCATTGAGCGCATTGCCGCCGCAAATCTCCGCGAGATGGCTGGCATTCGCCTTGCTGCCGCGCGCGGGCACGGTTTCGACTCGAAAGGTCAGATCGCGCACGGGAATGCCGATGCAGAGAATGCGCGGCGCGATCCCTGGTGCAGCCATCTCCGTCTCAGCTCTTGTCGTGCACCCAGCGGCCGAGCAGGTGATGCGCAATCGCAAACGGATGCGGGCCGGCGAGCCCGTCAGGATGCGTCCGCGTCAGCATCAAGGCCGCCTCCTCGCGCGTGAACCAGCGCGCATCCTCCAACTCGGAGTGATCGACGACGATGTCCTCGCTCACCGCCCGCGCGCTGCACCCGATCATCAGCGACGACGGATAGGGCCAGGGCTGGGTCATGTAATATTGCACCTCGGTGCAGCGAATCCCGGATTCTTCGAAAATCTCGCGGCGCACCGCGTCCTCGATGGTTTCGGCGGCCTCGACGAAGCCGGCGAGGCAGGAATACATGCCCGGCGGAAACTGCTTCTGGCGGCCGAGCAGGCATTTGTCGCCGGCGGCGACGTGCATGATCACGACAGGGTCGGTGCGCGGGAAATGCTCGGCCTTGCAACTCGGGCACTCCCGCTTCCAGCCGCCTTCCTTCATCGCGGTACGCGTGCCGCAATTGGCGCAATAGCCGTGGCGCTGATGCCAGCTCACCATCGACTTCGCCATCGCGATCGCCGACAGCTCCTGTGGCGGCACCGCGCCCTGCATCGCCATGCCGCGCAGCTCGCTGAGGGCGTAGTCCTCGCGCCCGATCAGCTTCTCGGACGCGGCCTGCGACAGGCCCATCCCGAACATCGCGGCGCCGCCGCGCAAGCCTAAGAAGATCGTGCCGGGATTGGCGCCGCATTTCAACGCCTCGTCGATTCCGAGCAGCGCGCGCACTTTGTCGCCCTCGCGCTTCACCAGCAGTGAGTCGCGATAGACCACATAGGCGCGCGACGACGGCTTCTGCTCCATCGCGAACAGCTTTTCGTCGTCGCGGCGCAGATGCGCGGCGCGGTCGAGAATGTTGGTGACGAAGGCGGGTTGTCCCAGTGGAAACGAGTCGAATGCTGACATTTCTTGTTCTTTCAACCCAACCAGATCTTGCGGCGAAGCGCGCTGATGAAACTCTGCACCTCGGTGGCGTCGTGCGCCAAGGGCTGCATCACGCCCCAGACCGGCCGCGGCCAGGCGGCGTCACTGGTGCGGCGCGCGATGATGTGGACGTGAAGCTGCGGCACGAGGTTGCCGAGTGCCGCGATGTTGAGCTTGTCGCATTGGGTGATCTCCTTCAGCGCGCGCGAGACGCGGGAGATCTCCGTCATCAATTGCGCCTGCTGCACCTCGTCGAGGTCGATGATCTCCACCGCGTCGGCGCGTCGCGGCACCAGCAGCAGCCAGGGATAATGCGCGTCCTTGATGACCAAGACCTTGCACAGCGGCAAATCGCCGATGTCGATAGTGTCCTCTTTCAGGCGGGAGTGCAGCGACCAGGCGGGTTCGGACATAAAGGTTTCCGGATGGCCCGATGGGATCGGGCATGGCGGGGCGGAACCCCTGAATATTTGCTGCGACCATACGATACGGAATCTGATTGGGGAAGGATGGCGCTCCGCAGAGGCGGCATACGCGATCGTCGTCCTGGACAAGCGCAGCGCCGATCCAGGACCCATTACCATCGGATTGGGTTTGGCGAAGATTCGGGGTTACCGACCTCGTGCCGCAACTTCTCTTTGGGGCAATGGGTCCTGGCTTTCGCCAGGACGACGGTGGGGGCGTGCCTTTACCCCTCCGCCAACACCCGCGCATTGGCGCGGACCGAGGCTTCGCTGACGCGGATGCCGAGGCCGGCACCGTCCGGCACCACGACGTGGCCGCCGCGATTGGCGACGCGCTCTTCCAGCACGTCCTCGGTCAGCACATGATGCGGCATGTAGAATTCGCAGCCGAGCGAGATGCCCGGCGTCGCGGCGATCAGCTGCGTGCCGGCGGCAAGCCCGATGCCGCCCTCCCACAGCGTGCCGCCATAGCCGGGCAGGCCCGCGATGTCAGCGATCGCCATGATCGCCTGCGCCTCGAACAGGCCGCCGGCCTTCATCAGCTTGATCGAGACGGCATCTGCCGCCTCGCGGCGCACCACCTCCATCATGTCGCGGCGGTCGAAACAGCTTTCGTCGGCGAGCACCGGCGTTTCCAGCGCCGCGGTGAGCTGCGCCATCACGTCGAGAAATTTGCGCGGCACCGGCTGCTCGATGAAGGTCGGCGCAAACTGCTCGATATCGCGCAGGATTTTGATGGCGCCGAACGGCGCCAGCGCCTGGTTGTAATCGACGCGTAGATCGACCTTGTCGCCGAATTCTTTCCGGATCGCCGCGAGATGATCGAGATCCTCGCGATGCGGCTTCACGCCGGTCTTGACCTTGTAGATCAAATTGCCGTCCGGAACCATCTTCCGCATGCGTTCGAGATCGGCGGCGAAATCCGGATCGGCGATCGAGAACGACAGCGGGATCGTGTCGCGTACGCGGCCGCCGAGCAGGTCGGCGACCGAAAGTCCCGACGACTTGCCGACGATGTCGAGCAGCGCCATTTCGATCGCGACCTTGGCTTCGGCATGTCCGACCAGCGCGCGATCGAGCTCGGCCATCAGTGCGCGAATGCGGCGCACCGGCTTGCCGAGTACGATTGGTCGCAAATAGATGTCGAGCGCGGCGAACGCCGCTTCCGGCGTTCCCGTGAACACTTCCCATGGTGCCGCCTCGCCCCAGCCGATCACGCCGTCGCTCGACGTGAGCTCGAGCAGCACGCGCTTCACCGTACCCTTGACGTTGCCGACACCCTGGAGGCGCGCCATCTTGATCGGGCTCTCGATCAGGAACAGCCTGAGACGTTCGATGGTGGCTTCGGTCATGTCAGGCCTCCATTGACGTGCCAGACCTGGCCGGTGACGTAGGATGCTTTTGGGGATGCCAGGAAGGCGATGATCTCGGCGACTTCCTCCGGTCGCCCGCGGCGGCCCATCGGAATCAGCGCCTCGGTCGCGGCGATCTGCTCGGGTGTAAGCCGGCTTTCGCTGGGCTTGTCCTTGACGATCAGGCCCGGCGCGACGGCGTTGACGGTGATGCCCTCCCTGGCGAGTTCGACTGCGGTGAGCCGCACCAGCGCTTCGAGCGCGGAGCGGCTCGCGGCCGTCGCTGCAAAGGGCGCGAACTCCGGCCGGATCGTGTGAGCGACGAACGACGACACCGCCACGATCCGCGAATCTCGCCCTGCACGCAGCAGCGGCAGCGCGGCGTCCACCAACCGTGTGAACGCCAGCGCCGATTCGTCCATTGCCTTGCGGAACTGATCCGCCGGCGTACCGATGGCGCTGCCGCGCCGGGCATGGCCGCCGACCAGGATCAATCCGTCGAGCCGGCCGAAGGCACGTTGCGTAGCGGCGACGGCGTCGGTGGCCGCGGTCTCCTCGGCGAGATCGCCGAGGCATTTTGCGACGATCGCGCCTTGCGCTTCGGCTTCCGCCGCCGTGGCGTCGAGGCCGGCTGCGTTGGAGCGCGTGTGCAGCAGCAGCGCAGTGCCGGGCCCCGCGAGCAGTTTTGCGGTGGCGCGGCCGATGCCGCTGGCGGCGCCGGTGACGAGATAGACGCGATCGATTTCGGACATCACGATGCCGTTGTAACCGGCGGCAGCGCGCCGGTGCGGTGGAAATGGCTGAGGAACGCGCGCGTCGCTCCTTCCTGCGGATTGTCGATCACCTGTCGCGCCGGGCCTTCCTCGACCACGACGCCGTCGCGCATGAAGATCAGACGGTCGGCGACTTCGCGGGCAAAGGCGATCTCGTGGGTGACGATCACCATGGTCATGCCCTCCGACGCCAGCTGCTGCATGACGTTCAAGACCTCGCCGACAAGCTCGGGATCGAGCGCGGAGGTGACCTCGTCGAACAGCATCACGTCCGGCTCCATGGCGAGCGCCCGCGCAATCGCGACGCGCTGCTTCTGTCCGCCGGAGAGCGTTGCCGGATATTGGTCGGCCTTCTCTGCAAGGCCCACCTTCGCGAGTTGGGCCCGCGCCAGCTTCTCGGCGTCCGCCTTGGCCATGCGCCGCACCGTGACCGGTCCCTCCATCACGTTCTGCAGCATCGTCATGTGCGGGAACAGATTAAAATGCTGGAACACCATGCCGGTGGTGGTACGGAATTTGGCCAGCGTCTTCACATCGGGGAGCTTCGTACCCTCGCCGAACGAAAAGCGGGTGTCGCCGACGCGAACGCTGCCGCCGTCGGGCGTCACCAGGAGGTTGATGCAGCGGAGCAGCATCGACTTGCCGGAGCCGGACGGGCCGATCAGCGCCACGACGCCGCCCTTCGCGACATCCAGGCTGATGCTCTTCAAAACCTCGTTGCTGCCAAAGCTTTTGCGCAGCGCCCGGATCTCGATCTTGGAAGAGGTGTCGCTCATTCGCCGACCGCCAGTCGCTTCTCGCCGCGCCGGACCATGATGGTCAGGGGGATCAGGATCGCCGCATAGGCGACCGCGACGGCGGTGTAGGTTTCCAGCGGACGGTAGCTGTCATGGGCGGCGACCTGGCTCTGATAGACCAGATCAGGCACCGCCAGCACCGAGACCAGCGAGGTGTTCTTGAACTGGATGATCGACTGGTTCATCAGCGCCGGGATCATGCGCTTGATCGCCTGCGGCAGCACGATGCGCCGCATGCTCTGTCCCGGGGTCATACCGAGCGCGGCACCGGCTTCGGACTGGCCGCGGTCGATCGAGATGATGCCGCCGCGGATGATCTCCGAATAGAACGAGCCGCCGTAGAGCGAGAGCGCCAGTGCGGAAGCCGTGATCGGCGTCATCTCGACACCGGCCAGGATCGGCAGCGCGTAATAGAACCAGATCAGCTGCACCAGGATCGGCGTGCAGCGGAACGCCTCGATGAAAGTCAGCGCGAGCAGGCGCACCGCGCGAAAGCGCGACAGGGTACCGAACGCGCCGAACAGGCCGAAGACGAGGCCGAGCACGACGATAACCACGGTGAAGCCTACGGTGACGCCGAGCCCGTTGAGAAAGAGCCAGCGATAGCTCCAGAGGATGCCGAAGTCCCACTGATACATGCGTGTGTTACTCGTCGAACGCCTTGACCGCCGGCATTGTCGTCCGGGGCGATGCGAAGCATCGAGCCCGGAATCTCGAGATTCCGGGTTCGCCCTTTGGGCGCCCCGGAATGACAGTGGAAGACTACAGCGAAACGCCCGGCGGAATGTCCGCCTCGGTCACGCCCACCAGCTCCATGTTGGTGATGATGGCGTTGCGAATGAAGCCGAGGCCCTTGTTGAAGTCGATCCAGGTGTTGACGTAGTCGCGCCAGGTCTTGTCGGTCTCGCGGCGGAAGCCGGCGTTCGACGTGGTAGCAAAGATCGGCGTCGGCAGCACGAACTGGCCCAGCGAGGGATTTTTCTTCAGCACCGTGAGCGACAGCATGGTGATCAGGCACTGCGCGTCGACGCGGCCGGTCTGGAGCGCGGCGGTGGCGTCGTCGGCGGTCTTCAGCCGCGAGATCTGCGCCTTCGGCGTCAGGCGGCTCACGACCTGGTCGTGCGAGGAGCCCTGGTCGACCGCGATCTTGACGTCGGGCGAGTTCAGCTCGGCCCAGCTCTTCGGCTTGAAGTCCTTCTTGCAGAGGATGCCGAAGGCGTTGTTGAAGACCGGCACCGAGAAGTCGACCACCAGCGCGCGCTTCGGGGTCGGGTTGAGGCCGAAGAAGATGTCGATCTTGTTGGACTGGAGGTCGAGCACCGAATTGCCCCAGGTGGTCTCGGTGATCTCGAGCTCGGCCTCCATGTCCTCGGCGAGCGCCTTGGCGATGTCGACGTAAAAGCCTTTCCACTGGCCGGTCGAAAGATCCTTCATGTAATAGGGCGCGCCGCCGCCGACCGCGCCGATCCGCATCTTCTTGGTGCGGCGGATGCGGGCGAAGGTCGATTCGTTGGTATCGACGGTCTGCGCCACGGCAGGGGAGGCCAGCGTCGCCGCGCCAATCGCGCCAAGTCCGACAATCGATGCAACATCACGACGTGTAACCATTGGGATCAATCGCTTTTCTGTTGGAAGAAGTTCCGGCAGCGTTCTTACCAAGGCGCCTCCGGCAGTGAAAGCACAGCCTATCGGCTGGGCAGACCAGGAATTGCCCGGATGCTGGGCAAGCCACCATGAAGCCGCGCCTGTTCAAGCCGATACCCGCTTGCTTTCCGGTCCTTTTGGCCCCAAATAGGGGCCGGGAGATTGGCGGTGGACGAGCCACTCGCCAACCGGGTCAGGTCCGGAAGGAAGCAGCCCTAACGAGGTCCGGATCGGGTCGCTCGTCAGTCTCCTACCTGTTTTTTCCGAGCGAATTGCGCCGGCGGCTCGGGCCGCCAGCGCGCTCCTTTCCGCAAAGCCGGCCGAAAGACACTTCATTGCGGATCGACCGATGACCGACGCTGGCGCCCCTCCCAACCCTGAAAGCGCCGGCCGGGCCAGCACGCCCTACCGGGTGCTGGCGCGGAAATACCGTCCTTCCTCATTCGACGATCTGATCGGCCAGGAAGCCGTGGTCCGCACCGTCTCAAATGCATTCGAGACCGGTCGCATTCCGCAGGCCTGGATCCTCACCGGCGTCCGCGGGGTCGGCAAGACCACCACTGCGCGCATCCTTGCCCGCGCGCTCAACTACGAGATGCCGGATGGCTCGGTGAAGGGCCCGACGGTCCAGATGCCGACGCTCGGCGTGCATTGCCAGGCCATCATGGAAAGCCGGCACATGGACGTGCTGGAGATGGACGCGGCCTCGCACACCGGCGTCGACGACGTCCGTCAGATCAATGACAGCGTCCGCTACGCGCCGGCCAGCGCCCGCTACAAGGTCTACATCATCGACGAAGTCCACATGCTGTCGACGGCGGCGTTCAACGCCTTCCTGAAGACGCTGGAGGAACCGCCGGAGCACGCCAAGTTCGTGTTCGCAACGACCGAGATCCGCAAGGTTCCGGTCACGGTGCTGTCGCGCTGCCAGCGTTTTGACCTGCGCCGCGTCGAGGCCGACGTGCTGATGAAGCATCTGGCCAACATCGCGGCCAAGGAAAACGTCGAGATCGCGCCCGAAGCACTAGGTATCATCGCGCGCGCCGCGGAAGGCTCGGTGCGCGATTCGCTCTCGCTGCTCGATCAGGCGATCGCGCATGCGGCAGGCACCGTGAAGGCCGATGCCGTCAGGCAGATGCTGGGGCTCGCCGACCGCACCCGTGTCATCGATCTTTTCGATTCCCTTGCGCGCGGCGACATCGCGTCCGCGTTTAGGGAGTTCCGCGACCAGTACGACGTCGGCGCCGATCCGATCGTCGTGCTCTCGGATCTCGCCGAATTCGTCAATTTCGTCACCCGCGTGAAGATCGTGCCGGCGACCGCCGACAACGTCGCCTATGGCGAGACCGAGCGCGTGCGCGCGCGCGATTTCGCCTCGAAGATCTCGATGCGCGTGCTGTCGCGGATGTGGCAGATGCTGCTCAAGGGCATCACCGAGGTGCAGGCCGCGACGCGGCCCGCCGCAGCCGCCGAGATGGTGCTGGTGCGCATCGCCTATGTCGCCGACCTGCCGACGCCGGACGAAGCGATCAAGATGCTGGAGCAGAACGGCGGCGTCGGCTCGTCGGTCCTGAGCGGCGGCAGTGCCGCGCACAACGCGCCGGCCGGGCCGGTGGCGTCCGCGGCTCCCGTTCGCATGCCGAATTCGTCACCGTCCTCGTTCGGCGGCGGTGGTGCCCGTCCGCAGATGGCAACGCCCGCGCCGGATCCGCAAGCTGCCGCGCCCGTGTTGCGCGTCACGAGCTTCACCCAGCTCGTTGCCCTGGCCGGGCAGAAGCGCGACCTCCTGACCAAGGGCGCGCTCGAAGGCGACATGCGCCTCGTTCGTTTCGAGGAGGGCCGGCTGGAAGTCGCGCTCGAGCCAAACGCCTCCAAGACCATGATTTCCGATCTCGCGCGAAAATTCGAGCTCTGGACCGGGCGCCGCTGGACCGTGATCGTCTCCAACGAGCCGGGCCAGCCGACGCTGCGCTCGGTGAGCCAGGCGGCCAAGCAGGAACGTGCGCGCACCGCCGAGGCCGATCCGCGCGTGCGCGAGGTGCTGTCGCGGTTTCCGGGTGCGAAGGTCGTCGAGGTCCGCAGGCTTGCCCCCGAGGCGCCGGAATCCGATATTAACGCCGACTATGGCAGTGACGATCCGCCCGACGGTTCCGACGGCGACGATCTCTAGAGCCAATTTTCCAAGGACAACACCGATGGTCGATATTTTCGGCATGATGAAGCAGGCGCAGCAGCTGCAATCCAAGATGCAGGAGATGCAGGACCAACTCGCCAACGTCGAGGTCGAGGGCATCTCCGGCGGCGGTCTCGTCGCCGTGCGCATGACCGCGAAGATGGACGTCAAGGGCGTCAAGATCGATCCTTCGCTGATGAAGGCGGAAGAGCGCGAGGTGCTCGAGGATCTGCTCGTCACCGCGTTCGGCGAGGCCCGCCGCAAGGCGGAAGCCGCCATGCAGGAGAAGATGCAGTCGCTCACCGGCGGGCTCGGCCTGCCGCCGGGGCTGTCGGGGCTGTTCGGCCAGTAGGATGGGCGCTGTTGCGGGTCCTGAAATCGAGCGGCTGGTCCAGCTTCTCGCGCGGCTGCCGGGCCTCGGTCCGCGCTCGGCGCGGCGCGCCGCGTTGCATCTGATCAAGAAGCGCGAAGCGCTGATGATACCGCTGTCCTCGGCCATGCAGGTCGCACTCGAGAAGGTCCAGGTCTGTAAGACCTGCGGCAACATCGACACGCAAAGTCCCTGCACGGTCTGCACCGATCCGAGGCGCGACCCCTCGATCATCGTCGTCGTCGCCGACGTTGCCGATCTCTGGGCGCTGGAGCGGGCCAATGCCACTCAAGGGCGCTATCACGTGCTGGGCGCGACATTGTCGCCGCTCGACGGCGTGGGCCCGCAGGACCTCACCATCGAGGCGCTGGTCGCGCGCGCGCATGAGGCGCAGGTGCATGAGGTCATCCTGGCGCTGAATGCCACCGTCGACGGCCAGACCACGGCACACTACATCACCGACCTGCTTCAGGACGCCAACGTAAAAGTAACCCGGCTCGCCCATGGTGTGCCGGTCGGCGGCGAGCTTGATTATCTCGATGAAGGTACGCTATCGGCCGCGATGCGGCAGCGCACCCTGTTCTAGCCATCCAGACTTACGGAACGGACGACATGACGAAACTTTTCGCCACACGATGGGCTTTGGTCGCGACGCTGACGATGCTGGCGACGCCGGCCATCTCCGCGCAACAGGACGACGGGGCTCCGCCGCCGTCGAAGCCCGGCAAGCCGATCAATGCCGGGGAGGTGCTGTCGGGCGAGCTGAACACGATGAAAGTGCGCGACGTCAAGAACGTCGGCAAGCGGGTTGCGACCTACCAGATCACCTCCGAGCCGCGCCGGCTGCCGCCGCCGAGCGGGCTGTGCAATCTCGAGACCGGACCCGAAACCTTCCAGCTCGTTCCCAGCGGCGATGCGCAGGCCGCACAGCTGAAGACGTTCGCCGGCAAGGAGATCTCGGTCAAGGTCGACGAGATCGCCTGCGCCAGCGATCCCGGCCAGATGAGCGAGGCCGTGATCACGAAATGGAGCCTGATCAAGAAGCAGTAGGGGGCGCCCCGTTTGCCCGCCACACATATAAGCGCATCTGTTTTTCGTCATGCCCGGGCTCGTCCCGGGCATCCACGTTCTTGGCGCCGCGTAGCAAGGCGTGGATGGCCGGGACAAGCCCGGCCATGACGACGTTGCGTTAAACCCGCACCGGCCCCAGCGCATCAAAATGCCCGCGCTTCTGCAACCAGGCCAGCAGCACCAGGCTCGGGATCGCCACCAGCATGCAGATCACGAAGAACAGCGGCCAGCCGGTGGTATCAGCCACGAAGCCGGCGCCTGACGAGAGATAGGTCCGCCCCACCGCGGCAAGCGCGGTGAGCAGCGCATATTGCGTCGCCGTGTGCAGCGGGTTCTGGCAGAGCGCCGAAAGATAGGCGACGAAGATCACCGTGCCGATGGCGCTGGTGAAGTTCTCACAGGTGATGGCGAAGGCGAGCGCCCATTGGCTGGTGCCGACGAAGGCCAGCCAGGAGAAGGAGAGGTTCGCGAGCGCCTGCACCACGCCGCCGATCCAGAGGCTGGTCGCAAGCGAATAGCGCCGCGCGACGAAGCCGCCGGCAAAGCCGCCGATCAGAGTCGCAGCAAGGCCCACGCCCTTCACGATCGCCGCATAGTCGTTGCGGGAGAAGCCGAGGTCGATCACGAACGGCGCGGTCATCGTGCCGGAAAAGGCGTCGGTGAACTTGAACAGCACGACGAAGGCGAGTGCCGCAAGCGCGTCCTTGCGCGTCAGGAATTCCGAGAAGGCGCCGATTGCCGCGTGCAGCACGCGCGCGAGCGCGGTCTGCGTCTGCGTCGCGGCTTCCGCCCGCAATGACTGCTCGGGCTCGGTCGCGACCAGCGCCGTGATCGTCCCGATCAGGACCATCGCCGCCATCACCACATAGCCCCACATCCAGGCGGACGTGCGGGTGATGCCGGTGCTCTCGAAGCCGGAGACGATGAACAGCGCGCCGGCGGTCGAGACCAGCATGCCGATGCGATAGGCCGCGACATAGGACGCCATGCCGGCGGCCTGCTCGCTCTCCGGCAGGCTCTCGACGCGGAAGGCGTCGACCACGATGTCCTGCGTCGACGAGGCCGTCGCCACCAGCAATGCGCCGAGCGCGACGTAGAACGGCGAGCGCGCGGGATCGGTCAGCGCCAGCAGCAGGATCGCTGCGATCAGCAGCAATTGCGAGAACAGCAGCCAGCCGCGGCGCCGCCCGAAGGCGCGCGTGAACAGCGGCACATGCATCGCATCGACCAGCGGCGCCCAAAGGAATTTCAGCGTGTAGGGCGTGCCGACCAGCGCAAACAGCCCGATGGTCTTGAGATCGACGCCGGATTCCCGCATCCACACCAGCAGCGTCGAGCCCGACAGCGCCAGCGGCAGCCCGGACGAGAAACCGAGGAACAGCACGATCAGCACCCGCGGCTGCAGGTAAACGGCAAGGCTGTCACGCCAAGAGGTGGGGGCCGTGCCGGGGCCGGCAGGGGAGGTCGCGTCGGGTGCGGTCATGGGGTGGTGTTAGCAGATTCTGAGAGCCACAAGTGAGGTGTCGTCGCCCGGCTTGACCGGGCGACCCAGTATTCCAGAGGCCGGAGTTATGGAGGGCCCGCGATCTCCGCATAGAGATCGTTTCAATCGGGATTATCCTTCTCGATCAGCGCAATCTTCCAGGCGCGCGTCCATTTTTTCAGGCGCTTCTCGCGTTTTATCGCATTCTCGGGATCATCGAATTGCTCGAAATAGACTAGCTTCACAACGCCCTATTCCTTCGTGAAGCTCTCGACTAACTGCAATTTGTGTTCGGCCACACGGCGGATGAGATCGTTCGTTACGCCAATGTAGAGCGTGTCGCCCATCTTGCTGGCGAGAATGTACACGTAGTAGCAGCGCCCGCCCATCTGCCGTCTCTGGGATACTGGGTCGCCCGGTCAAGCCGGCGACGACAGTGTGTTCTATATTCTACTCCCCCGCCTGGAGCTTCCTCGGGAACAACTCGGCAGCGCCGGTCGCCACGAGATGCGGGGCTTCGGGGGCATCGCTCTTGCTGAAATCGAGCTCTTCGATGCGCCCCGCGCGCTTCTCGATCTTGTCGGCGGAGATCAGGATCTGGCGGACGTCCTCGTTCGCGTCGGCAAAGTGCTTCTGCAATTTCAGCACGCGATCGCGCAGGCGGCCGAGGTCGTCGCCGAGCTTGATCACTTCGGTCTGGATCTGGTCGGCGGCATCGCGCATGCGCGCGTCCTTCATGATCTGCTGCATCACCTGGATCGCCAGCATCAGCAGCGACGGCGACACCAGCACGACACGGGCGCGATACGCCTTCTGGATCACGTCGTCGAAACCGTCGTGGATCTCGGCGTAGACCGATTCCGACGGCACGAACATCAACGCCATTTCCTGGGTCTCGCCGGCGACGAGATATTTTTCGGCGATGTCGCTGACATGCTTCATCACGTCACCGCGCAGCCGCTGCGTGGCGATGCGCTTTTCCTCATCGGTGCGTGCATCATGCAGCGCGGTCATCGCCTCCAGCGGAAATTTCGCGTCGATGCAGAGCGGACGCTGGTCGGGCAGGAACACGACGCAGTCCGGACGCTTGCCGGTCGAGAGCGTGAACTGGAACTCGTAGGCGCCCTTCGGCAGACCGTCCTGGACGATCGCTTCCATCCGCGCCTGACCGAAGGCGCCGCGCGACTGCTTGTTGGCGAGCACGTCGCGCAGGGTCGTCACCTGCGTGGTGAGGTCGGTGAGGTTCTTGTGTGCGCTGTCGATGATGCCGAGCCGCTCGTGCAGCGCGTGCAGGCTCTCCATGGTGTTGCGGGTCGAGTGCTCCATGGACTGGCCGACGCGGTGGGTCACCGAATCCAGCCGCTCGTTGACCGCGCGCGCCATGTCGGCCTGGCGGCCGGCCAGCGTCTGGGTCATGGCGTCGACTCGCCCCGCAGCCTCGCTCTGGGCGTGCAGCATCTGGCTGATGCGCTCCTCGAGCTCGTCGGCGCGGATGGCGTTGGCCATCGCGAGTTCCGCGCCGCGCCGCCCTGACCGCGCGATCACGACGGCAATCACGAGCAGCAGGATAAGGACCAGGGCGCCGAAGCCGATCAGCGCGTCCACGGTGCGCACCGGCCAGTCGCCAAGCATGAAAATGACCTCGTTCATGCCCCTGCTTCTAGCCGATTCGCTTCGAGACACGAACGAATAGCGAACATTTATGGTAAATGCTCTGTTAATTTTTATGGTTAACGAAACCTGAAGTTTTATGGTTAGCGGAGGGTTAACGGGGTTCCCGGCCGCATTGACCGCATCGAACGCGCGGCTTAAATCGCGGCCATGGCCCTCAGAGAAATCATCATCCTGCCCGACAAGCAGCTGCGTCTGGTCTCCAAGCCGATCGAGAAGGTCACGCCGGAGATCCGCAAGCTTGCCGACGACATGTTCGAGACCATGTACGACGCGCCCGGCATCGGGCTCGCGGCGATCCAGATCGCGCAGCCGTTGCGGCTGATCACCATGGACCTCGCCAAGCCCGACCAGGACGGCGAGACCAAGCCCGAGCCGCGCGTCTTCATCAATCCGGAAATCATCGCCTCTTCGGAGGACCTGTCGGTCTACGAGGAAGGCTGCCTGTCGATCCCCGAATATTACGAGGAGGTCGAGCGCCCTGCGAAGGTGCGGGTGCGCTACACCGATCTCGACGGCAAGGTGCACGAGGAGGACGCCGAAGGCCTCTACGCCACCTGCATCCAACACGAGATCGACCATCTCAACGGCGTGCTGTTCGTCGACTATCTGTCAAAGCTCAAGCGCGACCGCGTGCTGAAGAAGTTCGAGAAAGCCGCCAAGCGCGCGGAGTGAGGTTCTCTGTCGATGCCCCTCCGCCTGATCTTCATGGGCACGCCCGATTTCTCCGTGCCGACGCTGCTCGAGCTCGTCGCGCATGGCCACGAGATCGCGGCCGTGTACACGCGCGCGCCGAAGCCCGGCGGACGGCGCGGGCTGCAATTGCAGCCGACCCCGGTGGAAGAGGCTGCGCGAAAGCTCGGTGTGCCCGTGCTGACGCCGAAGACTTTGAAAACGCCGGAGGCGCTGGAAGAATTTCGCGCCTTTGACGCCGATGCGGCCGTCGTCGTCGCCTATGGCATGATCCTGCCGCAGGCGATCCTCGATGCGCCGAAGCTCGGCTGCTACAACCTGCACGCCTCGCTGCTGCCACGCTGGCGCGGTGCCGCTCCCATCAACCGCGCGATCATGGCCGGCGATGCCGAGAGCGGCGTGATGGTGATGAAGATGGATGTTGGCCTCGACACCGGCGACGTCGCCATGGCGGAACGGCTCGCGATCACGGACAACATGACCGCGCTCGATCTGCACGATCGTCTGTCGCGGCTCGGTGCCGATCTGATGGTGCGCGCCATGGCCGCGCTGGCCCGCGGTGGGCTTCAGCTGAAGCAGCAGAGCGAGGACGGCGTCACCTATGCCGCCAAGATCGACAAGGCCGAGGCGCGGATCGACTGGACCAGGCCCGCGCGCGAGGTGCTGCGCCATATCCACGGCCTGTCGCCGTTTCCCGGCGCCTGGGCCGAACTTGAGAATGCGCGGGTCAAGATCCTGCGCTGCGAGCTGGCGAAAGGCACGGGCGCACCCGGCGAGGTGCTCGACGATCACCTCACCATCGCCTGCGGCGAGGGTGCAATCCGTCTGATCGAGCTCCAGCGCGAAGGCAAGGCACGCATGCAGGCCGCGGACTTCCTGCGCGGCGTGCCGTTGAAGACCGGCGCCAAATTCACCTGACGCTGTCATACCCCGCGAGGGCGGGGTATCCAGTACGCCGAGGCTTCTCGGTCGAACGGATAGGCTGCGGAGTACTGGATTGCCCGGTCGAGCCGGGCGATGACAGCGAAACTGGACAAGATGCCCCGCTACAAGCTCACCATCGAATATGACGGCGCGCCGTTCTTCGGCTGGCAGGTGCAGGAGACGCTGCCCTCGGTGCAGGGCGCGTTGGAGGCCGCTGTGAAGGCGATGACCGGCGCGGATGCGCGCGTCCATGGTGCCGGCCGCACCGATGCCGGCGTGCATGCGCGCGGCCAGGTCGCGCATGTCGATGTCGGCAAGCAGTTTCCGCCGGGCCGTTTTCGCGACGGCTTGAATGCGCATCTGCGCCCGCATCCTGTCGCGGTGCTCGAAGCGGATATCGTGCCTGATAGTTTCGAGGCGCGCTTTTCGGCCATCAAGCGCCACTACCGCTACCGTATCGTCAACACTCGCGCCAATCTCGCACTCGATGCCGGCCACGCCTGGCGCGTGCCGCGCCGGCTCGACGCCGATGCGATGCATGCGGCGGCACAACGCCTGCTCGGCAAGCACGATTTCACCACCTTCCGCGACACCGAGTGCCAGGCCAGGTCGCCGGAGAAGACGCTCGATCAGCTCGACGTGCTGCGCGACGGGCGCGAGATCACCATAGTCACCTCGGCGCGCTCATTCCTGCACAGCCAGGTGCGTTCGATGGTGGGGTCGCTGATGTGGGTCGGCGAAGGCCGCTGGACCGCCGATGATCTCTCCGCAGCGCTCGCCGCACGCAACCGCGCCGCCTGCGGCATCGTCGCCCCGCCGGACGGGCTGTATCTGATGCAGGTGGATTACTGATGGGATGAGGGCGCGTACTCTCGCTACATCCCCCCACTGTCATGCCCCGGCTTGACCGGGGCATCCAGTAGCCGTGGCCTCTCGGCTCAGTCACTGTCGTCTCTGGAATACTGGATCGCCCGATCAAGTCGGGCGATGACAGCGGAGTGGGCAGGCGGAAGAGCCTACCCAAAATACCTCGCCAAAATCCCGCGATACACCTTGGTCAACCGCTCCAGGTCCCTGACCGGCACGCGTTCGTCGATTTGGTGCATGGTCTGGCCGACCAGGCCGAATTCGATCACCGGGCAATAGCTTGAGATGAAGCGCGCATCCGAGGTGCCGCCTGAGGTCGACAGCTCTGGCTTGCGGCCCGTCACTTCCTCGATCGCGGACACCGCGAGTTCGGTGAACGGGCCGGGCTTGGTCACGAACACGTTCGAGTTCGAGGGCTCCCAGACGATGCGGGCGCGAATGCGGTTGCCGCAGGCTTTTGTCAGCCGCGTCTCGACCAGCTCGCGCAGGCTCGCCTGGGTGTGGTTGTCGTTGTAGCGGATGTTGAATTTTGCGCGGGCCTGGCCCGGGATGACGTTGTTGGCGGTGTTGCCGACGTCGACCGAGGTGAATTCGAGGTTGGAGGCCTGGAACTGCGCGCTACCATGGTCGAGCGGCTCGTCCGAGATGGCCACGATCAGCCGCGCGATATCAGGCACCGGATTGGCGGCGCGGTGCGGATAGGCGACATGGCCCTGCACGCCGTCGACATACAGCGTGCCGGATTGCGAGCCGCGGCGGCCGACCTTGATGGTGTCGCCGAGGGTCTCGACATTGGAGGGCTCGCCGAGCACGCAATGGTCGAATTTTTCGCCGCGCTCGGCCGCCCACTTCAACAGCTTGATGGTGCCATTGATGGAGACGTCTTCCTCGTCGCCGGTGATCAGGAAGGAGATCGAACCTTTGCCGTCGCTGCGCGGCTTGCCGTCGTTCGCGGCCAGATGCTCCAGCACCGCGGCGACCGAGCAGGCGATGCCGCCCTTCATGTCGACCGCGCCGCGGCCGTGCAGAAAGCCGTCCTTCACCTCGCCGGAGAACGCGCCGACGCTCCAGGCGCTCTCGTCGCCAGGCGGCACCACGTCGGTGTGGCCGGCAAAGGTGATGTGCGGCCCGTCAGTGCCGATCCGCGCATAGAGATTGTCGACGTCGGCGGTGCCGGGCTCGCTGAAGGTCACGCGGTGGCATGTGAAGCCTGCCGCATTGAGGGCCTGTTCGAGCACGCCCAGCGCACCGGCATCGGCCGGGGTTACCGAGGGGCAGCGGATGAGATCGCGGGCAATCGAGAGAGCATCGGTCATGCGCCCCGCTTAACATGCATGCCGCCGGGTGGGCTAGCACTGGGCGGGACAAATTCGATCTCGCTCTGCTGGTCCCAGCTTTTCGTCGAAGGTGCGGGCGCGGAGCCATCTTCAAGGACGGCCAGTGGGTCGGGGCCGAACCGGTTGTCGCCCGAGGTGCCGGGCACAATGAACATTTCCACGAGGCCCCAAAACCACGGAATGTGCACGGCCCAGGCGACGGCAAGAACCCAGTTTGAATTGGTGGGCAGCAGGTCCGAGAACTGGTCGAACAACGCAGGCACGACGAAGAACGGAACCAGCCACCAGCCGCTCCGGTCGCGATCGTGCAGCCGCTTGGTCGCGGTTGCGAGATAGATCCACAGGAATAGCAAAGTTCCGAACACTTTGAGGATGAGGGTCGCGCGATCGGCCGTAGCCAGCTGACGATAGGCCCTGGGATCGACCACATTGAAGATGTCGTCGACACCGAAATCGAAGTCGACCTTGAAGTTGAAGGCGAAAGTTGCCGCCCCGTTCAGCACCTTGATGGCCTGGTCGATCATCCCGAGCATGCAGGCCAGCATCATGACGAGCAGCAGCGCCTGCCACAGCAGCGCGCGGTTGATGCGGCCGTCGAAGCGGAAGAGATACCAGATCCAGTCCATGCCAAAGGCTCCGGGCGGGAAAGGTCGCCCGGATGTTGGTCGCGATTGGGGGGAGGGCGGGTTCGATGGACCCTCGGTGTCGTACGGCAGCTGGTGCCGCGAATCAATCCCGCAGCAGCTCGTTGATGCTGGTTTTGGAGCGCGTGCGCTCGTCGACGCGCTTGACGATGACGGCGCAGGCGGTGCTCGGGCCGATCTGGCCGTTCTTCATGGGCTTGCCGGGCAGCGCGCCGGGAACGACGACCGAATATTCCGGCACCTCGCCGATGAAGATCTCGCCGGTCTCGCGATCGACGATCTTGGTCGACGCCCCCAGGAACACGCCCATCGACAGCACCGCGCCCTTGCGCACGATCACGCCCTCGGCGACCTCGGAGCGCGCGCCGATAAAGCAATCGTCCTCGATGATCACGGGCTCGGCCTGCAGCGGCTCGAGCACGCCGCCGATGCCGACGCCGCCGGAGATGTGCACGCGCTTGCCGATCTGCGCGCAGGAGCCGACGGTCGACCAGGTGTCGATCATGGTGGATTCATCGACGTAGGCGCCGAGATTGACGAAGGACGGCATCAGCACGACGTTGCGGGCGATGAAGGCGGAGCGGCGCACGATGGAGCCGGGGACGGCGCGGAAACCGGCATCGCGAAAGCGGTTCTCGCCCCAGCCGTCGAACTTCGAGGGCACCTTGTCCCACCAGGCCGCCTTGCCGGGGCCACCGGGAATGGCGCCCATGTCGTTGAGGCGGAACGAGAGCAGCACCGCCTTCTTCAGCCATTGATTGACCTTCCACTTGCCGTCGGCCCCGCGCTCGGCAACGCGGGCCTCACCCTTGTCCAGAATCTCCAGCGCGTGATCCACGGCCTCGCGGACCTCGCCCCTGGTCGAGGTCGAGACGCCGTCGCGCGCCTCGAAGGCGCCGTTGATGGTGGATTCGAGGACGGACAGGGACATTTGGCGATCCTTGAGCAGCATTTGCGGGGAATTTGGATCGCTTTTTCGGGACTTGGAGCGAGAGAGTCAAGAACGCAGTCGGCCATGTCCCGGCGCGTTCGGACGCGCCCGGGACATGGCCGGCGGCTATTTTGATGTGCCCGCGAGATCGGTGCCGTTCACGATACCCTCGCAGAGGCCGGCGAGCTCATTTCCGAGTTCGGTCAATGCCGGTGAACGGTAGCGCGCGAAGGCCATAGCCGGATCAAGCCATCGCAGTTCGGCTTGACCGTCTGGAAAGCCGATCACGGCGAACTTCAGGGGGGCCTCGAGCAGCGCCGCGCTATCGGCGGTCAGCAGCCGCGACATCAGGCGTGGGTGGAAAAACAGGACCTGACGCGCGGGGCCGATGGCGAAGCCGCCACGACTGAGCAGCATTTGCGGGTCGATCTCGTGCAGGATCCAGAGGTCTGCCGCAATGATTCCCTGCTTCAAGCGGGTGACCACCTCTTCGACGGTCAGCGAAGAGGAGACCGACCGTTGAAACGAGCTTGCGGCCGAACCGCATCCGGAGAAGGCCACAGGTTGCGGTGTTTGCGTCATCGGATCAGCCTTCGCCCGGCTTCGGTGCCCGGCTCGAATCGAACGCTTCGAGCGTCCGTGCCGAGTAGACCAACGACGCCCCCGCACCGATCGCAATCGCCACGCCGAGGGCCTCGGCGAGCTCCTCACGGCTCGCGCCGAAACGTGCGGCGGCGGCGGCGTGAACCGCAATACACCCGTCGCAGCGGGCAGTCACGGCCGCCGCCAGCGCGATCAACTCGCGCGTCTTTCCGTCCAGCTTTCCTGTCTGGGGGCCAGCCGCGCCAAGTTCGCGATAGCCCTTCAGCGTCGCCGGGCTTAGGGCACCAATGTCGCCGATCCGCGCCAGCAAGTCGCTCCGATAGGCGCTCCAATCCATCATCATTGTCTCTCTCCTCGAACGGCGGGTTGTTGCCGAGCTCGAGAGATAGACGTGCAGTCTCGCGGGAGCCATCAGCTATGGGCGTATGGCCGCTATACAGCTTGCCGAAGCGTCAGGCGAATTGACGGAATTCTCCCGCGATGAAGTCCACCACGGCGCGAACCCGCCGGACCTTGCCGGTGTCGCGATGAAATCCCAGCCACAGCTCGCGGCTCGGGACGGGCGCCGGCGTCTTGATCGAACGAAGCGCGGGATAGGCCGAGGCCAGCCGAGTCGGCAAGCAAACCAGCCCCGCGCCGGCGGCGGCCGCAGCGGCCTGACCATCGCGGCTATTGCTGCAGAATCCAACATGTGCCTGCGGCAAATAGCGACGCAGCCACTTCGTCTCCGCAACACTTTCGGCGAGCGCCGCGTTCATCGTAATGAGCGCAGCGTCGGCGCCACCGTCCGAAAAAATCGGGCGGTCCCTTTGCCTTGAGATAGGCAGCAGCAGCATAAAGCTCGAACGGAATGCTGGCGATCTTCCGCTGCATCAGTCCGTCCTGCTGGAAGCGCCCGAAGCGCAGGGCGACATCTATCTCCCGCCGCGTGAGGCTCAGGGCCTCGGCGTCAGTAACCAGCTCGACGGTGACGGTCGGATGCGCCGCGCAGAACTTCGCCAGCAAAGGCGAGAGGATCCGTGCCCCGAGCCATTCGGGCGAGGTCACGCGCACCGTTCCGGTCAGTCCAGCGCTGCTGCCAACTGCGATCCGCTGCGCCGCCAGTGCTGCGTCCTCCATCCTCTCGGCATAATCGAGAATCTGCCGTCCGGTGTCGGAGAGCCGAAGGCCGGACGGAAAGCGGTCGAACAGGATCGCACCGAGCTTGCTTTCGAACAGTTCGAGGCGCCGGCTCATTGTCGGTTGCGTGGTGCCCAGCTTTCGTGCGGCACCCGAGAGGCTTTTTTCGCGAGCCAGGTGCAGGAAGTAGCGCAGGTCTTCCCATTCGATCGCAGCCAAGTCTGTCGGCTTCTGAGGCACGGTCGCTCCTGCGTTGCTGCGGGGGTCAGCCGATCGCGAGCGACTGCAGAAACCCAGTCAGATCGTCGGTGACGTGGTCGACATGGGCCGCATCACGGCCCGCCAGTTCCCAATCTTCACGCACCACTTGCTTGGTGCCGTCCGGCACCACGAGTATCGTGGTCATGCCGAGCTCGTGCGGAACGGTGAGGTTGCGGGCGAGGTCCTCGAACATCGCTGCGCGGGTCGGATCGACCGAATGGTCGGCGAGAAACTTCCGGTAGGTCTGTGGCGCCGGCTTCGGCTCGAATTCGGCGGCGATGATGTCGAACACGCCGTCGAAATGCGTGGCAAAGCCGAGTCGCGCCAGCACCGCATCGACATGATCGACCGAGCCGTTGGTCAGGATCAGCTTTCGTCCCGGCAGTTTTGCAATGGCCTCGCCCAGGGCCGGGTTCGGCTCCAGCGGGGAATGGTCGATCTTGTGGACATAGGCGAGATAGTCGTCGGCGCGTACACCATGCAGGGTCATCATGCCACGCATGGTGGTGCCGAAGCGCTGGTAATAATCCTTCTGGATCTTGCGCGCTTCCACCGGTGTCAGATTGAGCCAGTTGCAAACGAACTCGGTGATCCGCGCATCGACCTGCTGCCACAGATTGACGTGGTGCGGATAGAGCGTGTTGTCGAGGTCGAACACCCATGTGTCGATATGGGCAAAGGCGCGGGAGGAGGTCATTTTCACTCTCTATCCGTTGACCGCGGCGGCGCCCCACCCTCAATCGTCGTCCTGGCGAAAGCCAGGAGGTGGATTCACACTCGAAGTGCAACAGTTGAGAGGAGAAGGCCTCTGCCGGGGTTCTGAAGTCAAGGCATTTGCGCGGGGTGTTGTTGTAGGCGGCAATGGACTGACGGAAGCGCCTGGTTGGGAGCTTTTCGAGGTCGGTCTTTCGGGGGATGAAGCGGCGCAAGCGGCCGATGGCGTTCTCGATGCCGCCCTTTTGCCACGGCGCGTGCGGGTCGCAGAAGAAGGTCTTCATCAAGAGGCTCTGCAAGGAAAGGTGGGCGGCGAACTCGGTGCCGTTGTCGAAGGTGACGGTACGGCGCAGTGCCTCCGGTACGGCTTTGAACAGGCGTACGAGATGGCTAGCGATACCGGCGGCGAACTTGCGTTCGATGGGAACGGCGAGCAGCAGGCGCGAGGTTCGCTCGTGGACGGCCAGGATGGCCTGCCGGTATTTGGAGAACATCATCAGATCGGCTTCCCAGTGGCCCGGGACTTTGCGATCGGCGACCTCGGCAGGCCGTTCTGCCAGCGAAACACGGCCTTCGATGAAGCTTGCGGGGCTCCCGCCTCGTTTGCCGCGGTGGCCTCGCTTGCTCTTGCCTCGAGGCAGATAGCGCCGCCAGGTGAAGTCCGTCGTGCGTGTGATCTGGGCGTAGATGAAGCGGTAGATGCTCTCGCAGGAGATCACCCTACGGCCACGTTCCCGGGCCAGCCTGCCTGCGACCTGTTCGGGTGACCAACCGCGGCTCAAGCCTGCCAAGACCTCGCGGCGCAAGCTGGCGTCCCGCTCGAGGCGAGAGCCCTTCCAGCGCCGCGCCCGGGTCTGCTGCTGAGCATAGCTTGGCTTGTAGCCGACTTGCCTGCCACGGTTCCGCCTCAGCTCCCGAGAGATCGTTGATGGCGGCCGATCCAAAGCTGCCGCGATTTGCCCGACCGAGCCGCCATTGGCCGAAAGGCGGGCAATCTCGCATCGATCGTCAAGGGAGAGCTGTTTGTAAGTCCGCCCCATGGCAACACCTCCAGATGGAAGTGTTGCACTTCGTTTGTGAACTCAGGGGACCCATACGCCGTGACCGATCATTGGGGCACTGCGGTCGTCGTTCTTCGCCAAACCCAATCCTGGGGTAATGGGTCCTGGCTTTCGCCAGGACGACAGCGGCGTGCGTGGCACCGGTACCATCACAACAGCACCCGTCACGGCATTGCAAACCGCAGCGTCTTGCCGCCGCTCGACATGTCCACCGCGCTAAAGCCCGTGGCCGCGAAACCGCGCGCGCCGCAGTCGGTCTGCTCGTTGGTCTCGAACTTGGTCTCGCGCGTGCAAAGCTGCTTGTCGCCGCCCCAGTTCAGCGGCTTGTCCTTCAGCTTGACGATTCGGTTATCGGCGTCGATGGCTTCCGCGAAGCTGAATATCTGCTTCGGCTGGCCGCTCACATCAGGGTGCAGGCAGGTCTTGGGGTCGATGCGATACCAGCCGCGGCTCGTCACCGATTTGCCGTCGTCGGTGGCGACCGCCGCCATCACCTTGTGCGCGGTGTCGTTGCACCAGGTGAGGCCTGTCGCAGACGGCGTCTGCACGGCATCGACCATGGTCTTGAAGAAGTTCGGCGACGACAGGATGTCGGACGACAATCCGCGGCTCTTCAGGAAAGCGGCCAGCGCGCCTTGCGTCTTCGGCCCGTCGACGCCGTCGATCGGCGCGGCGTCGTAACCTGCGATCACCAAAAGCCGCTGGATGCCGGCGAGGCGGGCCTGCTCGTCGTCATACTCGGAGTCCTCGGCGAGATAGGCGACGAAATTGCCGTCCGCGCCTTGGGTCGGGGTGATCTGGGTGAAGGCGGCTTGGGTCTGGCCGCTGCGGCACTGCCGCGCTGCCGCGATGACGAAATTGTCCTGCGCGACGCACAGCGTGTCGCTGCCGTTCTGCGGGATCGGGGATGCGCCGTAGACGCCGAGTGCGCGGGCGTTGAGCAGGATGCGGTCGGCGGAGAGCGTGCCCTGCACCACCACGCGGCAGGTGGCGGGGTCGATCCTGAACCAGCCGCGCGTCGCGGTCGCCGCCTTGTCGTCGATGCCGATCGCGGCCTCGACGACATAGGACATGCGGTTGCAGATTTTCAGGTCGGCGAAGGCCGGTGCGGAGGAGAACACGAACGAGATGGCCGCGGCAGGGAGCGTCATCAGGAAGCGCGTCAGGACGGAGCGGCGAGGCCGCCGCTCTCCCAGCACTGTTCCTGTCCGCTCTTCTCTCACTTGTGGATCAGCGTGCCCGTGCCGGTGTTGGTGAAGAGCTCGAGCAGCACCGCGTGCTGCATCTTGCCGTCGATGATGACGACGCCCTCCACGCCCTGTTCGAGCGCGTAGATGCAGGTCTCGACCTTCGGGATCATGCCGCCCGATATGGTGCCGTCCGCGATCAGCTTTCGCGCGTCCTTGACCGAGAGCTGCGGGATCAGCTTCTTGGACTTGTCGAGCACGCCCGGCACGTCGGTGAGCAGCAGCAGCCGCTTTGCCTTAAGCGCGCCGGCCACGGCACCTGCGAAAGTGTCGGCGTTGACGTTCAGCGTCTGCCCCTCTTTCGAGGTCGCGAGCGGCGCGAGCACGGGGATCAGCTCGTAGCCGATCAGCTGGTTGAGCAGCGTGAGATCGACTTTCTCGGGATCGCCGACGAAGCCGAGATCGACCGCCTTCTCGATGTGCGAGTCCGGATCCATGATGGTGCGCGTCGTCTTGGACGCCTTCACCATATTGGCGTCCTTGCCGGACAGGCCCACGGCCTTGCCGCCGGCCTCGTTGATGTAGCCGACGATCTGCTTGTTGACGGAGCCGGCGAGCACCATCTCGACGATCTCGATGGTGGCGGCATCGGTGATGCGCAGGCCGGCTGCGAATTCCGAGACGATGCCGAGGCGCTTGAGCATGGTCGCGATCTGCGGGCCGCCGCCATGCACCACCACCGGATTGATCGCGGTCTGCTCGAGCAGCACGATGTCGCGGGCAAAATTCTTCGCGGTCTCCTCGTCGCCCATGGCATGGCCGCCATACTTGATGACGATGGTTTCCTCGTCATACTGCTGCATGTGCGGCAGCGCTTCGGACAGGATGCGGGCCTGGTCGAGCGGGGAGATTTCGGTCATGAGGCGGATCTCGCTGGCGGGATACTCGGGCCGCGTTCTATCCGATTGGCGGGCGGGGCGCAAAGTGATGTTCTTCCCCTCTCCCCTTGCGGGAGAGGGTGGATCGCCGCGATAGCGGCGAGACGGGTGAGGGGTTCTCTCCGCGCGCGCAATAGTGAGTTCGTGGAGAGAACCCCTCATCCGGCGCTTCGCGCCACCTTCTCCCGCAAGGGGAGAAGGAACAAAGAGCCACTATTTCTTCACCATCACCGCCGCGAGCGTCACCGCCAGCCAGCTCAAGATCATCACCGATCCACCGGTCGGCGCCGCATATGGAAACAGCGAATGGCCGGCATATTGCCGCAAGGTGAGGTCGCCCGCGAACAGCGCGGCGCCGGCTGCGAAGCCGGACGCGGCGATGATGCCAATTCCGCCGTGCAGAAGGCCGCGCCCGAGCAGGGCGACGGTCGCGAGTATGGCGGTTGCATGAAACAGCAGCATGGCGCTTGCGGCGGCGAGCCGGCTCGCATCGCCGCCATGCGAGGAAGCGGCGGCCAGCGCGACGCCGGCGGCGCCCATCATACCGGCAAGCCCGATCAACAGGCGGAACGCCACCATTACGAGGTGCGCTCTTCCAGCAGCTTGGCGATCGCGGCGCGCAGCTCGGCCATGCCGGTTGCGCTCCGCGACGAGGTCGCGAGCACGTTCGGGAACGCGGCCGGACGCTTGGCGAGCGCGGCCTCGGTCTCGACGATGCGCGATTGAAGCTCGGCGGCCTTGATCTGGTCGGCCTTGGTCAGAACCAGCTGGTAGCTGACCGCGGAGCGATCGAGTGTCTTCAGGACTTCGAGATCGACGTCCTTGAGGCCGTGCCGCGCGTCGACCAGCACGTAGACGCGCGCGAGGCTCGCGCGTCCGAGCAGGAATTTGTGGATCAGCTCGGTCCAGGACGCGACCTGGCTCTTCGGTGCCTTGGCATAACCATAGCCGGGCATGTCGACCAGGCGCAGGTCACTTTTCCCGGGGACCTCGAAGAAGATCAGCTCCTGGGTGCGGCCCGGCGTATGCGAGGTGCGCGCGAGCGCGTTGCGGCCGGTCAGCGCGTTGATCAGGCTGGACTTGCCGACATTGGAGCGGCCGGCAAAAGCGATCTCCAGCCCCGCCATCGGCGGCAGCGTTTCAGTCGAGGGCGAGGCCCAGATGAACTGCCAGTCGCGCGTGAACAGCTTTCGCCCGACCTCGATCAGCTTCGCATCTTTGTCGTCATTCATGCGAAGGCTTTCTGTTTGTCCGCGTCATTGCGAGCGAAGCGAAGCAATCCAGAAATGCATCCGCGAAGGGACTCTGGATTGCTTCGTCGCTTCGCTCCTCGCAATGACGGCTACGTCGCCTCAGTCGTCAGTTTTTTTTTGAAGGAGTTTCGAATGTTGTCGAACAGCTCCACCTTCACGCCGTTGCGGCGCATGATGTAGCTCTGCTGGAGCACCGAGAGCGTGTTGTTCCAGGCCCAGTAGATCACGAGCCCCGCCGGGAAGCCCGCCAGCATGAAGGTGAAGATCAGCGGCATCCAGTTGAAGATCATCTGCTGCGTCGGATCCGGCGGCGTCGGATTCAGCTTCATCTGGAACCACATCGTGATGCCCATGATGATCGGCCAGATGCCGAGCGCCAGGTAGTGGCCGAACACCGGGATAGTGGTCGGATCGAACGGGATCAACCCGAACAGAGTGAACAGGTTGGTCGGGTCCGGCGCGGAAAGATCCTTGATCCAGCCGAAGAACGGCGCGTGCCGCATCTCGATGGTGACGAACAGCACCTTGTACAGCGAGAAGAACACCGGGATCTGGATCACCACGGGAAGACAGCCGGCGACCGGATTGATCTTCTCCTTGCGGTAGATCTCCATCATCTCCTGCTGCTGCTTCACCTTGTCGTCGGGGAAGCGCTCCTTCAGCGCCTGAAGCTGCGGTTGGACCGACTTCATCTTCGCCATCGAGGCGTAGGACTTGTTCGCCAGCGGGAAGAACAGGAGCTTCACGATCACGGTCACGAGCAGGATCGAGATGCCGAAATTGCCGAAGAAGCGGTAGAAGAAGTCGAGACCGAGGAACATCGGCTTGGTGATGAAGTAGAACCAGCCCCAGTCGATCAACAGATCGAAATGGTTGAGGCCGAGTTCCTTGTTGTAGCCGCCATGGCCGGCGAGCGGGAAGTTGATGCCGACAACGCTGGCTTCCTTGGCGCCGGCGAACAGCCGCGCGTTCGCGGTCGCGGAGCCGCCGATCGCGACGGTGACCGGATCGAGCAGATAATCGGTCTGGTAGGTGTGGACGTTGCCACTCGGATTCGACGAGAAGCGCGCCTGAATCTGCGCACTGGTGTCCGGCAGCAGCGCCGAGGCCCAGTATTTGTCGGTCATGCCGAGCCAGCCATTGGTGGCCTTGAAGTTCACCGTCCTGGCTTCGTCGATTTTCTTGTAGGCGTATTCCTGCAAGCCATCGAGATAGCCGATCAGGCCTTCATGCAGGATGTAGTAGCCGGAGACCTGCGGCGTGCCGTGGCGCGAGATCAGTGCGAACGGATAGAGCGTGACCGGCGCGTTGCCGACATTGCTCACCTCGTCCTTGACGGTGAAGAGGTAGTGGTCGTCGACCGAGATGGTGCGACGGAAGCTGAGGCCCTCGCCATTGTCCCATTTCAGCAGCACCGGGGTCGTCGGCGTCAGGCTGCCGCTGCCGTCCTGCTGCCAGACGGTCTGCGCGTCCGGCAGTTTCGCCGTCACGCCCGTCGCCGGTACCCAGCCGAACTCGGCGTAATACGGCTCCGCGGTCCCCGAGGGCGAATACAGAATAATCGGCGGTGACTTCGGATCGACCGTTTCGCGGAATTGCACCAGCGCGACGTCGTCGATACGGCCGCCCTTCAGCGAGATGCTGCCGGCGATCCGCGGCGTCTCGATCTTCACGCGCGGGCTGGCAGCAATGGCGGTGTCACGGCTTTGAATCGGCTGGGCTTGCTGGTTCGCGCTCGGCGTCGACGGCTGGGCCGTGCTGCCGGCCTGCGGCGTGGCGCCCGGCGTCGCGGAAGCCGTCGGCTGCGGCGTGGTCTTCTGCAGCTCGGCTTGCGCCTGTTGCTGGGCGCGCTGCTTCTCCATCGCCGGCATGTTGTAGAAATATTGCCAGGCGATCAGCACGAAGCCCGACAGAATGACGGCGAGGATGGTATTGCGGTTGTCGGTCATCATTCTCTCGTCATCAATCCGGTTTGCGGCTGGTCGCAGGAGCGGGGCCGGGCTTTAAGCCGTCGGTTGTTGGGCTGCTTTTTGAGCCGCGTCCCTTGTGCGTATGCCGCGCGGGCTTCGCGAACGCTATGCGCAGATCGTCGAGCATGGTGGCGAAGCCGCGCGAGAGCGCGTCCCTTCGGCCGACCAGCACATAATCATGATGGGGCTGCATCGACACCGGATCGAGCCGCTTCACCAGTTCGCGAAGCCGGCGCCGGATGCGATTGCGCTCGGGGGCGTTGCCGTTCTTTTTGGTGACGGTGAAGCCGATCCGGATCGGGCCGCTATCGTCGCGACCGCGGCTTTGCAGGACGAACGCGGGGCTATTCACCCGCGCGCCATTGGCAACGGCGAGGAAATCCGCTCGCTGCCTCAGCCGAT
Organism: Bradyrhizobium sp. BWC-3-1; assembly: GCF_032917965.1. NCBI lineage: Bacteria > Pseudomonadati > Pseudomonadota > Alphaproteobacteria > Hyphomicrobiales > Nitrobacteraceae > Bradyrhizobium > Bradyrhizobium sp. BWC-3-1. Next base: position 710,334 of record NZ_CP136625.1, read on the forward strand.
CCATGATGAAATCCCAAAAAGGGGGTCCGGCTCAGGCGCTCAGACGCTTGCGGCCGCGAGCGCGGCGGGCGGCGAGCACCTTTCGGCCGCCGGCCGTGGCGAGACGGGCACGGAAGCCGTGACGGCGCTTGCGCACCAGTTTGCTGGGTTGATAAGTCCGCTTCACGGGTTTTTCTCCGCTGACCGGGCAATTTGCCTGTAGAATTGATGATAAAGTCCGGAAGATGCTGCCCAAAACGGGCCTTTTTCGGCCCCAAGAGAGCCGCTCCCGGCGGTCACACCGGGTCATCGCGGACAATTGCGCGGCTTATAAGCGAGCGCCTTCTTTTCGTCAACGCCGCACAAGAGCTCAATTCCGGCGAATATCGCTGTTTGTGCGGGGTTTTTAACCCTTGAGGTAGCGACTCGCCAAATCTGCGCTTACATCCGACCTTGGCAGATTGACGATCTGTAATTTGACCGCGCTGGGGGCGGGCCGCATCTTCGTACGCGCCAAACCCTTCACCAGCCAAATCTTCAACCCGGTAAAGGCAGCGAGGGCGAATTTCGTGGCAGCGACAGACCTCCAGCCGATCCAGGATGGGGATCAGCGGGACCCGCCGGCGGCGCTGCCGCGTGGGACGCGCGGACTTGGGCTGTCCGGCAAGCTGCTGCTGCTCACCGTCCCCCTGGTGATGATCGCGGCCATCCTGCTCTACGTGCCGGCCATCGCCAACTTCTGGGTCAACCGGCTCAACGACCGCGTCGCCGCGGCCAACACGGCGGCGCTGGTGCTCGATGCGGCGCCGCTCGGCATGGTCCCCGATTCGCTCTCGCGCGAGATCCTGAAAAGCATCAATGCGCGCGCCGTCGCCATCAAGATGGGCCAGCAGCGCCGTCTGCTCGCCAGCGACAATCTGCCCGCCGCGATCGAGCACGACATCGACCTGCGCGACATGACGGCGTGGGAGGCGATCACCGGCTCGTTCCGGATGATGCTGGAGACCGGCAACCAGGCCATCCGGATCGTCGGGCCCGGCGTCGGCAACGCCCAGTTCATGGAGATCGTCACCGACGAGCTGCCGCTGCGGCAGTCGATGTACCGCTTCTCCCGCAACGTCGTGGTGGTCGCGCTGATCATCGCTGTGTTGACCGCGGGCCTCGTCTATCTCGCCATGCATTATCTCTTCGTGCGCCCGATGCGGCGGCTGACCGCGAGCCTGGTCGGCTTCCACGAAAATCCCGAGAGTTCGGCGGGGATCATCGTGCCGAGCCAGCGCAGCGACGAGATCGGCGTTGCCGAGCGTGAATTGTCGGACATGCAGCGCGACCTGATGTCGATGCTGCATCAGAAGAGCCGGCTCGCCGCCCTCGGCCTCGCCGTCTCCAAGATCAATCACGACCTGCGCAATCTGCTGGCCTCGGCACAACTCCTGTCGGACCAGCTCGCCAGCGTGCCGGATCCGCGGGTGCAGCGCTTTGCGCCAAAACTCGTCCGCTCGCTCGAGCGCGCCATCGCCTTCTGTCAGTCGACCTTGTCTTACGGCCGCGCCCAGGAAGCCGCGCCCGACCGGCGCATGATCATGATCGAGCCGGTGGTGCTTGAGGTGCGCGAGACCGCTGGCCTTGCCTCCGACGCCTCGATCTCCTGGGTCGCCGCAATCGAGCGCGGGCTCGCGGTCGATGCCGATCCCGACCAGCTCTTCCGCGTGCTGCTCAACCTCGTCCGCAACGCCGCCCAAGCGCTGGAAAGCCATGCGTCCGCCGAGGGCGGCGCGCAGCAGATCCGGATCACGGGAAAACGCGAGGGCGCGGTCGCCATCCTCGAGGTCTCCGATACCGGCCCTGGCGTGCCGCAGAAGACTCGCGAACACCTGTTCGAGGCGTTCCAGACCTCCGGCCGCCCCGGCGGCAGCGGCCTCGGCCTTGCCATCGCCGCCGAGCTGGTCCGCGCCCATGGCGGCGACATCCATCTGGTCGAAGGCACCATCGGTGCCACCTTCCGGATCGTCATCCCCGACCGCCCCGTGGAACTGCTCTCCGTCCGCAACGAGCGGGCGCGGGCGTAGGTCGGCCGGCGGCTGAGTGCGGAAACCGTCATTTCCCAGCAAAATCACCTCAATCCGGACCTTGCCAATTGGGGCAAGAGCGGTTAGTCAGGGCGCTCTTTCGCACCCCTCCGGCGTCGCCGGGGGCTGCCTGCGGGCCACGCCCGCAATGTCAGCGAAAAACGCGCCCGTAGCTCAGCTGGATAGAGCATCAGACTACGAATCTGAGGGTCGGACGTTCGAATCGTTCCGGGCGCGCCATTTTCGAATACGCGATCGACGCCGATTTCCCGCATCCATTCGTTTCGTCCGCAGGCGGCGCACCCGTTTCGGCGCGATGACAATCAATTGCACTGTTCGGGATTCTGCGTACCGCCGACAAAGCCCGCTTTAGCGCCGCCCTACATCTTGCGCCGCCAGATCCGAACCAAGCCCCTTGCTCGTCAGCAAACGGTTGAACTGATCGGCGGAAAAAAGCTGCCCGTCCGGAGCCGTGATCGACACTACAAAACCATTCACCGAATGCTTGCGGGCCAGGATCACCGCAACGATCGCGCTGTCACGGAAATCCACGGTGCGGCAGTCGTCTTTTACAGCTTCGATGATGAATGTCATTTGGCCCACGACCACCGTTGGCACGCGCCAATTGCGCGCCCGGCCACTCAATCCCGTATCGGTGAAAATGATATTGCCGACAAGCCGGCTATTGACCCGATTGAACCGCAACCATACCCATATTGGGGGAAACAGCAGACCGGTCCTGCCTCACGCGCGGTGCGCCACGGATACATAGAACCGGCTTGTGGGCGTCGGACCGGACATCCGTAGAATCGGGGACTGGTGATGGTTGGTATGACTGAAGGCGAGGACATCGCGTCGGATTTGATCCGAACCGTCTCCCGCCACTCGTTGGCCTACATGCTGTGCGCAGCCAGCGAAATGTTCCGCCACTACGATTTCGATCCGCTGGACTTGATGATCATTCATGCGGTCCTGAACGCCAACGTTCTCAAGATCATGAAGACCCCCGAACTCGACCGGCAATTTGGCAGTATCCAGGCGGTGGAGCCGGACAAGATCAAGCAGGGCGTTTCCCGTGCCGCCCTGTCCCGCTTTTTCGGTCTGCCGATCGAAACCGTTCGGCGGCGCGCCGATCGCTTGAAGAAGCAAGGCATTTTCCGCGAGACCGACCAGGGTCTGATCGTAACCGAAGCCAACCAGTTCAAGTTCGGCAATAATCACGAGTTGCAGAGAACTAACATGCTCCTGGTGCGGAAATTCCTCCGTGACCTGACGGAAGCGGGCGTTGAGCTTCCCGGCGGGATTTGATGGACCATTGGCGCTTCCGAATCGGGACCGCACCAGACGGTGCGCCATTCATCATCCGGCTTTCACGCGCTCTTCGGCCGAAAAGCGACGATGGATCCGCTTGGCTCGTCTTCGCGCATTGCCGCCTCGATAGCCTTCGCCAACGCAGCCTGGTCGAATGGCTTTGATAAGCGCGGCAGGCTGGATCGTTCGTTGCTGGGAATCTCTGCGTATCCCGGGCTCAGGAGGATGACCGTCCCGGGGCGCTCCGCGGCGACAGCGCCGGCCAGCTGCAGTCCAGTCATCCCAGGCATGGCAAATTGTACTCCCCTGACGACGCCGAATCATCCTCGGCACCAAGATCGTTTCCGCCTGACAGGGACCGCGCCGATGATCGGCCGCGGCATCCGTACCTCGTCAGACGAGAATCAGTTGAGAATAATGCCGGCCGCGAGCCTGCACCGCAAAGTGCCAGCAAGTCGGCGGGTTCCCGCAAAAGATGTATATCGCGCGACCGCCCGTGATACGCGAGGGCACGTCACAGCTGCTGCGCAGGCAAGGGCGCGGTGTGCTATGAATGGTAAGATCCAGGCACGCTCGGCCGGCGGTGCGAGGTGCAGCACGCAACATCACTTGTAATCTGCTTCACACGCAAATGCGCCCAATGACGCTAGACAAAACAGGTCGCGCCTCCGCGCGGCCTGTTCGGAGCTGGCGATGATGGCTGCACTGGCAAAGGCGATATCCCGCGCGACGAGAACCAACGTTGATGTCGAAACTCTGAAAGTCCTCGTGATCTTTTCGGGCGCGGGCTTGCTGCTCTCTCTCGTGGCCGCAATGATCTACGGGCAGGCTGGCAACGCCGCTTTGTTTTGAGATCCGGCGCGCCGGGTCGTCGAAGTGCGTCGTCTCCTTAACGAACCGTTTACCGAGCTTCGCGGCAGCCGTAACCGCGGGTTAACCATGGATATTTACGGTGCAGCAAGTCTCTAGGCTGTGCCTGTTAGTTGATTTCGAGTCCAACCCCATGGCGTTCGGTAGAAGCGCATCTCCGCGAAGCATCGCCCCGACGGAGCCCGCGGCTTCGTGGGAAGCGCCGCGGGCTGCGGCGGCGACGCCCGACAACACCGCCCCCGCGCTGATCAAGGGATCGCTGACCCTCACCGGCGCGTTCTCTTTCCTGCGTGAGAACGGCCGGCGCATCCTGATGCTGGCGCTGGCACTCTTCGCGCTCGGCGTCGCCGTGCTGATGGTGCTGCCGGTCCGCTATGCCGCGACGGCGCTCGTCGTGGTCGATCCCCGCGAGCTGCGCGTGACCACGGATCAGGACGTGCTGCCTGGCATCGGCCAGGACGCCGCTGCGCTTCAGAGCCAGATCGAGATCGCCAAATCGGACGGCTTTCTCCGGCCCCTGATCGAGAAGCTCAAGATCGCCGACGACGAGGATATCGCAGGCGGTCATACCGACATGACGCGCCTGCTCGAAAAACTCCGCAGCCGCCTCGATATCTCGCGTCGCGGCCTGACTTACGTCATCGCCATCTCGTTCACCTCGAACAGTGCGGAGCGGGCAGCGTATTATGCCAATGCCATCGCAGAGGCGTTCGTCGCGACCCAGAGCCGCGTCCGCAGCGATGCGACGGACGAGGCGGCCGACTGGCTCAAGGACCGGCTGAAGACGCTCAGCGAGCGCCTGCGCGTCTCGGAAGACGCCGTCGCAGCCTTCCGGCTCGAGCACAAGATCCTCAATGCCGGCAAGGATTCCACCACCCAGCAATTGCGGGTGACCGACCTGAACCAGCAGGTCTCCGCGGCTCGTGCGCGCACCGAGGAAGCCAAGGCGCGTTACGAGCAGGTGCAGCGCGATCTCAAGGCCAATGTCGAAGGTCCGGTGAAGCAGGATCTCCTGAGCATGCTTCGCGCGCAGCGCTCGACCCTGAACGACCAGATCGCACAGAAGAAGGCGGTCTACGGCGACCGCCATCCTGATCTTGCGATCTCCTACAGCCAGTTGGCTGACATCAACAGGCAGATCGAGGTCGAGCGGAAGAAGAACATCGACACCGCGAAGTCCGAATACGAGGCCCAGCTCGAGCAGCAGGCCGCGCTGGAAAAGCAGCTCAAGGCGGTCGAGACGCAGATGCTGGTGGACGGCCAGGCGCTCGTGAAGCTGCAGGAGCTGCAGCGCGATGCCGATGCCAACAAGAACATCTACGAGCAGTTTTTGTCGCGGTTCAAGACGACCAACGAGCAGCGTCAGCTTCAGAGCTCGCAGACCAAGATCGCTTCGCCCGCGATCCCGCCGCTGCGCTCGACGCGTCCGCCGCTCGCCTTGCTGCTCGCCGCGCTCGCGATCGGCTCGCTGCTGACGTCAACCGCTACGGTTGCGGCGATGATGAGCATGTCCGACAAGTCCGATCCTGCCGAGGCTCCGGCTCGAACGCCCGCGCGGGCGGAGGCGAGGGAGACGCCCAAGCGGCAAGCCCAACGTCCGGCTCCGGCCGTGCAGCAACCCGAGGCGATGCCGAACCTTCCGGTCTGGTCCCGCATTCCCGAACTGATGTCGGGAGCGGCGCCCAACACTGTCTGGCAACGACCGATTGCCGCCCCAGCCGAGGTCGATCTCGGCGCTTACTTGCGTCCGCTGCTCGAGCGTATCGATCGTGCCCCAGTGCGTGGCTGCAAGGTCGCCCTCGTGCTGTCGGTCGGCAAGAGCGCCGGCGGCAACACCGTTGCGCGCTCGCTCAACCGCGCGGCCGTCAATCGCGGCATGATGAGCGTGCTGATCCGGCTGCAGCCGGAATTCGCGGGCGCCCAACCGCCGGTGACCGAATGGCAGGACGGCTCGACCACGGCAGGACTCCAGTCGATCGACGAGCTGCTGAGCGCCGGCAGGAAGGCCGATGCGCGGCCGGAGGACGACATTCGCTCGGAGTTCGACTTGATCATCGTCCATGCGAACAATCTTGCCTTGCAGCCAGATGCGATCGCGCTCGCCGCGCACGCGGACCTGATCATCCCGGTGGTGCGCGCCGGCGAGCTCGGTTCGGCGGCGATGCGACGGGTGACCGCCGCGCTGTCGAAGTACGCCACCGTGCCGACCGGTCTCGTCGTCAATCATGCGCCCGCCGGCTCTGCCGCGCCTCACCCGGACGGCGGTGCGCTTAGCAGGGCGGTTTGACGATGGCGACGCCGTGCCGTCGTCTGCTCCTTGCCACGATCTTGCTATCCACGATCTTGATGCCAACGTCGCTCGCCTCCGCGACATCGGCCGAAACTTGCGTACCTGCCTCGCAGACCGTCGCGCCGGACAGGCTCGCCGCACTGTCGCGCGGGTTCAATGCCGACGGCTGGATCAATGGCGAAAAATCCGCGCCTCCAACTCGCGAATTGCTGCAGCAGCTTCGCAAGGCCGGGATGGGCCATGTCCGCTTGCCGGTGCCGGCCGAGCGCGTGATGCTGCGCTTCGCTTCGAAAGCGGAACGCGATGAGACGCTGCGTGCGCTCGACAAGGCATTGAAGCAGCTCATCTCGCTCGGCTATTCAATCTCCGTCGATCTTCATCCCGGCGATCGTTTCAATCGCCTGCACAAGGACGACGCCGACGCCTCGCTGCGCGAGCTGGAGGATGCGTGGGGCACGCTCGCCCGGGTCATTCAATCGTTCCCGGCCGACCGCGTGTTCGCCGAGCTGCTCAATGAGCCCGACATCGAAGCCGACAGATGGCAAAAGCAGGTCGAAACGCTCGCCGCCTTCGTTCGCCAATTGCTTCCCGCGACCACGCTGATCGTCGGCCCGGTCGACTGGCAACGCGCGGACTCGCTGCCGCGGTTTCGCCCGTTGCCGGATCCAAACGTCGTCTACGCCATCCATTTCTACGATCCCATGGTGTTCACACACCAGGGCCACTGGGACGTGCAGGATCCGCTGCACGACATCACGGATCTGCGTTATCCGATCAGCGCCGGCGATCCCGGGGTTCAGGCGCTCCGCCGGGATTTGCAGGACAGAGGCGCGACGAAGGCGCTCCTCATGCTCGACACGGCGATTGCCGCCGCCAGGGACAAGCCGGATATCAGCCGCTGGCTCGCGCCCGCGGTCGCGTGGCAGCAGCAATTTTCGCGGCCGATCATCATCAACGAATTTGGCGTGTTGAAAGCCGCGGCGCCCCGGGACAGCCGCGTACGCTGGCTCGCGGCCGTGACCGCATATGCGCGGGCGCATTGCTGGGGCTGGGCGCATTGGGAGCTGGCGCAGGGATTCGGCCTGCTCGAAAACGGGACCGGCAAGCCCGATCCCGACGTCATGCGCGCGCTGTTCGGCGCCGCGAAGCCGGGCCGCCGCTGAAGCCGGTCCGTCATCGTTAACGAATCCTTACGCATCCTGCCGCTATCGTGGCCGCCGCGCTGCGCCAAAGGACGAGTCATGAGTGGCGGGACCTCACCGCATCTTCAAGCCGTGCAGGCGGGCTGTCCCGAGCCTTCGCGTTCGCCTTCACGTTCGCCTTGGCGCGAGCTGATCCCGACGCTCTGCATCGCCATCGCAACCATCGGCTTTGTGCCGGTCCTGCACGGGGCGAGCCCGGTCCTGTCCCTGACCGTCGAAGTTCTCGTCGCCATCGCCATCGTGGTTGCGGCTCCAACCTACGCGCCGGCGATCGCGATCTTCGTCCTGTTCTTCCAGAACCTGTTCGTCTCGATCCTGTCGCCGCTGATTTCGGCGCCGTCCGACCTGGACTTCATCAAAGGCTATAATTTTCTCGTCTGCTCCGTGATGTGGCTGACGACATTTGGGCTCTACGTCGCCGGCCAAAGGAACCGGTCGACTGAGGTCAATCAGATCATGCGCTGGGGCGTCGTGACCCTCGCCGTGGTGTCGTTGTATTTCGCGATCGGCTTCGTCCAGGACGGCCAGGCGGCAACGGTCTATCTGCGCAACATCGTGCTGCCGCTGTTCCTGTTTCAGCTCTCGCTGCTGACGGCCGCGACCTATGAGGTTCGCGCCACGCCGTTCCTGGTGACGCTTGGAGTCATTCTGATCCTGTGCGGATACGTCGAGTTTGCGTTTCGGGATTTCTGGCTGGCCGTCACCAACGGCTACACGTTCTGGGGTTTCGACGAGCTCAAGGCGGCCCGCTCCGGCGCTTGGGAAGCCGAGATGCGCGCCACCGGCAACGTGCCGGTCGATCTGAAGGATCGCTTCAGCTTCGACTTTCTCAATACGCCCCTGCTCGAAGGGTTCGGCGTGTCGAAGATCCTCCGCATCCACGGGCCGAATATGCACCCGATCAGCTTCGCGTACGGGATCGCGTTTTTCGGGCTTTTCCTGTTTTCGGTAGGGCGTCCGGTTCTGGCCCTCGTGGCGTTGCCGCTGCTGATCGTTTGCAGCGTGAAGGGAGCGCTCATCGTGGTGGTGTTCGTCGCCACGGCCTGGATATCGACCCGTCTGCTCGGCGCCGTGGTGACGCTATGGCTCGGCTTCGTGGCCTTGATCGTGTTTGCAATTGTCGCGATCCGCGTCGGCTTGCAGATCGGCGACTATCACGTCCTCGGCCTCATGGGCGGCTTGAACGGATTTCTCGAAAAGCCGTTTGGCCGCGGCCTGGGCGTCGGCGGAAATCTGTCGGACGATTATTTCTCGATCGACTGGAGCGCCGCGCAGGCCGCCGGAACGACCAACGGCGCCGTCGAGAGTGCGATCGGGGTCCTGCTGTACCAGATGGGCATCGCCGCCCTCGTTCCGCTGGCGTTTCATTTCGCGGTGGCGCTGAAGGCCTGGCGTCTTTATGCGTTCTCCGGATATCTGACGCAGGGGCTCGCGGGCTTCGGCGTCATGGTCGTGCTGCTGAATGGATTGTTTCAGGAAGAGGCCTTGTTCGCGCCGCTGGCGCTGGGGCTCATGCTCTCGCTCACCGGACTGGTCATCGGCAGCCAGATCAGGGCGCAGACGGTCTCCGTTCCGGATGCCGATCCGGAGCGGCTGGCACACTACCAGCCCGCGACGTAGCCTTTAAAAGCCGTAACCTTTAAAAATTGTGCGGCAGTCCAGGCGTCACCGCCACCCCAGCGCAGGCGCCACATGCGTGAGGATCGCCTCGATGGCGTGCGCGCAATAGTCGACGCCGAGCTGGTTCGGAATCGTCAACAGCAACGTGTCCGCCTCGGCGATCGCCTCGTCCGCTCGGAGCTGCTCGATCAGCACATCAGGCTCCGCCGCATAGGAGCGGCCGAAGATCGCGCGGGTGCGCGGGTCGATGAAGCCGACCTGGTCCTCGCTGCCGCGCTCGCCGCCGAAATAGGCGCGGTCGCGATCGTCGATCAGCGCGAAGATGCTGCGGCTGACGGAGACGCGCGGCTCGCGGGGGTGGCCGGCCTCTTTCCAGGCTGCGCGATAGGTACGGATTTGCGCGGCCTGCTGCACGTGGAAGGCTTCGCCGGTCTCGTCGTTCTTGAGCGTCGAGCTCTGCAGATTCATGCCGTGCCTGGCGGCCCAGACCGCCGTGGCGTTCGAGCCGGCACCCCACCAGATCCTCTCGCGCAGGCCTTCCGCATGCGGTTCGAGCCGCAACAGCCCCGGTGGATTTGGGAACATCGGCTGCGGGTTGGGTTTTGCAAAACCTTCGCCGCGCAAGATGTCGAGAAAGACCTCGGCATGACGCCGGCCCATGTCGGCGTCGCTCTCGCCGTCGGCCGGCCCGTAGCCGAAATAGCGCCAGCCATCGATCACCTGCTCGGGCGAGCCGCGGCTGATGCCGAGCTGGAGGCGCCCGCCGGCGATGAGATCGGCAGAGCCTGCGTCCTCCGCCATATACAGCGGGTTCTCGTAGCGCATGTCGATCACGGCCGTGCCGATCTCGATCTTGCTGGTCCTGGCGCCGACCGCGGCCAGCAGCGGAAAGGGCGAGGCGAGCTGGCGCGCGAAATGGTGCACGCGGAAATAGGCGCCATCGGCGCCGAGCTCTTCCGCCGCAACCGCAAGCTCGATGGATTGCAGCAGCGTGTCCGCAGCCGAGCGGGTCTGCGATTGCGGCGAGGGCGTCCAGTGCCCGAAGGAGAGGAATCCGATTTTTTTCATGGAGGCAACATATGGATGACCGGAGGAATTTGCGACATCTCGGCCGGAGGAAAGATGGCAGCATGGAAAGGCGCGTGTGCCTAGGTGACGCTCCTCCGTGGGAAAGCAGACCTAAGCAGACAATGTTGCAAGCGCGCCTTTTGACCCGAAGCGGACATTTTAGAAGATGCTATCGAGATTGTTGTAGTCGTACTCGATGATCGTCGTCTTATCGAGGCGATCTTCTCGCCTGCGGACCAGACCCGTCTCAGGCGAAATCCAAAATTCCGAGAGCTGCTTTCCAGCCGCATCTCCTTCCAGAGTGGCGTAAAAATGCTCGGTAGTGATCCCCTTTGTTGTTGTTGCACCCAACATGCGACAGGCCGAGACCTTGGGGAAAGCCTCAATTTCCTTATAGGGAGCGTAAGCGGGTTCATTCGCGTTGTGTCGGGATATGCCTGCGTACGACCTGCATAGACCATTCTTGTCCCACTCGGTCCCATGGTAGAGAACGCGAAACGACGTGTTCGCCTGCTTCGCCAAAGCCTCCACAATTGGCTTGCAGTCGTCGGCCCAAGTTCCGCCTGAAGAAACGGCTGTCAAAATTGCTAGATATCTCAGAATAGCTGGGAGCTTCATTGAACGCCTCTCTTAGCAGTCCAAAGCCGATTTGCCCTTGAGCTGGTTTCAGAGGGTCGTTCTCGCCTTCATTAAAACGAACAGGTGAGAACCGGCAGCGATCAGCGAGAAAATGACTATCCCTAATTCAGTACCGTGCACATGCCGCGGGGAATATGTCGAAGCGAACCAGATGAAGAACCGGACCACGGCCATGAAGGCAATCATCCCCCACATAGCAAGCCATTTTGGGGCGTACCAAATTGGCTCGCCGTTGGGGCCCCATTGCATAGCAACGCGCTCGGTTTCGATACGTGGGCCAAGATAAAGGTTTAACCCGACGACCAACGCGATAGCGAAGCCAAAGACGTAGTCTGCTGGTACCATGCTTGGCGCCTTCCAATGCTATATCCGAGGTAACAGCTGTAGATCAGGCGACCGTTGATCCCTACTTCGAGCGGAGTCTCTGCAGCCGCTTCACGGCGAATTCGTCGCCAGGATTCAGTATTAAGACAGCCTCGTAGTCGCGATACGCACGATCAAGCTCGCCTGCCCGTTCATGGGCCAGTCCTCGATACCTCAGGGCCGTAGTGGAGTTGGGGCTGAGTTCGACAGCCTTATTCAAGCTTTCGACCGCGGCCCTCTCATTCTTCAGTTTGAGATGTGCGTCTCCAACGCCCACGCGAAGTCGATAGGTATCGTCTTGCGTAAGATATCCGAGTGCCAGCGCCTTGTCGTAATCGTCCAGCGCGGTTTGCGGTCGGTCCGAACGATTGTAGGCCTCGGCCCGTCCGAACATGAAGGCGCCCGACGTCGGATCAAGTCTTATTGCCTCGTCAAATCGATTGATTGCTTCCTTGAACTTGCCTTGTTCCACAAGCGCCAGCCCCTGGCCATTGGGGAAAGCCCCGTTATCCGGGAACAGCTTCGCCCCGGCGGTGTAGTCGGCCAGCGCAAGCTCAAAGCGACCTTGGTGGTGATAGAAAAAGCCGCGGCCTATATAAGCGCGCGGGTCGGTAGAGCCGACCATTTCGACGGCCGCCGTGAAATCGGCCTCGGCTTGATCCCATCTTTTTGCCAGCTGAGCCGTTACACCCCTCATCCGCAGCAGTTCCGCCCGGTCCTCAAGACTGAATTGCTGTTCGAGCCCTTTGGAGTAGATTTGAATGGCTCGCTCAAAGTCCAGCTTGCTTACGGCAACGGCAGCAGCCGTCTGGTAAGTCTGGGCGTCAGACGCAATTGCCGCAGAACAGAACCACCAGAGCACGGACAGGAAGGCAGTCCCGCGCATCACCCGCCTCTGTGCCAGGCCTATTTTCATTTGCTTCTCCGGGCCGAGAAATCGCTCTTGCCCGAAGTTAGCGCAATCGAGAATAGAGAGTTTCAAACAATGCAACTGCAATGCTGATTGCGGTTAAACAATCGTCAAGCGAGAAGGGCTATTCGCCATTGCGAAGCAAGTGCAGCGTGGCCTCCGCATGAAGCTCGAGGATATCGATACGGAGTAGCGGTTGGCGCTCGCCCTATCACGCGTGCCGCGACAATGGCATCTTGCGCCTGTTTTGCCCGACGAGTCAATATTTCGTTAAAACCTAATTTTCGTTTTTCCGTTATCTCGCCCGGCGGATTCAACGGATTCGGTAATCGCCTAAGTCATTGATCCCGTTCATGCCGGCTACTGTGCATGGGGTTGTTTTCGAGGTTTTTGTTTTGAGGGCACGACAGTGCGAGGATGAACCGGACCTGATCCGGCTCGCCCGCTACTTCATCACCCGCAAATTCTTGGTCGTGAACCGCTGCGTCTTGCCGTCTGGACGAACCGGCCGCCGCGTGCCGGCGGCCTTGCCGGTGCCGGGCGGCTGGTGCGCGGGGACCAGCTGGTCGGGGCGCGAACCGATCAGATCGGCGCGGCCCATCTCTTTCAGGGCTTCACGCAGCACCGGCCAATTGTCGGGGTCATGGTAGCGCAGGAACGCCTTGTGCAAGCGGCGCTGGCGCAGGCCCTTGATGGCCTCGACCTTGTCGCTGCCACCGCGCCGCACGCCGCGCAGTGGGTTGACGCCGGTGTGGTACATCGCCGTCGCGGTCGCCATCGGCGAGGGCAGGAAGGTCTGCACTTGATCGGCGCGGTAGCGGTTCTTCTTCAGCCACAGCGCGAGGTTCATCATGTCCTCGTCGGTCGTGCCCGGATGCGCGGCGATGAAATACGGGATCAGGTAGTATTTCTTGCCGGCCTGTTCGGCCGCGGCATCGAACATCCGCTTGAACTGGTTGTAGGCGCCGATGCCGGGCTTCATCATCTTGTCGAGCGGCCCGCGCTCGGTATGTTCGGGCGCGATCTTGAGATAACCGCCGACGTGATGGGTGACGAGCTCCTTGATGTATTCGGGGCTTTCGACCGCGAGGTCGTAGCGCACGCCGGAGGCGACCATCACCTTCTTGATGCCCTTGGTCTCGCGCACCTTGCGATAGAGCCGGATCAGATCGTCATGCGAGGTGTTGAGATTCGGGCAGATCTCGGGGAAGACGCAGGACGGCCGCCGGCACGCCGCCTCGACCTTCGGATCCTTGCACGCCATCCGGTACATGTTGGCGGTGGGACCGCCGATGTCCGAGATCACGCCGGTGAAGCCCGGCGTCTTGTCGCGGATCTTCTCGATCTCGCGCAGGATCGAGCCCTCGGACCGGTTCTGGATGATGCGGCCCTCGTGCTCGGTGATCGAGCAGAAGGTGCAGCCGCCAAAACAGCCGCGCATGATCGTCACCGAAAACTTGATCATGTCCCACGCCGGGATCTTCGCGTCACCGTAGGACGGATGCGGGGCGCGCGCGTAAGGAAGATCGTAGACGGCGTCCATCTCCTCGCTGGTCAGCGGAATCGGCGGCGGGTTGAGCCAGAGATCGCGATCGCCGTGGCGCTGCACCAGCGGCCGCGCATTGCCGGGATTGCTCTCCCGGTGCAGCACGCGGGACGCGCGCGCATAGGCTTCCTTGTCCTGCTCGACCTGCTCCAAAGCGGGCAGCCGGATCACGGTCAAGCCTTTCGTGCGCGAAGCGCCCTCATCGGCGGAGTCGATATCGTCGGCGTGCAGCTCGGTGTAATCGTCGGGCACGCGGCGGAACAGCGCGACGCCCCTGATGTCGTCGAGCTCGCGCGGCGCCTCGCCGGCGGCGAGACGATTGGCCACTTCGACGACGGCGCGCTCGGCATTGCCGTAGAGCAGCAGGTCCGCCTTGGCGTCGGCCAGCACCGAGCGGCGCACCTTGTCGGACCAGTAATCGTAATGCGCGATCCGGCGCAGCGAGGCCTCGATGCCGCCGAGTACGACCGGGACGCCCTTGAACGCCTCGCGGCAACGCTGCGCGTAGACGACGGTGCAGCGGTCCGGCCGCTTGCCACCTTCGCCGCCCGCGGTATAGGCATCGTCATGGCGCAGGCGACGATCCGCGGTGTAGCGGTTCACCATGGAGTCCATGTTGCCGCCGGTGACGCCGAAGAAGACTTTTGGCTTGCCCAGTGCCTTGAACGGCTCGGCCGAATGCCAGTCCGGCTGCGAGATGATGCCGACGCGAAAGCCCTGCGCCTCCAGCAGGCGGCCGATGATGGCCATGCCGAAGCTGGGATGGTCGACATAGGCATCGCCCGTCACCAGCACGATGTCGCAAGCGTCCCAGCCGAGCGCATCCATCTCGGCGCGACTCATCGGCAGGAACGGCGCCGGCTTGTGCGGGCGTGCCTGCGCCATCAGGGGTTTTTCGGCGGCGATGATCTGGATGTCCATGGCGCATACGCATAGGACTCCGGGCCTCCGAATACAACCGACGGGCAGGTGAAAGATCCGGTTCCGCGACCGGCAGCCCGGGCGTGCGACCGCGTTAACCGTTCGCGAGCGCCGCCATCAGCTGTCTGCACCTTCTCGGGTCACGCGCAGGAACCAACTGCCCTCGCGAACATTCTGATGCAGGGTTGCGCTGGGCCCGGCTGGCGCGCGCTCGCCTCCGGGGTGTAATATTGCCTCGATGTTCGCCCCTGGCGGATGGGGGAGCCGTGAGTACAGTCATAGAGAACTTGCTGCTCCGAAAGCAGAAGCTGGTTGAGCAGCTCGAGAAGGCGCCCACGGCCGAGGACCGCGACAAAATCGAACACCAGCTCGAACAGATCAACACCGCGCTGGATTTTCTGGACAGGCCCGGCACGAAAAATGCGCGGTAGCAGCGCTCAATCGACCTGCAGCGCTTTGGCGTAGACCACGCCAGAATTGGTGACGTGCGTGGTCATCAGCGTCGCGAAGGCGGCGAACTCGCCGCGGGCGAACAGATCGAGCAGCTTGCGATGCTCGTCGAAGGACGTGCGCGTGCGCACGTCGATCGGCGAAGTCAAATTGGTGCGGAGTGCCGCGACGCGGCTGGATGCGAGCTGATAGGATTCGGCGAGATAGCGGTTGCCGCAATGGGCGAACAGCGCCTCATGGAAAGCGGCATCGGCGCGGCCATAGGCGATATTGTCCCTGGCTGCAATCGCCGGCTCCATCGCCGCGATCGCCTCGCTCATCGTCGCGATCGCACCGGCGCGATCATGGTGGAAGGCGAGCTCAGCGGCCTTGGGCTCCAGCGCGATCCTGAACGTGCAGAGCGCGGTGACGTCTTCCGCGCTTGGCGTAAAGACAAAACTGCCGACCTGCGGCCGGATCACGACGAGGCCCTGCGCCTGCAGCTGACCCATCGCCTCGCGCACCGGGGTGCGGCTGACGCCGAAGGAGTTGGCCACCATCTCCTCGGAGATGGCGGCGCCGAGCGCGAACTCGCCGTCGATGATGGCCTGGCGCAGCCGCTGCACGACCCGTTGCGACAGCGATTTCGGTGCATCGAGCTTCAGCGATCGCATCGGCTCTCTCAGATCACCTTGCCGGGGTTGAGCAGATGATCGGGATCGAGTGCGGCCTTCAGCGTTCGCATCAGCGCGATCTCGGCCTCGCTGCGGGCATGACCCAGCCACTTCTTCTTCAACGTGCCGATGCCGTGCTCGGCCGAGACGCTGCCGCCCATCTCGCGCACGAGACCGTAAATGATCGCGTCCATCTCTTCCTTCGGCTGCTGCTCGACGGCAAGGCCGGTGACCCAGGAGACGAGATGCAGATTGCCGTCGCCGATATGGCCGTAATAGACGCTCTCGCATCCGTCGATGCCATCAGCCAGCGCCGCCTTGCAGCGCGTGACGAACTCGTCCATCCGCGCCACGGCGAGGCCGATGTCGTAGGAGATGTGCGGCCCCAGCACCTGGCCGAACTCGGCACAGATGTCGCGCACGCGCCAGAAGCTTTGCGTCTGCGCCAGCGATTGCGCCACGGCGGCGTCGGCGAGAAGCCCGCGCTCCATCAGCTCTTCGAGCCAGCTTTGGAAGCGCGGTGCGTCGAGGCTCTCGTCGGTGCCCTGCGCTTCCACCAGCACGTAGAGGCCATGGCCTGCGGCGGCCGGCGGCTTGACGCCTGCGCGCGACGTGATCACGTCCCAGTAATCCGGCCACATCACCTCGAACGCCGACAGCAGCGGGCCGAGCCCGCTTCGCGCGGCGCCGAGCAGCGCGATCACCGCGGCATAGTCCTCGAGCGCGCAGAGCGCGGCCATGGTCGAACGCGGTTTTGGAAACAGCCGCAGCACCACGCGGGTGATGATGCCGAGCGTGCCTTCCGAGCCGATGAACAGATGCTTCAGATCGTAGCCGGCATTGTTCTTCATCAGCTTGTTGAGGCTAGTGATGATGGTGCCGTCGGGCAGCACGACTTCGAGCCCGAGCACCAGTTCGCGCGTCATGCCATAGCGGATCACGCGATTGCCGCCGGCATTGGTCGAGAGGTTGCCGCCGATGGCGCAGGAGCCGCGCGAGCCGAGATCGAGCGGAAAGAAGAAGCCGGCTTCGTCGGCTGCCATCTGGATCGTCTGAAGCGGCGTGCCTGCTTTCACCGTCATCGTCATCGAGGCGTGATCGATCTCCTCGATCCCGCTCATGCGCTCGAGCGAGATCGCGACCCAGCCTGCTTCAGGCGATGCGCCGCGGCACAGCCCGGTCAATCCGCCCTGCGGCACGAACGGCAGATGCGCCTGCCGGCAGGTCAGAATCGCGTCGGCCACGCCTTGCGCATCGACCGGGCGGATCACCGCGAGCGGCGTTTGCGGCAGGCTCGCGCTCCAGTCGTTGCAATTGCGCGCGGGCACGTCCGGGCCAACGAGCACGGCGGCCGCGCCGAGCCTGTCGCGCAAGGCGCCGAGCAACTGGGTGGGCCGCTCGACCGGGGTCACCATGTCCATGCGAGACCTCCTCGGAATCTGGCTGCGTGTTATGCGCGCCATGACGGCGGAAAGGATTTGCGCCCTTGTTGTATGTAAGGTACAAGCCGTAAAGTAAAGCAAAAATAAGGCTTGCCAAGCTCTGGGTTTGATCGTCCGAGATCAGACGTGGTGCGAAGCCACAGCAACGGATGGTGCGATGACGGAGGCAATTCGCGGGTTCTGGGTGGCTTCGGCGACGCCGTTGGCGACGGACGGCAGCGTGAACTCCGCCAAGCTCGCCGCCCGCGCCAAGCAACTCTTCGGTAAGGGCATCGACGGTGTCGTGCTGTTCGGCACCACCGGCGAGGGCACCTCGTTCAATGTCGCCGAACGCGTCGCGACCATCGAAGCCGTGCTCAAGGCCGGCGTTGCGCCGGACCGAATTGGAATCGGCGGCGGCTTCCCCGCGATCGGCGACAGCATCGCATTGACGCGTGCCGTGCTCGGTCTCGGCCTGCGCCACGTGCTGTATCTGCCGCCTTACTTCGACCGAAGCGTCAGCCCTGAAGGCATCGAGGATGCCTTTGCGGCGATCCTCGACGGCGTCGCCGACGATCGCCTGCGTGCCTACCTCTATCATATCCCGCAGATCTCGGGTGTCGCGATCCCGACCGGCGTCGCCGCGAATTTGCGCAAGCGCTACGGCAAGGTCGTTGCAGGCCTGAAAGACTCCAGCGGCGACTTCAAGCAGTTCCAGGCGTTCCGTGCCGCCGCTCCCGAGCTCGCCATCACCGTCGGCAACGAAGTTGACATCGCCCGCGCGATCGCCGCCGGCGGTGCCGGCACCATCTGCGGCATGGCCAACATCGCGCCGGAGCTGGTCAAGGCAATGATCGACGGCAAGGATGTCGAAGCACGGATGCAGGCTGCCGTGGACATCATGGTGAAATCACCATCCTTCCTCACGACGCTGAAAGCCATCCTCGCGGCACAGACGGGCGACGCGAGCTGGCTACGCGTGCGGCCGCCGCTCCGGGCCTTGTCCGACGGCACCGCGCTCAAGCGCAAGCTCGACGAGCTGATGGCTCCCGCGATCGCGTGAGATCGCGCGAAGCCGCGACACGTTGCCGCGAATTCGCGCGCTGCGTGTCGCGGTCGCTGCGCAATCCATCGAGGATTGCCGAATAGCGCGATCAAAGCCTAGAACCATTCAACACTAGAGCGATTCAAGGCCGCTTGCGGTTCTCTTCACGAACAACGGCTGTTAGACGCGCCAGCTTCTGCGTCTGACTTGGAAGTGAATCGAAAGTGCGTGCTCATCTGGATGGCCAGCGCGTCAGCGGCCGTCGAACTCCTGCCGGCACGAGCTGCGCAGTCCTCCTCATTGGAGCAGCCGTTCTGCTCGGCGCACCTTCCTTCAGCGCGACGGCCGCCCAAGCGCAATCGGCTCTGCCGCCGGTGACGGTCGAGGCGCCGGCACCGCGGCCGAAAGCGGCGCGTGCATCGGACCAGTCCCCACGCCGCGCTCAGACCGCCGCGCGCCAGCGCAATCGCAATCCCGCACCCGCAGCGCCGACGCTCTCGGAGCGCGCGGCCGCGGAAGCCGCCGCGCAACAGGCCGCCAAGCTCGGCTACCGCGCGATGCCGAGCGCGACCACGCTGCGCAGCGGCGCTTCGCCGCTCGATACGTCGCAGGCTGTCAACGTGGTGCCCGAGCAGGTGCTGAAGGACCAGCTCCCGCGAAACATCGACGACGCGCTGATCAACGTCAGCGGCATCACCCAGACCAACACGCTCGCCGGCAGCCAGGACGCGGTCATCCGCCGCGGCTTCGGCGACAACCGCGACGGCTCGATCATGCGCAACGGCATGCCGCTGGTGCAGGGGCGCAGCTTCAATCCCGCAGTCGAAAGCGTCGAGGTGCTGAAGGGGCCGGCCTCGCTGCTCTACGGCATCATGGATCCCGGCGGCATCGTCAACACGATCAGCAAGCGGCCGGAGCTGTACCAGCACGGCTCGGTTACGCTGCTTGGTTCGGCCTTCAGTGCTTCCAAGACCGGCGCCGACGGCTTGCTCGACATCACCGGTCCGATCGGTGATCAAGGCCTGGCCTATCGCTTCATCGGCTACGGCGTCAGCGAGGATTACTGGCGGAATTTCGGCCGCCATCGCGAGATGCTGGTTGCGCCGTCACTGGCCTGGTACGGCCAGGACACCACGGTGCAGCTCAACTACGAGCATCGCGAGTTCATCTATCCGTTCGATCGCGGCACGGCGTTCAATCCGGTGACGAAGGCGCCGCTGGCGGTGCCCAAGACGCGCCGGCTCGACGAGCCCTTCAATAACACGTGGGGCACGTCGGACCTGATCCAGGCGTCTGTCGAGCACCGTTTCAATCAGGATTGGAAGCTCTACGCCGGCTACAGCTACAACACCGAGACCTTCAGCGCCAACCAGCTTCGTATCACCGGCATCAACTTCACGACAGGCGCCGAGACCCGCAGCAACGACGGCACGCAGGGTTCGCTCAGCAACGCAAGCTACGGAACGTCCTACGTTTCTGGCGGCTTCTGGCTTGGCGAGATGCGCAATGACGTGGTGTTCGGTGGCGACGGCCAGTATCGCACCATCTACCGGGACAATCTGATCCGGCAGACAACGCCCGCCTTCAATGTCTACAATCCCGTTTACGGCCTGATCGGGCCGGGAACGACGGGGTCCAATCCAGACAGTGCGCAGACCGACAAGCTCGGCCAGTGGTCGATATTCGTCCAGGACACGTTGCATCTGACAGAGCGGTTCGCCTTGGTCGGCGGCGTGCGCTACATGGACTACGACCAGATCGCCGGGCGCGGGAAGCCGTTTGTCACCAACACCAATGTGTCCCAGGACAAGATGCTTCCGCTCGGCGGCGCCATTTTCAAGCTCACCGACCAGATATCGCTCTATGCGAGCTATACTGAATCGTTGAAGCCGAATTCGACCATTGCGCCGATCGGCGTCACGATCGGCTCCAACGTCGCGCCGGAAGAAGGCGTGTCATACGAGACCGGCGTCAAGTTCGATTTGAACAAGCGCATCTCCGGAACGCTGGCGCTCTACGATCTCGACAAGAAGAACGTGCAGACGACCAAGACGAACAGCGCAGGCGTCGTGGAACTCCACACCGTGGGCCGTGCTCATTCGCGCGGCGTCGAGCTGGATGTCACCGGCAGGCTCACCGACAGCTGGGCCTTGATCGGCAGTTACGGCTACACCGATGCCCGCGTGACGGCATCCGAGGATGTCACGCTGCTCGGCAGGAAGCTGCAGAACGTCGCGCTGAACACGGCCTCGCTCTATCTGGTCTATGACTTCGGCACAGCCCTGCCGGGTCAGCTCCGCCTCGGCGGCGGCGCGCGTTATGTCGGTGATCGTCCCGGCGATTCGATCAACTCCTTCTTCCTGCCCCCTTATGTGGTCGCCGATATTTTCGCGACCTATGAGATGAAATACCAGAACACGCCGGTGATCTACCAGCTCAACGTCAAGAACCTGTTCGACACTGTCTACTATCCCTCCGCCGTCAATAATCTGAACGTCGCCCTCGGCGACGCGCGGCGGGTCTCGCTGTCGGCGACGGTGAAGTTTTAGCGATGGGCATGTGCGCAGGGACGCCCTTCGGATGATCGCGCCGAGCAGGAGGGCTCGCGCCGATGCGTGAGTCCTGGCGCGCGATCAAGGCCGCTCTGCTTCATGTCCATTCCATCGCGGGCCTCGTGCTGGCGCTGCTGCTCGCCGTGATCGCACTGACCGGTGCGATCATGAGTTTTGAGGACGAGATCGTCGATCATCTCAACGCCGGCATCATGCAGGTCGCGCCGCGCCAGGCACCGGCGCTGATGCCGGACGAACTGGTTGCGCGCCTGACTGCGGCGCAGGACGTCGGCAAAATCTCCGCCGTGACGCTGGCGAGTGATCCGTCCGCCGCGGTGCATGTGCGCTTCGCCCGCGACGAACGAGGCGCGCGGCCGTCCTCGCTCTATGTCGATCCCTATGACGCGCGCGTGTTGGGCACACCGGACGGCGAAGAGTTTTTCGCGACCGTGCGCAAGCTGCATCGCTGGCTGTTGATTCCCGGCGACGCCAAGGGCTGGGGGCGCCAGATCACGGGCGTGGCCGCGCTCGGCCTGATCGTGATGCTGATCTCGGGCCTCGTGCTGCGCTGGCCGCGTCGTGCAGGCAGCGTGAAGATGTGGCTGAAGCCGAATCTCGGGCTCAGTGGCCGCGGTCTGCATCGGTCGCTGCATGCGGTGATCGGCACCTGGGTCCTGCCGGTCTATCTGGTGATGACGTTCACCGGGCTCTGGTACTCGTTCGACTGGTACAAGGATGGCGTCGTCTGGTTGCTGTCGCGCCCGCAGATCGCCGCGGCGAAGATGCAGCCCAAGATGCCCACAAAGGCGTCGCGTGCTGCCGGTGTCAGCGAGACGGCACAGCCGATCGGCTTTGATCGCGCGTGGGCCGCCTTCCTGCACGAAGAGGGCGGCCGTTTCTCCAAGGCGTTGCTGACGCTGCCCGCCGGTCCGGGCACGGTGATACGGATCCGCTCCTGGGGGAAAGACTCGACCCTCGACACCACCCGTGACGAATTCCGCGTCGATGCCATCACAGGCCAATTCGTGTCTGCGGAGCGTTATTCCGATAAGACCCTCGGCGAGAAGACCATCGCGAACGTGCTCGATATCCACCGCGGCGCATTTCTGGGCTGGCCCGGCAAGCTCGCGTTCATGCTCGCGGCTGTGCTGATGCCGCTGTTCGCGGTCACCGGCGTTTTGCTTTATTTGTCGCGTCGAAAGCTGAGGCGGCTGGCGCAGCCACGGCTCGGGCGGCTTGTTCCCGGCGAATGAACGGGCTGCCGCAAAGGCTAGCCAACACTTCTGCAATCGTTCAAAAGCCCATGGCCAATCCTCGTCAGGGTTTACGCCATGAAGATCACCACCGTCACTCCCGCCGACATCCGCCGTGCACTGCTGCTCCGCGAGGAGATCGCGTTGCTTGATCTCAGGCACGAGGCTGGTTTCGCGACGGGACATCCGCTGTTCGCCGCCAACATGGCTGCCGATCGGATTGCGATCGAAGCGGACGTCAGGCTGCCGCGCAAGAATGTGCCGATCGTGCTCTATGATGACGGCGAAGGGCTCGTCACCGCGGGTGCCGAGCGGCTGGCCGCGCTCGGCTATACCAACGTCCGCGCGCTCGATGGCGGACTGAAGGCCTGGCGCGACGCGGGCCATCAAATGTTCGAGGACGTCAACTCCTACTCCAAAGCCTTTGGCGAGCTGGTCGAGTCGCGTAGGCACACGCCCTCGTTCAGTGCCGACGAGGTGGCAAAACTCATCGCGGACAAGGCCAACATTGCCATCCTCGACGTCCGCCGCTTCGACGAATATGCTACCATGAACATTCCGGGCTCGGTCAGCGTGCCCGGCGCGGAGCTGGTGCTGCGGGCAGGACAGGCGGCACCCGATGCCGACACCACCATCATCGTCAATTGCGCCGGCCGCACCCGCTCGATCATCGGCACCCAATCGCTGATCAATGCCGGCGTGCCGAACAAGGTCCGGGCGCTGCGCAACGGCACTATCGGCTGGACGCTGGCGCGGCATACGCTCGACCACGGTGCTAACAGGCGTGGCGCGATCGGGCCGTTCGAGGGCGGTCCGGCCAATGCGCGCGATGTCGCCTATCGCGCCGGCGTGCGCCACATCGGTGCGAGCGAGATGGCTGCGCTTGTCGCGCAGACCGATCGCACGCTCTATCGCTTCGACGTGCGTGACGCCGAGGAATATGCAGCCGGCCATCTCCCGGGCTTTCGCCATTATCCCGGCGGCCAGCTCGTCCAGGAAACCGACATGGCCGCACCGGTACGCGGCGCGCGCATCGCGCTGACCGACGACAAGGGCGTCCGCGCCGACATGACGGCGTCCTGGCTCGCGCAGATGGGCTGGGAGGTCTATGTACAGGAAGGCGGCTACGACGGCGCGCTCGAAATCGGGCCGCTGCACGTCTTCCCCAAGCCGGACCCCGCTCACCGCTACCGCCGCCCCTATGAAGGCACCGGCGTCGACGAACGCGCGATGCAGGCCTATCTCGACTGGGAATATGGCCTGGTCGAACAATTGCGTCTGGACGGGACGCACGGGTTTTACGTGATCTGACGACCGCTCCGCCATCTTCTCCCCGTATCCGAACCCTATTGTGCTGCGCATCCCCCGCGGTCTATGAGCTGCGGCGAAGCTGTGACCCACGGAGATTTCATGTCAGTCCCAGGCCGAAGCCCTGAGCGGAGCGCGAAGGCGCTGCTGCTCGAAGGCGTCAATGACAGCGCCGTGGACCTGTTCAGAACGGCGGGTTTCACCAATGTCGAGCGCCTGACCAAGGCGCTGGACGGCGAGGATTTGCGGCGGGCGCTCAAGGGCGTGTCATTGCTGGGCATCCGCTCGCGCACCCAGATCACCGATGAGGTGCTGGAGGCCGCCGACCAGCTTCTCGCCGTCGGCTGCTTCAGCGTCGGCACCAACCAGGTCGATCTGCTGGCGGCGCGCAAGCGCGGCATTCCGGTGTTCAACGCGCCGTTCTCCAACACGCGCAGCGTCGCCGAGCTCGTGATCGGCGAGATCGTGATGCTGCTGCGGCGCATTTTCCCGCGCTCGGTGTCGGCCCATGAGGGCGGCTGGGACAAGTCGGCGACCGGCAGCCGCGAGGTGCGCGGCCGCACCCTCGGCATCATCGGCTACGGCAATATCGGCTCGCAGCTCTCGACCCTGGCCGAGGCGATCGGCATGCGCGTGATCTATTTCGACCGCACCGACAAGCTCCGCCACGGCAACACCGAGCCAGTCGAGAAGCTGGAGGAGCTGCTCGCGCAGAGCGACGTCGTCAGCCTGCACGTGCCGGAGACGCCGGAGACATCAGGGATGATCGGCGAGAAGGAGCTGCGGGCGATGAAGCCCGGCTCGCTCCTGATCAACAACAGCCGCGGCACCGTCGTCGATCTCGATGCGTTGGCGGGGGCTCTGCGCGACGGCCATCTCGCGGGTGCCGCCATCGACGTGTTTCCGGTCGAGCCGTCCTCGAATTCGGACCGCTTCAACAGCCCGGTGCAGGGCCTCGGCAATGTCATCCTCACGCCGCATATCGGCGGCTCGACCGAGGAGGCGCAGGAGCGCATCGGCGGCGAGGTGGCGCGCAAGCTGGTCGACTTTTTCATCACCGGATCGACCACGGGCGCGGTGAATTTTCCGGAAGTGCAGCTGCATCTGCGTCCCTCCGGCGCGCGCTTCAGCCACGTCCATCGCAACGTGCCCGGCATGCTGCGCCGGCTCAACGAGGTCTTCCTCCAGCGCGACATCAATATCGCCGCGCAATATCTGGAGACCTCCGGCGACCTCGGTTACGTCGTGCTCGATGCCGACCTCGGCGGCCAGGATTCAGGCGCGCTGCTGCAGCAGATCCGCAGCCTCGAGGGCACCGTCGGCGCGCGGCTGGTGTTTGAGCACTAGCACTGCATTGACGAGCGGCCGCAGGGCGCCTTGAATGCGGCCTGCTGGCAGAACGAACAGAAACTCAGGGGGAAACGATGGCGCAAATCCATGTGAAGCTGTGCGCATTGCTGGTGGGCGCAGCGGGCGCGCTGGGCGCGAATTCCGCTTCAGCGGTGACGCTGACTGAGGATGCGGACACTGTCTGCAACGGCCTCGTCGGCGGCGCCGACGCCGTGATCGATTCGGCGACGTTGCTGGCGCCCTCGCAACTGGCCGTCGCCGAACGCGGCCCGACGCCGTCGGGGCGCGTCACGCCCGCCAATCCCGGCTTCTGCAAGGTGCTCGGCCACATCGATCCCACCGATCCCAAGGCGCCGCCGATCAAGTTTCAGGTCAATTTGCCCGTCGAATGGAACGGCCGTTCGCTGCAATATGGCGGCGGCGGATTCAATGGCGTGCTGATCACGGGCCTGGCGCTGCCGCCGGCCTATCCCTTCGACAAGCCGTCGCCGCTCGCGCGCGGCTTCGTCACCTACGGCACCGATTCCGGTCACGAGTCCAAGCCGGGCGAGCCGCCGCAGCTGTTCGCGCTCAACGACGAAGCCTTCGAGAATTTCGCCCATCGCGCCTACAAGAAGGTGCGCGATGCCGCCGTCGCGCTGATGCAGCGCGCTTACGGCAAGGCGCCGGAGAAAATGTACTTCATGGGGTCGTCCGAAGGCGGCCGCGAAGGCCTCACCATGGCGCAGCGCTACCCTGATGATTTCGACGGCATCTTTGCTCGCGTGCCCGTCATCAACTGGGTCGGCCTGCAGCATGCCGGCACGCGTTCGGGGCTCGTGACCATGGGCGATGGCTGGATCAATCCGGCGCAGGTGAAGCTAGTCGGCGATGCCGTGCGGGCCGCTTGCGACAAGGCCGACGGCTCCGATGACGCGCTGGTGCAAGATCCCGTTTCCTGCAAGGCGGCCTTCAAGGCGGAGACGCTGCGTTGCGCGAGCGGCAAGACGGGCGATCAGTGCCTCACCGACGCACAGATCAAGGCGATCGAGACCTTGCATGCGACCTACAAATTCCCGTTCGCGCTCGCCAATGGCCTCGACGATTATCCAGGCTGGGGCGTGTCGGGCGAGGACACGCCGGCGGTCGGCCCGACCGGCGGCTGGGTCGCGTGGTGGCTTGGCACGGCGCCTCCCGCGCAGCCGCCCGCGCCCAATAATGGCATCGCCTGGATCTACGGCGCCGGCGGCATCCAATACGTGTTCGCGCGCGATCCCAAGCTCGACGTGACGACGTATAAGCCCGAAGCGCACAAGGCGCGGCTGCTCGAGGTCTCCAGCCTGATGGATTCCACCGACCCCGACCTCAGCCGCTTCCGCGCTCGCGGCGGCCGGCTGATCATGCTCGAACATATGGCGGACTACGCGCAAAGCCCCTATGCCGGCATCCGCTATTTCGAGAACGTCGAACGCAAGGTCGGCAAAGCCGAGACGGCCGAGTTCGCGCGGCTCTACACCGCGCCAGGGGTCGACCATGTCGGCTCCGGCGCGCCGGCCAATGTCGACATGCTGAGCGTGCTGGTCGACTGGGTCGAAAAGGGCAGGGCGCCCGGCGATCTGGAAGTTACCGAGCAGAAGGTCGAGGCGCCGTCGTTTGCGACGCTTCGCGCGCTGCCGCTGTGCCGCTGGCCAACGTGGCCGCACTACAAGAGCGGCCCAGTGACGGAGGCGTCGAGCTTCACCTGCGCGCCGTAGCAGGCGCGCCACTTCGGAGCGTCACCCGGTGGCCATTGCCTGCGCGCCGCCGAGCAGCTGCGCGTTAAGCCGGCCGCCGGAGAACAGCATGTCGTCAAGGGCTTCGTCGATATCGGCGGAGATCACGGTGTTGCCGCCGTCCCGCGCGATGCTTCCTTGCGCCAGTCGTCGCATCAATTCCTTGATGAAGGCGCAACTTGTGCCCGCGCTGCGCCGGGCAGCCTCTGCGATCACCGCCCCATCGAGCGGCAGTCCCTTGCCGTAGAGCCGGACCAGCTTGCCGCGGCCGGTCTCGTCGGGCAGCGGCACTTCGATGGCTTGATCGATGCGGCCGGGACGACCCGCGAGAGCTCCCTCGAGGTCCTCCGGCCGATTGGTGGTCAGGACGAACAGGATGTCGGCATCTTCCTTCAGCCCGTCCATCTCGTTGAGCAGCTTGTTCAGCATGGATTCCTCACACGGCCCCATGTCATCGCGGTCACGGGCGATGAGATCGACATCCTCGATCACCACCATCGACGGCTGGAGCAGCCGTGCCAGGCTCATATAGGCGCCGAGCAAACCGATCTGCTCGGCCGTGATGATCAGCGTCGTATGCCCGGGCAAATGCGTTGCCAGATAGCGGATCGTGTGGGTCTTGCCGGTGCCCGGCGGCCCGTACAGCAAGATGCCTTTGCGTGTCGATTGGCCCAGCCGGCGCAATTGGTCTCGGGTGTTGACGAAGGTCAGAACGTTGCGATCGAGCAGCCGCAGGGTCTGCTCCGGCAGGATCACCTCGTCGCGCGTGACCTGCGGCAAGCGATGCACCGTGATGCCGCGCGAGCGACCGCGATAGTCGGAATCGGCATCGAGCGACAGGATCTTGCCGCGATAGGTCCGCGCAGCCTGTACGGCTTCTTCCAATTCACTGAAGCATTGCTGGACGAGAGCCGCGCCTGCGGAACCTGAGGGTACCAGGATTTCGATCCGAATTCCGGGCTCGCGACTGTATTCGCGGTGTGCGCAGAGCAAAACCGCATAGCGGAGATGATCCTGCTCACACAGCCACAGCCCGTTATCCAGACACTTGACCGGGCTCTTCTCGCCTACGTCGACGTCGGAATATTGCAGCGGGGCAATCGCGATCGCATAGCGGCCCTCCTTGAGCAGTCGTGGAATCGACAGCGTTTCGTAGCGCTGCTCCTCGTTCAGTCCCACCAGCCGGATGGCCTTGCCGAAGAGCCGGTCGACGGCGGCCTGGAGATCGACCCGCATGTGGCCAGGAAACTGGCGGATCGTGGTCACGAGTTTGCTGCGCGCGGTGCTGGCAAGGTGCCAATCGAGAACGTCGCAAGCAAAGTCGAAATCTTCCTCTTGTTCGTTCGAGGGTTCATCCGCCGCACGCATGCAGTCGCTGCACAGCCAGACCGTTCGGTCGCCGATACGAACGTCGGTCTGTCCCTCAGGCTTGCCACAGAGTTCGCAAGGAGTCTTGACCGCCTCTAGCGTGACCTGCAGTTGGTGGCCGGCCAATTCGATGGATTGTTGCGCAGATTTGAAAAGGGCTTCGGCAACCGATTGCGGGTAAGGTCCGCAAACCGCTTTTTCCTTCTGCTCGATCTGGGTGATCAGCGCGGTCGCTTCACGGTCTGATTTGCCGAAAACCTGCCGAAGCAGATCCATCACGAATTGGTCCGGCGTATCATCGTCATTATGAATTACGAGCTGGGTCGGCTGGTTCTCGCCACGCATACTGTTCATCACGAAAGGTCTCCGGGACAATCTATGATTGAATAGAACGAATAGAGAACATAAAAGGAAGCGGCCGTCAAGCGTGACGGCGGCGGCTAATTGCGATTGGTGGGTGAGGTCCTGGTGCGCCGGGGCGGCCCTGTTCCTCGACGACTGCCGCGGCACATGTCCAGCTGCCGTCCTTTGACAATCTGATCCGCCTCGATTATCTATTTCGCATGCGAAATAAAGACGCGGGCGCGAGACACCATCGGTTGATCTACCTGTTGAGCGTGGCGCAGCGGCGCGTGCAGCGCTGGATGGCGGCGCAGCCTTCGAGCGAGGTCACGCCGGCGCAAGCGGGGCTGCTGTTCATCCTCGGCAAGCAGAACGGCGTCCTGATGGGTGAGGTGGGCGCGGCGCTCGACATGGGGCCGGCCGGCATCTCGGGGCTGGTCGACCGTACGGCGGCGGCTAAACTGGTCGAGCGGCGCGCGGATCACGAGGATGGTCGCGCCTGGCGCGTCTGGCTGACGCCGAAGGGGCGGACGGCACTGGCGCAGGCGAAGGCCAGCGCGGCACAGGTCAACGCGGCGTTGACGGACGGATTCACCAGTGCGGAGATCGATATCGTCGCGCGCTGGCTGACCAGCATTCAGGACAAGTTTCCAAGACAGCTTTCAACAGAGCTTTCTAGAGATCCATAGGAATAGAGGAGAGACCCATGACCGAGCACGTCCGGATCCGGAACGACGGCGGAATTCTCACGCTCACGCTGGCACGCCCCGACAAGAAGAATGCGCTGACGGATGCGATGTACGGCAAGCTCGCCGATGCCATCGAATCAGCCGAGCACGATCCGTCGGTCCGCGTGATCCTGATCCGCGGCGAAGGCGACATGTTTACCGCCGGCAACGATGTCGGCGAGTTCGCGGCGGTCGCGGCGGGCAAGTCGGAAGGAAGCCGCAACGTCGTGCGCTTCATCCAGTCGCTGGCGCGCTGCTCCCGGCCCTTGGTGGCCGCGGTGCAGGGCCGCGCCGTCGGCGTCGGCACCACGATGCTGCTGCATTGCGACCTCGTCGTGCTTGCCGCCAACGCGCAATTGTCGACGCCCTTCGTCAGCCTCGCACTGGTGCCGGAAGCAGCTTCCAGCCTGCTGATGCCGGCGCGCATCGGCTATGCGCGGGCCTACGAGATGTTCGCGCTGGGCGAGACGGTGCCGGCCAAATCCGCGCTGGAATGGGGGCTCGCCAACCGCGTCGTGCCGCTCGACAAGCTCGATGCCGAGGCGCTCGCGCTGGCGCAGCGTCTTGCCCGTCAGCCGGCCGGCGCACTCACCGCCACCAAGAAGCTGATGCGCAACGGCGAGACGCTGGTCGCGCAGATGAATGCCGAAGGCGAGCAGTTCGGGCTGCGCCTGCGCACCGCTGAGGCGCGCGAGGCCTTCACGGCGTTCGCGGAACGCCGCCCGCCGGATTTCACCAAGGTTGCGTGATATCCGGGACTGCGCTGAGGCTCGTCGGGCCGGAAACTCACGCCCATTCGATTAAAACCTTAACGGAACATTGGCATGTCGCGGGCAAGGTGGCGCTCGAAAGAATAGGCCCCCCGACCCAGGCCCCCGACACCATGGCAATGTTTAAGAAATCGGTAAGTTCGCTCCTTCTGACCTTGATGGCCCTGCTGGCTGCGGGTGCGCTGGCCTCCACGGCGATCCAGATGGTTGGGGCGTTCGGCCGCTATAGCGACAGCCTCGAGACCGCGCGGCTTGCCGCGGCCGACAAGGCGATCTTCCATGGCGTGCTGGCGCTGCGCAACAATCGCGGCGATGCCCAGAGCGCGATCCTCGGCGAGGATGATCCGCGAGCAAAACTCGAGGCGGCGGAGAAGGCCGAGCAGGGCGGCTATGACGCCATCGGCGCCGCGCTCGCCACCGTCGATTTCGCCCGCCGCGACGAACTCGCCGGCACATTGAAGCAGGGCTGGAGCGCCGCCGCGCCGCAATTCCAGCTGTTCTACGACGAGGCCAAGCGCCCGCGCGCCGAACGCAAGATCGAGCGGACCAACTCCTGGTATGATGCCGTCACCAAGGTGATCGAAACGGCCAACCTCGCCTCCACCGCGGTGTCGAACCGTGCCTGGATGAATGACCCTTTCATCGCCCGCATGATCCAGGTCCGGCGCTTCGCCTGGCAGGTGCGCGACCGTTATGGGATCCATTGTTCGTCGCTTCGCTCCAACGTCAACAGCAGCAAGCCGCTCGACGACGCTCAGAAGCGGTCAGTGGCGCAATGGGATGGCACGATCGCCTCCGGTTGGGCGGGCATGGCCGAGTTGCTGGCCGCGCCCGGCGTCGCGGCGGAGCTGGTGACGGCAGCGGCGGACGCGAAGGCCAAGACCGACGGTGCCCTCAAGCAGATCGGCGACCTCACCAAGAATTTCGACGGCAGCGGTAAGCCCGCGATGCCCGCCGCGGAATGGAATACGCTGTGTCAGTCACCCTTTGCGTCCATCGTCGCGGTGGCCAACAAGGCGCTCGACCAGTCAATCGTCCGGGCGGAAACGGTGCAGGCCAAGGCGCTCACCAATCTCGTCGTGCAGTCGCTCGCGTTCCTGCTCGCGCTCGCCGTGACCCTGACCGGCGTGTACGTGGTGCGCAATCGCCTGATGCGCCCGGTGCGCGCCATCCTGGACGCGATCGCCAAGATCAGCGCCCGCGACTACGCGACGCCCGTCCCGCAATCCAGGTATCCCGACGAGTTCGGCACCATGGCGGCCGCACTCGAAAGCCTGCGCGAGAGCGCGGCGACCGCGGAACGCCTGGGCCAGGAGCGCGAATCGCAGCAGGCGCTCCAGCTCGCCCGCTCCGGCACCGTCGATGCGGCCTGCCGCAGTTTCGACGACACCGTGCAAGCCGTCATTCACAGCGTTGCGGCGTCGACCAAGGAGCTCGATGCCACCGCGACGGACGTCCGCTCACTGGTTTCGGAATCGAGCAGCCAGACCGCGGCGGTCTCCTCCTCCGCCGAGCAGGCCACCAACAATCTCGAGACCATCGCAGCGGCGACCGAAGAACTCTCGGCGTCCGTCGGCGAGATCTCCGCGCAGGTGCAGGCCAGCGCCCGCGAGGCCCGCGAAGCCGTGTCGCAGGCAGCGCAGACCAATGCGACGGTCGAAATCCTCGATCAGACCGCTGGCCGCATAGGCGAGGTCGTGAAGATGATCAACGCCATCGCAGGGCAGACCAATCTCCTGGCGTTGAACGCCACCATCGAAGCCGCGCGCGCGGGCGAGGCCGGCCGCGGCTTCGCCGTGGTCGCCGGCGAGGTCAAGAGCCTCGCTTCGCAGACGGCGACGGCGACGGAAGAAATCTCCCGCCAGGTCGCGGAGATCCAGGGCGCGACGGGCCAGGCGGTCGCGGCCATCCGCGCGATCGGCGGCGCGATCAGCGGCATCGACGAAAAGATGACGGCGATCGCGGCAGCGGTCGAACAGCAGCGTGCGGCCACCACCGAGATCTCCCGCAACTTCCAGCAGGCCGCGCAGGGAACCCGCGAGGTCACCGACACCATCGGCAGCGTCGCCAGGCTGAACCAGGAGACGGGCAATGCCGGTTCGGTCCTGTCGGTGTCCGTGACGAAAATGTCCGCCGACGCCGATCGTCTCCGCGTCGCGGTCGAGGGCTTTTTGGGCGCGGTGAGGACCGCATAGCTTCGACAATCTTCCGTCCTTACGTCGCGCGATCGGCATTGCCGCCGATGCGCGCGGCGGGTACATCTGTGGCGCTGTGCGAGCGTCGCGGCAGATGTAAGAGATATCAGGGATGGAGAGTTCGATGCCGGTCACGCCCCACCACAAGGCCCAGCGCCCCTATCGCGGCGTGTTCCCGGTCGCACCCACCATCTTCGACGAGCGCGGCGAACTCGACCTTGAGGGACAGCGTCGCTGCATCGATTTCATGATTGACGCAGGCTCGAACGGTCTGTGCATTCTCGCCAATTTCTCCGAGCAGTTCGTGCTCACGGATGCCGAGCGCGAGACCGTGATGCATGCGGTGCTGGAGCATGTCGCGGGCCGCGTTCCCGTGATCGTCACCACCACGCATTTCAGCTCGGCCGTCTGCGCCGCGCGCAGCCGGCAGGCCGAGGCGGCCGGTGCCGCCATGGTCATGGTGATGCCGCCCTATCACGGCGCCACCTTCCGCGTGCCCGAAAAAGGCGTCGTCGAATTCTTCAAGGTGCTGTCGGGCGCGATCAAGATTCCGATCATGATCCAGGATGCGCCTGTCGCCGGCACCCCCCTGTCGGTTGAGCTGCTCGCGCGGCTGGCGCGCGATTTCGCCAACATCCGCTATTTCAAGATCGAGGTGCCGGGCGCGGCTGCAAAGCTGCGCAGCCTGATCGACGCCGGCGGCAGCGATATCGAGGGTCCCTGGGACGGCGAGGAAGCGATCACGCTGCTCGCCGATCTCGATGCCGGCGCCACCGGCGCGATGACCGGCGGCGGCTATCCCGACGGCATCCGCCAGATCGTCGATCCTTATTTCGCCGGCAAGCGTGAAGAGGCCAAAGCCGCCTACGAACGCTGGCTGCCGCTGATCAACTACGAAAACCGCCAATGCGGCCTGATCGCCTGCAAGGCGATGATGCAGGCCGGCGGCGTGATCAAGTCGGACACGGTGCGGCATCCGCTCCAGCCGTTGCACCCGGCGACGCGGGCCGGGCTGCTGGAGTTGGCCAAGGAGCGCGATGCGCTGGCGTTGAGGTGGGGGAAGTAGCGCAACGCTGTCGTCCCGGCGAAGGCCGGGACGACGCTGAGTGTGAGGTGCGCACCCTGGCCTGATCCCGCCAGCTTCCATCTGGCTGAAGGCGTCGAATTAACGCGGTTCGGGCGGTTTCCCGCAGCCCGGCGATGACATATTGTACGCTCGCCAACCTGGCCCGCGGAGCAACTCAAGACATCGCGCAACAGCTCTTCATTATGCCGCTATTCCGAACCAGGTTGGTGCGAACCAACGAAACAGGGAGGCAGTGCCATGACGATGAGGCCGGATCCCACCTTTCACGCATCGCCCAAGCTTGCGATGGAAGCTCCTGCGGAGAACTTTGCCTACACGTTGCTGCTCAGTCCGGATTTCTCGAAACCGGATGCTCTCGCGGTGATCGACGCCAAGCCGGGATCGCCGACCTACAGCCAGATCGTCCACACCGTGACGATGCCCAACAAGGGCGATGAGTTTCATCACTTCGGTTGGAATGCCTGCTCCTCCGCCTTGTCGCCGCTCACTGGGCATGCCTTCATCGAGCGGCGCTATCTCATCATCCCCGGGCTGCGCTCGTCGCGGATTTACATCATCGATACGAAGCCCGATCCGACCAAAGCCAAAATCCACAAGATCATGGAGCCCGAGGAAGTCTTCAAAAAGACCGGCTATTCGCGGCCGCACACCATCCATTGCGGGCCGGACGGCGTCTATGTGAGCACGCTCGGCGGCGGCGGCAAGGACGGCACCAACGGGCCTCCAGGCGTCTTCATCATGGATTGCGAGACGTTCGAGGTCCTTGGACGATGGGAGATCGACCGCGGTCCGCAGACGCTGCACTATGATTTCTGGTGGAACCTGCCGCGCGACTACATGGTGACGAGC
Organism: Bradyrhizobium sp. BWC-3-1; assembly: GCF_032917965.1. NCBI lineage: Bacteria > Pseudomonadati > Pseudomonadota > Alphaproteobacteria > Hyphomicrobiales > Nitrobacteraceae > Bradyrhizobium > Bradyrhizobium sp. BWC-3-1. Next base: position 744,244 of record NZ_CP136625.1, read on the forward strand.
GAATGGGCATTGCCGCCGCAGTTCGAGAACGGGATCGTCCCGGAAGATCTGCTGGCGAACAAATATGGCCATCGTCTCCACTTCTGGGATCTCCGCGCCCGTCGCAACGTGCAGACCATCGACCTCGGCGCCAATCATCAGATGGCGCTGGAGGTACGGCCGGCGCACGATCCGGTTCGCGAATACGGCTTTGTAGGCGTTGTGGTCGACACCACGAATCTCGAAGCCTCGATCTGGACCTGGTGGCGCGAAGGCGGAAAATTCCATGCGGAGAAGACGGCGACGATCCCGCCCGAGCCTGCGCCAAAGGAGAAGCTCCCGCCGCTGCTTCAGGGCTTTGGCGCCGTGCCGCCGCTGGTGACCGACATCGACCTGTCGATGGATGATCGTTTTCTCTATGTCTCGTGCTGGGGCACGGGTGAAATGCGCCAGTACGACGTGAGTGATCCGCGAAAGCCGAAGCTTGCGGGCTCGGTTCACATCGGCGGCATCGCGCGCCGCACCCCCCATCCGAACGGCAAGGCATTTGCGGCCGGTCCGCAGATGGTCGAGATCAGCCGGGACGGCAGGCGGGTGTACTGGACCAATTCGCTCTATTCCACCTGGGATGACCAGTTCTATCCCGATGGCGTTCCGGGTTTGGAAGTCATGGCCAATGTCGGTCGCAATGGTGGCCTCGAGCTCGACAAGAACTACTTCGTGAGCTTCCCCGACGGATATCGTGCGCACCAGATCAGGCTGGAGGGCGGCGATTGTTCGACGGACTCCTTTTGCTACCCGTCGGCCTAGATTGGGCACACGCGAGCCTCGGCTGGCTGTGGCTCGCTCTTGTTGCGAGCGGTCTCTATCACGGGGTCAATCCGGGAATGGGCTGGCCGCTCGCCGTTTCGGCCGGGCTCATGGACAAGAGCCCGCGCGCGCTCTTTCGTGCGTTGTGGGCTCTGGCCGCCGGACATCTCCTGGCAACGCTTCTCGTGCTGCTGCCATTCGCGTTCCTGCTCGTGCTGGCCGAGTGGCAGCGTTCGATCCAGCTCGGCGCGAGCCTTTTCGTCATCGGCTTCGGCGTCTATCGGCTGGTCGAGCGGCGCCATCCGCGCGCGCTGGCACGAATTCCGCCGACGCAATTGGCGCTCTGGTCATTTGCCGTTGCCATTGCTCACGGCGCCGCCTTGATGCTCGTGCCGATCTATCTCGGGCTCTGCCAGGCCTTCGAACTCGATGCCGGCCATGAGGCCGCCGGCGCGCTGATGAAGGCGAGTCTCGGGATGGCGGTTCTGGTGTCTTTGGTGCACGTCGCTGCCATGGTCAGCGCCGGCGGATGTCTGGCGTGGCTGGTCTACCGCCATCTGGGATTGAGGTTCGTCTCGCGAAGCTGGTTCAATCTGGATGTAATCTGGGCCACCAGCCTCATTCTGGTTGGCGTTGTGGCCTTCGGCTTCAATCTCGCGAGCTGGCACTGACGCTTACTGGGTCAAAGCCCACTCGCCGATGATGCGGAAGCGAGCCTTGGCGTGGTCCTGTTTGAACAGCGCGACGCGATCGATCGCAAGCGTCTTGAGGCCGAGCGCAGCAAACCTTCCCTGCAGCATTTCCAGAATCGGCCCGCGCCGCTCCACGTCGAGCCGGCCCGTCAACGTCATGTGGAAACGGAATTCCTCCATCACGTAAGGATAGCCCCAGCGGTCGAGATAGTGGCGCTGCCGTTCGCTCAGCTTCTCCGGCTTGCGCCGCGCACGGTCTTCCGCGCTCAGCGGCGCGCGGAAGGAGTCGAAGTCGCGCGCGCAATCGGCGGCGAGCTGCTGGAGTTCGCCGACCGGCTCCCCGGGAATGACGGCGATGAAGCCGCTGATGGAATCGACGACCGGGCGGATCACCGGAATTGCGCGTGCCCTGCCGGCGAATGTCGCGCAGGCCGCAACAAGCTCGACCTCGCGCCTGTCGGACGCCAGCGCCATCGGCGCCTTCAGCGTGGCGTGAAAGCCGTATTTGCGGGGATCGGCGGTGACATCACGCCAGTCCGGCGCGAGACGCGATGCGTCGGCGGGAAACGGCAGCTCGTTGCCGGTATAGGCATCGTAGCCGAGCAACTCCGCGCCGAAGCGGGTGAGCGCGCTGTCGCTGCCTGCGGCAAAATAGATCGCGTAGCGGGGGAAACTCGTCATCGTCCGAGCATAGCGGGTTTATGCCGCGGCGACAGCTTGGCGCGGGGTAGCTGGCATGCCAAGCAACCGCGTCGCCTCGGTGAGATGCACGAGCTTGCCGCCTGATATCACGGCGATCAGCCGCGGCCGCAGCGGCATGCTGTCGTCGACCAGCAGAATGTCCGCGCGCCGGCCTTCCGCGAGCACGCCGCGATCTGCAAGACCGGTCGCGCGCGCGGGCGCGGCGGAGACCAGATTCCAGGCCTCGGTCAGCGGCAGCACGCCATCGGCGGCGAGCCGGAACGCAGCGAGCAGCTGCGCGGGATAGTAGTAGTCCGAGGCCAGAACCGAGCAGAGCCCTTTGGCGATCATGTCGGATGCCCTGGTCCAGCCCGTGTGGCTGCCTCCGCGCACGACGTTCGGCGCGCCGTAGACGATGGCGTCACCGTGGCTTGCTGCCGCCCGCGCTGTCTCCTCGTTGATCGGAAACTCCGCAATCGCCACGCCCATGGCGCGAAAGCCTTCGCGCATCGCGGGCGTCGCATCATCGTGCGAGAGCATCCGCACGTCGGCGGCGCGGGCCGTCGCGGCCAGCCGTGACACGGAAGCCGGCACATCCGCGGCGCGGGACATTATGTGTCCGACCAGCCGGTCGAATTCCTCGCTCGACAGGCCGGTGCGCTCCACCATGCGATTGCGCTTGCGCGGCTTGGCCATGTCCCCAACCGTGCCGTCCATGTGGTCGTTGAAGGCGAACAGGTCGACGCGGCCCTCAGTGAGCCATTGGCTGATCTCGGTTTCGGCGTCGAGATTGTAGGTCTCGTGGCGCAGGTGAAAGCGGGTGTCGGCGGCGAATTGCGGGCGCTGCCGTTCGATCGCCTCCATCAGGCTGCGCGCATTGCCGGCTCTGCGCAGGCCCGGCTCCCACGAACAGGTCGTGGCGTGAAAAACCGTGGTGATGCCGTTGCTGATCGCCTGGCGGTCGCTGTCGGCGAGCGCGACGTCGATCGGGAAATCGACCCCGGCGCGCGGCATCATCTGTCGCTCGAAGGCATCGCCATGCAGATCGACGATGCCCGGCAGGACCAGCAGATCGCGCGCGTTGATCGCCAGCCGCGCCCGGCTGCGCGAGGCATTGATCTCTGCGATGTCCGTTCCGGACACGAGAAGCGACGTTTCGGCGAACTCGGAGCCGATCAGGGCCCGCCCGCCCTCGAGGAATATGTCTGTCACGCGACCGCGCTTCGTTTGCTGGCAGAAGAGGGTGCCCCTGCTTCGTATGCCGTGAGGAAATCCTCAATCCCGAGCTTGCGGAAATTGGGCAGGGCTTCACGCAACTTGTCGTGATCCCAGTCCCACCAAGCGAGCCTCGCAAGCCGCCCCGCAACCTCTTCCGAGAACCGCCGGCGAACGATGCGCGCCGGATTGCCGGCAACGATGGTGTAGGCCGGCACGTCCTTGGTGACGATGGCGCCGGCCGCGATCACCGCGCCGGTGCCGACGTTGCGGCCCGGCAGCACGATCGCGCCATGGCCGATCCAGACGTCATGGCCGATATGGACGTGATGCTGGCGCCGCCAGTCGAAGAACTCGGTGTCGTCGCTCCCGCCTTCGAAATAGGCGCTCGAACGATAGGTGAAATGCGCCTGCGTGGCGCGGTGCATCGGGTGATTGCCCGGATTGATCCGCGTCATCGCCGCGATCGAGCAGAATTTTCCGATGGTGGTGTAGGTGATCTGGGCGTCGTTCACGACATAGGAGTAATCGCCCATCGTCACTTCGTGCAGCATCGTGCGGGCGCCGACCTCTGTGTAGGCCCCAAGCCTGGTGTCGTGCAGCTTCGCCGAGGAATCGACAGTCGGCTGGAGCGAAAGAGCTTTGGCGGCCATGTTGTATCCGAACGAGAGGGCGAGTGTTTCTCTTCGAGCGGCTTGATGACAATGTCATGACGGCGCGATGACAGGGGATGAACAGGGGATGAGGTGTGTAGGATCGCCGCATCGCAACGTCCGTGTCACACAAGTGTCAAGCGCCGGCGTTAGCGGTGGGTCCCAGCTACTCTGGAGCCCTGCATGCTGGTGGTTGAAGGTCTGACGTGTCGCTTCGGCGTGAAAGCCGCGGTGGACGACGCCTCGTTTCAAGTCTCTCCCGGCGGCTTCGTCGGCGTGATCGGACGGTCCGGCGCCGGCAAGTCGACCCTGCTGCGGACCATCAACCGTCTCGCGACCCCTTCGCAGGGTCGCATCCTGTTCGACGGTCTCGACGTCACCGCGCTACGCGGCAAGGAGCTGCGGCAGTGGCGGGCGCGCTCGGCGATGATCTTTCAGCAGTTCAATCTGGTCGGCCGGCTCGATGCTCTCACCAACGTTCTTATGGGACGGCTCGCGACGATGCCGGCCTGGCGCTCGCTGTCGCAGAGCTGGCCCGAGCAGGACAAGGCGCTGGCGATGTCCGCGCTCGAGCAGTTCGACATCGCCCCACTCGCAGCCCAGCGCGCCGACCAGCTCTCCGGCGGCCAGCAGCAGCGTGTCGCGATCGCCCGCGCGCTGGTGCAGCAGCCCGACATCATCCTTGCCGACGAGCCGATCGCCTCGCTCGATCCGCGCAACACCAAGATCGTGATGGATGCGCTTTTGCGCATCAACAAGCATTTCGGCATCACCGTGCTCTGCAATCTGCATTCGCTCGACCTGGCGCGCAGCTATTGCGACCGCCTGATCGGCATGGCGCAGGGTCGCGTGGTGTTCGACGGCGCGCCGGCCGAGTTGACCGAGCACGTTGCGCGCGAGCTCTACGATCTCGAAGCCGCCGAAGTCATGGGCGGCACGCCTGCACCGGTGCGACAGGGCATTCCGGCGCTTGGAACGGCGGCCGCCGCCTGAGCTGCGCCGCATCAGGACTTACCAATTTTGCGTCAACCGACCTCAACCAATGAAGAGGCTATCATGATTACTCGCAGATTGATTCTCGCCGGCGCCGCCGCGCTCGCGTTGACGACTTCGGCCTCCGCCGAAGACTGGAAAGCCAAATATCCCGAGCTGACCTTCGCGGTCATTCCGGCGGAAAACGCCTCGGGCGTGACCGAGCGCTGGGCGCCGTTCATGAGCTATCTCTCCAGGGAATTGGGCGTGAAAGTCACGCTGCGCATCGCCAACGACTACGCTGCCGTGATCGAAGGCCAGCGTGCCGGCAACATCCACATCGCGAGCTATGGCTCGGCTTCGTTCGCTCGCGCCCGCCTGACCGGCGTCAAGACCGACGCCTTCGCCAACGACATCAACTCCGACGGCTCCACCGGTTATTACTCGGTGTTCTTCGTCAAGGCGAGCAGCCCCTACAAGAGCATCGATCAGCTCAAGGGCAAGAACCTCGGCCTGGTCGATCCGAACTCGACCTCCGGCAACAACGTGCCGCGCTTCGAGCTCGACAAGATGGGCATCGCGGACGCCGACACCTATTTCAGCAAGGTCGTCTTCACCGGCAGCCATGAGAACGCGATCCTGGCACTGGCGCAGGGCACCGTCGACGTCGCCGCCAACCAGTGGACCAGCGACGACGATTCGACATTGGCGCAGATGTTGACCAAGGGCATGCTGAAGAATGCCGACGGCTCGGCGATGAAAAAGGACGATTTCCGCATCATCCACAAGTCGGCGCCGATCATCAACGGTCCGTATGCCTACAATTCCGACCTGCCGGAAGAGGCCAAGGCCGCCATCGCGAAGGCGTTCTTCGACGCGCCGGCCAAGGACAAGGCTGCCTTCGACCGCCTACAGGACGGCCAGAAGAAAGGTTTTCATCCCGCGACCAGCAAGGATTGGGATGGCACGATCGAGCTGATCAAGTTCGTCGATGCGCTGCGTAAGAAGAAGGCGTCCTGAGTTTCGGGACGATGCCACTGGAGCCGGGTCGATGGACCCGGCTCTTTCTCTTTGATCGACCACCTTTCCTGATCAGATGACCGTCGCGGTTTCGATTCTCCCCGAGCAGCAGCTCGCCGTGCTCAACGCCGGCTATCGCCAGGCGGTGGCGCGCAAGCGGCTCCGAATCCTGTCTGGAGCCGTGATCTTCGCCGCAGCACTGTGTCTGGCCGCGATCGGCGCTGAAGTGAATCTGCGCACGCTGTTCGCCCACTTTGGCAACTTCATCAGCTATTTCGACCGCATCCTCACACTCGACACCGGCCAGCGGGTCTGGACCGATGTCGGCGAGTGGCTCTGGGGCTGGCGCAAATGGCTGAGGATGCTGGGCGAGACCCTGCTGATCTCCTATGTCGGCACGCTGATCGGCGCGACTCTTGCGTTCTGCCTGAACTTCTTCGCCGCTGAAAACACCTCGCCCGCGCCCTGGCTGCGTTTCATGGTGCGGCGCCTGCTCGAATTCGCGCGCACGGTGCCTGGCATCGTGTTTGCGCTGATCTTCGTGATCGCCTTCGGGCTCGGTCCGATGGCCGGCGTGCTTGCGATCGCGATCCACTCCACCGGCGCGCTCGGCAAGCTGTTCTCGGAGATCGTCGAGAATGCCGACATGAAGCCGGTCGAAGGCGTCCGCTCGACCGGCGCAAGCTGGCTCTCCTGCATGCGCTTCGCCATCCTGCCGCAGGTCACGGCAGGCTATGCCAGCTACGCGCTGCTGCGGTTCGAGATCAACGTCCGCGAGGCCTCCGTGATGGGCTTCGTCGGTGCCGGCGGCATCGGCCAGGAGCTCGTCGTCGCCATCCGCAAGTTCTATTACTCCGACGTCAGCGCCATCCTGCTCACCATCATCGTCACGGTCTTCATCATCGACATCAGCACCGGATGGCTGCGCGGCCGTCTGTTCGGCAAGGAGGCGCGGACGTGACGGGACCGCAGGAGACCGACACTGCGGCGCTTCGCGCGCGCTATCCTGACGTGTTCGACCGGCCGGCCTCGGCGCGGCTCGCCATGCCGGCGATGAGCGTCGCGGCGCTCGCGATCCTGATTTACGGCCTCGTCGATCTCGACTTCTCGCCGTCGCGGTTCGTCGCGGGCCTCAACCAGCTCGGCTGGATCAGCCTGATGATGATCCCGCCGGATCCCGGCTCGTCGCTGCCGGTCTATCTGAAGGCGCTGGGCGAGACGCTGTCGATCGCGCTGCTCGGCACAACGCTCGCCGCGCTGTTCGCACTGCCGGTCAGTCTTCTTGCGGCGCGTAATGTCGTGCCATCAAAGCTGCTGCGCTTTCCGGTCCGACGTTTCCTGGATTTGATTCGCGGCGTCGACACGTTGATCTGGGCGCTGGTGTGGATCAACGTGGTCGGGCTCGGCCCGTTTGCCGGCGTGCTCGCCATCGCCGTGTCGGATTTCGGCGCCTTCGGAAAACTGTTCTCGGAGGCGATCGAGGGCGCCGACCAGAAGCAGGTCGAGGGCATCCGCGCCTCCGGCGGCAGCGCGCTGCACGAGATTCGCTTCGGCCTGCTGCCGCAGGTTTTGCCCGTGATTGCGGGGCAGGTGCTCTATTTCATCGAGTCGAACACGCGCTCGGCCACCATCATCGGCATCGTCGGCGCCGGCGGCATCGGCCTCCAACTCGCCGAGCAGATCCGCGTGCTGGAATGGCAGAAGGTGTCGTTCCTGATCCTGATGATCCTGGTCGCAGTCGCTGCGATCGATTTCGTTTCGGGCAAATTGCGTTTTGCGATTATCGGGCGGCGGGCGGTGGCGTAACCTTCTTCCTTCTCCCCTTGTGGGAGAAGGTGGCGCGAAGCGCCGGATGAGGGGTCTGCATCCTCAATTCAGATCAGTGCGCGGAGGCAACCCCTCACCCGTCTCGCCGCTAGCGCGGCGAGCCACCTCTCCCGCAAGGGGAGAGGGGCAGAGGGCAGCCAGTTCACCCGTTCTCCACCAGAAATTCCACCCGCTCCGCGGCAAAGCGCGAATGCTTGGTCACCAGCGGCTTGCCGTCGAGATCGTGATCGGTGGCGTCGACCACCAGGATCGGCCGTCCCAGCGCCAGATCGAGCCGTGCGGCGTCGGTTGCGTCGACGATACCGGCGGTGATCCGGGTCGCGCCGCGGCGATAGTCCCGGACGCCGTAATGCTCGAGCAATTTCGTCATCGAGCGGGTCGCGGCAAAGACGTCGCCCGCAGCCGGGAATAGCTGCGCCGACAGCCACGTCGTGGAGACACAGATCGGCGTGCGGTCGGCGAGGCGCATCGCCTCGATCCGGACCAGCGGTGCGCCGGTCTTGAGGCCAAGCTCCCGCGCGAGTTCGCGGGTCGCAACGTCAGCGGACGCCTCGATCAGCCGGCCATGCGGTTCGCGGCCGTCCGCGCCGACGATCTCGGAGAAACGGGTCCGCGAGCGCAGTGGATAAGCGAGCTTCTGCGCCTCGACATAGGTTCCGCTGCCGCGTTCTGCCCGCACGATGCCGCGCTCGGCAAGCGCGGCCAGCGCGCGTCGCACGGTGTGGCGGTTGACGCGATAGGTTTCGGCGATCTCCACCTCGCCCGGCAGCTTGTCGCCCGCCGCAAAGCGGCCGTCGGCGATGCCGCGCTCGATGCCGTCGGCAACGAGACGCCACAACGCGACGCCGGAGGAGGCTGTGTCCTGCATGCTCATGTGGCCGGGAAGCTACTCCAGAAATCACGCCTTTGTCACGAAACAGTCATGGCGCTCCCGTATCAAGTTGTCTAGTATCATAGACAACTTGGATTCGGCAAGTTCTGCAGAGAAGTCGGTGGATGCGGTGACCCAGCACAATAATCAGCAAGCCCAGCGCAAGGCCGCAATGGCCGTGCTGGCGCACGCGGAGGCGGGCGAGATCGCCGCTCGCCTCGACGCTCTCGTTTTGCCGGCGCATCAGGATCTGCGCGCGCCGGAAAACGGCCTCGTCATGCTGCGCGGCCGGGTCGGCGGTGACGGTGCGCCGTTCAACCTCGGTGAAGCCACGGTGTCGCGCGCCGCGGTGCGGCTTGCGAGCGGCGAGGTCGGTTTCGGCTACACGCTCGGTCGCGACGGCGAGAAGGCGCGGCTGATCGCGCTGTGCGATGCCCTGGTGCAGTCCCGCGATTTCGCCGGCGCGGTGGAGCGGGACATTATCGCGCCGTTGCGTGAGCAGCTTATGGTCAGGCGCAAGCAGGTGGCGGCCCAGACCGCCGCGACGAAGGTTGATTTCTATACCATGGTGCGCGGTGAGGGGTGAGATCATGACCACGATTGCGGAACTGCCCCCCGGGTTCGCCGACAAGGTGCTGTCGGCGCAATCGACCTTTCGTTCGGTCATGGACGCGATGGCCCGGCCGGGGTCGGTCCAGCGCATCGTGCCGACATCAGGAGCGCCTCATGTGATGATGCGCGGCACGGCCGCGATCGCGTTGACGCTGTTCGATCACGACACGCCGCTCTGGCTCGATGCGCGCATGCATGAGACTTCCGACGTCGTGAAATGGCTGAAATTCCATACTGGTGCGCCGGTGGTGCAGGATTCTTCCATCGCCAGCTTCGCGCTGATCAGCGACGGCGGGGCGCTGCCTTCGCTGGAGCGCTTCGCGCTCGGCACCAGCGAATATCCGGATCGGTCGACCACGTTGATCCTGCAGGTCGAGAGTCTGGACGGAGGGCGGAGCTTCGAGCTGCGCGGCCCCGGCATTGACGGTGTCGCGACGCTCCAGGCTTCGATTAAGCCGTTCGACCTGTTCGAGCGCCTGCGCGTCAACGAAACGCTGTTTCCGCGCGGCATCGATGTGGTGCTGGTCGCAAATGATGCCGTGGTTGCGATTCCGCGCACCACGCGTGTCGTGAGCAAGGGAAGCTAAGCATGTATGTCGCAGTCAAAGGCGGCGAACGCGCCATCGAGAACGCCCATCGCCTGCTCGCCAGTGCGCGGCGTGGCGACCAAAGCGTTCCGGAAATCTCGCTCGACCAGATCTCCGAGCAGCTTGGTCTCGCCGTGGACCGCGTCATGAGCGAAGGCTCGCTCTATGATCGCGAGCTCGCGGCGCTCGCCATCAAGCAGGCGCGCGGCGATCTGATCGAGGCGATCTTCCTGGTCCGCGCCTTCCGCGCGACGCTGCCCCGCTTCGGCGCCAGCGAGCCGGTCGAGACCGGCGCGATGCGGGTACGGCGGCGGGTGTCCCCGACCTTCAAGGACATTCCCGGCGGCCAGATCCTCGGCCCGACCTTCGACTATACCCACCGCCTGCTCGATCCCTCGCTCGCCGAGGGCTTTGTGCCGGAAGCGCCGGCGACGGCCGAAGCATCGTCTGCGCCGACCCCGCGGGTGACCGACATCCTCGGCCGCGACGGGCTGATCGAATCCTCGCCTAAGGCCGAGGAAGGCGCCAGCGTCGGCGATCTCACCCGCGAGCCGCTCAATTTTCCCGCCGATCGTGACCTGCGCCTGCAAAATCTCGCGCGTGGCGACGAAGGTTTTCTGCTGGCGATGGGCTATTCCACCCAGCGCGGCTACGGCCGCAACCATCCCTTCGCTGGCGAGATTCGCTTCGGTGAGGTCGAGGTTGAATTCTCCGCGGAAGACGTCGGCTTCGCCGTGCCGCTCGGCTCGATCGAGCTCACCGAGTGTCAGATGGTCAATCAGTTCAAGGGCTCCGCGACGGAGGCGCCGTGCTTCACCCGCGGCTATGGCCTCGCCTTCGGCCAGAGCGAGCGCAAGACGATGTCGATGGCGCTGGTCGACCGCGCGTTGCGTGCGCGCGAGCTCGGCGAAGAGGCACTCGCCCCCGCGCAAGACGAAGAATTCGTGATGTCGCATTCGGACAACGTCCAGGCTACCGGCTTCGTCGAGCATCTGAAGCTACCGCATTATGTCGACTTCCAGTCTGAGCTCGGCCTGTTGCGCAAGCTGCGGAAGGAATTCACTGAGGCCAATGCGCCCGATGCCATGAAGGAGGCCGCGGAATGAACGCGCCCGCCTACAATTTCGCTTATCTCGACGAACAGACCAAGCGGATGATCCGCCGCGCGATCCTCAAGGCGATCGCGATCCCCGGCTATCAGGTGCCGTTCGCCAGCCGTGAAATGCCGATGCCCTATGGCTGGGGCACCGGCGGCGTGCAGGTGACGGCCGCGATCCTCGGGCCCGAGGACGTGCTGAAGGTGATCGACCAGGGCTCCGACGACACCACCAATGCGATCTCGATCAGGAAGTTCTTTGCCAAGACCGCCGGCGTCGCCACGACGACGGCGACGATCGATGCGACCGTGATCCAGACCCGCCACCGCATTCCGGAGACGTCGCTACACGCAAATCAGGTGCTGGTCTACCAGGTGCCGATCCCGGAGCCGCTGCGCTTCGTCGAGCCGCGCGAGACGGAGACGCGGCGCATGCACGCGCTCGCCGAATACGGCCTGATGCATGTGAAGCTCTACGAGGACATCGCCCGCTTCGGCCACATCGCGACGGCTTACGCCTATCCGGTGAAGGTCAATGCGCGCTACGTGATGGACCCGTCGCCGACGCCCAAATTCGACAATCCCAAGATGGACAATTGCCCGGCGCTGCAACTGTTCGGCGCCGGCCGCGAGAAGCGCATCTATGCGATCCCGCCCTATACGCAAGTTGTGTCGCTCGACTTCGAGGACCATCCCTTCGAGCCGTACCGCTTCAACGCGCCGTGCGCGTTGTGCGCCGCTGAGAATTCCTACCTCGACGAGATCGTGACCGACGACAAGGGCGGTCGCATGTTCGTCTGCTCCGACACCGATTATTGCGAGGGACGTCAGGCCGCCGGCCATCACGGCAGCCTCAGCGCCGCGCCGTACAAGGACAAGGCGCAGGAGGCATCGAATGGCTGATCAAGACATGCTCGAGAACGACGAGCCGCTGCTGGTCGCAAAATCCCTCAGTAAGTCCTATGGCCGGATCGCGGCGTGCCGCGACGTGTCCTTTGCGCTCTACCCCGGCGAGGTGCTGGCGATCGTCGGCGAATCCGGCTCGGGCAAATCGACGCTGCTGCAGCTGCTGTCGGGTCAGCTCGCGGCCAGCGGCGGTGAGGTGTCCTACCGGATGCGCGATGGCGTCACCCGCGATCTCGCCACGCTGGGCGAGGCCGAGCGGCGCTTCCTGTTTCGTACCGATTGGGGCTTCGTTCATCAGGATCCCGCGCAGGGGCTGCGCATGGCCGTCTCGGCCGGCGCCAATGTCGGCGAGCGGCTGATGGCGGTGGGGTGGAATCACTACGGCCGCATCCGCGATACCGCGTCGGACTGGCTGACTCGCGTCGAGATCGACATCGCGCGCATCGACGATGCGCCGCGGACCTATTCCGGCGGCATGCGCCAGCGGCTCCAGATCGCCCGCAACCTCGTCACCGAGCCGCGGCTGGTGTTCATGGACGAGCCGACCGGCGGCCTCGATGTTTCCGTGCAAGCCCGTCTGCTCGACCTCGTGCGCAGCCTGGTCGCGGAGCTGCATCTCGCGGTCATCATCGTCACCCATGATCTCGCGGTCGCGCGCCTGCTGTCGCATCGGGTCATGGTCATGAAGGGCGGCCGAGTCATCGAGACCGGCCTCACCGATCAGGTGCTCGACGACCCCCGCGAGCCCTATACCCAGCTGCTCGTCTCCTCGATCCTGCCGCCATGAGCCTTCCAACGTAATGAGCCTTGCAAGAAGAGTTCTCCAATGACCGCCATGATCGACATCGCCGACGCCAACAAGACCTTCACGATGCACCTGCAAGGTGGCATCGAGCTGCCCGTGGTGCGCGGCGTGACCTTTCACGTCAATCCCGGCGAATGCGTCGTGCTGTCGGGGCCATCAGGCGCCGGAAAATCGTCGATCCTGAAGATGATCTTCGGCAATTATCGTTGCGATTCCGGCCGGATCGGCATCCACCATCGCGGCGCGCTGGTCGATCTCGCCACCGCCGAGCCGCGGCAGGTTCTCAACATCCGCCGCGCGACCATTGGCTATGTCAGCCAGTTCTTGCGCGCGGTGCCGCGCGTCGCGACCCTCGACGTGGTCGCCGAGCCGCTGATCGTCAACGGCCTGGCGCGCGCGGAGGCGCAAGCCCGTGCTGGCGAACTGTTGCATCGCCTCAACATCCCCGAGCGGCTCTGGCAGCTTCCGCCCGCGACCTTTTCCGGCGGCGAGCAGCAGCGCGTCAACATCGCGCGCGGCTTCATCTCGGATCTGCCGATCCTGCTGCTCGACGAGCCGACCGCGTCGCTCGACGCCGCCAACCGCGCCGTCGTGGTCGGGCTGGTAGCCGAAAAGAAGCGCCAGGGCGTCGCCATGGTCGCCATTGTCCATGACGACGAAATCCGTCATCAGATTGCCGACCGCATCGTCGACGTCACCAGCTTCGCCGCCGCGGCCTGAAGGAAATGGACATGAACGCCAAGAAGGACATCGTGATCGCCAACGCCAGGATCGTGCTGACGGAACGGGTGATCGAGCAGGGCTGGCTTGCCCTCGCCGATGGACGCATTGCCGAGATCGGCGAGGGCAGGGCGCCCGCGGGGGCAGAGGATGCCGGCGGCGATCTGATCATGCCCGGCTTGATCGAGCTCCACACCGATCACCTCGAGGCGCATTACGTGCCGCGACCAAAAGTGTTCTGGAATCCAGTCGCCGCCGTCGTCTCCTATGACGGCCAGCTCGCGACATCAGGCATCACGACGGTGTTCGACTCGCTCCGGGTCTGGCGCGAGGATGGCGCCGAGGAAGTCGACGGCCGCGCCGGCACGCTCGCCGCCGCAATCACGACCGCTCGCGATGCTGACCTGCTCCGCGCCGATCACTTCCTGCATCTGCGCTGCGAAATCCCGATGCCGAGCGTGGTCGAGGAGGCCAGGGAGCTGATCGACCGTCCCGACGTGCGGCTGATGTCGCTGATGGACCACACCCCCGGCCAGCGCCAGTTCCGGGACGAAGGCAAGCTGCGCGACTATTATCGCGGCAAGGGCGGCGGCAAGACCGACGCCGAGCTCGACGAGCTGTTCGCGAAGCGCTTCGAATATCAGAAGGCCTATGCCGCGACCAACATGCGCGAGATCGTGGCGCTGGCCCACAAGTACAAGATCCCGCTGGCGAGCCATGACGACACCACTGAGGAGAACGTCGTGGACGCCGTGCGCGATGGCGTTTCGGTGGCGGAATTTCCGACCACGCTGGAGGCCGCGCGCGGCCTGCACGAGGCCGGCATCGACATCCTGATGGGCGCGCCGAACGTCGTGCGCGGCGGCTCGCATTCCGGCAATATCGCCGCGGTCGATCTCGCCCGCGAGGGCCTGCTCGACATCCTGTCGTCGGACTACATCCCCTCGAGCCTTCTGATGGCCGCGCTGCACTTGCCCGAGCACGTGCCCGCCATCACTCTTCCGGCGGCGATCCGCACCGTGACGAAGGCGCCCGCGGAGGCAGTCGGCCTGTCCGACCGCGGCGAGATCGCGATCGGCAAGCGTGCCGATCTGATCCGCGTGCATGTCGCGGGCAGCGTCCCCGCGGTCCGCAGCGTCTGGCGCGAAGGAAGCCGTGTCGCATGAGCGAGGCCGTCACCGTGGCGGGAAAGACAACGGGTGCGATCGGGCCCGGGCGGCTCGTGCTCGTGGTCGGTCCCAGCGGTGCCGGCAAGGACACGCTGCTGCGGCTGGCGCGGGCAGCCTGCATCGAGGATCACGACATCGTCTTCCCGCGCCGTGTCGTGACGCGCGAATCCTCGGCCGACGAAGACAATATTGCGGTGAGCCCTGACGAATTCCGTCGCGCGCGCGATCGCGACGATTTCGCCGTGCATTGGGAGGCGCATGGGCATTGTTACGCGCTGCCGCTCGACCTCAACGACGATATTCGTGCCGGACGCGCCGTCGTGGCCAATGTTTCGCGCACGGTGATCGGCGTGCTGCGCCAGACCTATGCAAACGTCGTGGTGGTCGCGATCACGGCGCCTCCGGATGTGCTGGCGCAGCGGCTTGCCGCTCGCGCCCGGCACAGCGACGGCAATATTGCGGAACGGCTGACGCGCAGCGTCGACGACGCATCGACTCAGGCCGACGTCACCATCCTCAACGCCGGCAGCGCGGAGTATCACGGCCGCCAGCTTCTGCGCGTGATCAGGAACCAGGGCTGGCACGAATAGCCCGCACAACAAGGAGACTGGAATGTCGGTGATCGAAACGGTCGAGCAGCTGGAGGCCATCTACGGCGTCACCAACGACGCATCGATCGTGGAAGTCGCCGACCACGTCACCCCGCTCTATCGCGTCTTCATCGAAAAGGCGCCGTTCGCCGCGCTCGCTACCATCGGACCCGAGGGGATCGACTGCTCGCCGCGCGGCGATCTCTCCGGCTTCGTCCGCATTCATGACCCGAAGACGCTGATGCTGCCGGATCGCCGCGGCAACAACCGGGTCGATTCCTTGCGCAACATCGTGCGCGATCCCAGGGTGTCCCTGATGTTCCTGATCCCCGGCTCCGGAAATGCGGTTCGGGCCAATGGCCGGGCGCATCTGTCCATCAATCCCGAGCTGCTCGCCTCGTTCAAAGTCGACGGCAAGGCGCCGCGCAGCGTGATGGTGATGACGGTCAACGAAATCTACTTCCAGTGCGCCCGCGCCATCGTCCGCTCCGATCTCTGGAATCCCGACAAGCGCATCGACCCCAAGACGCTGCCGACGCCCGGCCAGATCCTCGCCGAGATGAGCGAGAACAAGGTCGGCGGCGCGGAGTATGATCGCGCCTGGCCCGAGCGTGCGGCCGCGACGATGTGGTGAGTTCGTTCTTCCCCTCTCCCCTTGCGGGAGAGGGTGGCTCGCCGCGTAGCGGCGAGACGGGTGAGGGGTCTCTCTCCGCGTGCGACTCTCTTGAGGATTCGCGGAGGCAAACCCCTCATCCGGCGCTTCGCGCCACCTTCTCCCGCAAGGGGAGAAGGAAGAACTCATCGCGAGATGAATTCGTTTGCCGGCGCTCGCACGCGGAGAAGCGCCCCTGCGCGCTCATCGCAATTACGGATAGACATTTCATTGACCGTTCGCGCTAAACGCTCGATATTCGACGCATCGACACTGCTCCTTCGAGCCGAAGCCGCGATATGAGAACCGATCACCAGCGCAGTAACAATGACATGCATGCGTGCATGACGCGCCGCTGTTTCTCGGCGGCCACCGGCGCATGTTGTTGTTGCTGACCGCCGCCTCCTAGCAGCACCTCACCCAGCAAATCCCAAGAAGCAAATCCAAAGACAGGAACGCCGAGACCCGGCGGACGAGCAGTCATGTCCCGAACTCAATCGAATGCCTACGTCATCGAGATCCACGACCGCGCCGCCGGCATCGTCACGAGGGATACGCGCGGCTTCCGCTTCTTCTCCTCCGAGCGTCTGTTCGACAGCCTCGAAGGCCGCCAGTTCCGCTCGGCGCGCGAGGCGGAGCGCGCCGCCCGTGCGGTATTCTCCGAGCGGGGCCGGCGCGCGAACTGATCAGCTCCGGCGGCGCGCCCTGGTGCGTGCCGCCTTCTTTGCGGCGGTGGAGCGGGCCTTGACGCCCTTGGTGCGGCTCGCCTTGCGCGCGGCGGCTGAACGCGACGCGGCCGTTCGCCGGCTCGCGGCGCGCTTGCCCTGCTTCGACAGTGCGCTGCGCGATGCGGTCGAGCGCGGCTCCTTCTTCAAAACCTTTTCGACTGCTTGCGACACGCGCGGCCGGCGCTTCGGGGTGCGTTTGCCCTGACCGACGTCATAGGCATATTTGGCGCTGCGGCGCGTCGCCTTCTTGACGCGACCTTTGCGCGGTGGCGGCAGATCGACGCCGGCGCGGCGCGCTTCGGACAGACCGATGGCGATGGCCTGCTTCGTCGAGCGGGCGCCATGCTTGCCCTTGCGGATCTTGTCGATCTGGTCCTTGACGAATTCACCGGCCTGCGTGCTTGCCGATTTTCCGGCACGCTTGTCTTGCCTGGCTTTGCGAATGACTTCCTGTCTTGGCATGGGTCCAGTTCCCTCTGGAATTCACGGGAATGTCTGACCGCAACGCGCAAGATGGACGATTGATCCTGTCAGTTCCGTAGCGCAGCGAGCAGTTCATCGGGGCGTTCGGCCATGATCATGTGGCCCGCGCCGGGCACCACGACGGTCTTCGCATGCGGGATCGCGGCGGCAAGTGCCTTGCCGGCCTTCACCGGCGTCATCATGTCCCGTTCGCCGAGGATGAGCGTCGTGGGCACCTTCACGCTTGCGGCTGCTTGCAGCGCATTCGCGTAAGCATTGCAGGCCGACAAATCCCGGAACAGCACGCCCGGCTCGCTGTGTTTCAATACGGCCTGCGCGCCGCCATGCATCCACAGGCCCGGTGCGAGGCTGCCGCCGAGCTCGGCGTTGAAGCCGAGGCCCCAGATCGAGACCATGTCGTTGGCATCCTGCGAATTGGCTTCGGCCGCCTTCAGCAGATCCGGGCCGACCGTCATGGTCGCGGCCGTGCCGATCAGGCTGAGCGCGGAAACCTTGTCGGGGTGACGTGCGGCCGTCTCCAGCGAGATCAGCGATCCCATGGAATGGCCGATCAGATGCGCTTTCGTCGCTCCGGCCGCATCGAGCAGGGCCGCCGTCCAGTCGGCCATTTCGGCGATGCTGCCGAGCGAAGGTCCGGGCGAGCGGCCGTGGCCGGGCAGATCCGGCGCCAGCACGCCAAAGCCGTGATGCGCGAACCAGCGGGTGTGCAGTGCCCAGGTCGAACGGTCGAAACCGGCGCCGTGGAGGAAGACGACGGCGGGCAGGGATCTGTCGAAGTCGCGGCCGCCGGTTGCGACCAGCACCTCGGCGCCGTTGACGGAGAGCTTCATGGTGTCAGACCTTTTGCGAGATGCGCAGCGCTTGGGTGAGATCGTCGATGATGTCGCTTGCGGTCTCGATGCCGACCGAGAGTCGCACCAGCTCCTCGCCGATGCCCGAGGCCTTGAGCTGCTCGGCGTCCATCTGCTGGTGCGTGGTCGAGGCGGGGTGGATCACCAGCGTCTTGGCGTCGCCGACATTGGCGAGATGACTGATCATGCGCAGCGATTCGATGAATTTGCGGCCCGCGGGCCGGCCCCCCTTGATGCCGAAGGAGACGATCGAGCCGGCGCCACGCGGCAGTAATTGTGTTGCGAGCTGGTAGTCCGCATGATCTTCGAGCGAGGGATGCAGCACCCAATCGACCGCCTTGTTGGCTTTCAGTGCTTCCAGCACGAGGTGCGTGTTCTGCATGTGGCGGTCCATGCGCACGCCGAGCGTCTCGACGCCCTGCAACAGCTGGAAGGCGTTGGTCGGCGATAGACAAGCGCCGAAATCGCGCAGGCCTTCGGTGCGCGCGCGCATGATGAAGGCGGCGGTGCCGAACTGCTCGTCGAAGACGATCCCGTGATAGCCGCCATAGGGCTCGGTCAGCACGCCGAATTTTCCGGATGAACGCCAGTCGAAACGACCGCCGTCGACGATGGCGCCGCCGATCGCGATGCCGTGGCCGCCGATCCATTTGGTCGCCGAATGCATGACGATGTCGGCGCCGAGCTCGATCGGACGGCTGAGATAGGGCGTGGCAAAGGTGTTGTCGATCAGCAGCGGAATCTTCGCGTCATGCGCGATCGAAGCGACGTTCGGAATGTCCAGCACCTCGAGCCCGGGATTGCCGATGGTCTCGCCGATCATCAGCTTCGTGTTCGGCTTGATCGCCGCGCGGAACGCGTCGAGATCGCGCGGCTTGACGAACGTTGTGGTGATGCCGAAGCGCGGCAGCGTGTGCGCCAGCAAATTGATGGTGCCGCCATAGAGCGAGCTCGATGCCACGATATGGTCGCCGGCGTTCAGAAGCGTGGCGATGGCCAGATGCAGCGCCGCCATGCCGCTCGCGGTGCAGATCGCGCCGACGCCGCCTTCCAGCGCCGCAAGCCGTTCTTCCAGCACGCCGGTGGTCGGATTGGAGATGCGCGTATAGATGTGGCCGGCGCGTTCGAGATTGAACAGCGCGGCGGCGTGATCGGAATCCTGGAACACGTAGGACGTGGTCTGGTAGATCGGCACCGCGCGGGCGCCGGTCGCGGGATCCGGATGCTGGCCCGCATGCAGGCTCAGGGTCTCGAAGGCAGGCGGTTTTGGCGCGGGCATGCGGGGCCTCGTTGCTCGGTCGGCGGAGGCGGCTCTTGTGCCATAAAATGGCGCGCGGCGTCAGCCCATTGACAGCGTTGTCTAACCCCGGATCGCCTGCTCGATGATCCGCGCCTCCCGCAGCAGGATCTCCGCGACCTCCTGTTCGCGTCGTGGGCCGAGCCTGGTGCGAACGGCGGAGACGGTCATGGCGGCAGCGGGACGGCCGTCCGGGGTCTTGATCCAGGTCGAGATCGACTTCGTGCCCTGCACGAGACCAATTTCCCTCATGCCGTATCCCAGCCGTCTTGCGGCGGTGACCTGGCCCAGCACCGTCGCAACATCGGTCCGGTAGGCCTCCAGTCTCTTCTCGTTGGCTGCGACGATTTTTCGCGCGTCCTGCGCCGGCATCGCGGCGAGGATGGCGACGCCTGCGCTGGAGACGCCGAGCGGTCGGCGCGCGCCGACCTCGATCGACAGCACCTGGATCGGATAGACGCCAATCCGGCGATCGACGCACAGCGTGTCATTGCCGGTCCGCACCGTCAGGAACAGCGTGTCGCCGATCTCGGCCGAGGCGCGTTGCAGCGACGGATTTGCCGCGATCAGCAGCCGCGACGGCCGAGGCCGTGCGAGCGCGAGCTCCGGCACCTGGTTGCCGATCGCGTAGCGGCCGGTCCGGTCATGCCGTTCGACGATGCCTTCCTCGATCAGCACGTGGACGATGCGGTGCACGGTCGGGCGGGTGAGGCCGGTCGCCCGCAATACCTCGGCCAGCAGCACGCCGTCTTCGCGGCCTGCGGCAAGGATGCGCAGCACCGCGAGCGCGCGCCGGATCGCCTGCGCGCCCTGTCGCGGTCCCGTGATGCGGCGGGTGGATTTCGCGGAAGTCGTCTTGTCCATAATATGGACGAGAACGCCACAATTCACTCGACAGGTAAAGCGCCCATCTGGAGATTGCGCTCCGAATCGACATGCCGTGTACGACGTCAGGCAAATCGACGTAAAATTTGGAAGCGCCGCCGGGAGGTTAACATGCGATTAATCTGGATTGCCCTAGCTGCCGCAGCGGCGATGTTGACGGGACCGGCGTCGGGCCAGCAATGGCCGGCGCGCAACGTCAAGCTGATCGTGCCCTATCCGGCCGGCGGCAATGTCGATAGCGCCGCGCGCATCATCGCGGACAAGCTCCAGGAAAAGCTCGGCCAGCCCTTCATCATCGAGAACAAGGCGGGCGCCGGCGGCATGATCGCGGGCGAGGCCTTCGCGAAATCCGCGCCCGACGGCTACACGCTGTTCGTCGGCGCCAACGGCCCGGTGCTGTTCGCGACCGAAATCAACAAGCGCGACGCCTACAATTGGAAGAAGGACTTCCTGCCGATCACGACGATCTCGATGACGCCGTTGGTGCTCGAGGTGCATCCGTCGGTGCAGGCGACCACCTTCAAGGAATTCATCGACCTCGCCAAGCGCGAGCCGGGCAAGCTGACGATGGCCTCGCCCGGCCCCGGCACCACCAATCATCTGCTCAGCGAGCTGATGCAGTCCAGCCTCGACCTGCAATGGGTCACCGCGCATTATCGCGGCAATGCGCCTGCCGTCAACGATCTCTTGGGCGGGCAGGTGCAGTTCGCGTTCGACCAGCTCACGGTCAGCCTGCAGCACATCAAGGCCGGTCTGTTCCGGGCGCTGGCCGTCACCAGCCCGCACCGCCTGAAGTCGCTGCCCGACGTGCCGACCTTCGCCGAGCTTGGTTACAAGGATTTTGACGGCCAGACCTTCACCGGCCTGTTCGCACCGGCAGGCACGCCGGCGCCCGTGATCGACAAGCTGCACGAGGCACTGACCGCGATCCTGAAGGACCCCGCCGTGGTCGACAAGTTCGAGAAGCTCGGCGGTGAAGCCGTCGCGATGACGCCCGACGAATTCAAGGCCTATCTCGCGCGCGAGGACGCCAAATGGATTCCGATCGTGCGCAAGGCCAACATCAAGGCGGATTGATCGATGCGGATCGACCCCAGCGAGCTCGGCGCCGAGCGCATCTACCGGCTGATGACGGGCATCGTGGTGCCGCGTCCGATCGCCTGGGTGACGAGCCTGTCGCGCGCAGGCGTGCTCAACCTCGCGCCGTTCAGCGCCTTCACCTTCGTCTCGCAGAAGCCGCCGATGCTCGCGATCAGCGTCGGCCGCAAGGGCGCGGACTACAAGGACACCGCGCATAACATCCTCGATACCGAGGAATACGTGATCCACATCGCCGATACCCCGCTGATGCAGGCGGTGCACGACTCATCGGTCGAGCATCCGCCCGAGATCAGCGAGGTCGCGGAGCTCGGCCTTGAGACGCTCCCGAGCGAGCGCATCAAGGTGCCGCGGCTCAGCGTTGCACCCGTTGCGATGGAGTGCCGCTTTCGGCAGTGCCTCGAATTCGGCGACGCCCGCAGCCGTCTCATCGTGGGCGAAGTCGTGATGTTCCACCTCCGCGACGGCCTCGTGAACGACGGCAAGGTCGAAACCGTCGCGCTCGATCCGATCGCGCGCATCGGCGGGCCGCGCTACGCCCGGCTCGGCGAGATCGTGACGCTGCACGGCGTGTTCCAGACTCCCAAATCGAAAGACTGAGCGCGCCGCCCCCGCGCGCGCCCCAAGACCATTGGAGAACGACCATGCGACTCCTAAGCTATCTCGTGGACGGAGAGCCGCGCTACGGTGCCGTCATGGAAGGCGGTGTCGTCGATCTGACCCGGCGGATCGGCCGCGACTTCTCCGACGTCAGGGCGCTGATCGCAGCCAACGCGCTGGCCGACGCGCAGGAAGCCGTCGCCGGACAAAAGCCGGACTACGCGCTGGAAGAGCTCGTGCTGCTTCCGCCGGTGCTGGCGCCGGAAAAGCTCTGGTGCATCGGAGTCAATTACGCCGAGCGCAATGCGGAGTATAAGGACAGCTCTGACCTGCCCAAATATCCCAGTCTGTTCGTGCGCAGCATGTCCTCGATGACGGGCTCAGGCCAGCCGCTGGAGAAGCCTCACGTCTCCGAGCAGCTCGACTATGAAGGCGAGCTCGTCATCGTGATCGGCCAGGGCGGCCGCCACATTCCGCGCGAAAAGGCCTGGGCGCACATCTTCGGCATGACGCTGTGCAACGAGGGCACGATCCGCGACTGGCTCCGCCACGGCAAGTTCAACGTCACGCAGGGCAAGAATTTCGACCGCTCCGGCAGCATCGGTCCGTGGATCGTCACCGCGGACGAGCTCGATCCGCGCGGGCCTCATGACATCGTCACGCGCGTCAACGGCGAGGTGCGGCAGCAGGACACCACCGAGCGGCTGATGTTCCCGTTCGATTTCCTGATCTCCTATCTCTCCACCTTCGCAACCCTCAAGCCCGGCGACATGATCGTGACGGGCACGCCGACCGGCGCCGGCGCCCGCTTCGACCCGCCGCGCTGGCTCAAAGTCGGTGACGTCGTCGAGGTCGAATCCAGCCGCATCGGCGTGCTGCGCAACACCGTCGCGGCGGAGCAATAGGTCATGCTGGATACTGCCACGATCGAACGTCTTGCCACGCGGCTCGACGAAGCCGAACGCACCAAGACGCTGATCACGATGTTTTCGAAAGACCATCCCGATTTCAGCATCGAGGATGCCTATGCCGTTCAGCGCGCCTGGACCAGACTCCAGCTCGGACGCGGCCGGGTCATCAAGGGCCACAAGATCGGCCTGACCTCGAAGGCGATGCAGAACGCGGTCGGCATTTCCGAGCCGGATTACGGCGTGCTGTTCGCCGACATGTTCTATGCCGATGCCACGCCCATCCCGTTCGACCGCTTTCACGCGCCGCGGATCGAGGTCGAGCTCGCCTTCGTGCTGAAGGCGCCGCTGCGCGGGCCCGATTGCACCATCTTCGACGTGCTCAACGCCACCGACTACGTCACGCCCGCGCTGGAGATCCTGGAGACGCGCATGCACCGCGTCGACCCCGAAACGGGCAAGGCGCGAAAGGTCATGGACACGATCTCGGACAACGCGGCGAACGCCGCGCTGGTGCTCGGCGGCCGGCCGTTCCGTCCGATGGATGCGGACATGCGCTGGATAGGCGCGCTGTTGTTCCGCAACGGCGAGGTCGAGGAAACCGGGCTTGCCGCCGGCGTGCTCAACCATCCCGCCAACGGCATCGCCTGGCTCGCCAACCGCCTCGCGCCGCACGAAGAGCACCTCGCCGCCGGCGAGGTCGTGCTGGCGGGATCGTTCACGCGTCCGGTCGACATCCGCCGCGGCGACACGTTTCATGCCGACTATGGCGCGTTCGGCTCGGTGTCGTGCCAGTTCGTCTGAACTAACACATGAAAGGGAGCGCATCATGACCGGTCACACGCGGCGCAAGAGCATCCATATCGGCGGCTTCAAGCATGCCAACCCGATTCCGAACGCCTGCCGCATCGGCAATCTCGTGATGTCGGGCGTCATCCTCGGCCGCGATGCGACTGGTGCGATGCCCGAGAGCCTGGAGGCGCAATGTGCCAACATGTTCGCGCATATGAAGGCGACGGTAGAGGCCGCCGGCGGCACCACCGACGACATCATCAAGATGACGGTGTGGCTGAAGGACCGTACGCAGCGCGGACCTGTGAATGTCGAGTGGCTCAAGATGTTTCCGGACGAGCATTCGCGCCCGGCGCGCCACGCGCTGCCGATGGACAACATGGACGGCGGCGCGCTGGTGCAGTGCGACTTCACCGCCGTAATCGACTGAGGGAGTTTTGCGCATGCCGACCTATCTGCCGTTCGACCCGAACCCGCGCCGCCCGGTCAAGGCGCCGCCGCCCAAAACCGTCGACAGCCAGTTTCACGTGCTCGGCCCCCTCGACAAATATCCGGAGCGTCCCGGTGCTGCCTATCGGATGCCGACCGCGACCTGGGAGGCGGCGCTGCGCGTGCACAAGACGCTCGGCATCGAGCGCGGCATCATCGTGCAGACCACGACGTATGGCGCCGACCATGCCGTCGTGCTCGACGGTCTCGCCGCGATGGGCCCGAACTATCGCGGCTGCGCCAACGCGCTGGTGTTCGCCGAGGCGAACGATTCGTATCTTGCCAAGCTTCATGATGCAGGTGTCCGCGGCGCGCGCTTCAGCTTCCGCCAGGAGCTCGGCGCCGTGCTGTCGGATGCCGATTTCGCCCGCGCCATTGCGCGCATCCGCGAGCTCGGCTGGTACGTCAAGATCCAGCCCGAGAAGGACGGCATCGTCTCCAGCGTCGCCAAATACGAAAATCTCGACGTGCCCGTGCTGATCGACCACATGGCGCGGCCCGATCCGGAAGCCGGCAGGAACGATCCGAACCTGCGCAAGATGCTGGAGCTGCTCGGCAAGGGCAATTTCTGGGTGATGCTGTCGCTCGGCGAGAAGACCTCGAAACTTGGCGCTCCTTACGACGACGTCATCCCGATCGCGCGTGCCTATATCGAGGCCGCAGTCGACCGGTGCGTCTGGGCCAGCGACTGGCCGCATCCGGTCTCGGTCAAGCAGCCGCCCAACGACGCCGATCTGCTGGAGTTGATGTACCGCTACGCACCCGACCAGTCGACGCTGGAGAAGATTTTGGTGCACAATCCGGCCAAGCTGTTCGGCTTTCCGGATTAGGGCGACCTGTCATTGCGAGGAGCGGAGCGACGAAGCAATCCAGACTTGCTTCCGCAGAAGCACTCTGGATTGCTTCGCTGCGCTCGCAATGACGAACGCGCCATTGCCAAGTCGACCGCGCCAGACTGCGCGCTCACCCCGCCAGCCGGTCCCTTACCCCGGCTGCGATCTCGAACGAGCGCAGCCGCGCGGCGTGGTCGTAGATCTGGCCCGTGGTCATCAATTCGTCCGCGCCGGTCTCGGCGATCAGCGCCTTCAGCTTCGCTTCGACCATGTCAGGCGAGCCGACCGCCGAGCACGACAGCGACTGGCCGACCATCGCCTTCTCGGCTGGCGACCACAGCGCGTCCATGTCGTCGACCGGCGGCGGCAGCGGGCCGGGCGTGCCGCGGCGCAGATTGATGAACTGCTGCTGCAGCGAGGAGAACATGCGCTGCGCGTCCGCGTCGCTGTCGGCGGCGAACACGTTGACGCCGACCATCGCATAGGGCTTGTCGAGCTGCGCCGATGGTTCGAACCGCGCGTGATACTCCCGCAGCGCCGGCATCATCATTTGCGGTGCGAAGTGTGAAGCGAACGCGAACGGCAGGCCGAGCATGCCTGCAAGCTGCGCGCCAAAGGTGCTGGATCCCAGGATCCACAGCGGCACCTTCGTCCCCATGCCCGGCACGGCCCGGATGGCCTGGTTCGGCTGCACGTCGCCGAGCAGCGCCTGCAACTCCAGCACGTCCTGCGGAAAGTTTTCCGAACTCGTCGCGAGGTCGCGCCGCAGGGCGCGTGCGGTAAATTGGTCGGTGCCCGGTGCCCGCCCGAGCCCGAGATCGATCCGCCCGGGATAGAGCGAAGCCAGCGTGCCGAACTGCTCGGCGATGACGAGCGGCGAATGGTTCGGCAGCATGATCCCGCCGGACCCGACCCGGATCGTCTTCGTCCCGCCCGCGATATGCCCGATCACCACCGACGTCGCCGCGCTCGCGATCCCCGTCATGTTGTGATGCTCGGCCAGCCAGAACCGCTTGTAGCCCCAGCCCTCCGCATGCTGCGCGAGATCGAGCGAATTGCGGAACGCTTGTGACGCATCGCCGCCTTGGCGGATGGGCGCGAGGTCGAGCACGGAGAAGGGGATCATGGAAGGGTCCGGATGGAGCGTGTGGTGGTAACGTGGACTCGACATGTAGGAGCCGGTCGCAGGAATACCAGCCGAAACGATCATGGTGCTGCGCCGGCGGCTCCATCGCGTGGAGACGAGGCCATCGCTGCGCTGCATGCGGCAAATTCGCCTGTATGGAAACCGCGGGCCGCATTGCCGCGTTGCCGGCCGGTTTGATCAATCGCGACGATTTTCATTTCGGGGGCTTTCTTTGGACAGATTCAACATCGGTGTTCATGTCGTTGCGCTGGCTGCGGCCTTCGCACTCGCCGTTCCCATTGGCTGGGACCGCGAGAAGCGGGCGCGAAGCGCGGGCTTGCGCACCTTTCCACTGGTCGCAATGGCAAGCTGCGGCTTCGTGCAGGCCAGCGAAAGCCTGCTCGTGCATTCGCCTGACGGAATGGCGAAGGTGATCGAGGGCCTCATCACCGGCATCGGCTTCATCGGCGGTGGCGCAATTCTCAAGCAGGGGAATTCGGTGCAGGGGACCGCGACGGCCGCGAGCCTCTGGGCGACCGGCGCCATCGGCGTCTCCGTCGGGCTCGGCGCTTTTGATGTCGCGGTGACGGTCGCCGTATTCACGTTCCTGACGCTTCGCTTGTTGACGCTGGTCAAGGAAGAAGACGATCACTGATGCATGTGCGAGCGGCCTGCACCCCGTTCACAACAACGTCATCGCGACCCGCTGCGTACCCCGGCCCAACTGTGCGTCTGGCGCGTTTTCCTGTACACTCACTGAGCCATTGGACGCTCGCCAGGAGGAACCGACATGACCACGGTCGTACTCAATCGCCGGAGCCTCCTCGCCGCGGGCGGCTCGATCCTCGCAACCGGGCTCTTGGCGACCGGCGTCCCCGGCCTGCTGTTGCCTGCACGCGCGGACGGCCTCGCACCGACCGAGACGATGTCGGGCGGGGCGAACAACTACCGCAAGGGCGCGGCGATCGTGGAGCGGATCGGAAAGGGTGGCTTCTGGATGAGCGGCACGGTGCGCCGCGCCGGCGACGGGACTCCCTTGGCCGGGCAGCGCATCCAGATCTGGGCGCACACGGTCGAAGGCCAGGAGCACGAGCCGCAGAGTCATGGCGCCACGCTCACCGACAAGGACGGCAAGTTCCGGCTCGAAATGCCGCAGATCATTCCCATCTTCGGCCAGCCGCATGGCCACCTCGCCTATGACAGCGGTGAATTCAAAACCGTCTTCCTGCGGCCGATAATGCGGAGCGCAAAGGAAACCAGCCTCGAGGCGCACTTCGTCCTGCAGCCGGCCTGATCGCATTGGAGATGAAGGGGCGGAGATCGGCCCGGGCGCCCCTGATCTGGATCGCCCTTGCCTTGGCCATCGGCGTGCCGATCGCGCTCGCTGCGGGAAGCGAACAGCTCACATGGCGCGGCCCGGTCTACATCCTCGCCGGCTTCGCTGGCATCATTGCGCTCGGTCTGGTGCTCGTTCAGCCCCTGCTGATCGGCGGATATCTGCCGGGACTGTCGGCCTATCGCGGCCGGCGCGCCCACCACCGGATCGGCGGCACGCTGGCTCTGGCGGTGGTGATCCACGTCGCCGGCCTCTGGATCACCAGCCCGCCCGACATGATCGACGCCCTGACTTATACGTCACCGACACCGTTCTCCCCCTTCGGCGTGACCGCCATGTGGGCCATCTTCATTGTTGCGCTCCTGGCTCTGCTGCGCTGGCGGCTGGGATTGCGGTTGCGCACGTGGCGCATCGTCCATATTCCCCTCGCGATCGTCATCGTCGCAGGCAGCGTCGCCCATTGCCTGCTGATCGAGGGGACGATGGAGACGATCTCGAAGGCTGCGCTTTGCGCAGCTGTGCTGGCGGCGACCGTCAAGGTGATGGTTGATCTCTGGAGAAGGCGGACGTTGCGCGATAGCAGCATTGCGCGGCCGTAAGCGTAGGGCAAAGGCGCGTAGCGCCGTGCCTACCATCTATCTATCAATGGTGGTTGGTGGGCACGCTTCGCTTCGCCCACCCTACGAGCTCCGAAACTTTCGCTGACCCCCTTGTTCCAACACGTTCGGCGTCGTTAGCGCTGGTATCGGCTCCGCTTGCCCGGGAAGGCGGTCAAGATTATCCTCGCGCGATGGCCGTCAGTGTCCCCGACCTGAGAGCATTCCTGCTCGCCACACCGTTCTTCGGCGGTATCCCGGATCAAAGTCTCGACCTCCTGATGTCGATGCTGGTTGAGTGCCGATTTGATACCGGAGCAACCGTCGTGACGGAGGGCGAGCCCGGACGCTCGCTGTTCATCGTCAAATCCGGCCGGCTGGCGGTGAGCAAGCGGGCGAATGCGGGCAACGTCATCCCGATTTCCGTTCTGGAGCCCGGCGATTTCTTCGGTGAGATGACGCTGATTGAAATGCAAAATCGATCCGCCACGGTGGTCGCGGAGAGTCCGACCGTGCTTTACGAGCTGACCGCCCAGAAGCTCTACGCTTGCTACAAGGCCGATATCCACACCTATGTGATCGTCCTGCAAAACATCAATCGCGAGCTATGCCGACGGCTGCGCCGTTCAGACGATCGGTTAGCGGGGCATCAGGTGGGTGACGAGAGTTGACATGCGTAGCATGGGTAGAGCGAAGCGAAACCCATCATGTCTCGTCACCGCGCAAATCTTCCATGGATTTTCGTTTCGCTGTACCCATCCTACGAACTCCCCGGCACCGTAGGCTTCGAATAGGAAACTAACATGGCTCAAGCCGGAGATAATGGACGGTTCGCGGCGTTCAAGCACCACGCCAAGGTGCACTCCTTCAGAGTCAGCACTGCTTTTCTGACTTGGATTCTGCTCGGCGCGACGCTCTTTTACAAGCCTGAGTGGGTCCGATGGGCCCTGCGAACCGGCACGCACGCTATTGAAGCTGTCGGCGATGCGCTCCCTGGTTATTGGGGCGCTCAGGCCGAAATTGTCTTGCGCGAACTCGGTGGTTTCCTTTGGATCCAGATCACGGCCGCGATCCTGTTTGTCCGGTTCGTGTTCTGGCTGATCGGGGCCTCGTGGCGCCGTGGTCGGCGGTAGATCCAGTCAGCTCGCGTAGGATGGGTAGAGCACTTGCGAAACCCATCATGCTTCGTCACCGAGCAATGCTATGCAATTCCTGGCCAAAACTGACTGGAGCTCTCGCTCGGGCGATGCCCGCAAGTGACCCCGAAGCGGCGGTCGCGGGGAAGTTGAGGTTCGCTAAGGCCCCACAGGCCTAAAATGTGCTCTAAGGAATATAAGAGACATCCTCAGCTGAGGGAGCCAACCTCAGCGGCGATTTCTTCCGTCAACCACGCAATGCCCGCATCCATCATTGCTGCCTTGGTCGTAATGGCCATGATTGCATCGGACTTCCGCTTCAAAGGAAGCTCAACCAATTGCAGCGCGAAACGAGCCGCGTATCTCTCGACGAGGCGGCGCGGCAATGTTGCTATCAAGTCCGAGTTTGAAATTTGCGTGAGTGCCATCATAAAGGTGGGCACGGTCAGGACAATGCGGCGCTGGAGGCCGCGCTTCTCCAGGAGTTGGTCGACAAAACCTCGCGGATCGCCGTCGAGCGACACAAGAAGATGCTGTGCTCTGCAGAATGCAGCAATCGTTGGTGCGCGGGCGAATCCGTTTCCCTTGCGCATTGCGACCACGAAACACTCATCGTAAAGCTTTCTTGCCTGGAAGCGGGTTGGCACTGTGCCCAGGGGCAGGATGGCCAAGTCGATTTCGCGCTTCTCCAGCTTCTCCAGGCTTGACCGCCAAGGGTGCTCCACAGCGCTTGCATGCCGCCCTGGCATCAGATGGATCAAGCTCAGGTCGGCACGGGGTGCCTTTCTCCTGAGCCGCCCCGCAAATGGTCCCATCACCGTGTCCATGATCGCATCAGGAGCGCCAATGGAAAAACGGCGGCTACTTGTAGTCGCGTCGAACGGCGTAGCTGAAGCAAATACGCGCCCTACGCGAGAAAGGATATCTCCTACTGGCTCGCCGAGTTCCAGCGCACGCTCCGTCGGCACAACACCCTTCGGCGTCCGTAAGAACAGGGGGTCATTAAATAGATGCCGTAGCCGCCCAAGTGAATGACTTACGGCAGAAGGGGTGATGTTCAAGCGGCTAGCCGCTCGCGCCACGTGGCTCTCCTCCAGCACAGTGTGGAAGACCAGCAGCAAGTTAAGATCGACTTTTGACAAGGAAATGTGGTTCAGCATATTGCTGAGGTTATATCACTGGATTCATGTCCCTGAAAGCTCCATGGATTGCGCAACGTTAGCCACAGGAGCTGAAATGACCAAACACCATGCAAACTGGCCAGGAACGCTGTCACGGCGGTCCGCGATCACGACAGTCGCTGCGGCATCGTTGACCCCTCGATTTTGCGCTAGTGTGGCTGCCAGTGACGACGTCGCTCACCTTATCGAGCGCGCCGCTGCGAAAAACGCGGCCTTCATGCGCGGGGACATGGATCGTTGGCTGGCCCTTGTTCGCATCGCCAGTGACTTCACGTTAATGCAACCATTCGGCGGCCCAACTAGCCACGGGTTCGACGCAAGTCCTGAACGTTTGGCGAAGCTATCCCGGTTTTTCAAGAACGGTGAGACGACCTTGGAGGTCGTGCAAACCTATGCATCGGACAAGCTGGTCGTTCTCGTCATGGTCGAGCGGCAATATGCCGAAGTCGGGAGCTTACCAAAACAAGACTGGTCGCTCCGAGTTACGGAAATCTATCGCAAGGACGGTTCTGAATGGCAGTTAGTCCATCGCCACGCAGACCCGCTGGTTCATGGCGTTACGTTGCAGGAGGCGGCGACGATTGCTCGCGGCGGACGTAAGGATGAATGACCGCGGCAACTGGCGTCTTCAGAAGAAGGATCGATTGCGCCGAAGACTGCATTACATGCAGGTCCACTTCCCCTTTTGGCCCGATTCCGTTGAAAAAGGCCCGAAGTAGTTCGCTGTAATGGTACGAGTTGCGATGCGGACGAAGGGCTCACCAGTTCTTATGCGAGCCTTGGGGTTGGCATTGGGATCAGCTTGGCCATTTTGCGGAGGTTCTGGGCTGTGGCTGCGAGGGTGAACTCGTCGCGCGCGCCGTTCGGACCCCTTAGTCGCAGGCGATCGAGCTTGAGAATGCGCTTGAGGTGCGCGAACAGCATCTCGATCTTCTTGCGGAGCCGACGAGAAGTGCGACCCTCCCATGATCTTGCGATCTGGCGCGCCATGTCGCGAGCGCCCTCGTAGATCGAGCGTGGCACCCTCCGTGAGGCCTGCGTGGGGCAGCACCGGAGCTTCAATGCGCAGCGATCACAATCGCGCTTACTGGCCAGGTAAAGCATGGTGGCACCATCATTCACCAGCGTTCCGGTCGTGGTAAGAACTTTGCCATCGGGGCAACGATAGACGTCTCCGGTATGGTCATAGGTGAAGTCGTCGCGCGAGAAGATCCCGTCTGTGCGGGCCGACTTGTCGAACACTGTAACGTGGGGCTCGATGCCGTGCTCATAGAGCAGCCAGGCGAGCATCTCGGCCGAGCCATAACCGCTGTCGCCGAGGAGCCGGCTTGGATAGAGATCGAACCGTTCGAGCGAGCGCTCAATCATGCGCTTGGCAGCCAGCACCTCCGCCTGCCGAATCGCCGTAGTCGCCTCAACATCGACGATGATCGCGTTCTCGACGTCGATCAGGTAGTTCGTGGAGTAGGCGAAGAAGGCTTGGCCACCGTGAGCCCCCGTCCAGCGCGCCGCCGGGTCGGAGGGCGACACGAACTTGGGGGTGACTTCGGTCGCTGCCCCGAAGGCTGCATCGTCGAGGACAGCTAGATACTCATCGATGGCTCGTCCGGCCGCCGCTGGCGGAAGTCCCTTGTCGCCTTCGATGCCCTTCTGCCGATTGGCATCGGCCTTGATCAAGCTCGCATCGACTGCAAACCCTTCACCGCCGACCAGCCGCTCCTCGATGCAGCGGCGCAACACGCACTCGAACACGCGTCGGAAGAGATCGCTTTGCCGGAAGCGGCCGTGCCTGTTCTTGGAGAACGTCGAGTGATCCGGCACCGCCCCCTCGAGACCGAGCCGGCAGAACCACCGGTAGGCCAAATTAAGGTGAACCTCATCGCACAGGCGCCGCTCTGACCGGATACCGAAGCAGTAACCGATCAGCAGCATCCGGATCATGAGCTCCGGATCGATCGAAGGCCGACCGATGTTGCTGTAGAAAGGTGCCAGGTCCCGCTTGATCTCTCCGAGGTCAACAAACCTGTCGATCGACCTGAGCAGGTGATCGGCGGGAATATGCTTCTCAAGTGAGAACTCATAGAACAAAGCGGCTTGCTCGACTTGCCGATGCCCCATCATGATCTTCAGTCCTGCCAACTAGACAGACTGAATCACTGATCTATCTGCGCCGCAACAGCCGACTTTTTCAACAGAATCGGCCCCATAGCAGAAGTCTGCTCGACGTCGGCTTGTATCCCCTTCCATAGGTGGGGCGATATACGTGCTTAGGCGCGCGCTAGGCAGGCAAATCTGACCCGTCGGGCAAAACACCTCTCTCCTGCAAAATCTCGTCAACCCTCCTCCACAAAAATATTCCACTTTACCGAAATTCGGAATCGCAGTATCAATCCGCCATCCCGGTCCAGGGAGAGGGGCGATCGTCCGTCGTAACGTACGTGGATCGGGGGGCGGTGGACGCGGCAGTGTCGGGCACGCGAAGGCGGAACCAGGGCGAGATGAACCTCGTGAGGTCCTGTTGCGTGCGGACGAACGGCGCCTGTGTCCGGCGAAGCCTTTTGGCGAAGCCGGATCGCTGCGTACGGCAAAATCGTGTGGTCCTGGCCGTCGTTGCTACGGTCAAGCCTTGCGGAGATGGATCGAGGCTCAACCGGGTCTCAATGCATCGTCAATTCGCAAGGCGACGGTGACAAAAAGGAACTCGTCGCCGGGGAGAGCGCGGCATAAGCCGTCAACCCACTGCGCAGGGAAGGCCGAGTGTTCGGCGTCACCTGTATGCTGCTGTGCGGTCTTTTTGCGCTACATTTTCGCGCAGCGGACCGCGGGTGCCAGCCGGCACCCGGTCTTCCCTGCGCCCTCTTCACAGAGGAGGGTCAAGGTAGAAGCAAAACTCGGGCATCTCATGCCGCGAGAAGGCTGTTTCATGTGTGATTTGAGCGAGGGAATGGTGCTGCCAGACAGGATTGAACTGTCGACCTCTCCATTACCAATGGAGTGCTCTACCACTGAGCTACGGCAGCATGTGCTGGGATAAGAATCGGCCGCCACGAGGGCCTACCAAGCGGGCCGATATCTGCCACAAGGCCCCCTCCTGTGCAAGCTTGCTAGCTCTGCCAAAGCGATAAAATCGGGTCAATATCGGGGCCAAAATGCCTGTTCTGGCGCGAAACGGCCGACTTTCCGCGGAATAGGTTCCGATATCCCCACCCAACTGGCCAGTTGCCCGATACGCCGGATTCGATCCATTTCGATTTTCGCACGATCGGATCGCGCAGGCCTCTTGAGCCGCCTTATTCCTCGGGCATGTTATCGCCGATCGCTGTAATGGACCGGTGATGGCAGACGAGAACGACAAGAGCACGAAGCAGGACGCCAGACAGGCGAGGGCGTCCCGCGACGACCGGCTCAAATCGGCGCTGCGCGAAAACCTGAAGCGGCGGAAGATGCAGGCGCGCGAACGCGCCGCAAGCACCGACCCCTCGCAGAATGAAGATGGTTCCCTAGATGAGGGGGCCGCCGGCGAGATAGCCGGCAAGACCGGCGACTAGAATTTTTGGAGTGCATGGACGTGGCAATGGGGCAGGACGAATCGCAACGACCCGAGAGTGACGCGCAGATGTCGCGGTTCACCCGCCCTGAACAGACCTTTCCGGCGCTGACACCAGCCGAGATCGAGCGTGTCAGGCATTTCGGCGAGGTCCGCAACTATGCCGATGGGGAATTCCTGTTCGAGACCGGTAAGCCGGGACCCGGCATGTTCGTCGTGCTCAAGGGCCACGTCGCCATCACCCAGCGCGACGGCCTCGGCCATGTCACGCCGTTGATCGATCAGGGGCCGGGGCAATTTTTGGCCGAGCTGAGCCAGCTCTCCGGACGGCCGGCGCTGGTCGACGGCCGCGCCGAAGGCGATGTCGAGACGCTGCTGTTGCCGCCGGAGCGGCTGCGCGCGCTGCTGGTCGCCGAGGCCGAACTCGGCGAGCGCATCATGCGCGCGCTGATCCTGCGCCGGGTCAATCTGCTCCAGGGCGGCGTCGGCGGCGTGGTGCTGATCGGTCCGTCGCATTCGGCAGGCGTGGTGCGGTTGCAGGGCTTCCTCACCCGCAACGGCCAGCCGCATCATCTGCTCGATCCCGCGCGCGATCGCGACGCCGCCGACGTCATCGCGCGTTATTCGCCCAAGCCGGACGACTGGCCGCTGGTCGTCACACCCGATGGTGCGGTGCTGCGCAATCCCGGCGAAACCGAGCTTGCGCGCGCGATCGGCATGATCGGCGGTCCGCGCAACGACCGTATCTACGACGTCGCGATCGTCGGCTCGGGGCCAGCCGGGCTCGCCACGGCCGTGTATGCCGCGTCCGAAGGCCTCTCCGTCGCCGTGCTCGACACCCGCGCCTTCGGCGGCCAGGCCGGCGCCAGCGCGCGCATCGAAAACTATCTGGGCTTTCCGACCGGCATTTCCGGCCAGGCCCTGACCGCGCGCGCCTTCAACCAGGCACAAAAGTTCGGCGCGGAAATCATGATCCCGGTGACGGTGAAGTCGCTCGACTGCACGCGCAAGGACGGCGCGTTCTCGGTGGCGCTTGACGGCTGCGATCCCCTGCATTCGCGCGCGGTGGTGGTCGCAAGCGGCGCACGCTATCGCCGGCCCGAGATCGAGAACCTCGACAAGTTCGAAGGCCGTGGCGTCTGGTATTGGGCCTCGCCGGTCGAGGCGAAGCTCTGCGCCGGCGAGGAAGTGGCGCTGGTCGGCGCCGGAAACTCGGCGGGGCAGGCCGCTGTGTTCCTGTCGGGGCACGCCAAAAAAGTGCTGATGATCATCCGCGGCGGCGGTCTCGGCGCCAGCATGTCGCGCTATCTCATCGAGCGCATCGAAGCCACGCCGAACATCGAACTGATGTTCAACACCGAGATCACGGCGCTCGAAGGCGACGAGGCCTCGCTGCTGCGGCGCATCCGCTGGAAGAGCCGGCTCTCGGCCGACGAGGATTTCGCCGACATCCGCAATCTCTTCCTGTTCGTCGGCGCCGATCCCGCCACCAGCTGGCTCGACGGCTGCGGCATCACGCTCGATCGCGGCGGCTTCGTCGTCACAGGCGCGCAGTCCGAGCAGAACCAGGGCCGGCTGGTTGCGCCGCTGGAGACGTCGGTGCCCGGCGTGTACGCCGTCGGCGACGTCCGCTCCGGCTCGGTCAAGCGCGTCGGCGGCGCCATCGGCGAAGGCGCCCAGGTCGTGGCCTCCCTGCACGGCTTCCTCGGCGACGCCGCAAAACCGGCGCTTTAGTCAAGGACAAGGCAAGTAAATGGCAAGTCGAATGAGGCTTGCCATCTTGCGGTGTGATGCGTGACTATCTCCTCATCCTGAGGAGCGCGCATTGCGCGCGTCTCGAAGGATGAAGGCCCAGCTGCCAAAGCCGGGCCTGCATGGTTCGCGCGGCGATGCGCAAGCATAGTCCGCAGGGGCGCTCGCGCGCCTCCTCACCATGAGGATCGACAAAGAAGCGCTTAACGGGAGGACTAAATGGCTGAAATCGTCGTGCTGTATAAAACGCCCACGGATGCTGCGGCCTTCGACAAATACTATGCCGAGACCCATATTCCGCTCGCCAAGAAACTTCCAGGCTTGAAGAAGTACGCCATCAGCAAGGGGCCGGTCGGCTCCCCCGCTGGACCTTCCGGAATCCATCTCGTCGCCATTCTCACCTTCGACAGCACGGCCGACATCCAGGCGGCATTCGCTAGCCCGGAAGGCAAGGCGACCGGTGCCGACGTGCCGAAATTCGCCAGTGGCGGCGCCGACCTGTTGATCTTCGACACCAAGGAAGTGTGAACCGCGATTCGACTTCGTCGACTCGTAGCCCCGGATTTCGCTTCGCTCCATCCGGGCTACAACTGCCGTCGTTTGTGACAGCGGTGCAAATAATTCAGCCATGCGTTTTCTATTCGCACGACGACGCATGGCTGCGCACGCATGTGTGACGCCAGCGCGTGTGGCAATTCGATGAGGACCGTAATATCAATCCCGACCTCAATATGGAGTAGGAGAGATGTCATGGTTCTTGGGTTGAGCTTGCCCGCCTTCACGCTGGTTCATGTCATCATCAGCCTGATCGGCATCGCCGCCGGCCTTGTCGTGATGTTCGGCCTGCTCGGCTCGAAGCCGATGCCGCGCCTCACCGCGATTTTCTTAGCGTTCACGATCCTCACCAGCGCCACCGGCTTCCTGTTTCCGTTCAAGGAGCTGCTGCCGTCGCATATCATCGGCATCATCTCGCTGGTGCTGCTCGCGATCGCCTGCGTCGCGCTCTACGGCATGAAGCTCGCTGGGGTGTGGCGCCCGGTCTACATCGTGACCGCGATGATCTCGCTCTATTTCAACGTCTTCGTGTTGGTGATCCAGTCGTTCCTGAAGGTGCCGGCACTCGCCGCGCTCGCTCCCGCCGTGGCGCCCGCGCCGCCCGGAGGTCCGGTGTTCGCCGTGGTGCAGGGCCTCGTGCTGGTGTTCTTCGTGGTGCTCACCGTCGGCGCCTGGCGCCGCTTCAAACCGATGGCGTTCGCCTGAACATACAAGGAGCCTGACAATGCCCACCATCACCACCAAGGACGGCGTCGAGA
The DNA here is from genome assembly GCF_032917965.1 of Bradyrhizobium sp. BWC-3-1. NCBI lineage: Bacteria > Pseudomonadati > Pseudomonadota > Alphaproteobacteria > Hyphomicrobiales > Nitrobacteraceae > Bradyrhizobium > Bradyrhizobium sp. BWC-3-1. Next base: position 781,052 of record NZ_CP136625.1, read on the forward strand.
TCTTCTACAAGGACTGGGGCTCGGGCCAGCCGATCGTGTTCAGCCATGGCTGGCCGCTGTCGGCCGACGACTGGGACGCCCAGATGATGTTCTTCGTGACGCGCGGCTATCGCGTCATCGCGCATGACCGTCGCGGCCATGGCCGTTCGTCGCAGGTCGCCGACGGCCATGACATGGATCATTATGCCGATGATCTTGCGGCGGTGACCGCCCATCTCGATCTCAAGAACGCAATCCACGTCGGCCACTCCACGGGCGGCGGCGAAGTGGTGCATTACATCGCGCGCCACGGCGAGAGCCGGGTGGCGAAGGCCGCGATCCTCTCCGCAGTGCCGCCGCTGATGGTGAAGACGGAGGCCAATCCCGGCGGCCTGCCGAAGAGCGTGTTCGACGCTTTCCAGGTGCAGCTCGCTGCCGGCCGCGCCAGCTTCTACCGCGACATCGCGGCCGGCCCCTTCTATGGCTACAACCGTCCCGGCGCAAAGCCCTCGGAAGCGGTGATCCAGAACTGGTGGCGCCAGGGCATGATGGGCGGCGCGAAAGCCCATTACGACGGCATCGTCGCGTTTTCGCAAACCGACTTCACCGAGGATCTGAAGAAGATCAATGTGCCTGTGCTGGTGATGCACGGCGACGACGACCAGATCGTGCCTTACGCCGACTCCGCGCCGCTGTCGGCCAAGCTCTTGAAGAACGGCACGCTGAAGACCTACAAGGGTTTCCCGCACGGCATGCCGACAACGCACGCCGAGACCATCAACGCGGACCTGCTTGCGTTCTTCAAGGAGTGAGCGGCCTCAGTCCACGCGCGGACCGATCTGATTTCGAACGGGCCGGGTGCGAACACGTTCCAGTCGCGTGTGAGCCGGTGGTTGCAGCTTTTCATTAGTCAGTCTGCCGCGGAAGGCGCGCTGCGGGGAGGTCCCGATGCAGATCATCATCTTCGGCGCGACCGGCATGGTCGGGCAGGGCGTTTTGCGCGAATGCCTGATCGATGCCCGCATCGATCGCGTGCTCGTGGTCGGCCGCAGCCCGACCGGCGTGCGCCACGCCAAGCTCACCGAGATCACACACGGCGAGTTCACGGACTATTCGGCGATCGAAGCGCAGCTCACCGGCTTCGATGCCTGCTTCTTCTGCCTCGGCGTCTCCTCGATCGGCATGAGCGAGGAGCGCTACCGCCATCTGACCTATGACATCACGCTCGCAGCGGCGACCGCGCTGGCACGGCTCAATCCGCAGATGACATTCGTCTATGTCACGGGCGCCGGCACTGATTCCACCGAGCAGGGTTCGCGGATGTGGGCGCGGATCAAGGGCAAGACCGAGAACGACCTGCTCAAGCTGCCATTCAAGGCGGCCTACATGTTCCGGCCCGGTGCGATCCAACCGCTCCACGGTGCCCGCTCCAAGACTGCGTGGGTGCAGGCCGTGTATGCAGCAAGTTGGCCGCTGTGGTCGGTGCTGCGCCGGCTCTCGCCGCGGCTCGTTACCTCGACCGAGCAGATCGGCCGCGCCATGATCCGGGTTGCGCGGGAGGGGTATCCGCGAAAGGTGCTGGGGATGGAGGATATCAATAGCCTCTAGTCCCGTAGGGCATTAGTTCTAGGGAAATTTCGCCGCCCGCGCGCGTTGAGCCCTATCCGCCCGAAGGAGAAAGCGCCGTCGATGTCTCCCCAGCTCAAACTGATCGCACTCGACGCCGACGACCTCTCCGTAATCTCGGCCCACGTCCAGGACGCCCGCGTGCAGCCCTCGGACATCATCTGGCGGCAAAGTGAAAAGCGGCTGGTCGTCGGCATGAGCCGGTTGGACTGGGAGCAGACGCTGGACGGCGAAGCCGAGCCGCGCAGGCTGGTGGCGGCTCTCCGGTTCGACCGCGTGCTCGCCTGCAAGTCGCGCGACATCGACCTCGACGCGCCGGACACTGTCCTGGACCTTGTCGGCATCGAATTCCACGGCCAGGACGCCCCCGGCGGGAGCGCGCTGCTGCTGTTTGCCCAAGGCGGCGCCATCCGCCTCGACGTCGAATGCCTGGAATGCGAGCTGACTGATCTGGGGGCGGATCAGCTGGGGACGGGGTTGGAGGCTGAAGGCGAGGGGTGAGGTGGCATGCCAACGCCACGCCTTCCGGTTTCGCCAGGACGACGCCGGAGGGGAGCGGCCCGGCTCAAGGGTTGACGCAGCTTCCCCGCCGCGCCATTGAGCAGGGGCCTGGTGAGCCAAACCGCGCCCCCAAAAACCAGTTAGAAGCCAAGATGCCCGTTCGTCTCGACCGCAGCAGCGCCGATTTTGACCAGCGATTCGGGGCCTTCCTCGCCGCCAAGCGCGAGGCCTCGGCCGATGTCGAGGCGGCCGCGCGTGCCATCGTCGACGACGTGGCGAAGCGGGGCGATGCCGCCTTGCTCGAGGCCACGGCAAAGTTCGACCGGTTGACGCTCGATGCATCCGACCTGCGCGTCACCGCCGCCGAGATCGAGGCCGCGGTGAAAGCCTGTGATGCAGCGACGCTGGATGCGCTCAAGCTCGCGCGCGATCGCATCGAGACCTATCACCGCCGCCAACTGCCGAAGGACGAGCGCTTCACCGATCAGCTCGGCGTCGAGCTCGGCTGGCGCTACACCGCGATCGAATCCGCCGGCCTCTACGTGCCCGGCGGCACCGCGGCCTATCCGTCCTCGGTGCTGATGAATGCGGTGCCGGCAAAGGTCGCCGGCGTGACGCGTCTCGTCATGGTGGTGCCTTCGCCCGACGGCAAGCTCAATCCGCTGGTGCTGGCGGCGGCAAAGCTTGGCGGCGTCACCGAGATCTATCGCGTCGGCGGTGCGCAGGCGGTGGCCGCGCTCGCCCATGGCACCGCGACGATCGCGCCCGTCGCCAAGATCGTCGGCCCCGGCAATGCATATGTCGCCGCGGCAAAGCGGCTGGTCTTCGGCAAGGTCGGCATCGACATGATCGCCGGTCCCTCCGAGGTGCTCGTCATCGCCGATGACACCGGCAATGCCGACTGGATTGCCGCCGACCTGCTGGCCCAGGCTGAGCACGATGCCAGCGCGCAGTCGATCCTGATTACCGATTCCGCGCGCCTTGCCGCCGATGTCGAAAAAGCCGTCGAGGCGCAGTTGAAGACGCTGCCGCGCGCCGTGATCGCCAGCGCCTCGTGGGCCGATTTCGGCGCCATCATCATGGTGAAGAACCTCAACGAGGCCATTCCGCTCGCGGATGCGATTGCCGCCGAACATCTCGAGATCATGACGCAAGATCCCGACGCGCTCGCCGCAAAAATCCGCAACGCCGGCGCCGTGTTCCTCGGGGCGCATACGCCGGAGGCGATCGGGGACTATGTCGGGGGCTCCAACCATGTGCTGCCGACGGCGCGCTCGGCACGATTCTCGTCGGGGCTCTCGGTGCACGATTTCCTCAAGCGCACCTCGATCCTGAAATGCGGCCCGGATCAGCTGCGTGCGCTGGGACCAGCCGCGATGATTCTCGGCAAGGCGGAGGGGCTAGATGCCCATTCGCGCTCGATTGGATTGCGCCTCAATTTGTCATGACCCAGCCGCCCGAACAGGACGACTCGACCAATCGCATCGTCGGCGTCACGCTCGACGAGGACTCGATCGGCCGTTCCGGGCCTGACATCGAGCATGAGCGCGCGATCGCGATCTACGATTTGATCGAGCAGAACCTGTTCGCGCCGGAGGGCGCCGACGGGAAGGGGCCGTTCACGCTGCATATCGGGATCACCGGCAGCCGGCTGATGTTCGACATCCGTCGCGAGGACGGCACGCCCGTGGTCGCGCATCTGTTGTCGCTGACGCCGTTCCGGCGGATCGTGAAGGACTATTTCATGATCTGCGACAGCTACTATCAGGCGATCCGCACAGCGACGCCGGACAAGATCGAGGCCATCGACATGGGCCGCCGCGGCATCCATGACGAGGGCTCGCGCACGCTGCAGGAGCGGCTGAAGGGCAAGGTGCGGGTCGATTTCGAGACCTCGCGCCGGCTGTTCACGCTCATTACCGTTCTGCACTGGAAGGGTTAAGCGCGATGGCGGGTCCGCCACGCGCACGCGATCCGCAATCGGTGCTGTTCGCTTGCGCCATGAACAGCGTGCGCTCGCCGATGGCCGAGAGCCTGCTGCGGCACATGTTTCCGCAAGGGCTCTACGTGAAATCGGCCGGCGCCAGGCGCGGCGAACTCGATCCGTTCGCGGTGTCCGTGATGGCCGAGCTCGGCCAGGACATCTCCGCCCACAAGCCTCAGACCTTCGAGGAACTGGAGGATTGGGAGGGGTTGAATTTCGACCTGATCATCACGCTGTCGCCGGAGGCGCATCACAAGGCGCTGGAGCTGACCCGCACGCTTGCCGCCGACGTCGAGTATTGGCCGACGCATGATCCCACCACCATGGAAGGCAGCCGCGACCAGAAGTTGGCTGCCTATCGCGACGTCTGCGACCAGCTCCTGCTGCGCATCCGCCGGCGGTTTTCGAAGGTGGGCGCGGCGAACGGGTAGCATTCGGCGCCCGTAACACCCGCGTCACAGACTGCAGGCACACGCATCCTGTACCCGTCGAATCAGTAAAGTCCGGGTTCCCGGGTTGTGAAATCAGCCCCCGTCCGATAGGTTCCGCGCGCAATTCACCCCCTGCTTCATTCCCCAAATCACCTGATGCTCGGCCGCCCCAAATTCGTTCTCGCCTCCGGTTCGCCGCGGCGCCTGTCGCTGCTCAACCAGGCCGGCATCGAGCCGGACGCGCTCCGGCCCGCCGACGTCGACGAGACGCCGAAGCGGGGCGAGCTGCCGCGCGCCTGCGCCAACCGGCTCGCGCGGGCCAAGGCGGATGCGGCGCTCAAATCGGTGCAGCTTGACGACGAGCTGCGCGGCGCCTTCATCCTCTCCGCCGACACGGTGGTGGCGGTCGGCCGCCGCATCTTGCCCAAAGCCAACCTCGTCGACGAGGCCGCGCAGTGCCTGCGGCTGCTGTCGGGTCGCAACCACCGCGTCTACACCGCGATCACCCTGGTGACGCCGCGCGAGGCCTTCCGCCAGCGCCTGGTCGAGACCCGCGTCCGCTTCAAGCGCCTCTCGGAGGACGACATTCAGGCCTATATCGGCTCCGGCGAATGGCGCGGCAAAGCCGGCGGCTACGCGGTGCAGGGCATCGCCGGCTCCTTCGTGGTCAAGATGGTGGGGTCCTACACCAACGTGGTCGGCCTGCCGCTCTACGAGACCACCACGCTGCTCGGCGGCGAAGGTTTCCCGATCCGCTTCGGCTGGCTCAACGCCACCGCCGTCTGAGCCGAAAAGCCGCTCCTGCAAAAATCGCGAAAACAACCCCATGCACAGTAGAATTGCCCCGCGGAAATCTGGCCGGGACGCCTGCGCTTCCGCCGGGGGAACCCCTTTGGCGACGGGCTCTTGAACTCTCTCACCTCGTGTAAGCTGAGCACCCTATGGACGACCAGGTGAAAAAGCCCGCAAGCCCCCTCAAAACCTGTCCGATCTGCGGCAAGCCGCAGTCCGAGGCCACCCGCCCGTTCTGCTCCTCGCGCTGCCGCGACGTCGATCTGAACCGCTGGCTGAAAGGCTCCTATGTCATTCCCGGCCGGGATGACGAGGCAGACGGAGAGGAATAACCCTGTTCTATCAAGCATTTAAATTGTCGATGCACCGCTACGCGGCGTTGCCTCCGAGCCACGTCCTGCCTTGTGCACAGCCGGGCCACGCCCCGCGAAGCCATCGGCGAAGCGTGGGTGGACAGGCAGCCTTCAGCCCACTATAAACCGCCCGCTCGATGGGCTTTGGCCCCTCTTTGGAGCACGCCCAGGTAGCTCAGTTGGTAGAGCATGCGACTGAAAATCGCAGTGTCGGTGGTTCGATTCCGCCCCTGGGCACCATTTTCGCTCTCCACGGGCAACATCTTGCCCAGCGCCAAGCCTTGAGCGCCAAGCCTTGACCAGCCGGCTCGCGCAGCAATCCGTTCCGGAACCAGATCGCGCCCGCCGTTGCTGGCACTCTGCTTGCTCAGCCAGGACCAAAGTCTGGCCTTGGAAGAGAGGCCGTTTCAGGTTGAGGCAAGTGATGCAAGAAATGTCCCGTTCTGGTGCTGCCGGCGAACTCCGGCTCGATGCGTTGGTCGCCGATTTGTGGTGGCGCGTTAGACTCATCAACACCGACATTCTCGAGGAAGAGGCGAGAGCAGGGGTGTTTGACGTGCTTCAGCCGACCTATCCGCTTCTTGCGCTGAATCTTCGCGCGCGACGCGACAATTTGGTCTCGACGATCGGCGTGCTCGAGCAGCGTGCGCGATCAACGTCGGAAGCGGCTTGAGCGCGGTCTTCTGTTACACCGGGAACGTCAGCGATTTCGCGAGCCTGACCAGATCGACCTGGCGCCGGCAGCCCGTCTTTTCGAAGACGTGAATGAGGTGGCTCTTCACGGTGCTGACGGAAACGCCGAGCAAGGCCGAGATCGCGTCTCGCGTGTGTCCCTCGCAAATGAGCTCGAAGATGCGAATCTCGGCCGGCGTCAGGTCATAGAGCTGGTTGAGCGCATCGTGAGGCAATCGCGGCGGCCCGGAGGCTGACGTCACGAACACGGCGGCAGCGGCGCTCTGGATCAGACCGGATCGTGTGTGGCTGCGTCGCAGCGGCAGAACGTGGACGACGAGAGGCTCACCGCTTTGGCGAGGGATCGGGATGCCGATGCCTTTTTGCCCGAGCGTTGCCTCGTCCTTTGCCGCCTGCGCGACGGCTGATTGCAATGTGGCCGTGCTCGCCGCGGATTGAACCGCGATCCTGCCATGCCTTGCCACGATCGGATCGCCGGCCGCGAGCATCGCCGCGGCTGCGGCGTTGGTGTGAACGATCTTCGAATCCTCGTCGGCCAGGACGACGCCCACCGTCAGGGCCTCCACCGTCGCCGCGAATGTGTTGGCTTCCACCCCCTTCATGTCGAACAGATTGCTGATCGTCACGGCGCGGCGGATGTGAGGCGCCAGAAGGCGCAATCCGTCGACCTGCGCATCGTCGATCCGGCCTGCCGACTCATGCTGGCTGAATATCGCATTTCCAACCATCGTCCTGTCGCGAACGAGGCCGACGGCAACGGCGTCGAACAAGCCCTTGGGCATGGCCCATTCGCGATAGTAGCGGTTGCTGGAAATAACGTCCGGCCGGACGGCTTGGGATTGAACGATCGGCTCGCCGAGCGGGTATTGCCGAATGCGTTCGGCGCCGCCCCAGAGCTCGATGATGTCGGGGCCGTAGCCGACCGCGTTCTGGGCCATCTGGGCCAGGTCAGACCCGGAGACCGCATTGACGACGGCCTTCATGTTGGTGAGGCTGGCGACCGAGAGCGCGCCGGTGGCAAAGCCGAACTCGGCGCAGATCTGATCCAGAACTTCGGTCCAGCCTTCCGGCGCGATCACACAATCATAGATACTGCCGATGAGATCCGAGAACTTCTCGACCGAAGCCTGCTGCATTCCAAACCACTCAATTGAAAATAACCGACGTCACGTGAACGCTAGTTTAGGAGTGGCTTCATCGCCTATGGTGTATTTCACAATCCTGAGGTGATCTTATCATCGTGATTCCGTGGCGCAAACGGGAACACCGAACACAAATGCTTATGACGCTCTCCTGGGCAGCTGCCATGATTTTCACGAATTACGGAACGTCAACGCCTTGGCTGCATAAAGCCGACGCTCGGGTGTCTGATTAAAACTGCGGCAGATTCGACGTCGATTGCAAAATCTACCTTGTTGTCAGGTAGCTCGCAGTGATCCACCAAGCGAAAGGCATAACTCCATGCACAACTCCATCCAGCGATCGCATTGGCGACGTGGTGACACCCTCGAGCGCGACGACGCATCGTCTGCGACCATCGCGACCAGCCCATCGTGCGCGACCATCGCAATCAACCCATCGTCCGGGACCACCGCAATCAACCTAAGGTCCGCGACCGCCGCCACTAAGCGCACTGGCGACGGAGCCGAACTGAGGAGGTTCGGCTCCGCTTCGCGTGATGGATCGTCTGCGCGTGACGCCTATGTCCATTCGCGATTGTGAGGCTGGAGAACGAGCCACGCCCGCGCTCTCATGCTATTGCTGCCTCGCAACGACACGAGGACACCCATGCTCCCCCTTCCCGCCGATATCTTCACCGAGCCCGAGGACGTCTCGCCCGACGGGCTTGCCAATCTCGGCCCGCTCCGCCGTCTCGCCGGTGTCTGGCAGGCCGACAAGGGTATCGACATCAATCCGAAGGCCGAGGGGCCGGAGCGGCGGACCTTCATCGAGCGCATCCGGATGGACCCGATCGATCCGCAGGCCAACGGGCCGCAGCTGCTCTATGGGCTGCGTTATCACATCCACATCAACACGCCCGAGGAAGACATCACCTTCCACGACCAGGTCGGCTACTGGTTGTGGGAGCCCGCGACCGGGTTGATCATGCAGACGCTGGCGATCCCGCGCGGGCAGGTGCTGCTGGCGTCGGGCAAGGCCGGGCCGGGCGACAAGGAGATCTCCGTGACCGCCAAGCGCGGCGACACCGCTTACGGGATCTGCTCGACTGATTTTCTGGAACAAGCGTTCCGCACCGATGCTTACCGCTGCGACATCACCTTCAACGACGACGGCAGTTGGACCTATCTGATCCAGACCGAGTTGTTCGTGCGCGGCGCGCCGTTCAACCATCGCGACACCAACACGCTGAAACTCATCGCGCCGCCAAAGCTCAATCCCCTCGCTTTGATCGTGAACGATCGCGCCACTGGGAATGAGAAGGGCAATGAGCCGGCTGCCTGAGCGCGGCCCGGAGATACGCATGAAGCCTTACGTCATCTGCCTGATGCATTCGAGTCTGGACGGCCGCACCCATCCGAGCCGCTGGCGCCCGAAGGGGGCAGGAACGGACTGGTTCGAGAAGATCCACGACGAGCTCGGCGGCGACGCCTGGGTGATCGGCCGCATCACCGGCTCGGAGTTCGCCAAGGGCGAGCCCTATCCCACGACGGCGGACGCGAAATTTCCGCGCGAAAACTGGTTCGCGCGACGCGACGCGAAAACCTATGGCGTCGTGCTCGATGCGCAGGGCAAGATCGGCTGGGGCCGCTCCGATATCGGCGGCGATCCGATCGTCGTCGTGTTGACCGAGAGCGTCGCAGATTCGCATCTCGCGGGGCTCCGCGGCGAGGGCGTGTCCTATATCTTTGCCGGCAAGTCCGAGATCGACCTCGCGCTGACGCTGGACATCCTCAACCGCGAGCTCGGCGTGAAGCGCCTGCTGGTGGAGGGCGGCGGCGTCGCCAACGGCGCGTTCCTGCGTGCCGGCCTGATCGACGAGTTCAACCTGATCCTCAGTCCCGCGATCGACGGCGCCAAGGGCGCGCCATTCGTGTTCGATTCCATGGACTCCGACGGCGACCGGCGCGCACCACTGAGCGCGATGACGCTGGAGAGCACGCGGGATGTCGGTGGCGGCGTCCTGCTGCTGCGCTATCTGATCCAGAACGATCCGCAGGCCATGGGCAAGTAACAGCACCGAGATGTCGGCAACATCAGAGCATATCGTCATTGTCGGTGCCGGCGCGGCCGGCCTGATGGCGGCGCGCGAGCTGGCGCGCGCGGGCAGGACCGTGACAATCCTGGAGGCGCGCGAGCGCTGCGGCGGCCGCATCCATCCGCTGCCTGCTTCGGAGTTCGGCTACCCCGCCGACGGCGGCGCCGAATTCGTCCACGGCGAGGCGCCGGTCACGCGCGCGTTGCTGCGTGAAGCCGGGCTGTCCCTTCAGGAGATCGAGGGCGAGCGATGGGGCTTTGACGGCGCTGACATCGTGCGCGAGGATCGCCACGATCCGCATCAGGCTGAGCTGCACGCCGTGGTTCGGGAATTGAACGACGACCTCACCGTCGCCGATTTCCTGCGCCGGCATTTTGCCGGGGATGAGCATGCGCGGCTGCGCCATTCGATCGAGCGGATGGTCGAGGGCTATGATGCGGCCGATCCCGAGTCCGCCTCCACGCTGGCGCTGCGCGAGGAATGGATGGCTGGCGGGCACTCTCCGCAGGCGCGCATCAAGGGCGGCTATGGTGGGATGATCGACTTCCTGGCAGCCGAGTGCCGCAAGCTTGGCGTGACGTTTCGCTTCGGCTGCATGGTGTTGGCGATCGAGGAGGAGGGCGGCGCGATCGCCGTTCGCTGTGTCGGCGGCGACGTGCAGGGCTGCGATCGCGTGATCATCACCGTTCCGTTGCCGTTGTTGCGCGAGATCGGGCTGCCGAGCCGCGCGCGCGCGAAGGCGGCGGCGGCCGACGATATCGGCTTCGGTAACGTGATAAAAATCCTGCTGCGCTTCAGGCGGCCATGGTGGCGTGAGCGCAAGGAAGAGCTCGCGGACATGGCCTTCCTTTTGTCCGACCAGGCCATCCCGGTGTGGTGGACGCAATATCCGAACCGGCATCCCGTGCTGACCGGATGGTTCGGCGGCCCGCGCACGGCAGCGCTGTCGCGTCTCGACCCGCAAGCGCTGATCGATACCGGGCTCGATTCGCTTGCGATCGTCTTTGGCCTGTCGCGCGAGGACCTCGCACGCGAACTCGTCATCGCGGTCGCGACAAACTGGGCGCACGATCCCTACGCCCGCGGCGCTTATTCCTGGGCGACGCCGCGAACGCGCGAGGCGCAAACGATCCTTGCGCGCGCCGACGGTCCGGTGCTGTTCTCCGGCGAGGCGCTCTATCGCGGAGCCGACATGGGTACAGTCGAAGCGGCGCTGGCGAGCGGTCAACAGACGGCGGGGATAATCTTGCGGGAATAGGCTGACGAGCAAAGAAAGGCCCGCGTTTCGCGAGCCTTTCGTCTTGCTGCCTTTCGTCTTACCAGCGGCTGCCGCCGAAGCCGAACGTCACGCTGGGACCGCCGCCGCCGTAATATCCGTACGGTCCACCGCCGTAATAGCCGTGGTGCCGCGGATAATAGCCGTAGCTCCGGTAGTGCGGACGATGAAATCCGTGATGGTGGTGAGGACGCCAGTGATGGCGATAGCCGTGATGGTGGTGCCTGTGCTGCGCGCTGATGTCGGTTGACTGGGCGGCTGGCGCGTTCTGTTTCGCACTTGAATGATTGGCCGCGTTCGCCGCGGATCCGCCGACAAGCGCCGCAGCACCGACGGCCATCGCGACAAAGAGATACTTCATGTCATCACTCCGGTTGAATGTCGTGTGACAACACATGGTCATCCGGCACGTTCCGGCCAGTGCGGGCGTCGAAACGACGCAGTTACATTGGTCCGGTTCGCGCGGCTGCTTGCGTCTCGTGAGATCTATTGTCGCATCACCGGCGTGATCGCAACTCTGCCATCACTCTGCCGCGAATGACGCAATCACGTCATCGGTGGTGACGATGCGCGCGAATTCGTCGGTGAGCAATCTCGGCTTCGACACACAGCTGGTGCGCGGCCATCTGAATTCGACCCTGGCGTCTTCGAGGATGCGATCTGCATTCCCTGCCGCATGCCCTACATCACCAGCATGTTCATGCCGCGCAGCGCGGCCGACCGCTGCCGGTGCCCAGGAACTCCGTCAATCTCGCCTTCTTCGCGACGCTGGAAAGGCGTTCACGTAACGGATGGAGCTATTTGAACGGATCCTGGATCGACGGCGCCGACTGCCTGATGCGGCGCACGCTCACCGGCGTGCCGTCGGAGACGAACAGGAGTTCGTACTTCCGGCCCTCGCTGTCGGTCGCGGAGCAGGTGACGTCGTTCACCTTCTTGGCGGCGAAATTGCCGGTCTGGCGGCAGAGGCCGGTGGAGGTCTGCTCGGCCGGCACCGGCAGCCCGTCGACCTTGGGGCGGTCCTTGGAGTTGAGCAGCATGCGGTCGATCGGCAGCTCGTAGGAATTGTCGTCGGCGCGCTTGCCGTTCTCGCCGGAGAACGACACGACGTGATTGTCATCAGCGGGATCGTCGACCGCGACCGTGAAATTGACCCGGCCCTTGTCACCATGAGCGTAGGCGACCGTCTTGCAGGGGAAGGTGCGGCCGGCAACCTTCAACGTCTTGCAGTGGCCGGACATCAGCGCCAGCAAGTCGATAAAGGCGGTCTGTTGCCCGGGCGGATTGTTGACGGGAATCGGCGCGGAAGACTCGGCAAAACAAGGGCTTGCCAAGAGGACCAAGGTGGCGACGAGGGCAGCAGCGAGGATGGGGCGGCAGAGGCGCATCGGAAGGCTCACATGCCAGGGAACGACCGAAAAGTCCCGTCGGATAACCAGCGAACCGTAAATTGGTTGCGATCCCGTTTGTTCTGCCGGACTCGTCTGAAATACCACCGCGCCACCCCAACGGCAATTCGCCCATATCGCCCAACCCATTCCCGGCCAGCACTTGCCGTCAGGCCGGTGTTTTTTTCGTGGCGGGACTACCCCATAGCCGCCCGCCAGCGCGTATCGCGCAAGGATGGGCGGCGGTGCAGGCGGGCGTCGAGCAGGGCGCGGGCGCGCGGCAGGTCGCCGCTGCGCATGAGGGCAACGACAAAAGTGTCCTCGATCAACTCGCGCTGGGCGTGGCTGCCGCCGAGACGCACGACCTCGTCGAGGACCGGCGCGAGCATTTGCACGCATGCCGCGTAATCCTCGTCCGCAAAGGCTGCCAGCGCGCGGCAGACCGCCGGCACGACGGGGCCGGCCGGCAGCTTGCCATTGGCGAGCCGCTGCTCGATCGCGGTCAACCGCGCGACAAGCGCCTCGCGATTTTGCGTTGCGGCTGCGAACAGTGCCATGTGGATATCGGCGAAGGGCAGGCTCGATTTCGGAAACAGTCTTTGCGCGGTGGCATCGGCTTCGACCCAGAGCGCTCTCGGCACGGCGTGGCCGTAAGCCGACAGGCGCCAGAGCAGTGACGCACCGTCGGTGACGAGATTGAGCGGCGGCGCCTGTGTGGCCTTTGGCTGCAGCACATCGGCATAGATCGCGAGCGCCCGCGCGGCATCGCCATGCTCCAGCGCGCCGAGCGCCTGATGCCAGCGGATGTGGCCGTGCAAGATCCCGGCGCGGTCGTAAGAGGGGATCCAGTCGTCGACGAGCCGGTCGGCCGCTTCGATCGAACCGTCCTCGAACATCGCATGCAGCACGGCGTGCACAGCATGGGCATTCTGCCGGCGCAGCTCGAAGCCGCGCTCGGTGACACCGCGGCCGCGACCGACATTGCCGTTCTCGGTCATCGCCCAGCCGTACATGGTGAGGAACCACCAATCCTCGCCATAGTCATGCGCGACGCGCTCGCACAGCTCCTGCCGCGCGCGGTCGTGATCGGCCATGCCGGAGAACGCGAACAGGCCGAAGGCGCCGAGCGGCAGCGACAGCACCAATGCATCGCGCGGCCACGCCTCGACGTGCTTCATCGTTGCCGCGATCGCCTCCGGCAGCCGGCCCTCGATTGCGAGCGCCAGCGTCTCGACATGCGAACGCTCGCGTTCCGTGCCGCGTGTCGCCACGAGCTCACGCGCGAGGGCCGCCTTCTGACGTGCCAGGTCGCCTTGCTGATAGAAGCCATGCAGGCGGGCGCGGGCGATATGGGCCAGCGCAAAATCCGGATCGGCCGCAGTCGCGCGCTCCAGCGTTTCCGCCGTGCCGGTCCAGCCCGCGAGCATGAGGTCGACGCCCTCACGATAAGCGGATGCCGCCTCGGGCGAAGAGGTGGAGATCGGCAGGCCATAGCGATCTTCGAGGGCCATCCTTGTCTCCGGCTCAGGCCGTCCGCGCGCGACGTCCTTCGATCGGATAGGCCGGGTCGTTGTAGCCTGGCGTCGAAGGATGACCCGGCACGACCAGTCTGTCGATCAGCGCCTCGTCCTCGGCGGTGAACCGATAGTCGAGCGCGCCGATGTAGCCGTCCCATTGCTCCTCGGTGCGCGGGCCGGCAACGGTCGAGGAGACAAAGGCGGAGTTCAGCACCCAGGCGACCGCGAACTGGCCGCCGGTGATGCCCTTCTTTTCGGCGTGAACCTTGATCTCTTGCGCCAGCTGGAGCGATTCCGGCCGCCATTCGGTCTGCATCATGCGGGTGTCATTGCGGCCCGCGCGCGTCTCCTTGTCGGGAGCCGCGTCGGGCGTGTATTTGCCGGTCAGCACGCCGCGCGCCAGGGGGCTATAGGGCACGATGCCGAGGCCGTAATAGGAGCAGGCCGGGAAGTGCTCGACTTCGGGCATGCGATTCATGGCGTTGTAATAGGGTTGGCTCACCGCGGGCCGGTCGATGCCGAGCCGGTCGCAGATGTTGCAGATTTCGGCGACGCGCCAGGCGCGGTAGTTCGAGACGCCGAAATAGCGCACCTTGCCGGCGCGGATCAAATCGCCCATCGCGCGCACCGTCTCCTCCAGCGGCGTCGAATGGTCTTCCTTGTGCAGATAATAGATGTCGATGTGGTCGGTGCCGAGCCGCTTCAGGCTCTCATCCGCCGCTTGCAAGACCCAGCGTCGCGACAGGCCGACACGGTTGGGATCGTCGCCCATGGGATTGGCGAGTTTCGTGGCCAGCACCCAGGCGTGACGGTTGTTGCCGATGGCGCGTCCCACGACCTGTTCGGATGCGCCCTTGGAATAGGCGTCGGCGGTGTCGATGAAATTGACCCCGGCCTCGTGCGCCTTCGCGATGATCCGCTTTGAGGTGGCTTCATCGGTCGGCCCGCCGAACATCATGGTGCCCAAGCAGATCGGCGACACTTTCAGGCCGCTGCGGCCGAGTTGGCGGTATTGCATGGGCGCGTCCTTGCTGCTTCTTCTGGCGACAGCATAACCGTCTCACTCCGTCATTGCGAGCGCAGCGAAGCAATCCAGAGATGCGTCTGCGGCGGCAGTCTGGATTGCTTCGCTGCGCTCGCAATGACGCGGTTGGCGGAGATGCTTGCTACGCTCTCAGCTGTCATCGCCCGGCTTGACCGGGCGATCCAGTATTCCGAGAGGGCTGTAGTTCAATCGAGAAGCCGCGGCGTACTGGATTCCCCGCCTTCGCGGGAAATGACAGCGTTGGGTGTGGAGTTACCCCGGCCCCTTCAAGATCTTGAACACGCCATTGGCCATCACCACGCAGCGGCCGTCCACGCTGACCTCCGTGCTCATGAAGATCAGGCTGCGCGTCGAGCGCACCACGCGCGGGCGGGAGATCAGGATGTCGCCGATCTGGCCGGCGTCGACGAAATGGGTGTCGAGCTGCACCGTCGCCATGAACTCCTTGCCCGAGACATAGCGGGCAGTCATGCCGCAGGTACGGTCCGCGAACGTCATCATCACGCCGCCCTGGACCATGCCGCGGCGATTGTGGTGCTTGTCCTCGGTCGCAAGTGCGAATTCGTACTGGCCGTCGACCTTGCGCTCCCACAATGGGCCGATCAGGTGCATGAAGCCCGTGGTCTCCAGGATGGTCCAGCCGTCTGCTTTCAGCCTCGCGGCGGTCTTGTTGGTCATGTCGTCCATTTCCTGAGCGGGTCGTGCGATCTCGTTTCATCGGGGCCGGACGTGGTGTAGTCAAGCATGATGAGACCGTTCGACGATGCCACACGGCGGAATATCGCGGCTGCCTGTGCGGCCTTCACGCGGCTGCCGGAGGATGAGGCGCCGGCGGCGTTGAAGCGTGCCGCTGTGGTGATTGCGCTGACCGCAGCCAGCGAGCGCGATGACACGGCGTTCCTGCTCACGCTGCGCGCATCGCATCTGCACGCCCATCGCGGCCAATGGGCTCTTCCCGGCGGACGCTGCGATGCCGGCGAGACGCCGGTCCAGGCGGCACTGCGCGAGCTCGACGAGGAGCTTGGCCTGCGCCTCACCGGCGCGGAGGTGCTCGGCACGCTCGATGACTATCCGACCCGCTCCGGTTATCTGATCACGCCGGTCGTGGTCTGGGCCGCCGATAGTGCCGCGATCAAACCAAACCCGGACGAGGTCGCCTCCGTCCATCGCATCGCGCTTGCGACGGTCGAGCGCGCCGACGCCTTCGATTTCGTCGCGATCCCCGAGAGCACGCGCCGTGTGATCCGTTTCCATCATCAGTCGAGCTTGATTCACGCACCGACGGCGGCCCTGATCTACCAGTTCCGCGAAGTGCTGGCAGGACGGCACACCCGCGTCACCGAGCTGGAACAGCCGGTACTCGCCTGGAAATGACGCGAGGGGCGAAAACGAGGTAAACGGCGCGTTAACGTGACAGTTACCGGATGCCTGCTAAGAGGGCAGCATGCATCAATCGATTCGAAATGCCGTGAGACTGGTTCCACTCGCGCTCGTCCTGCTCGCGCCTGCCGTGCGCGGCGGCGAATCCGACGCGCTGCCGCCGGCCGTCCGCAATGCCAATGCCCAGCTGTTGTCGCAGTTCTTTGCGCAAGGCGGCGTGTCGCCCGCCGTGCTGGAATATCGCCGCAAGCTGCAGGAGTATCAGGCGGCGCGCGCGGCCTTTGACGAGGAAGCCGGCGCCTATTGGAGTCAGATCTCCGAGAAGCGGAAAGGCCGTAATGCCAAGCGGCGCAGCGGGCAGCAGGTCACGCTCGACGATTACGTGCTGGAGCATCCGCCGCTCTATAACGGGCCGAAACGGCCGGTGAATCCGGAGCCGGAGGAAACCCCGGACCGCCCGACGAAAAAGCCGATCCCGGTGGTCGCCGATCTGCTGCGCGCGGCGCAGGAGCTTTATCAGTTCACGCCACAGCGGCCGGCCAACGAAGTCGAATTCAAGCGCGTCTATGCACGCTACGCGCTGGCCTCGGGGCTGACGCGCGAGCAGGCGGTGCGGGTCTACGCGTTCGAGACCGGCGGCACCGGCAGTTACGACGTGCAGGCGGGAATCGAACATGGCGGCAAGCGCGCCATTTCGACCGCGATGGGCTACAACCAGCTGCTGACGACCAACAGCGTCGAGCTGCTGGCCGAGCAAGGCCATGAATTCATCCGCGCTCTCTCTGACAAGGTGGCGCGGACCTCAGGCCCGGCGCGTCAGTCGCTCGAGCACAAGCTCACTGTGCTCAAGAAAATGGTGGCGCACGCCAAGTCGGTGCCCGACACCTGGTCGGAGCACGAGAAGATCGGCAACACCGCGCAGGGCTGGGCCATGCATGCCATGGTGCTCGACATCGATATCGGGCCGATGCTGCAGACTCACAAGCTGCTCACCTCGGTGCTGTTCGCGCGTGCCAAGGGCTACAACCGCCCGCTCAGCGCGGCCGAGCTCGAGATGATGAACCTCACCGGCGACGGCACCGGCCTCGACATGGTGACAATGCCGCAGGTAATGCGCGAGCAGGTGCCGACTTCGAACTTCTTCCAGCGCGGCGGCTACGAGCGTAACCCGGTCGCGATCCGCCACAACACGGTGGCGAAGCTGCTGGCGGTGACGGATACGAGGATGGACAGCAACAGCAACAACGCCGGCGCGCGCGAGCTGGCGGGGGCGTTTTAGGCGGCGTCGTCCGGCGAAGGCCGGGACCCATCACCACAGGGCATAGTTTGGGAGGACGGTCGTTCGGTACTGCGGCCGTACGCAATCGAGGGATCACGCGGTATGGGTCGCGGCCTTCGCCGGGACGACAGCAGTGTGTGGCGTCGCCGCGACCTCGCCCTACTGATCCGACCCGAACTTGAACTTGCCGTCGCCTTCCAGATACGGGCCGCTGCGCATGTAGAGCTGGCCGTTGTGGCCGAGGAAGAACAGCGTGCCCTTCGGCACCTTCTTGGCGCCCTTCAGAAGTTCGCCGGCATTGCTGGTGCCCATCTTGTAGGAGAAGGTCTTGCCGTCCTTGTCATAGGCGTAGCCGGTGTCGGGCTTGAGCTCCCAAGGTGTTGCAGCGGTCTGCGCCAATGCGGGTGCAGCGAACGCGCCGAGCACGGCCGTCACCAAAAATATCCTTGTCGAAAATGCCATCACCCTATCCTCCCCATCGAGGCTCCCGGCTTGAACAAATCACGAACGGCGCTTTCAGGTCAATTTGCGAAAGCGCCGCAGCGCATCACGTCTTGCCGAGCAGTTTGTGATTTTCCCTTCGTCCCCGCGCGACTATGTTCCGCTTTCCGTCTAGAACGCAATTCGACAAAAACATTGGGTAGGGGATGATTCGAATGAACCTCGTCATTAAAGCTTGCTGGGCCGCCGGCCTGTTGCTGACGGTGCTCGCGCCGGCCGCCCGTGCCGATGATTACCAGCTCAGCCACAACCAGAGGATCTCGTGCAGCCGCGGCCTGGCCCCGGGCAAGCTGAACACCGCGACCTGCAAGTCATACACCTACCTCTTCAACACCAAGACCTCGGAATATTTCCGTTGTCAGGTCTCGCTGGCGCTGACCCGGGACAACAAGGAAGTCATCAACGTCCAGACCGACGGCGGCTGTACCAAGAAGCCGCGCATCTTCGACACCGACGGCCATTACGATTTCGACGCGACCGAGACCGAGCCGCCGAACACCAATTCGTTCTTCGGCCCCGGCGGCTACTCGGTGTGGGCCGCCGACGTCGGCGCGCAGAAGGTGCGCGGCTGCATCATCATCTCCTCCGGCCTCGGCTCCGACATCTCCAAATGCCTGGACATGACCTTCCAGTGAGGGGCTGACCAGACCTGGCTGCGCCACCTCGCCGCACCTGGCGAGTTCCCCAAAAATCGAACCAGCACAGCCATTTACTGCAGTCCTGTTTTGACTTTTGGATGGGTTGACCCGCCCCCCTCATCCGGCCAACTTCCGGCCGGTTTGGGGAGTAGAAAGATCATGAAACGAACGATTTTCGGCGTGGCCGCGGCTCTTGCTCTGGCGGCCTCGGCACCTTGCGCGCAGGCGCAATCCTTTATCAATGTGCTGACCGGTGGCACCTCCGGCGTCTACTATCCGCTCGGGGTCGCGATCGGGAAGATCTACGGCGACAAGATTCCTAACGTGAAGACGCAGGTGCAGGCCACCAAGGCGTCGGTCGAGAATCTGATCCTGCTCCAGCAGGGTCGCGGCGAGATCGCGTTCACGCTGGGTGACTCGCTGAAAGCGGCCTGGGATGGCGACGAGGAAGCAGGCTTCAAGTCCAAGCTCGACAAGCTGCGCACGATCGGCGCGATCTATCCGAACTACATCCAGATCGTCGCGACTGCCGAGAGCGGCATCAAGACGCTTGCGGATCTCAAGGGCAAGAGCCTGTCGGTCGGCGCGCCGAAATCGGGCACGGAGCTGAATTCGCGCGCCATCCTGGCGGCGGCCGGCATGAGCTACAAGGATCTTGGCAAGGTCGAGTATCTGCCGTTTGCCGAATCCGTCGACCTCATGAAGAACCGCCAGCTCGGCGCGACGCTGCAATCGGCCGGGCTCGGCGTGGCCTCGCTGAAGGATCTGTCGACCTCGAGCCCGATCGTGGTGGTGTCGGTGCCGAAGGAGACCGTCGACAAGATCGGCCTGCCCTTCATCGCGGCGACCATTCCCGCCAACACCTACACCGGGCAGGACAAGGACGTGCCGACTGCGGCGGTGGTCAACTACCTCGTCACCAGCTCGGCGGTGTCGGACGATCTCGCCTACCAGATGACAAAACTGGTCTACGAGTCGCTGCCCGAACTCGCCAACGCGCATGCGGCCGGCAAGGAGATCAAGCTCGAGACGGCCGCCAGCGGCAGCCCGGTTCCGCTGCACCCCGGCGCGATCCGCTATTACAAGGAAAAGGGGCTGATCAAGTAACGTCGGCCTCGTTATCGGACGTCATGGCCGGGCTTGTCCCGGCCATCCACGTTCTAAGGCCAGGCGAGAAAGATCGTGGATGCCCGGGACAAGCCCGGGCATGACGGCGCGGATGGACCGTGCCAATGCTATAAGCGCTCGACGATTGGGGATGGGTTGAAATGCTGGAGAAGGCAGAGGGCGCTCAAGAGCCCATCAAGGTCGAGTTCGACAATTTCGAGCACGGTTTTCCGGAAGGCTTTGGCCCGGGCTGGTGGGGCACGCTCGCCTACTGGATCGGCATCGCCTTCGCGATCTTCCAGCTTTATGTCGCGGCCTTCAATTATCTGCCGAGCCAGGTGGTGCGCGGCGTCCATGTCGGCTTCCTCATTCTCCTCACCTTCGGCCTGATCGGCAACTTCACCGCCAAAAGCGATTTCGGCCGCGCGATCGGCTGGCTGATCGGCGGCATGGGCTTTCTGTGCGGGCTCTATCAATGGATCTTCTATGCGGATCTGATCGCACGTGACGGCGATCCGACGCGCCTCGATCTGGTGGTCGGCACGCTGCTCGCCGTCCTGATCTTCGAGGGCACGCGGCGGCTGATGGGCGCAGCGCTCCCGCTGATGTGCGGCGCCTGTCTCGTCTACTGGTTCTTCGGCCAGTATCTGCCGTCACCGCTCAACCATCGCGGCTATGATTTCGACCAGATCGTCACGCATCTGTCGTTCGGCACCGAAGGTTTTTACGGCGTGCCGATCTACGTCTCGGCGACCTACATCTTCCTGTTCATCCTGTTCGGCTCGTTCCTGGAGCGCGCCGGCATGATCCAGCTCTTCACCGACGTTTCTCTTGGGTTATTCGGCAGGACCCGCGGCGGCCCGGCCAAGGTCGCGGTGTTCGCCTCGGGCATGATGGGCACGATCTCCGGCTCCGGCGTCGCCAACGTCGTCACCGTCGGCCAGTTCACGATTCCGCTGATGATCAGGTTCGGCTATCGCCGCGCGTTCGCGGCCGGCGTCGAAGCGACAGCGTCGATGGGTGGGCAGATCATGCCGCCGGTGATGGGCGCGGTCGCCTTCATCATGGCAGAGACGCTCGGCGTCCAATATTCTGAGATCGTGAAGGCGGCCGCGATTCCCGCGATGCTCTATTTCGCCTCCGCCTTCTGGATGGTGCATCTGGAGGCCGGCAAGCACGGGCTCACCGGCATGAAGCGCTCGGAGATTCCGAGCGCCTGGAAGGCCCTGGTGACGCGCTGGTATCTCGTGCTGCCGCTCGCGGCGCTGGTCTACATGCTGTTCGAAGGTTTTACGCCGCTCTATGCCGGCAGCATGGGCCTCGCGCTCACAGTGGCGCTGATCCTTGGCACCGCCATCACGACAGGCGCGTCTTCGATGGCGATCCGCTATGTCTTCTGGATCGGGCTCGCGCTCGTCGTCGCGGCGCTCTCGCGCGACGGCCTTCAGATCGTGCCGGTCGCAGGCGTCGTCGTCGCGCTGATCGTGATCACTGCGTTCGTGCGTGGCGGATTTTCCGCCCTGCGCGCCTGCCGCGATGCCTTGGCTGAAAGCGCCAAATCCGCGATCACCGTCGGCATGGCCTGCGCCATCGTCGGGGTCATCATCGGCATGATGTCGCAGACCGGCGTCGGCACCATCTTCGGCGGCTGGGTGATCGATCTCGGCGAGAAGAGCCTGTTCCTGGCACTGATCATGACCATGCTGCTGTCGATCCTGCTCGGCACCGGCATCCCGACCATCCCGACCTACATCATCACGGCAGCGCTCGCGGCGCCCGCGCTGGCCAAACTGGGTGTGCCCCTGATCGCAAGCCACATGTTCGCGTTCTATTACGGCATCATGGCGGACCTCTCGCCGCCGGTGGCGCTGGCCGCGCTTGCCGCAGCACCGATCGCGAAGGAGAATCCGGACAAGATCGGCTGGGAGGCGATGCGCATCGCGCTCGCCGGCTACGTCATCCCCTTCATCTTCGTCTATTCGCCGGCGCTGATGCTGCAGGGCGGCGATCCCATGGCGGCCAAGCTCGGCTTCTACGGCGCGGTGGCATTGGCGACTGTCAAGGCGCTGGTGGCGATCGCGCTGTTCGGCATGGTCGCGATCGGATTCCTGTTCACGCGCCTGACGTTCCTCGAACGTTTGGTCGCGCTCGGTGCCGCGCTGTGCCTGCTCGGCGACTTCCCGTTCAGCGACACCGCGGGCTTCCTGCTCGCCGCTGCGATCGTGCTGTGGCAGTGGCGGCGGCGGCCGCCGGCGCCGGTCGAGGCGGTGTGAGCCTCTGCCTCGTCACAGCCTCAGGCCTGAAGGCGCTGGCGCTGTCCGCGTTCACACTGGTGTGGACGCATTCGATCGCGAAGGTCGACTGGCAGGAAGACTGGCGCGTCACCCCCGCCGGGCTCGAACTGGTGCAGGCACGCGTGAAGGGCACCGGCCCCGGCATGGAGCCGCCGCCCGAGGCGCGCCTCGTCGACGGCTGGTTTCAATGGAGGCCCGCGCGCGCGCCGATGCCGGAGGTCGTGCTGGGCAATTCGGACGCGGCTGGCGAATGGCGGCTATGCCATGACGGCAAGTGCCGGACGTTGTCCGAGATTGTCGGTCATCCCATTGGTGCTAACGTCACAAAGATGATCGTCTGCAAAGAACAATAATAAGGGAGACACGCGATGGGTCGGCTCACGGGCAAGGTTGCGATGGTGGTGGGTGCCGGCTCGATCGGGCCTGGTTGGGGCAACGGCAAGGCCACCGCGGTCACCTTTGCCCGCCAGGGTGCGCAGGTGTTTTGCGTCGATCGCAACGGCGCGGCCGCCGAGGAGACCGCGAAGATCATCGCGGACGAAGGCGGCCAGGCGAGCGCGTTCACGGCCGACGTCTCGCATGCGCGCGAGGTCGAGGCGATGGTCGCGGCATGCCTCAAGGCCTACGGCCGCATCGACGTGCTCGACAACAATGTCGGCATCGCCGAGATGGGCAGCGTGGTCGAAGTGACCGAGGAAAGTTGGGACCGGGTCTTCAGCGTCAACCTCAAGAGCGCCTATTTCGCCATGAAGCACGTCATCCCCGTGATGGTGAAACAGGGCGGTGGCTCGATCATCAACATCTCCTCGATCGCTTCGATCCGCCACATGGGCATCTCCTACGTCACGTACGGCACCTCGAAGGCGGCGATGAACCAGATGACCCGCACCACCGCGATCGAGTTCGCGCGCCACTATGTCCGCGTCAACGCGATCCTGCCCGGCCTGATGAAGACGCCGATGGTGGAACATTCCGCAGGTCTTGCGAACAGCTATGCCAAGGGCGATGTTGAAGCGATGTGGCGGGCGCGCGATGCGCAAGTGCCGATGGGCCACATGGGCGACGCTTTCGACGTCGCCAACGCCGCGCTGTTCCTGGCCTCGGACGAAGCGAAATATGTGACGGGCATCGAGCTCGTGGTGGACGGCGGGATCACGTGCAAGGCGGGGGCCTAGGCGTCGTTCCGTGTTCGCCGTCGTCCTGGACAAGCGAGCGTAACGAGCGCTGATCTAGGACCCATAACCCCAGGGAGAAGTTTGACGAAGGCTGGCGGCTCCGGCTACTTCAACATTCGGCATTCGGGGTAATGGGTCCTGGCTTTCGCCAGGACGACATCATTGCGCCAGCGCCAGAATCCCGCCGGCGAATGAATGCCATGCCGCCGTTTCGCTGATCGGCCAGTTCAGCACCTTCACCGCCAGCAGCGCGAGCGTGCCGGTGATGTAGACTGGATGCACTCGGCCCGCGGTGCGCCAGTCGCGTACCATGGCGACGACGAGCAGCAGCGAAGCGACCATCGCGGGCGCGATGGTGACGGGCACCGGCGGCGGCCCTGGCGGTCCCGAAGGCGCGAGGAAAGTGAGAAACCAGCGCGCGATCGCGGCATCGAGGATGGAGACCGCCGCGAGCAGCATCAGGCGTTTGTGAATCTCCGGCTTTCGCGTGTTCATGATCGCGAGCACGAATACACCAGCGAAGAACGCGATCCCGCTCATCGGCACGATCGAGAAGGCGATGCCGGCCTCTTTCTGGCCGAGCGCCGCGGAATGCTGCATCACATGGACGGAGGCGAGGAAGCCGAAGATCGTCATCGCGGTCGCGAGCGAAACGCCGGCTATGCCGAGCGCACGGTGATTGACCATGCGGCCTGAGGCGGCGAGCCACGTCTGGATCACGAAATAGAGAGACCAGGTGAAGAACAACAGGCCGTGGAAATGAATGACGGGGCTTGCGGACAATGTCCGGTTCGCGAGCGGCACAAAATAGGTCGGTGCGAAGCCGAGAAAGGCGGTGGCCGCGCAGGCCAGTGCCATGTGGAGATAGAAATATCGTGCGGGCGACGCATCTCGCGCGCGCACACGACGGTCGTCGATCAGGGTCGTCATGAGGGATGAGTCTGGAGAGGCGGCGTTTGGTTCAAACCCCTAGCCACCTGTGCAGGGTGCTTGTCGGGATGACGAAAATCTAACCCCCCGCGCTCAGTTCCGCGCGATCGAGCTCCTCCTCGACCCTGTGAAACGCGTCGTCACCGATCACCTCGGTGGCCCGGAGGTCGAAGATCGATTTTCGCGCGGCTTCGATGGCGCGGCGGCGCAGCGGATCGGCGGGCAATTCGCCGTTGGTGATGCCACCATGGGGATCGTCGTCGGCCTGCATCAGGATGGCACGATATTCGAGCCGCAGGATTTCGGCTTCCTCCGACGGATCGTCCTCGATCGCGTCGAGCGCCGCGCGATAGGCGACGGCGCGGGCGCGCGCGACCTCGATGCCGACGGGATCGTCGTCCTTGAGGCCGAACGCCAGGATCAGCGGCCGCAAGGTCAGGCCCTGCACGACCAGCGTGCCGAGCACGACCGCAAACGCCGAGAAGACGATGAAGTCACGATGCGGAAAGTTTTCCGGCAAGGCAAAGGCGGTGGCGAGCGTGACGAGGCCGCGCATGCCACACCAGGAGATGATGAGGCCGCCCTTGGCGGAGGCGACCTGCTTCGGATCCTTGGGGTGATAGATCCCGTGCGCCACCAGCGTGCGTAGCGTCGTGCGGTAGAGCGTGACCCAGGCCAACCGGACCAGGACCACGGTGAGCAGGATCCAGGCGGCGGCCAGGCAATAGTCCCAGCGCACGTCCGCGTCCAGCCGCGTCCAGATCGGTCGCATCTGCATGCCGATCAGCATGAACGCGAGCACGTTGAGCACGAACACCATCGTATCCCACACCGCGTAGGACGGCACCCGCAACCGCGCCGGCATGCGAGCGGGTGCAGCGCGTGCCATCGTGATGGCGTACACGACGATGGTGAGGATGCCGGAGAGGCCGAGATGTTCAGCGCCGATCCAGACCATGAAGGTAGTGGCGAATTGCATGATGATCGAACTGGGAGCCTCCGTGATCTGCACGATCACCAGTGGCATGACTCGCGCGGCGAGATAGCCGGCAACGACGCTGCCGACCAGCGCCAGAGCCATGGTTGGCGCGACCTGGCTCCATGCCAGATGCTCGGTGGCGATCGCTCCGACGGCGATGCGATAGATCAGGAGCGCGGTCGCGTCGTTGAGCAGGCTCTCGCCTTCCAGGACCTTCACCATGCGGTGAGGCAGCTTCACCTGGCTCAGGATCGCGACCGCGGCGGCCGCGTCCGGCGGGGCCACGATGGCGCCGAGCGCAACCGCGGCGGCCCAGGGCATATCAGGCATCAGCCGGTGCGCGACGTAGGCCACAGCGGCCGTGGTCAAGCCGACCGCGGCGACGACGAGGGTGGAGACCGGAACCCAATTGTTGCGGAGATCGCGCAGCGAGGTGTCGAAGGCGGCATCGAGCAGGACCGGTGCGACAAAAAGAGCCAACGCCAGGTCGGGCTCCAGCGTCCAGGACGGGCTCGACGGCACAAAGGCGATCAGTGCGCCCCCGATTGCGAGAAAGGTCGGGTAGGGGACCTTGATCCGCCGCGCCAGCGCCGATAATGCAACGGCGCCGAGCAGAAGCACGATGATCCATTCGAATGTCGACACGTTGATCCCCGAACCCGATTTGAGCGGCGCCACAAGCTAGCACCAATCCGGTCGTATGATGGATGATGCAGCCCCAAGGCAAGACCTCAAGGCGGACCTTAACTCAAGACTTTCCAACTGTGGCGAGCATGCGTTTTCTCATTCAATGGTCCGGCGCCGGGTTGCTCTTTGCGCTCTCGTTCGTTGCGGCTCATGCTGCGACCGGCGGCGAGCCGGCCGCGGTGCCGCAGGTCGACATCGCGCCGTGCCTCGCGGCCGCCGCAGCCGACGACATTGACAAGGCCGCCACGGCCTGCGCTGCCGTGATCGACAACGAGAAGACGGCGAAAGGCGACCTGATCAGGGCGCTGATCGCGCGCGGCGGGCTTTATGCGCGGCACGACCAAGTCGACCGCGCGATCGCCGACGACAGCCGCGCGCTGGAGCTCGATTCCGGTCTTGCCGATATCTTCAACGCGCGGGGCGAGCTCTGGCTAAGGAAGGGCGACAAGCCCAAGGCGGTGCAGGATTTCGGCGCAGCGTTGAAGATCGATCCGAACCACGAGAAGGCCAAGGTCAATAACAAGGCGATGGCGCGCGAGATCGAGCGGATCGGCGCGCAGATGGCGGTCGCGGGCAAGCCCAGCTTCATTTGCAAGGGTGCGCGCCGTCCCGTCGAGAAGGCGATCTGCGCCAACCGCGAGCTCGCTGATCTCGACCGTGAGGTCTTTGCCGCCAACGCGCGCGTGTTGCGCGAAGCCCGCAATGCAGGCGAAGCGAAGGCGCTTCAGCGCGAGCAGGACGATTTCATCGCCCGCCGCAACGCCGGGTTCGGCCGGCCGGGGTACGATTTGAAGAAGGCGATGCAGGAGCGGCTGCAGCGGCTCAACGGGGTGGACGGGTATTGAGGCTCCTCGTCTCGCTCGTAAGAGCGGGACGAAGGAGGGAAGGGATCGGTGCGCCGCTGGCACGCCTCGATTTGAACCGATTCTTTGGCTGCCGCGACAATGGTGAAAGCCTGATGTCCCGGAGCCCTATGCCATGTGCGGCACGCATCCTTCCGCGCAAATGCTCTCGTTTGCAAAAATCTCGTTTCGCTCGCTCCTGCTCAGCGCGGCAATGAGCGTCGTTCTCGTCGCCTCTGCTTCGGCCGGCGTCGATTGCGTAATCGGGAGCAAGGCCGCTCCGGCTGAGCTGATCCCGGCCTGCAGCGCCATCATCGACCAGGCCTCGAATCCATCCCTCGATCGCGCCGCGGCATTGCTGGTGCGCGCCGACGCCAATGCGCGAACCTCGGGCGGCCTCACGCAGGCGCTGCGAGATATCGATCGCGCCATCGCACTCGATGGCAAGAACGCAAAAGCCTGGCGCCTGCGTGGCGATCTCCTGCGCGAGGCCGGCGGCGATCTCAACCGCGCCGCGGCGGACCTCAGCAAGGCCATCGAGCTCGATCCGCAGGATTCGGAATCTTACGAGCTGCGCGGCGTCGTCTACACCAACCAGCACCGGCTCGACCGCGCGCTTGCCGATTACGACCAGGCGATCAGGCTGAAGCCTGACAATGCACAGGCCTGGTCCGACCGCGGCGTGACCTATTATCTCGGCGGCGACAACGAGAAGGCGATCCGCGATCTCAGCGAGGCGTTGCGGCTCGATCCGAACCGGCCGCGCAGCTACACCAATCGTGGCGCCGCCTACAAGAAGCTCGGCCAGCTCGACAAGTCGGTTGCCGACGACGGCGAGGCGATCCGGCTCGATCCGAAGGTGCCCGAATATTACGATAATCGCGGGCTGGCGCTGGCCGCGATGGGGGAGTACGACAAGGCGATTGCCGATTACGATCAGGCGCTCCGGCTGGCACCGCGGCCGAATTTCTTCACAAACCGCGGCGATTCCTACCACCTCAAGGGCGAGCTTGGCGCGGCGCTGAGCGATTACGAGGCCGCGCTGAAACTGGATCCGAATTTCGCGCAGACCTACAATAACCGCGCCGTGCTCTACAAGAAGATGGGCGAACGCAGGAAGGCGCTGGCCGACTATGAGACCGCGCTGCGGCTCGATCCGGCAACGACAACGCCGCCGCCGGCCGCCGTGCCATGATCGCGGAGATTGCGAAATTCGGCGGCGAGCCGCTGCGGCCACTCGCGGCGAATTCCGGCAATGGCCCGTCGTTCGATTGTGCCACTGCGAAGCGCGAGGTTGAGAAGGTGATTTGTGCCGATCCGCAGCTGGGGGTGCTCGATCGCCAGATCGCCGAGACCTACGAGCGCGTGCTGAAATCGGCCGGGTCCCGCTTCGCCGGCGGCCTCCGTCGCACCCAGCGCGATTTCCTCACCACCCGCAATACGAGCTTCGGCCGCCCCGGCTATGATCTCAGGAAGGTCATGCAGGAGCGGCTGCAGCGGCTGAATGCGATGGATAGCTGAGCATTGTTCTTTTCAGCTTGAACCGCGGCCCGTTCCCGGGAAAATACCCCTCAAACAAGGCCGGTACTTGATCCCTGTCATGGCGGGACGTCTGTCCTGCAACAAGGTCAAGGCCAGGCGAATAAGGGAACGGGAGCGCGGGAATGAACGTCCGAGGAAACATCGACGGAAAAAGTCTCTATCACGAGGTTTATGCGCGCTCGCTGGCTGACCCCAAGGGCTTTTGGGCCGAGGTGGCCAAGGAGATCGACTGGATCGAGCCACCGAAAAAGATATTCGATCCCTCGCAAGGCGTCTACGGCCGCTGGTTCAGCGGTGGCGTCGTCAACACCTGCTACAACGCGCTTGACCGTCAGGTCGAACGCGGCCGCGCCGACCAGGTCGCGCTGATCCATGATTCGCCGCTGGCAAATAGCGTCACCAAATTCACCTACGCCGAACTGCTGGCCGAAGTGCAGGCGCTTGCCGCCATCATGCAGGATTTTGGTGTCGCCAAGGGCGATCGCGTCATCCTGTATATGCCGATGGTCCCCGAGGCCGTCGTCGCGATGCTCGCCTGCGCGCGCATTGGCGCGGTGCACTCCGTGGTGTTCGGTGGCTTTGCCGCGAAAGAGCTCGCCACCCGCATCGACGATGCGCAGCCAAAGTTGATTCTGTCGGCGAGTTGCGGCATCGAGCCCGGCCGGATCGTGCGGTACAAGCCGCTGCTCGACGAGGCGATCAGGCTTGCGGGGGCAAAGCCGAAGGCCTGCATCGTGCTGCAACGTCCGCAGCTCGTCTGCGCCCTCACGCCCGGCCGCGACTATGATTGGGCGGGCCTGCGCCGCAAGGCGATGAACGACGGCAAGAAGGCGCCTTGTGTGCCCGTCGCCGCTACCGATCCGCTCTACATCCTCTATACGTCAGGCACGACCGGCATTCCCAAGGGTGTCGTGCGCGACAATGGCGGCCATCTCGTCGCGGTGAAATGGTCCATGTTCAACCTTTATGGCGTCAAGCCGGGCGAGGTCTGGTGGTGCGGCTCCGACATCGGCTGGGTGGTCGGCCACAGCTACATCGTCTACGGCCCGCTGCTGCATGGCGCGACCTCGATCATGTATGAGGGCAAGCCGGTCGGCACGCCCGATGCCGGCGCGTTCTGGCGCGTGATCAGCGAGCACAAGGCCGTCGCCTTCTTTACTGCGCCGACCGCGTTCCGCGCGATCCGGAAAGAAGATCCGGAAGGAAAATTCATCCGGCAATACGACCTCTCGACGTTCCGCACGCTGTTCCTGGCCGGCGAGCGCGCCGATCCGCCGACGGTGGAATGGGCGGAGCAGCAGTTGAAAGTGCCTGTGATCGACCATTGGTGGCAGACCGAAACCGGCTGGTGCATCGCCGGCAATCCGGTTGGCTTAGGTCAGCTGCCGGTGAAGCACGGGTCGCCGACGGTGCCGATGCCGGGCTATCAGGTCGACGTGGTCGACGAAGCGGCAAAGCCGGTCGGTCCGAACACCATGGGTTCGATCGTCATCAAGCTTCCGATGCCGCCGGGCTGTCTGCCGACGCTGTGGAATCAGGACGAACGGTTCAAGGAAGCCTATCTCACCGAATTCCCCGGCTACTACAAAACGTCGGATGCCGGCTACAAGGACGACGACGGCTATGTCTTCGTCATGGGCCGCACCGACGACATCATCAACGTCGCCGGCCATCGGCTCTCCACCGGCGGCATGGAGGAGATCCTGGCTTCGCATCCCGATGTCGCTGAATGCGCCGTGCTCGGCGTCAAGGACGCGATCAAGGGCGAGGTGCCCTGCGGCTTCCTGGTGCTCAAGGCGGGTGTGAAACGGGCCCCGGCCGAGATCGAGAAGGAGATCGTCGCGCTGGTGCGCGACAAGCTCGGTCCCGTTGCCGCGTTCAAGCTCGCCATCACCGTCGGCCGCCTGCCCAAGACGCGATCCGGAAAGATCTTGCGCGGCACGATCAAGAAGATCGCAGATGGTGAAGCTTGGACCATGCCGGCGACGATCGAGGACCCCAAGGTGCTGGACGAGATCGGCGATGCGCTGAAGGGGCGGGTGTGAGGTTTGCAATGGGGCTTGAATAGGCCGCATTTTTCCGCTCAATCCTCATCCTGAGGAGCGCGCCTGGCGCGCGTCTCGAAGGATGAAAGGCCCCGCTGCGGCAGCTTGGCCTGCATGGTTCGAGACGCCCGCTGCGCGGGCTCCTCACCATGAGGATGAAGGGCCTGCCATGAATTCGAAGCCGTTTCTAGCGATTGCATTTGCGGGCCTCATTCTCTCCGCCTGCTCCGCGCGCTACCAGACGCCGGTGGCGATGGGCGGCGATGATGACGACGCGGTCTGCCAGAGCCGCGGCTATGCGGCCGGATCGCCCGAATACGTGGCGTGCCGCAAGGACCGCGACGTCCAGCGCAGTTCCGCGACCACCCGCGCCGACCGCCGCCAGCGCGACCTCGGCGAATACATGCTGAACCATCCGGACCGGCCATAAAGGCTGCGCTGCGCCGCTGCGCTCGCAATGACGAGGTTGCTGAAGCTTCTTGCGTCAGACTAAAAACGCGGCGAGTTTCCCCGCCGCGTTTGCATTCGATGACGACTGAAGTGGAAGGATTACTCCTCCTCCTGGTCCTGCTTCTTGCCGCCGAGCGTCTTCAGCTTGGCGAACACAGCATCGACGTTGAGATCGTCGCTGGACCTCTCCGCGGGTTCGTACTCGTCCTTCTTGGTGGTTTCTGAGGCCGGCAGCAAAGTGGCGCCGCCATAGGCTGCGTCGATCGGCTTTTCCTTCGCCGCGCGCGCGACCTCGAAATCGAGCTCGATCTGCGAGCAGAGGCCGAGGGTGACGGGATCGATCGGCGTCAGCTGGGAGGTGTTCCAGTGGGTGCGATCGCGGACACTCGCGATCGTACTCTTGGTCGTGCCGACCAGGCGCATGATCTGGGCGTCCTTGAGCTCGGGATGGTTGCGCAGCAGCCAGAGGATGGCGCTCGGGCGTTCGTGGCGGCGCGAGACCGGGGTGTAGCGCGGGCCCTTGCGCTTGGGCTGCGGCGGCAGCACCACCTTGCTCTCCTGGAGGCGGAGCCGGTAGTCCGGGTTGTTCTCGCCCTTCTCGATTTCCTCGCGGGTCAGCTGGCCATTGGAAAGGGGATCCATGCCCTTGATGCCCTGGGCGGCGTCGCCATCGGCGATCGCGCGCACCTCGAGGGGGTGCATTTTGGTGAAATCGGCGACCTGATCGAAGGTCAGCGCGGTATTGTCGAGCAGCCAGACGGCGGTCGCCTTGGGCATCAGAGGTGCGTTGCTCATGGCAAATCTCCTTTGTGCTTCGCCCACCCCTTTGGAGGCGAAACCGGTGGTCATCAGCGATGACTGGGAATTCGCGCTATATAAGCCCGGAGGGGCTAGCCACGCAATGGTTCTGCTATAGATAGTGCCTTGACAGCGCCCGAAAGGGGGCCCAATTCCCTCTGAAGTCTCTGTAAGACCGTACCCAAGCCCTGTTCATCCATCGACCGCTTCCCGCCCATTTGGCGAGGTGATTCGGTCCCGAGATCGCTCAATGTCAGCCAAACCAGACCTCAAGATCGTGCTTTGTTCTCCCCGTGGCTTCTGCGCCGGGGTGGTCCGGGCGATCGACACCGTGGAACGGGCGCTCGATAAATACGGCGCCCCCGTCTATGTTCGCCACGAGATTGTGCACAATAAATACGTCGTCGATGGGTTGAAGAAGAAGGGCGCGATCTTCGTCGAGGAACTCGCCGAGATCCCGGAAAACACCACCGCGCCGGTGGTGTTCTCGGCCCATGGCGTGCCGAAATCGGTCCCGGCCGACGCCACCTCCCGCAATTTGTTCTCGCTGGATGCGACCTGCCCCCTGGTCACCAAGGTGCACCGCGAGGCCGCGATCCATTTCAAGCGCGGCCGCGAGATCTTCCTGATCGGGCATTCCCATCATCCGGAGGTGGTGGGCACGCTCGGCCAGCTCCCGACCGGCGCCGTGACCCTGATCGAGACTGCCGAGGACGCCAAGACCATCGCCCCGAAGGACCCGAACAACCTCGCCTTCGTGACCCAGACCACGTTGTCGATCGACGACACCGCGGAGATCGTGGCGCTCCTGAAGGAACGCTTCCCGAACATCAACGGGCCGCACAAGGAAGACATCTGCTACGCCACCACCAACCGCCAGCTCGCGGTGAAGAAGGTGGCGCCGGTGGTCGACGCCCTGATCGTGGTCGGTGCGCCGAACTCGTCGAACTCGCAGCGCCTGCGCGAAGTCGCCGAACGCGAGGGTTGCCCGATCGCCGTGCTGGCGCAGCGCGCCACCGAAATCGACTGGAAGCGGTTCGAGAACATCACCAGCCTCGGCATCACCGCGGGTGCCTCGGCACCGGAAGTGATCGTCGAGGAGATCATGGACGCGTTCGCCGAGCGCTTCACGCTGCATGTGGAGACGGTCTCGGCCGCGGAAGAGAACGAGTTCTTCCCGCTGCCGCGCCAGGTGCGCCCCGAAGCCGCCGCCGAGTAGACGTTCATGGCGGTCTACACCGACGTTGCCGCCGACGAGCTTGCGGACTTCCTCAACCAATACGATCTCGGCGAGTTGCTCTCCTACAAGGGCATCGCCGAGGGCGTCGAAAATTCCAACTTCCTGCTGCATACGACCAAGGGGTCGTTCATCCTCACGCTCTATGAGAAGCGCGTGGCGAAGAACGATCTGCCGTTCTTCCTCGCGCTGATGACGCATCTTGCCGAGCACGGCGTCAACTGCCCGCTGCCGGTGAAGGGAACGGACGGCGAGGCGTTGCGCGAGCTGTCGGGCCGGTCGGCCGCGATCATCACCTTTCTCGAAGGCGTCTGGCCGCGCAAGCCGAACGCGGTCCATTGCGCCGGCGTTGGCGAGGGGCTCGCCAGGATGCATCTGGCCGGCGCGAATTTCGCGATCAGGCGTGCGAACGCGCTGTCGGTCCCGGGCTGGCGGCCGCTGTTCGATGCCGCATCACACCGGGCCGACGAGGTGCAGCCCGGCCTGCGCGCGTTCCTGAGCCAAGAGCTCGACTACCTCGAGAGCGGGGTCTGGCCGACGCTTCTGCCCGAAGGCGTGATCCACGCCGACCTCTTCAACGACAACGTCTTCTTTCTCGGCGACAAGTTGTCAGGGATCATCGACTTCACTTTCGCCTGCAATGACTGGCTCGCCTATGATGTCGCGATCTGCCTCAACGCCTGGTGCTTCGAGCCGGATCATTCCTTCAACGTCACCAAGGCGCGGGCCTTCCTCAATGCCTATGGCCGCGTGCGAAAGCTGTCCGAGCCGGAAGAGGCAGCGCTGCCGCTGCTCGCGCGCGGCGCTGCGATGCGCTTCCTGCTGACGCGGCTGGTCGACTGGCTCAACGTTCCGCCCGGCGCGCTGGTTCGGCCGAAGGATCCGCTGGAATATGTCCGCAAGCTGCGCTTCCACCAGAGCGTTTCCAGCGTGCGCGACTACGGGCTGATGCCGTCGGGGCTGGTGGCGTGAGCGAGCTTCCGATTGTCACGATCTACACCGACGGCGCCTGCTCGGGAAATCCGGGGCCCGGCGGCTGGGGCGCGATCCTGAAGTTCGGCGACAAGGAAAAAGAACTGAACGGTGGTGAGCGCCACACCACCAATAACCAGATGGAATTGATGGCGGCGATCTCCGCGTTGGAAGCGCTGAAGAAGCCGTGCACGGTCGATCTCTATACCGACAGCCAATATGTCCGTCAGGGCATTACCGGCTGGATCCACGGCTGGAAGCGCAACGGCTGGCGCACCGCCGACAAGAAGCCGGTGAAGAATGTCGAGCTATGGCAGCGCCTGGATGCCGCGCTGAAGGCCCATGACGTGCGGTGGCACTGGGTCAAAGGTCACGCAGGCCATCCCGAGAACGAACGCGCCGACCAGCTCGCGCGCGACGGGATCGTGAAGGCGCGGTTGCAGCAGAGGCTGGCGGAGTAGGCGCGCGGTCGGCGCTCCTTCCTCATGCTCCGCCGTCATCGCCCGGCTTGATGTTTAGACCGGACAGATCACTGACAGGTGTTCGGAGACATAGCTGACACTTCAAACTGGGCTGGAATGGTCGATTCGGGAGGCCTTCCATGCCCTGGAACGAGGTGTCGGTGATGGATCAGCGACGGGAGTTTGTGCGGCTTGCGTTGCAGGAAGGGGCGAACCGGCGGGAGTTGTGCCGGCGGTTCGGGATCAGTCCTGATGTGGGCTACAAATGGCTGCGGCGTTGGCAGGCTGGAGATCATGAACTGGCGGATCAGTTGCGCCGGCCCAAGAGCATGCCCAAGCGGAGCGTGCCTGAGGTCGAGGCGCGGGTTCTGGCTGTGCGTGACAAGCATCCGGCTTGGGGAGCGCGCAAGATTGCCCATTGCCTGAAGCGCGGCGGCCAGACCGTACCGGTGCCCTCCACAGTGCATCGGATCCTGTGCCGGAACGAACGGATCAAGCCGAGCGAGAAAGCCGCGCCGAGCCCTTCAGGCCACCGGTTCGAGAGGGACGCGCCCAATCAACTCTGGCAGATGGACTTCAAGGGCCACATGCCGCTTGCCGACGGAAGGCGTTGCCATCCGCTAACCATGGTCGATGACCACTCCCGCTATGCGCTGTGTTTGAAGGCGTGCGCCAACGAGCAGCGACCTGATGTGCAGAGGCATCTGACCGACACCTTCCGACGCTATGGGCTGCCGGAGGCCTTCTACCTCGACAACGGTTCTCCCTGGGGCGACACCTCGGGCGTTCGCTGGACTGCGCTGAAGGTATGGCTGCTCAAGCTCGGCGTCAGGGTGGTCCATGCCAGGCCACGTCATCCTCAGGGCCGAGGCAAGAACGAACGCTTCCATCGCAGCTTGAAAGCAGAAGTGTTCGCTCTGCGCACGTTCCGCACTTTGGCGGAAGTCCAGCGTGCCCTCGATAGCTGGCGAACGGTCTACAATCTGGAGCGGCCCCACGAGAGCTTGGGCATGGGCATTCCCGCCGATCGCTACCGGCCCAGTTTACGCGCCATGCCGGATCGTGTGCCGAAGATCCAATACGACGCCGGGGAGATCGTTCGCACCGTCTCCTCGACGCGGAGCTACATCGCCTTCAAAGGGCAAATGTGGAAAGTCCCTCAAGCCTTCTGCGGCGAGCAGCTGGCCGTGAGGCCGCTCGACCGCGACGGCCGCTACGGAATCTTCTTTGCCAGTTGGCAGGTCGGATCAATCGACTTGACGCGCAGCCAAACTGTCAGTGATGTGTCCGAACAGGCGTCAGCTATGTCTCCGGTCTAAACACTTGACCGGGCGATCCAGTACGCAGCGGCCTCTCGATTCAACAACAACTGCTCTGGAATACTGAATGCCCCGCTTTCGCGGGGCATGACAGAGTCGTTTGTGGCTGAAAGCGGCGTCTAAAGCTTACAGCTGCCCGAGCAGCGTATCGCCGCCGGACACCTCGACCTTGCCGGGCATCGCCTCGAGGTTCAGCTTCTTGACCACGCCGTCCTCGACCAGCATCGAATAGCGCTTGGAGCGGATGCCGAGACCGTTGCCGGAGGCGTCGAGCTCCATGCCGATCGACTTGGTGAAGTCGGCATTGCCGTCGGCGAGGAAGATGGCCTCGTCGCGCTGGTCGGTATCGCGCTTCCAGGCGTTCATGACGAAGGCGTCGTTGACGGAGACGATGGCGATGGTGTCGACGCCCTTGTCCTTCAGGGCGTAGGCGTTGAGGAAAATGCTCGGCAGATGCATCTTGTGGCAGGTGCCCGTATAGGCGCCGGGCACCGCGAACAGCGCCACTTTCTTGCCCTTGAAGATGTCGTCGGTGGTCTTCACCTGCGGGCCTTCGGCCGTCATCACGCGGAATTTCGCCTCGGGCAGTTTGTCGCCAGTCTGGATCGCCATCGTCAGTCTCCCTGAAAATCGGTCCCGCTTTTTAGACCGTGCGGCGGCGCTGCACAATGTTGCCGGTAGGGCAGGCGGTGAGGGCGGGACCCTTCACCGTTATGTCATCAGCCGGCGAACCCGCCGCCGTCGAGGAAGGCCTGCTCGTCCGGGGTGGTGTCGCGGCCGAGCAGATGGTTGCGGTGGGGGAAGCGGCCAAACCGCCGGATGATGTCGGCGTGCTCACGCGCGTATTTCAGATTTTCGGCATTGTCGGTGTTTTGAAACAGCGCGACGCAGTGCAATTGGTCGGGCAGGTGCTCGGAATGCATGAAGGGCAAATAGAGGAATTCGAGCAGGACCGGATCGATCCTTTGATCTGCGCCCCGCGCAATGGCGCGGCGGGCGACGTCGCGCGCCAGCGCATCGCTGGCAAAGGCCTGCGACGTGCCGCGAAACATGTTGCGCGGAAACTGGTCGAGCACGATGACGAGCGCGAGTGCGCCCTCATCGGTCGCCTCCCATGACGAGAGTTCGCCGGCGACCGCCTTCTGCCACAGCGCGAGAAAGCGGCGCCTGATCTCCGCGTCGAATGCGTCGTTGCGCTCGTACCAGGCATCGCGGCCGGCCTCGCGCCAGAAGGCGAGGATGCCGGCCGGACTGATGTTGCCGTCGTCGGTCATGAACGAAAGAGGCGCTTACGCCGCCTCCGCCTTCTTCTCGTCGCGCAGCTGCCGCCGCAGGATCTTGCCGACATTGGTCTTCGGCAGGTCGGTGCGGAATTCGATGTGCTTGGGCACCTTGTAGCCCGTCAGCTGCTCCTGGCAGAACTTGACCAGGGCCTCCGCCGTGAGGTTCGGGTCCTTCTTGACCACGAACGCCTTCACCGCCTCCCCCGACTTGGAATCGGGAATGCCGATGACGGCGCATTCGAGCACCCCGGGGTTGCTCGCGATCACTTCCTCGATCTCGTTCGGATAGACGTTGAAGCCGGAGACCAGGATCATGTCCTTCTTGCGGTCCACGATCTTGGTGTAGCCCTTCTCGTCCATGATGCCGATGTCGCCGGTGCGGAAATAGCCGTCCGCGGTCATCACCTTGGCCGTCTCCTCCGGCCTGTTCCAGTAGCCCGACATCACCTGCGGGCCCTTGGCGCAGATCTCGCCGGGCTGGCCGAGCGGCATCTCGTTGCCGTCGTCGTCGCGGATCGAGATCCAGGTCGAGGGCACGGGGATGCCGATAGTGCCGTTGAACTCCGGATTGGTCGTGGTGTTGCAGGTCAGCGTCGGAGATGTCTCCGACAGGCCGTAGCCTTCGGCGATGGAGCAGCCCGTGATGGCCTTCCACTGCTCGGCGACGGGGCGCTGCACCGCCATGCCGCCACCGTTCGAGATCTTCAGCTTGGAGAAGTCGAGCTTTTTGAAGTCGGGATGATGCATCAGGCCGTTGTAGAGCGTGTTCACGGCAGGGAAGTTGTTGACCTGGTACTTCGCCAATTCCTTGATGAAGCCCGGGATGTCGCGCGGATTGGGGATCAGGAGATTGCAGCCGCCGGCGCGCACCGCGAGAAGGTAGCAGGCTGTCAGCGCGAAGATGTGATAGAGCGGCAGCGCGCAAACGACCATGAGTTGATCGACATGCGGCGGCGCGGCCATCGCCGGCTGCAGCCAGGCGTCGTTCTGCAGGACGTTGGCGACGATGTTGCGATGAAGCAGGGTGGCGCCCTTGGACACGCCGGTGGTGCCGCCGGTATATTGCAGGAAGGCGACGTCGCCGGGTGACAGCTTCGGCTTGTTGAAGGCCAGAGAGCGGCCGGCGGAGATCGCGTCGTTGAAGGACACCGCGCCCGGCAGCGACCATGCCGGCACCATCTTCTTGACGCGGCGGACGACCAGATTGACGATCACTCCCTTGAAGCCGAGCAGGTCGCCCATGCTGCCGACGATGACGTGCTTGACTTGCGTCTTGGCGATCACCTGCTCGACGGTGTGGGCGAAGTTCTCGAGCACGATGATGGCTTCGGCGCCGGAATCCTTGAGCTGGTGCTCGAGCTCGCGCGGCGTGTAGAGCGGATTGACATTGACCACCGCGAAACCGGCGCGCAGCACGGCTGCGGTCGCGACCGGATATTGCAGCACGTTCGGCATCATGATCGCGACGCGGGCGCCGCGTTGCAGGCCGCGCCCTTGCAGATAGGACGCCATCGCCAGCGACATCTGGTCGAGGTCGCGATAGCTGATCGACTTGTCCATGCAGATGAACGCCTTGCGGTCGGCGAACTTGGCGAAGCTCTCCTCCAGGAGGTCGACCAGCGATGAATATTGCGTCGGCTCGATATCGGCGGGGACGCCGGGCGGATATTGCTTAAGCCAGATGCGCTCCATGGAAACTCCCCTCATTGACCAGAGCCCGTTGTGTCTCGGGCTTGCCTCGTTGCCGTCAGTATCGAGCCTGCCGGAACGGGTGGCAAGCGGTCGAGGCTTAGGACAAACGTCAGGGAGTGGCTACCGGAATCCTTGCAAATGGCGCTGCCGCAACTGCGAAGTGCGGCGCGGTCTCGCCTCGCGTCGGCTGTTAACTGTTGTTGGCGGGCTTGGCGGGCTTGGTCGCGGCCTTGGGCTTGGCGGGCTTGGCCGCCTCGCCGCTCACCGCAGGCTTTGCCACCGCATCGGGCTTGGCTGCGGCATGCTTGGTACCGGCCGGCTTAGCTGCGGACTTGCCGTCGGCCGGCTTTGCGGCCGCCGCCGTCTTGGCATCGGGCTTCGCCGCCGCCGTCTTGGCATCCTTCGGCTTGTCTGCCGCGTCGGGCTTTTTGGCGACGCGCGACTTCTTGCCACGCGGCTTTGGCGTGGCCTGCTGGTCGGCATCGGCCGCGACCGCCGCGATCAGGGCGGTCCCGGTGCGGGTCGGACCGGTATACACCAGCACGGGCTCGGCCGCCGCCGGGGCCGAGGCCATCAGCTCGGAGGCCTTCATCAGAGGCGGCTGAAGCCCGGCCGTGAAGAAGGTGACTTGGGCTTCGCCGCCGGTGGCCGAGGCGGACCCGGACGTGCCGCCATTGGCCGCGATCAGCGCGTCGTCATCGTCGCTGGCCGGCCGCTTGCGATGGCCGCCGCACATGTCGTCACGCAGGTTCGGCGGCGAGGCGTCGACCGGGACCAGCTTGTCAACGGTGCCGAGCGAGGGGCGGAGCCAGGTGAGATTATCTTGCGAGAAGCCGCGCTCCAGCAGCTGCGCCGCCTTCACCGCGCGCGCGGTCCCGGAGTTGGCGCCCAGCACGACGGCGATCAGCCGGCGGCCGTTGCGGGTGGCCGACGCGACGAGATTGTAGCCGGAGGCGCAGATGAAGCCGGTCTTGAAACCGTCGGCGCCGGGATAGCGGCCGATCAGCTTGTTGAAATTGCCGGTGACGCGCTTGCCGAAGCGGATTGCCGGAATGTGCACGAAGTACTCGTACTCGGGCAGGTCGCGCAGGAACGAGCGCGCGAGAATGCCAAGATCCCGCGCGGAGGTGATCTGTCCGTCGGCGGGCAGGCCGTTCGGATTGACGTAGCTCGTCTGCGTCATGCCGAGCTTCTGCGCCGTGTCGTTCATCAGCGCCGAGAAACCATCGATCGAACCGCCAACGCCTTCGGCGAGCACGACGGCCATGTCGTTCGCCGATTTCACCATCATCATCTTGAGCGCGTTGTCGACGGTAAGCTGCGTTCCCGGGCGAAAGCCCATCTTCGAGGGCGACTGCGAGGCTGCCGTCGGCGAAACCGTGAGCAGTGTGTCGAGTGTGAGCTTGCCGTCCTTGACCGCCTTCAGCGTCACATAGGCGGTCATGATCTTGGTGACGGAAGCCGGATACCAGGGAATGGTCGCGTTCTCCGCCTGCAGCACCTTGCCGCTATCGGCCTCGATCAGGAGCAGCGCTTCGGCGCTCGCCGCGCGCGGCGCGAGCAACGCGGCACACGCGAGTGCCGCGGCGAACAGGTTGAACAGGGATTGACGAAGCAGCGGGCGAAGAGCGTGCACTATCCGATTCCGGTCCTTGGAGACCCGCCGGTTCCGGTCGGCTCTCGTGATCTGATGTTCGGTTCTGAAATCCAGCGCCGCCGCTTGCGGCGCCGCAAACCTATACCGGCTGGTGCGTCGGGAATAGGGGCATCAGCCGGGTATTCCGCAATGAAATGGGCCGAATTTCGACGATACGATGGGGACTTGCCAAGGCGGCTTGTTAAGGCGACTTGGCGGCCGTCGCGGCAGCCTCAGCCGCTGTCACGCTGGCCCGTGCGTTCTCCTGAACCATGAATTGAGCCCTGGCGAGGTCGGCGAAATGGCCGCCTTTGGCCACGAGTTCATCGAAAGTTCCGCTTTCGATCACGCGCCCGTTCTCGAACACCAGGATACGCGTGGCATTGCGGATGGTGGAGAGACGGTGGGCGATCACGAAGGTGGTGCGGCCCTTCATCACTTCGTCGAGAGCGGTATTCACCTTGGCCTCGGTGACGGCGTCGAGTGCGCTCGTCGCCTCGTCCAGGATCAGGATCGGCGGATCCTTCAGCAGTGCACGTGCGATCGACAGCCGCTGGCGCTCACCACCCGACAGCATCCGGCCCCGCTCGCCGGCATTGGTCTCGAAGCCGCCGCTGCGCTCGATGAATTCGAGCGCCTGCGCGCGCTCCGCCGCCTTGCGCATCTCGGCCTCGGTGGCGTCCGGCTTGCCGACGCGCAAATTCTCCGCGATCGAGCGGTTGAACAGCAGCGCCTCCTGAAAGACCACGCCGATGTTCCGCCGCAGCGATGTCAGCGTCACCCCGCGCACGTCCATGCCGTCGATCCTGATGAAGCCGGACTGCGGATCGAAGGCGCGATGCAGCAGCGCAATCGCCGTCGACTTGCCGGCGCCCGTCGCGCCGACCAGTGCGATGGTCTGGCTGGGAAGCGCGGTGAAGGAGAGGTCCTCGACCGCCGGCCGCTTGCCGTCATAGGAGAAGGTGACGTCGTTGAATTCGACGAGGCCGGAGAGCCGACCCGCATCGATCGCGTCGTGCCGGTCGTGCACCGCAGGAACCGCATCGAGCACGTTGAAGAACTCGCGCAGGCGCGGGGCTTCCATGAACACGTTGTTGATGAAGCTCACGACCTGCTCCAGCTTCTGGATCAGAAGCGTCGCGAAGCTCACGAACATGACGATCTCGCCGACAGAGGTCAGCCCCTGGTCGTGCAGCGCGATGCCGAAAGTGAAGATCGCGAGCACGGTGATCGTGGTGGAGGCGCGCGTGATGACGGTGACGAGTGCCCACCACGACAGCACCGGCATTTGCGCCGCTAGCAACTCGTCGGCGACGGAGCGCAGGCCCTTCACCTCGGATTCGACGCGGACGAAACTCTGCACCAGCGCGACGTTGCCAAGGGCGTCGGACGCGCGCGCGGAGAGCTCGCTGTAGTGCTCCTCCACCTCCATCTGCATGCCGAAGGTTCTGCGCACCACGAAGGTGGTCAGCGCGGTGAAGACGATGCAGAGCACGAACAGCAGGATTGCAAGCCGCCAGTTCAGGTAGAGCGATAGCGGCAGCAGCACCACGACCGAGAGGATCGCGGCAAAATGCTCTCGAAAGAAGCCGACCCATAACCGCCACAGCGCATCTGTGCCGTTCAGCATCACCTTCATCAACCGGCCCGAATGGGTGCCCGAATGGAAGGTCAGAGGCAGCTGCAGGATGTGCTCGAAATAGTCCGTCAGGACCGCCTGCCGCTGGCGGTGGGAGAGCCGGTCGGCCTGCAACGCTACGACCGCGCTGCAGACGATGGTGAACAGTCCGAACGCGACCCATGCAACCAGGAACGGCCAGGCCGAGTTGGAGCCTGCGACCGTCTTGCCGGAGAGCACATCGACGATCCGGCCGAACAGCACCGGTTCGGCGAATTGCGAGCCCGCAAGCAGGAGATTGACGACCGCAAGCAGCCAGCCCAGCCGTGCCTCCTTACCGAGCAGCTCGAGAACGCGGGTGTAGAGGCGGAGAATGGGCATGGGCGAGGAGCTCGGGCGGCTGGAACGGAGTGAGCGCATACTCTAATCAGGGATCGCCCGTGAGATATAGCGGAAGCTGTCGGTTTTGCTCAGTTGATCAACCGCCCTGCAACTGGCGGCAAGAACCCGCTGTCGAAGATGTCGCCCGCCGCCGGCCGGTTGCGGAATTTGAAATCCTGCCCGATCTGGTCGATCGCGCGATCCATGCGCGCCGGGTCGATGTCGCCGAGGCCGTTGCGACGGACCTCGTCCGTCAGGATGTTGTCGACGAGGACGGTGCGCAGCCGCTCCAGCTCAAGATCGCGATCGCCGCCGTCGATGCGGCTCGCGGCTTCGTCCGCCGCACGCGCCGGGTCCTTGACGGTCGCGTTGATGCCGGCGATCAATGCGCGGACGAATCCCTTCACGGTGTCCGGCTTGGCCGCGGCGAAAGCCGGGTTGACCACGACGGCAAAGCCATAGGCCTCGCAACCATAATCGGCATAGCGAAGCGCGACGAGATCGCCGCCTGGCACGCCGCGGTCGCGCAGGTTCACTGCCGAGAGATAGCTGAAGCCGGCGACGGCATCGACCTGTCCCGCGGAGAGGATCGGCTCGCGCACCGCGGCGCTGATCTTGTGGAATTTCACGTGAGCCGTGTCGATGCCGTTCTGCTGCGCCAGCGCCGGCCACAGCCGCATCGACAGATCGCTATCGGCAACGCCGACGGTTTTGCCGTCCAGGTCGGGCAGGAGGTGGATGCCGCGGCTCCTGCGGGCGACGATCGCGTAGGGCGCGCGGTTGAACAGCACGAATACCGCCTTGACCGGGGTCGCATCCTTGTCGCGGAAGCGGATCAGCTCGTTGATGTCGACGAGCGCGAGCTCGCTGTTGCCCTTGGCGACGCGCGCAAGCGCCTCCGGCGATCCGGCCGCGCTGCTGAAGGAGACGTTGAGACGTTCGGCGCCGAAGCTGCCGTCCTTGGCGGCAAGAAAGAACGGCGCCATGCTCGCATCGATCGGGCGGTCGAAGGTGAAGTGGATCGCAATGGAGGGCACGACGGTCTCGGCCGCGGTAGCATCGCGCGCAGTCAGCACCGCAAGCGAGATTGCAGCGGCCAGCAGACCGCGAAGAGCAATTGTCGTGAATTCGAACATCAGTCGCGCCGGTCCGGTGTTGTTATGGCTTGGTGACGCTCGGAGCGCCGGCTGGCGACAAGCTTGTTCGCGCCAACATGAACGGCGGATGAGCGGCGGTTGCGTCACGATCACG
Source organism: Bradyrhizobium sp. BWC-3-1 (assembly GCF_032917965.1). Lineage (NCBI taxonomy): Bacteria > Pseudomonadati > Pseudomonadota > Alphaproteobacteria > Hyphomicrobiales > Nitrobacteraceae > Bradyrhizobium > Bradyrhizobium sp. BWC-3-1. The sequence goes on from NZ_CP136625.1 coordinate 824,351, forward strand.
CAACCCCGTTCAGCTTGTGTTGGGGTTGGGGAACCCAACATGGGATGCGGGTGTTTGAGAGACACGAGCCTGTCATCAGGCACCATTCGAGGTCCCAAGGAGGGTCCAGGACATGTTTGACAGATTTTCAGGATTTGCCGGCCGTAAGGCCGTTCTCGCTACCGCCGCGGTGCTGGCGCTGACCGCAATAACCCCGACCGCTTCCTACGCGGGCGGCCGTCATTGGCATGGTGGCGGCGGTGGCGCGGCGGCTGCTGCAGCGTTTGCCGGCATCGTCGGCACCGGTCTTGCGATCGCCGCGACCCGCAACGCCTACGCCTATGACGATGGCCCCTATTATGGCGGCCCCGCCTATTACAGCGGCCCTGCCTATTACGGCGACGGCCCGTATTACGGACCCGGCCCGAACTACCAGTATCAGCGTTACGGCGGCACGGCTCCGTCGGAGCTCTGCGGCCAGGGCCACCGCACCAACTGCTACTAGTTTTGGCCACAACAAAAGGTTGACCACAAACGGGCCGTCGTGCTTGCCGCGGCGGCCCCTTTTTGGGCTCTACTATCGCGCGTTAACGCGCTGGCCATGGGTTTAGAGTAGCGTCGCGTACATGAGTGATTCGCTTGAGCGGCTATATCTGGCTGTGCTCGCGGCCAGGGACCTTGATCCGGCAACATCGCGCACAGCGCGGCTGTTTCAGCGCGGCCCGTCAAAAATGGCGAAGAAGCTGGCTGAAGAGGCCATCGAGGTCGTCATCGACGCGGTCAACGGCGATAGCGAAGCCGTGATCCGGGAAAGCGCAGATCTACTCTACAATCTGACCGTGCTCTGGGCCTCGGCCGGCGTGCGCCCCGAGGACGTCTGGCGCGAGATGACGCGGCGTGAAGACATGCTCGGCATCGCCGAGAAACTGCCGAAGTCGGCTATGAAACTGCCCAAAGTTGCGTCACCGCGTGTCGCCGCCAGGCGGCCAATCGTCGCGCTCGAAGGCCGCACCGCGCGCAAGCGCCACTAGTATTGGCACAAATCGGTCCCATCTCGGCATGGACAAATCCGTCCCATGGTGCTTCATCGCGGCGCCATGCTGAAACGTATTTACGACTGGTGCATCGACGCCGCTCACAAGCCTTACGCGCTCTGGATCATGGGCGCCGTGGCTTTCGCTGAAAGCTCCTTCTTTCCCGTCCCGCCGGACGTGATGCTGATCCCGATGTCACTGGCGCGCCCGCAACGCGCCTGGGTCTATGCGGCGATCTGCACTGCGACGTCGGTGCTGGGTGGCCTTCTGGGCTACGCTATCGGTGCGCTGCTCTTCGACTCGGTCGGCCATTGGCTGATCGAAGTCTATGGCCTCGGCGGCAAGGTCGACGCCTTCCGCGCCTCCTATGCCGAATGGGGCGCCGTGATCATCCTGCTCAAGGGCCTCACGCCGATCCCCTACAAGCTCGTGACCATCACGTCCGGCTTTGCCGGCTACAATCTCGGGCTCTTCATCCTGTGCTCGATCGTGGCGCGTGGCGGGCGCTTCTTTATCGTGGCGATCCTGCTAAACCGCTACGGCGACTGGATCCGGATCAAGATCGAGAAGCATCTCGGATTGGTGGTGGCAATCGGCGCCGCGGTGCTCGTGCTCGGCTTTGTCGTCGCAATCAAATTGATCTAACGCCCAAGGCGCTTTGCCACCGCGCCTCGTTCGGCTACGGTTGCCGCCATGATGCTTCGATCCGGCAATCCGGTCCTGCGACTGGGCACGCTGACATTTGCGGCGCTTTCGGTCCTGCTCGCTGCCGGCGGTACCGGATGGCCGCAATCCGCACCGCCGGCGCTCGGCTTGCAGGAGCAAGGACCGCAGGCCGCACCGGCGCCCTCGACAGCTCCTTCGTCGCCGCCGGCGCACGAGGAAAACCCCGGGCTGATCAACGAAATGGGCAAGCTGTTCGAAAAGCTGCCCTCGATCCTGCCGCCGATCAAAAGCCCGAGCGAGACCATGAACGATTTGTCGCGCCTGGCGAAGCCGTCGACCATGGTGTCGGGACGCGTGGCCTGTCCGGCCTCGTCGAACGGCGCGCCCGACTGCAAGCTCGCCGCCGACAAACTCTGCCAGAGCAAGGGCTACACGGAAGGCAAGAGCCTGAATGCCGACTCCGCGGAAAAGTGCTCGGCCAAGGTTCTGATCCCGGGCAGGCAACGCAAACCGGATGACTGCCGCACTGATACCTTCGTCACCAGCGCGCTGTGCCAGAACTGAGGACGTCGCGCGAGCAAGCAAGGAGCGCCCATGAGCCGCACGGAGCAGGACTTCCTCGGACAGCGTGAGATCGCCGACGACATCTATTACGGCGTCCAGACCATCCGCGGGAAGGAGAACTTCCACATCACCGGCATTCCGATGAACCAGGAGCCTTACTTCGTGAAGGCGCTTGGTTACGTCAAGAAGGCCGCCGCCATGGCCAACCGCGATCTCGGCGCGGTGGACACCAAAGTCGCGGAAGCCATCATCGTGGGCTGCGATCGCGTCATCGCCGGCGATATGATGGACCAGTTCGTCACCGACTTCATCCAGGGCGGGGCCGGCACCTCCACCAACATGAACGCCAACGAGGTGATCGCCAATCTCGCGCTGGAATCGCTCGGCTTTGCCAAGGGCGACTACCAGCACGTCAGCCCCAACGATCACGTCAATTACGGCCAGTCCACCAACGACACCTATCCGACCGCCTTTCGGCTGGCGCTGATCCTGCGGCTCGAGAGCTACATGACGGCGCTGCGTCAGCTCCAGGAGGCGTTCTTCGCCAAGGGCAGGGAGTTCGAGCGCGTGCTGAAGATGGGCCGCACCCATTTGCAGGACGCGGTGCCGATGTCGCTCGGCGCCGAATTCCGCGGCTGGGGCACCACCATGGGCGAGGAGGTCGATCGAATCTCCGAGGCCCGCGCGCTGCTGCGCGAGATCAATCTCGGCGCCACCGCGATCGGCACCTCCGTCACCGCGGCGCACGGCTATCCCAAGCTCGCGGTCCGGCATCTGAGCGCGCTCACCGGCGTCGACTTCATCCTAGCAGGCGATCTCGTGGAGGCGACGTCGGATACAGGCGCCTATGTGCAACTCTCCGGCGTGCTCAAGCGCACCGCGAGCAAGCTGACCAAGATCTGCAACGACATCCGCCTGCTCGCCTCGGGCCCGCGTGCCGGCTTCAACGAGATCAACCTGCCGCAGCTTCAGCCGGGCTCCTCGATCATGCCCGGCAAGGTCAATCCTGTCATCCCCGAGGTCGTCAACCAGACCAGCTTCCTCGTGATCGGGCTCGACACCACCGTGACGCTCGCGGCGTCCGCGGGTCAGCTCCAGCTCAATGTGATGGAGCCGGTGATCTCGTTCGCGCTGTTCTTCTCGATCCGCACCATGGAGCGCGCGGTCAACAGCCTGCGTGAGAATTGCGTCGTCGGCATCACTGCCAACGAGGAGCACACCCGCAACATGGTGCTGAATTCGCTCGGTATCGTCACGGTGCTGAAGCCGCTGCTCGGCTACAAGGACTGCGCCGAGATCGCGCGCGAGGGCTACAAGAGCGGCAAGTCGCTGCATCAGATCGTCGTCGTCGAGCGCAAGCTGCTGACCCAGGAGAAATGGGACGAGATGTTCTCGTTCGAGCGGCTGATCAATCCGGATTTGCTTGCGTGATGTCGTCGGTCCGCGCTGAATTCCGCGGCTTGGAATTGCGGTAACGGCGTCCCTCCACGGCGCTAAAACGCAATACTTGACAGTGGAAAGATTGCCTTGTTGGTATGGCTCCCAACTTCGATGTGACCGCCAACAGAGGATCGTCTCGCAATGTCCATGCCTGCCTTGTTCAAGGGACGCCTGTCGATCCCCGTGATCGGTTCGCCGCTCTTCATCATCTCGGTGCCCGATCTCGTGATCGCGCAGTGCAAGGCGGGCGTGGTCGGCTCGTTTCCGTCGCTGAACGCGCGGCCGCCGGAGCTGCTTGACGAGTGGCTGGCGCGCATCACCGAAGAGCTCGCGGCCTATGATCGCGCGCATCCCGACAAGCCGTCGGCGCCGTTTGCGGTCAACCAGATCGTGCACAAGTCGAACAACCGGCTCGATCACGACATGCAGCTTTGCGCCAAGTACAAGGTGCCGATGATTATCTCCTCGCTCGGCGCACGCGAGGAGCTCAATCAGGCCGTGCACGGCTGGGGCGGCATCGTCTTCCACGATGTGATCAACCAGAAGTTTGCGCACAAGGCGATCGAGAAGGGCGCCGACGGCCTGATCCTGGTCGCCGCGGGCGCCGGCGGCCATGCCGGCACGATCTCGCCATTGGCGTTCGTCGCCGAGACGCGAAAATGGTTCGACGGCCCGATCGCGCTGTCGGGCGCGATCGGCAACGGCAAGGCGATCCGCGCCGCGCGCATACTTGGCGCCGACTTTGCCTATATCGGCTCGGCCTTCATCGCCACCAAGGAAGCCAATGCGGTCGACAAATACAAGGAGATGATCGCGGGCGCGACGGCTGACGACATCGTCTATTCCAACCTGTTCACCGGCGTGCACGGCAACTATCTGAAGCCGTCGATTCTCGCCGCCGGTATGGATCCGGAGAACCTGCCGACGTCAGATCCCTCCAAGATGAACTTCGGCACCGACGCCTCCGGCGAGCGCGCCAAGCCAAAAGCCTGGAAGGAAATCTGGGGTTCGGGCCAGGGCGTCGGCAGCATCGACGGCATCGTGCCAGCCGCCGAAATGATCGCGCGCTTCAAGAAGGAATACGACGAGGCGGTCGATCCGCCGTTGTGAACTTCGCCGGGACGACAGCTTTTGCTCAGCACCGAATGTGCATCACGGAGAAACGATGCCCCCCATCTACCGCGTCGATGGCGACAGCGTCGTCACCAGCCCGGATGCCGCGGGCCCGTGGGACCGGCGTATGCAGCACGGTTCGGCGCCGGCCGCGCTGGTGACGTGGGCGGCTGAGCGCATTCCGACGCCAGTTGCAATGGACATCGCGCGCGTCACCATCGACCTGATGCGCCCGGTGCCGGTGGCACCACTCACGATCGCGACCGAGATCTTGCGCGAGGGCCGCAAGATCCAGCTCTGCGGAGTCAAGCTGCTCGCCGACGGCGTCCAGGTGGTCGGCGCGACCGTGCTCAAGATCAAGCGCCAGGCGCTGACGCTGCCCGAGCACGTCAAGGCGCTGCCGGTTACGCTGCCGTCGCCGGAGGACTCGCTGCTCGAGGACGGTCATGCCGCTACCAGCCCGTTCGTACGTTCAGTCTCGATGCGCGCTGCGCGCGGCCGCTTCGGGCAAGCCGGCGCCGGCGCGATCTGGTTTCGCGTCGACCATCCCCTGATCGCGGGCGAACCGCTCTCCCAGGCGATGCGCGCCGTGGTCGCGGCCGATTTTTCCAACGGCACCGCCTCGTCGCTCGATTTCCGCGCCTGGACCTACATCAACGCTGACCTCACCGTGAGCTTTGCGCGCCAGCCGGTCGGCGAATGGATCCTGCTCGACGGTGATTCCTGGATCGGCCCCGATGGTGCCGGGCTTGCGATGTCGCGGCTCGCCGACCGGCAGGGCTATTTCGGCCGAGCCGTGCAAAGCCTGGTGATCGAGAAGCGGTGAGGCACCTTATCTATCCCACCATCCGGCCCCGCCCGCTCCAAAAGCTCGCGCGCAGCATCTTCTTGTCCACCTTGCCGACGCCGGTCATCGGGAGTTGCTTGACGAACTGGATCTGCTTCGGTGCATGAGCCGAGCCTTTTCGCGTCTTCACCAGATTGATCAGTTCATCGGCGTCAGGTTTTGCGCCTTCGCGCAGGACGACGACAGCGGTCACGGCCTCGCCCCATTTCTCGTCGGGGATGCCGACGACCGCAACCATGGCCACATCGGCGTGCTGTGACAGCACGTCTTCGATTTCCCGCGGAAAGATGTTGAAGCCGCCGGAGACGATCATGTCCTTCTTGCGGTCGAGGATGAACATGTAGCCGCGATCGTCCTTACGAGCGATGTCGCCGGTGTGCACCCAGCCGTTCTTGAGCGTCTCGGCGGTGGTGTCGGGCCGCTTCCAGTACTCCGCCATCGCATGCGGAGCGCGCACGCAGATTTCGCCGGCCTCGCCCGTCTTCACCTCCTGGTCGTTGTCGTCGAGGATCTTGACCTCGCACGCCGCGATCGGGAAGCCACAGGACAGGAACAGTTCGGGCGTTTTGGGATCGTGATCCGCCTTGCGCAGCACCGAGATTGGGTAGCATTCGGTCTGGCCGTAGAGCTGCGAGAACACCGGCCCGATCCGTTCGATGCCCTCGACCAGCCGGCTCGGCGACATCGCGGAGGCGCCGTAGAGCACCAGCTCGAGCGAGGAGAGGTCGGTCCTGCTCAATGCGGGATGATCGAGCAGCACATAGACCATGGTCGGCACGAACAGCGTGAAGTTGATGCGCTCGCGTGCGATAGTCCCCAGCACCGCCTCGGGATCGAAACCCTTCAGCATGTGCACGGTGCCGCCCCGCATCAAGGTCGGTAGCACTTTCGTGCCGGCGACATGGCTGATCGGTGCCACCGCGAGGTAGCGCGCGCCATCGGGAATCTCGAAGTCGGCGAGGATCGCGGCCGCGGCTCCGGCATTTTCGCGGTGGTAGCGCAACGCGCCCTTGGATTTGCCGGTGGTGCCACCGGTGTAATTCAGCGTGGAGAGGTCGTCGGGTCGGGCGAGGCAATGCGCGCTGGCATGGCCTTCGATCTCGATCGCCTGCAAGAGATCGACGCCATAGTTGGCCGGTCCCGTGGTGAACACCGCCTTGAGCCAGGTCGCCTGCGCGGCGAGCTCGCCGCCGCGATCGTGGAAGGCGGCCGCATCGACCACCAGCACCTCGGCCTCGGAATCCTCGAGCTGGAACATCTGGTCTCCCGGCGATCCCAAAGGATGCAGCCAGGTGACGCAGAGCCGCGACAATTGCGCGGCAACGCCGGCGCACCAGGTGTCGGCGCGGTTCGCGGTGAGGAAGGCGACCCGCGCGCCGGGCTGCAATCCAAGCCGCATGAACACGCCCTGGATGTGCCCGATCAGGTCGATGGTGCCCTGATAGCTCAGCGATCCGCCGGGCCACGCGAACGCGGTTCGGCCCGGATAGCGCGACAGCGCCCGCAGCGCCTGCGCGCAAGTTGGGGACGATGCATGGAGCGGATCGGACATATGTTTCCTCGCTGCTTTGTCATCGGCTTCCGGCGTGCCAATGTTTACCGCGACGCTAGCACAGGGAATGCGGGATGGAACGACTAAGCCCGCGCGAGGGAGGCACGCGTGACGTCAGATCGGCTGCAACATTTCCACGGTCGTCTCGCCCTGCCGCTGATTGCCGCGCCGATGTTTCTGGTCTCGGGCGTCGAGCTCATGGTCGCGGCCTGCCGCAACGGCGTGATCGGCAGCTTCCCCACCGCGAATTGCCGTAGCACCGAACAACTCGATGAATGGCTCACCGACATCGAAGCGCGGCTGCGGTGGCATGAAGATCAAACCGGCCGAAAGGCCGCGCCGCTTTGCCCAAACCTGATCGTGCACCGCTCCAATGCACGGCTGGAGCAGGATCTCGCCGTGTTGCTGCACCACAGGCCGGAGATCGTCATCACCTCGGTCGGCTCGCCCACGACGGTGCTCAAGCCGCTGCACGACGTCGGCGCATTGGTGCTTGCGGATGTTGCCTCGATCCGCCACGCCGAACGCGCGGCGGAAGCAGGTGCCGACGGGCTCGTGCTGCTTACCGCCGGCGCGGGCGGGCAAACCGGCTGGCTCAACCCGTTCGCCTTCGTCCGCGCGGTGCGTGCGTTCTACGATGGCATCGTCGTGCTCGCGGGGGGCATCAGCGACGGCCACGCATTGCGCGCGGCCGAAGTGCTCGGCTGCGATCTCGGCTACATGGGTACGAAGTTCATCGCGACGCGGGAGAGCATGGCGGATGAGCGTCACAAGCAAATGCTGGTCGACGGCAGCGCGGACGACATCTTGCTGACCACCGCGTTCACGGGCCTGCAGACCAGCATGCTCAAGCCGTCGATCCTGGCAGCCGGTCTCGACCCCGACGATCTGCCGGCGCGCGGTGCAATCGACGTCGGCAAGGACATCGACGTCAACGCGCGCGAGAGCCGCCCCGAGCGCTGGCGCGATATCTGGAGCGGCGGGCATTCGATATCGGGTGTAACCGAAGTGATGGAGGCCAACGATCTCGTCGCGCGGACGGTCGCGGAGTATAGAGAGGCGGGTGGCCGCCTCTCCCCGTAAAAACCCGGAGACCGACAGGGCCCGTCGCCTCCATCACAGTTAATCGAGCGCTCCTTAGAAGCGGTCACTTAACGGCAGATTAACCATCGATCGCCCAGAATCCCCTCAGGCGCCAATCAGGACCGAGAGGGACAGGCGATGGACTTCGACTTTCTCAACGCCAAGACGGCGGCTTCGCTGGACGAAATTCGCGTTCGCGTGGCCCATGCGCTGGCCCGCCACCCGCTGTGCCGCAATGTTCGCTTCGACATCGTCAGCGTCCCCCGCACCCGCCGGGGCGGCAATTGGACGGTGGCGCTGCAATCGGTCGAGCCGCGTGGAGTCTGGGAGGCCTCGGAGATCGTGGCCGACATCCAGGACGCTTACGATCTGGCGCTAGCTGCTTGATTTTGTTGACCTTTCCAGATGATGTCGCCGCAGTCCGCGCGATTGCCGCCGCGATGGCACGGTTAAGCCTTAATTTTCGCCCAGTTTGCGGGCAGTGATCACGTGGACTTGAAGCCGGTTGCGGAGAGACGTTTGTCGAAAGCCATCACCATCGTCGTGCTGACCTGCTTCCTCGTCCTCGGCGCCGCCACCACCGCCATTCTCGGCCGCGACAGCGTGCCCAGCGTCAGCGCCGAAATGATCACGCAGGCGCCGGCGCCCAAGCTGCTTGCAACCAATCGGGCCGCCAAGGCCGACCGTCTGGTTCCGACGCTGGCGCTAGCCTCGGCCGCCATCGACCCGGTTCAGGTTCCGGCGGACAAGCTCTCGCAAATGCCCGTGCTGACCGAGCCGCTGCGTCAGGCGTTTGCCGCCGCCACGCCATCCGATTTCCCGATGCCCAAGGCGAGCGTGAACGAGGCTCCGGCCGCTGCAGAGATTCCTGCCGTCGAAGTCCCGGCCAAGCCGAAGGTCGTCGCCAAGCCGCAGCCGCAGAAATCCTATTCGCTGTTGTCCGACGTACAGATTGCGGGCATCAGGGACCGTCTGAAGTTGTCGTCGTCGCAGGAATATTACTGGCCGTCGGTCGAGACCGCGCTGCGCAACGTTGTCCGCAAGATCTCGGCAAACAAGCTGTCCAATCCGAACGTGCAGGGCGTGCCGATCGATCCCAATTGCGACGAGGTCCAGCAGTTGAAGTCGGCCGCGATGCCGCTGCTGTTCCAGCTGCGTGACGACCAGAAAGAGGAAGTGCGCAAGCTCGCCCGCATCATTGGGCTCGAGAAGGTGGCGCAGCAGATCTGACGCGCAAGTTCCTTCCGGAACTGCGGCTATATCGGGAACATCCTGCAATTGACAAGCGTTGCCCGCTCCAAAGAGGGAGTGGACCAATGCGCGCCTCGACAGCCTATTTCGTCGGTGCAGGAACCATCGTCGCAGCCATCGCCATTGGTCTCGGCGGCGGCATTGTCGCCGGCAATATCATGAATCCGGTCTCGCCCAAGCAGGGGCCTGATACCAGCAAGATCGCGCAGCGCGCTGACGCCAAGCCCGCCACGACGGAAGCGCCATCCGAGCGGCTGCAATATCTCACCGGCTCGCAAGCCTTCGGCGCCATGGTCGCCGCGCCAGCGCAGGCCGAAGCCAAATCCGACGCCAAGGCCGAGTCCAAGCCTGAGGCAAAGTCCGAAGCGGTGAAGCCCGACACGCAGACCACTCAAGCCAACGCTGAACAGCCAGCGCAACAGCCTTCGCAGGCGGCAGCGGTGGAGCCCCCGAAACCGCCACCGGCGTCGCCTCCGCAAGTCGCAAAGCCTGCCGAGCGGCAAGCATCGACAGAGCCGTCATCCTCATCCGACAACGCCTATGCCAAGGCCAGGGATTCTGACGTCAAGCGCGCCACGTCTGAACGGCGCCGGACGGAGCGCCGTGAGCGCTGGGCCGAGCGCCGCCACTACGATTTCCGCGAGCCGCGTGGGATGCGCGACCGCACCGATTGGGACGACGTCGCGCGCAACATCCGCGAAGATGCCGATGCGCGCGAGGTCCCGAGCAGGCCGCGCGGCGGCTTTCCGCAGATCAGGCTATTCGGCGACGACGATTAGCGTCCATCCTCGCCGTCGTGCGCGCGCCCGACCTATGACCGGCGCATCGACGTCTATGGCCTGACGGCTTTGACGCCGCCGAGATTTGTGTTGTGGACGCGAGCACTCACCCGCCGTGTGACTCCACGACCTTGCGGCAGCCGTCCGAAAGCTTCGACTTGTTCTCGCGCAGGCAGGCATTCATCTGTGGCGGCTTGCCGATATGTTCGGCGCAGAATTTGTTCGCGTCGCTTCGGCAGGTCATCTGCTCCTGCGGCGTCGGACCGGATTGCGCAGCGGCGTTCTGGGCGGTAGCGGCGAGCAGCAGCACGGCAAGAACCGAGATCTTCATAAAACACCTCCTTGGGAATGTCGTTGGTCCCGCCTGGGATCAAGCGGGCCGGACCATCTCGCGAGCGCCGGGCGCAGGTCCATGCCATGTTCATGGCATCGGCCAGCCCGTCCCGCCGCCGTACCCCCATTTTCATGGCATGTATCAGCGCGCCGTCTTTTGTCATTCAGGCTGCACGTCGGCCGCGAGACCCGGTGATTGCATCTGGACGCCGAACGGGAAGCAGGAGAGCAAGATGTCGAAAAGAGCGGGAGCGCTGAGCGCCGGGCTGACAATTTTGGCGCTGGCAGGTGCGGCGACGGTCTCGCTGGGCACGAGCCCGGCGCAGGCGGTGGTCTATTGCAAGACGGTCGGCATACCCAAGGGCTGCGTGGTGCGGCCGAGAGCGGCAGTGGTCGCTGCGCCGGCCGCCGCAGTCGCGGTCGCGACACCCGGGGTCGGTGCGCCCGGTGTCGGCGTGCGTGCGGGCACGCCGATGAATCGCGGTGGTCCGGTCAATCGCGTCGGCGTGCGCTGAGAAAGACGAAAGAGTTCGGGCGAAGGAGCATTGCGGACGAACCCCCGTCTTCCGCAGGCAAATCATCCGGCCCGTCCCTCTCTCCGCGCGTCCCACACGTTCGGAGAGGGGGCTTTTCAGCCGACGGCGGCACCGCTGTCGGGGAAAATCTGCGGCAATTGCAGCCGCACGCGCGTGCCTGAGGAATCCGAGCTCAGATCGAGCATCGCCCCGCAGCGCGCGGCACGGCTCCTCATGTTGCGAAGCCCCCGCGCGGTCTGGCCCGCGTCGGTGGCTCTGCCGCTGCCGACCGGCGCAGAACCGTTCGCAAAGCCCTTGCCATCATCCGCGACCTTGATCACACCGAACGGCCCCTGACCTTCGTCGACCGTCTCGATGGTGACCGCGATGCGGCGGGCCTGTGCGTGCTTGACCGCATTGGTCACGGCCTCGTCGAGGATGCGCACGATCTGGATGACATGCCATGGCCTGAGCTCGGGATGCAGCGGCAGCCCCTGCGGCGTGGCCACGTGCCAGTCGAGCGCGATGTCGTGCGGTCGCAATTGCGCGGTCGCTCGCTCGCGCCAGGAGCCGAGTGCGAGCATCAGGTCGCCGCCGATGTCGTCCATGGAGTCGATGACGAGGCGGAGGTCCTTCAGCGCCGCACGGGCAGCGTCGGTGATGGTCGCGCCCTCGTGCCCGCGCTCGGACAGTGCCACGATGCTGATGAGCTGGCCGCCGAGGCCGTCATGCAGGTCGCGCATCAGCCGCGTGCGCTCATTGGCGAGCGCGGCTGCCCTTGCGCGCTCCTCCTCGCGGGCAAAGCTCGCCTTCAGCCGCTCCTCGGCCTCACGTACGCGCGTCACGAGCTGGTCGGCAAAGCTGTCGACCTGGTTCAGCGCGCGCGCGAACCGCCAGGTCAAGCCGGCGCCGATCGCGACCAGCATCGCCGAGTAGGACAGGCGCGAGAGGAAGATGCGCTCGTCGGTCACGATCTCGAACACCGACAGCATGTCGTGGACCCAGCAGATCAGCACGATGGTCACCGCGCAGCCGAGCGTGAAGCTTGCCGCGTCCTGCCGCCGCACCACCGCGGCAGCGGTGACGCAGGCCATTAGGAGCAGGCAGAGACCGACGGTAGGAATGCCAAGCAGGAGAAACAGAATGCGCGGCAGCGGCGGGCCGGCGATCAGTCCGACGCCGAACACGACGAGCCCCGGCGCGAACAGCAGCATGCCGTAGCGCGGCCAGCGCCAGCCGAAGAACAGCACGCCGAAGACGACGACCAGGGCGCTCTCGATCGGTGCGGACGCGAGCAATACCGCGGCGAGCCGGGACGTGTTGAGGGGGGGGCACCGGTGGCGGCGCAAAGGCCTGCACTACGCCGAGTACCATCGCCACGGCCAGCACGCCGTAAACCGGCTCGCGGCGGCGCATCAGCCACATGATCGCCAGGATGACGGCGAGGATCGACTGCCAGGCGGAGAACACCACGGGCAACGTGACGAACATCAGCGTGCGTGTCTCGTAGGCCGGCCGCAAGGCCGCATCCGGCCCGACATAGACGGTGTCGAGAAAGCCCTTGAGCGGTCCCCAAACCAACAGCCGTACCGCGATCTCGTTCGCGCCCTCGCGCAGCAGCGAGGACGGGATCGCCCCGATCTGCGGAGTGTTGCGGTCGGGCCGGTTGGCGTTGGCATCGCGTCGGGAATCCAGGATGACGACGCCGTTGATTGAGACTTCCACCGCGTTGCTGAAGCGCGGCAGGAATACCGACCATCCCGACGCGACATCGCCGCGGCGGAACGTGAAGGCGCCGGTGTAGAGCGGCGGGTCGGCCAGGGAATAGCGTGACGACGTGAAAATGCGGCAGCGTCACGGGACGTGCCACGCCGTCCTCGCGCAGCGAGAATTCGCTCAGCGCAAAGTCGTCGGGGTCGCTGGGCTGGAGCAGCCGCAGCCCGAGGACGGTCGCGACCACTATCAGCGCCTGCAGCAGCAGATAGGGCACGAGACGCGAGACCAGCAGCCGGCGCCGCCCGGGTTTGACCGGTGCCTTGGCCACGATCTCGCTCACAGCTTGATCAGGCCCTGCTGCACCGCTTCGAACACCGCTTCGCTGCGGGTGTGCACTTCGAGCTTGCGATAGATGTTCTTGATGTGGCCGGGCACGGTCTGCCGGGACAGGCCGAGATGGCTTGCGATCTCGGCGTAGCTGAAACCTTTGGCAATGCCCCAGAGGATGTCGATCTCGCGTGGGGTGAGCCTTGCGGTGTTGAGCGCGGGGCCCGGCGGAGGCTCGGCCGCATTCTGCGCGGAACCTTGCGTCCTGCGCACGATGAAGCGGGCGATCGAGGCCGAGATCGGCGAATGGCCGGCGACAAGATCGCGCACGGTGGTGGCGATATCAGTGGGGAACGCATCCTTCAGGAGATAGCCGGTGGCGCCAACCGTGATCGCGGAGATCACACTTTCTTCGTCGCCGAGCGCCGAGATCACCATGATCTCGGTGTCGGGAAAGCGTTGCCTTGTCTCGCGGATCAGCTCGACGCCGTGGCCGTCGGGCAGCCGCAGATCGGTGAGCAGCACGCGCGGCACAGCCGCGCTCAGCGCCGAACGAGCCTCTCCCAGCGTACCGGCGCTTCGCACCTCGTAGCCGGCCTTGACCAGCGCGTCCTGGAGCCGCCAGCAGGTCGGCGCGTCGTCCTCGACGAGGAGGATGGTGATGGCTTCACCCGTCTCGCCCTGTTCGGTCATGATCATCGTCGTCCTGCACCGCGTGTCCCCCGCGGCGCAGGGCCAAGTTTAGCCGCGGTGCGGGCGCCGCGACACCCATAATCATGGGGGCGCAAGGCATCGGTCTGGCGTTCCCGACGCGATGCCTACTGCTTCGTCGCACTGGCTCGTCCGGCGGCATGGGCGGGCCCGGCAGTCGCTGCACCAGATGCGCGCGGTACCGGCATTGTTCTTGTAGAACTGCTGATACGGCTCCTTGATCACGTCGAGCTTCGTCGGCCGCAGTCATGCCGCCGGAGGTTTGGCCTGACGCCCACGGCGGCACCGGGAAGTGAGATAGGCCACAGACGGGTTGACTTACGGGAGGAGACCCTCGAAATCATCCCGGAGCCAGCCTAGGGCCCTTGACGGATTGAAGCCTGCACCATGGTCGGATTGATCCTCCCGGCTCCGATGTCACGCCTGCAGCGTCTGGCCGGCCGTGTTGCGCTGGCGATTGCTCTGATGCTGGCAGCGGCGACGACCGCGCAGGCCGACAAGCGAGTGGCGCTGGTCCTTGGTGTGTCCAACTACCAGAGCGTCGCGCGGCTGGCCAATCCTGACAACGACGCCGCCGCCATCAGCGACGTGTTCAAGCGGATGGGGTTCGATATCGTGGAGCTTCGCCGCGATCTCGGCGTCATCGAGATGCGGCGGGCGGTGCGCGATTTTGCTGCGGTTGCCGCGGATTCCGACATGGCCGTGGTCTATTACGCCGGTCACGGCATCGAGGTGAACGGCGCGAATTTCCTGATTCCGGCAGATGCCAGGCTGCAGAGCGATTTCGACGTCGAGGACGAGGCGGTTCCGCTGGACCGGATTCTCCAGGCGATAAATCCGGCGAAGCGGCTGCGGCTCGTCATCCTCGATGCCTGCCGCGACAATCCGTTTGCAGAGCGGATGACACGCAGTGTCGCCACGCGTTCGATGGGCCGCGGCCTCGCCAAGATCGAGCCCGCCACGGCGGATACGCTGATTGCGTTCGCCGCCAAGGCCGGCGCGGTCGCCGGCGACGGCGACGGTGCGCACAGCCCGTTTGCGACCGCGCTCCTCAATCATTTGGCGACATCGGGCCTCGACCTTCGCCTGACGCTTGGCCGGGTTCGCGACGAGGTGCTCAAGAGCACGGGGCGGCGGCAGGAGCCCTTCGTCTACGGATCGCTCGGCGGCGACACCGTGGCGCTGGTGCCGCCGGTTGCATCGCCGATCGATCCGAACGCGGGAGCCCGGCGGGATTATGAGCTTGCAGCGCAGGCCGGCACCAAGCAGGCCTGGCTTTCCTTTCTCGCCGTTCATGCCACCGGCATCTATGCCAACTTTGCGCATGCGGCGCTCGACAAGCTCGAGGCCGCAGAAAAAATCAGCGAAAACGCCGATGCCGTACAGCGGCAGGCTGAGCAGCAGGTCCGGCAGAAGAGCGACGATTTCAGGAAACAGATCGAGGAGCAGGCGGCGCGTGAGACGGAACGGGCCACGCAGCAGATCTCCGAGCAGGCCCGGCGCGATCTGGAGAAGGAGCGCCAACGCATCGCCGAGCAGGCCAAGCGCGAGCTCGACGATGCCCGGCGGCAGGTTGCGGAGGCGCGCCGGCAGGCGGAGGACGCGGCCCTTCAGGTCGAGCAGGCGATGAAGCAGGCCGCGCTGGAGGCGCAGCAACAGATCGAGGCGGTGAAGCGCGAGGCAGACCGGCGCGAGAAGGAGCGCCAGGCTACGCTTGCCGCTCTGACCCCGCCCGCCGCGCCCGCTGCTGCTCTCGCCGTGGCGCCGACTAGCGTGCCAGCGATGGATCCTGCGGACATCGCCCGCTTGCTCCAGGCGCACCTGAAGCGTGTCGGTTGCGATCCCGGTGCGGCCGATGGCGCCTGGACTGCACCGTCGCAAAAGGCGCTCGACAGCTTCAACAGATATGCCGGTACGAAATTCGACGTGAAGGTCGCAAGCCTCGACGCGCTCGATGCGGTGCGCGCCCGGCCCGATCGCATCTGCCCGCTGGTTTGTGCGAGGGGGCAAAAGGCGGTTGGCGACCGCTGCGTCCAGATCGTCTGTGACAACAAATTCGTGCTGGACGCCCAGGGCGTGTGCCAGCGGCGTCCCGATCCGTCGCCCCAGAAACCAAAGGCGGTGTCCCGCCACGAACCGAGCCCGCGCGCGCCGTCTGCTCCGGCCAGCAGCGAGGGCGGCAAATGTCATACCTATGGCGGAAAACAGTACTGCCAGTGATGCGGCGTTGCTCGCCCTGGGTTGACGGGGTGGCGAGATCCTCGCGTCCGTCCAGGATGGCCCCTCTACGAAGCCTCTGCCCGCGGCGGCGGATATCGCCGGGCCAGCGCCGACAACGGCAAGTGTCGCTCGCCCTCAGGTAGCTCGAGATAGGCGAGCACGAGCGGCCGTTTCCAGTCACCGACGCCGAAATCCATCGCCATCCATTTCTGCGGTTCGGGGCCCTCAAGACCGCGCACCCAGACGAAATAGCGGGGGAGATCGTCGGCTTCCGTTTCCGTCACGCGTCTCCTGGCCATCAAAGCTGCTCGCTGTATCGTTACGTGTTGCCACACGATATGGGGACTGGCCTGGCAAAGTCGAACCGTCGAGGGAGGGGATGCCGGGAAGCACGCGGCCCTCTCCTGGCGAAGTGTCCGAAGGATGCGAGCCGTACATCCGCGAGGAAGCTCCGATTTGATCTTTCGATACTGTCCTTCTAGCCTCACGGTGACGTCTCCCGCGCACGGGTGGTGCGAACGCAAGGGTTTGTTCAGTGAGGATTCTGATTGTCGAGGACGATGCCGCCATGGCGCGCGGCCTTGCCGAGCGGCTCAAGCTGTCCGGGTTCGCCGTCGATATCGAGTCTGACGGGGCTTCGGCGGCGCAGACCGCCTTGCTGGAACCCTACAGCCTCATCATTCTGGACATCAACTTGCCGAACGTGTCGGGTTTCGGCGTCCTGCACAAGATACGGCAAGCCGGGTCGACCGTTCCGGTCATGATTCTGACTGCCCGTTACGCGACCGGCGATAAGGTCAGCGGGCTCGATCTCGGCGCTGACGATTATCTCTCCAAGCCATTTGATATCGCCGAATTTGATGCCCGCGTTCGCGCGCTCGTGAGAAGGGGACAGGGGCTTCCAAATCCAACCTTGATCTGTGGCCCGCTCGCGTTCGACCGCGCCGCGGGCACGATTACACTGAGCGGCCGGCCGCTTGAATTGCGACGGCGCGAGTTTGCCGTGCTGGAAGTGCTGATGACCCGCGCCGGCAAAGTCGTCTCCAAGGAGCGCCTGATCGCGGAGGTATTTGGCTTCGACGAGGCGGTAGCGCCGAACGCGGCGGAACTCTACGTTGGTCGCGTTCGCCAGAAACTCGGTCCTGACGGGCCGCGGATCCGAACCGTCCGCGGGCTAGGCTATCTGCTGGAGGTACAGTGATCGCCACCTGGCGGCCGTCGTTGAGGCGAACGCTCCTCACCAATCTGGTGGCGCCCGCCATTGTATTGGCGATGGTGCTTGGAATCGGCGGTATGTTGCTGATCCAGCGCGTTGTGCAGACAGTTCATGACCGGTTGCTCGATGGGTCGGTTCTCGCCATCGCCGAACGCGTCGGCGTGGAAGATGGCGAACTGACGGTCGACTTGCCGCAGGTTGCGCTCGGCATGCTGGAAAGCCAGTCGCACGACAGCATCTATTACAGCGTGACTTACCTCGGCGAATTGATCACCGGTTACAAGGATCTTCCACTATCCGGCTTCGATCGATTGAAGGCTGGCGAAACCGGCCATCGCGATGGCGCGTATCGCGGCAAAACGGTTCGTATCGGCGCGCAGGCGCGGCAGGTCTACGGCAGGCCGGAGCTGGTCCTCGTCGCAGTGGCCGAAACGGTGCAGGCGCGCCGCGTCGTCGAACGTGAAATGCTGATCGGACTGGCGATGCTCGAGGCCGGGTTGATTAGCCTCATCGCTTGCCTCGGCTGGTACGCCGTCGATCGAGGCCTGAGGCCGCTTGGCGAACTCAAGCAAGAAATCGACGCGCGCGGTATTCAGGGCGGTCCAAATCTCAGTCCGCTCGACCTTTCCCGGGTGCCGCAGGAAGCTTTAGCACCGGCGCTCGCGGTAAATTCCCTGCTACAGCGGCTGGATCTGGCCATCGGACTGGTGCGCCGATTCACAGCCGATGCCTCGCATCAGATGCGAACCCCATTGGCGATACTGCGGACGCATCTCGATCTGGTGCGACGCCTGGGGTCGGAAACGCCGGCGGGCCAATCTGCCCTCGACGAGGTCGATAACGCCATCAACCGCCTTGAACGGCTGCTCGGGCAGCTCGTGACACTGGCACGGGCCGACGAGCAGAACATTGCGCAACCGGCCGCGGAGAACGTTGACCTGAATGAGGTCGCCTTCAATGTCCTGTCGGAGCGTGCCCCACAGGCTTTCGCGAACGACATCGACGTCCAGTTCGATCGATCCGACTGTCCCGCGGTCATCGCCGGCAATACGGTCCTGATTGGCGAATTGCTGGCAAACCTGATCGACAATGCGATCCGCTACAACCGCCCCGGGGGGATGGTCCTGGTTCGCGCGGTTGTTGACGCCACGACCGCGCGAATTGAAGTCGAGGATACCGGTCCGGGAATTCCGGAGGCCCATCGGGCCCGCGTTTTCGAGCGTTTTTATCGGATTCCGATGGCGAACGGCCCTGCAGGCAGTGGTCTTGGACTAGCCATCGTGAAAGCCTTGTCGGACCGTCTCGGGGCCCAAATCGTGCTTGCACCTGGCCCGGAAGGCCGGGGTCTGCGGGTTTCCGTGAGCTTTCCTCTTGCCAAGCGTGATGGTGAAAGCTCAAGTTGAGGCCGGATTGTGCGCTGCCGTACGAATGGCTGCGGTCCTGAACAAACTGAAGTCCGCAAAGCGGCTCATGGACGAGGAAACGTCACGATGGCGGCTGCCAAAGCCTTGGCCTTGTGCGTTGGGATCTTGCTGACGTGGCCTGCCATGTCGGAGCAGGCGCAGCTCGGCCCTCTCAAAGGGCAAGCATCCGCTATCGCCGGAGCTCGAGAGCAGCTCAACATCGTATCGACGACCCAGGACGCGGACGTCGCCGACTTGCTTGCCGATTTCCGGGCAAGTCATCCGGACATCGAGATCGTCCATACAAAGATCAACTCGAACGATATCTACAATCAAGTCGTGGATCCCTCGACCTCCAGCGCAGCACCCGGAGACATTGTCTGGAGCTCCGCGATGGATCTGCAGATCAAGCTCGTCAATGACGGCTATGCTCAACCCTATGTCTCGAAGGAAATTGCGCATATCCCGGATTGGGCCATCTGGAAAGACGAAGCCTATGCCATCACGGCGGAGCCGATTGTCATTGTTTATAACAAGAACCTCGTTGCGGAGTCCGATGTACCCCGAACCCGCACTGACCTGAAGAGCCTTCTAAGCCGAAAGCCTGACATCTATCGAGGTAAGATCGCAACCTATGACCCGGAGCAGAGCGGGACCGGTTTCCTGTTCATCACGCGCGATGCCGGAATCACCAGGACAACGTGGGATTTGGTCCGTGCGTTTGGCAGCGCCGGTATCAAGCTCTATTCGACCACCGGAACGGTGCTTGATCGGATTTCATCCGGCGAACATCTGCTCGCCTACAATATGATAGGGTCTTACGCGATCGAACGGGCCAAGGAAGATGCCTCTATCGGAATCGTGTTTCCTGCCGACTACATCACCTTGATGTCGCGAATAGCCTTTATACCCGTCACCGCGCCCCACCCGGAATCGGCGAAATTGTTTCTTGATTACCTGCTTTCAGAACGCGGCCAGAAATTTCTCCTGGCCCGGTCAGTCGGTCCTGTGCGCCTCGGTCTCGGCGCGGAAGGCGTGATACCTGCGGATCGCAGCGGCGCAGTCAAGCCGATCCATATTGGTGCAGAATTGCTCACCTATCTCGATCAATCGAAACGAGCGAGCTTCCTCAAAGAGTGGCGCCGCGCGTTGCAGGATCGATAGAAATCCAGGGATCTGGATTTCAGACGGAATAACATCCGAGAGAAGCCCCCCATATCTGCCGGCTCATCAAGCGCGTCGTCTTCAAACCGATTTTCTTGCGGAGTGCGGCAGCGACAGGTTGGTGACAGGCAGCTGATATACGATGAGGCAGCAATCGTAGCTTGAACGATCGCTCCTCGCGTATCGGTCAATCCGGCCGCGATCAAGTTTGCAACACCTGCAAGACGGGTGAACAAGACAAAAAAACATAAACGATAAAAGGGAGGACGGCATGACGGTTACCACCGGACAGTCGAAGCTTGGCATGGTGCTCCGCGTCACCAGTGGCAACTTTCTTGAGATGTTCGACTTCTTTCTGTCGGGCGTCTACGCGTCGTACATCGCCAAGGCATTCTTCCCACTCGAAAATGAATACGCGTCACTGCTGCTGACCTTCGTTGCGTTTGGCGCAGGCTTTCTGATGCGCCCGCTCGGCGCCATCATCCTCGGCGCCTACGTGGATCGGATCGGCCGGCGCCAAGGCCTGATCGTTACACTGTCGATCATGGCTGCCGGCACGGTGCTCATCGCGTTCGTGCCAAGTTACGCAACCATTGGCATATTGGCCCCGATCCTCGTCTTGATCGGACGCCTGCTGCAAGGCTTCTCGGCTGGCGTCGAGCTTGGTGGGGTTTCCGTCTA
The DNA here is from genome assembly GCF_032917965.1 of Bradyrhizobium sp. BWC-3-1. NCBI lineage: Bacteria > Pseudomonadati > Pseudomonadota > Alphaproteobacteria > Hyphomicrobiales > Nitrobacteraceae > Bradyrhizobium > Bradyrhizobium sp. BWC-3-1. The sequence goes on from NZ_CP136625.1 coordinate 844,945, forward strand.
TCTCTCGGAAATGGCCACACCGGGAAAGAAGGGTTTTTACGCCAGCTGGCAATCGGCAAGTCAACAGGTCGCGATCATCGTCTCGGCCTCGCTGGGTTTCGCTCTCAATGCATGGCTTGCACCGGCGCAGCTTGACGATTGGGGCTGGCGTATTCCGTTCTTCATCGGCTGCCTGATCGTTCCTTTCGTATTCTTCATTCGACGCTCGCTGCAGGAAACCGATGAATTCCTGGCGCGGAAGCATCATCCGACACCCCGCGAGATCTATCGCTCCATCCTCGCAAACTGGAGCATTGTGCTTGCCGGGATGATGATGGTGATCATGACCACGGTGTCGTTCTACCTCATTACCGTCTACACGCCGACATTCGGCAAATCGGTCCTCAAGCTGACCGCGGCCGATGGCCTGATCGTGACGATTTGCGTGGGAATATCGAACTTCATCTGGCTTCCCATCATGGGCTCGTTGTCCGATCGGATTGGTCGTCGGCCGATCCTCATCGCCTTTTCGACTTTGGCATTTCTGACTGCATATCCCGCGCTTTCCTGGTTGGCCGCAGGCCCGACGTTCCCGAAGATGCTGACGGTCCTACTTTGGTTGTCTTTCATCTACGCCAGCTACAACGGCGCGATGATCGTCGCATTGACCGAAGTCATGCCGGTGGGTGTGCGAACGTCGGGATTCTCCCTCGCATATAGTCTGGCAACGACGTTCGGCGGGTTTACGGCAGCGATCTGCACCTGGCTGATCGCTGCCACTGGTGACAATGCGTCGCCGGGATATTGGATGAGCGCGGCAGCGCTCTGTGGTCTGGCCGGGACGTACCTCGTTTACAGGCCGCAACAACGACGCGCGCTATCCGGCGCCAATTCGGTCGAGACGGTGATAGGGACGTGACCACCAAAGTGCTCGATGACGTCGACCGTCATCGAGCAAGCACAGTCCTCGAATAATTGCATCGAAGGAAATTGCCGATGAGCGTGACGATCGTCGTGCGCAGGCGAGTTGCGCTAAGCTTGCTGATTGTCTTGGCGGCCGCGGCTGGAATCGCCAAGGCGTCCGAAGTCAGGGTCATGATCTCGGGAGGCTTGGCGACGCCTTATAAGGAGCTCGTACCGCAATTTGAACGCGCGACGGGAAATACGGTCGTCACGGCCTATGGCCCCTCGATGGGAACGACGGAGAACGCCATCCCCGTGCGACTGGCACGCGGCGAGGCGGCGGACGTGCTCATCATGGTCGGCGACGCGCTTGGCGAGATGATCGAGCAGGGCAGGGCGGTCAGAACCAGCCGCGTCGACCTGGTACGCTCGCCGATCGGGATCGCGGTACGCGCCGGAACGCCAAAGCCTGATATCGGTACTCCTGACGCATTGAAGCAGGCACTGTTGAACGCGAAGTCAGTTGCATACTCCGACAGCGCCAGCGGCGTCTATGTGGGCACCGAGCTGTTCAAGCGTCTCGGGATCGCCGCCGAGATGAAGGACAAGGCCAAAATGATTCCGGCGGAGCCGGTCGCGAGTGTTGTTGCACGCGGTGACGCCGAACTCGGCTTTCAACAGATCAGTGAACTTCTGCCGATCGCTGGAGCCGACCTTGTCGGGCCGCTCCCGCCAGACGTCCAGAAAATCACGATCTTTTCTGCAGGCATAACCTCCGGTGCCAGTCAGCCGGAAGCCGGACGGGCTCTGATTGCCTTCCTCGCTTCCGCTGCTGCTGCTCCGGCCCTGAAAAAAGCGGGTCTCGATCCCTTTGCAGCATCGGAGAAATAGACCGCTTCAGATCTGCGCGAGGCGGACGATTCCAGCGAAGGGGGACTTGATAATGAAGCAGTATCTCAACAGCTTCGGCGCACGCCAGACACTTGTCGTCGGTGCAAAGAGCTACGCCTACTATTCGCTTGCCGCAGCGGAAAAGAATGGCCTTCCCAGCATCTCCAGAAGCTCGCGATCGAGATCCGCGAGTCCGATGGTGCGAATAAGGCCATCATACCCTTGACCTGCCGCATCGATACGCTCGACGAGCTCGAATATTTCCGCAACGGCGGAATTTTTCAATACGTCCTGCGCCAACTCGCTGCCTGACCGTCAACCCGAAACGAGGACGCCATGCCAACGAATTCCGCGCCGCTACCGAGGATCGAAGCGGAAACCATGCGCCGCATTACATGGCGCCTGCTTCCGTTTTTCATGGTGTGCTATTTCATTTCATACGTTGACCGCGTCAATGCCGGGTTTGCGGCCCTGCAAATGAACAAGGATCTGGGCCTGACGCAGGCTGCCTTCGGGGCGGGCGGGGCGCTGTTCTATATCGCCTACATTCTTTTCGAGGTCCCCAGTAATCTGGCGATGCAGAAAGTTGGCGCGCGGATCTGGATCGCGCGCATTATGATCACATGGGGGATAGTCGGTATTCTCTCCGCTTTTGCGGTAGGGCCGATTACTTTTTATCTGAGCCGCTTCTTGTTGGGTGCAGCGGAGGCCGGGTTCTTTCCTGGTGTGATCCTGTATCTGACCTTCTGGTTTCCGGCGGCCTATCGCGCACGGATCGTTGCGGTTTTCATGGTGGCGATACCGCTATCGAGCTTTTTGGGATCGCCAATATCCGGCGCTTTGCTGGCGATGGATGGCGTGCTCGGCCTTCGTGGTTGGCAATGGCTTTTCATCGTTGAAGCCATTCCGGCCGTCCTGCTCGGCCTGGTCTCGTTCTTCGGGCTTCCGAACAAACCCGCTGATGCAAAATGGCTCGAGCCGGAGGCGCGCAATTGGCTCGACGCGCGCCTGCAGTCGGAACGATCGATGGCGAAGCAGGTCGGCCACATGTCGCTGTGGCAAATTCTGACCAACAAATATGTGCTCATCCTCGGTTTGATCTATGCGGGAAGCTCGGCCACGAGCAACGCGTTGTCGCTGTGGCAGCCTCAGATCGTGAAATCGTTCGGGATGTCCAACATGGAGACCGGCTTCCTGAATGCCATCCCATTTGGCATCGCCTCCGTTGCGATGATCTTTTGGGGAAGATATTCGGACAGGTCGAACGCCCATGCCCAAAACACCGCAATACCACTTGCGTTATGCGCAACGGCGCTGCTTGCGACCATGCTCACGAGCTCATTACCCGTGACGCTTGCTATTCTGAGCGTGGTCTTGATCGGTAATTATTCGATCAAGGGACCATTCTGGGCCCTGGCGACTGGGACACTCTCTCCGGCAACTGCTGCGGCCGGAATTGCCGGCATCAATACCCTGTCGCACATCGGCACTTCTGGCGCGGTGTGGCTGCTCGGCGTCATTAAGGAGGCGACGGGTAGCTTCCCCATGGCCTTGATACCGCTGGCTTTGCTTCAAATCGCCGGGATCATCGCGGTGCTTTGGATCAGCAAGCAGGAAACGCTACCCGCCACCTCCGCCGCAAGCCCCGTACATTGAGTGCAAGGCAGCATGTCTGACATTCACAAAACCCCGCGGCTCTCATCTTCGAGGACACAGTAATGCCTGCTCAATCCAAAACGAAGCGGCCCGCTACGCTCATTCCAGGCGATGGTATCGGCCCCGAGATCGTGAAATCGGCCGTCGACATTCTCGAAGCGCTCGGCTCTCCATTCGAATGGGACATCCAGCAGGGTGGCCTGGCCGCGATCGAGGAAAGCCGTGATCCGCTGCCGCAGGCGACGCTGGACAGCATCCGACGTACGCGGCTCGCCCTGAAGGGCCCGCTAACGACGCCGGTGGGGGGAGGATTCCGCTCGATCAATGTTCGTCTGCGCGAAGAATTCGGCCTTTACGCCAATTTGCGGCCGGTTCGAAGCATGGTTCCCGGAGGACGATTCGACGAAATCGATATCGTGCTGGTGCGCGAGAACCTCGGCGGGCTCTATGTCGCTTTCGAACACTATATTCCAATTGGGGAAGATCCGCACGCGGTCGCCATTTCGACCGGGGTCAATACGCGTGAAGGATCGCGCAAGATCATCGAATTCGCATTCGACTACGCGCTCAAGAACGGTCGCAAGAAGGTGACCGTCGTGCACAAGGCCAACGTGCTGAAGGCGCTGACCGGCATCTTTCTCGAGGTCGGTCACGAGGTTGCAAAGAAGTACGAGGGCAGGGTCAAGATGGACGATCGCATCGTCGATGCCACGGCGATGCAGCTCGTCATGAATCCCTGGCAGTTCGACGTCATCGTCACTACCAATTTGTTCGGTGACATCCTGTCGGATCAGCTCGCCGGTCTGGTCGGCGGCCTCGGCATGGCGCCCGGCGCCAACATCGGTCCGGATGCGGCGATCTTCGAGGCCGTGCACGGCTCGGCACCGGATATTGCCGGCAAGGGAATCGCCAATCCGCTCGCTTTATTGCTGGCGGTCGGGCTGATGCTGGAGCACATTGATCAGCCTGATCTCGCAAACCGTCTTAGAACGGCAATTGATCAGGTCTTGCGCGAGGACGGCGTTCGCACGCCCGATCTGGGCGGCAAAGCGTCCACTGGCGACTTCACTCAAAGCATCATCCGTCGATTGGGAGGGTAAGCAAATGACCGCTGTTGCTGCATCGCACCCGGCAATCCCCGCTGACAGCACGGCGCAAAAGCTGTCGCGTATCAAGGCGATTGTGGCTGCGTCGTCCGGAAATCTGGTCGAGTGGTACGACTTCTATGCTTACGCATTTACCTCGATCTATTTCGCGGCGGCGTTCTTCCCGTCTGGCGACCAGACCAGCCAGTTGCTGGCGACGGCCGGCATTTTCGCCGTAGGGTTCTTCATGCGGCCGCTCGGTGGCTGGCTGTTCGGCTGGATCGCCGATGCGCATGGCCGCAAGAATTCGATGGTGCTGTCGGTGCTGCTGATGTGCGCGGGATCGCTGATGATCGGAATGCTCCCCACGTACCAAACAATCGGCGCCGCGGCGCCGGCGCTCCTACTGTTTGCGCGCATGGCACAAGGCCTGTCGGTCGGCGGGGAATATGGAACGGCGGCAACTTATATGAGCGAGATTGCCGGCAAGGGCAACCGCGGGTTCTATTCGTCATTCCAGTATGTCACGCTCATCGGCGGGCAACTTCTCGCACTCCTCGTTGTCGTGGTTCTGCAGCAAACCTTGTCGCTCGACGAGCTGAAGGAATGGGGATGGCGGGTGCCTTTCCTGTTCGGCGCCGTCGCGGCCGTTGTGGCGTTGTATCTCCGCCGCTCGTTGCAGGAGACGGCCTCGGCGGAGACCATGCACCGCAAGGAGGCAGGTTCTCTCTCCGGCCTCTGGCATCATAAGCGCGCGCTGCTGATCGTTCTCGCATTCACGATCGGCGGATCGCTATTTTTCTATACGTTTACGACCTACATGCAGAAATTCCTGGTCAACAGCGTGAAGCTGGATGCCAAGACGGTCAGCTCGATCATGACCGCTGCCCTGATCGCCTTCATGCTGCTGCAACCGGTGTTCGGGGCGCTATCGGACAGGATCGGCCGGCGCAACAACATGATCCTGTTCAGCGCATGCGCTACCCTCGCTGCGGTGCCGCTATTGATGGCATTGTCCAGCACCACCAACGTCTACGCCGTTTTTGGCCTGATCATGATCGGTCTTGTGATTGCGTGCTTCTATACCTCGATCAGTGGCGTCGTGAAGGCCGAACTGTTTCCGCCCGAGGTGCGCGCCCTAGGCGTCGGACTTCCCTACGCGATTGCCAATGCGATGTTCGGCGGAACGGCGGAATATGTTGCATTGTCGCTGAAATCGTCCGGATACGAAACCCTGTTCTTCTGGTACGTCGCGGCGATGGCGCTGGTCGCCCTGGTCGCGTCGCTCTGGATGCCGGATACGCGGACGCGAGGCTATCTCGACGGCGATGGCCGGATCTGAACTGAAACACGACGGCCCCGTCATGCCTGCGACGGCGTCCGGAGAGCATTGAATTCGAATGGGAGAGACGCGCTGATGGCCAAGGGATCAGATTTGTTGGTTGCCGCACTCGAGAACGAGGGCGTCGACCGAATTTTCGGCGTTCCCGGCGAGGAGAACCTCGATGTCGTGGAAAGCTTGCGCAACTCGTCGATCAAGCTGATCCTGACACGCCACGAGCAGGGCGCGGCCTTCATGGCCGCGACTTATGGACGGCTGACCGGCAAGCCCGGCGTGTGCATCACCACGCTTGGCCCTGGCGCATTGAACCTGACGACTGGCGCCGCCTACGCGCTGCTCGGCGCCATGCCCATGATCATGCTCACGGGCCAGAAGGGCATCATGAGCAGCCGACAGGCCAAATTCCAGATCGTCGATGTGGTTAGCGCTTTCAAACCGTTGACCAAGCTGTCGCTCCAGATCGTCAGCACAAGCGGCATTCCGACAATCGTTCGCGATGCCTTCCGGATCGCCATGGAAGAGCGTCCGGGTCCGGTTCTTCTGGAACTGCCCGAGGACATCGCGGGCGAGGAATCCGAAGACGTCGCGATGGTGGCGCCGCATCCGATCGAGATCCCGGTCGCCCATCGTGCCTCGCTGGATCGCGCTGCCGACATGATCCTCAAGGCCAAGCGGCCCTTGATCATGCTCGGCGCCGCCGCGTCCCGGCCGCGCAGCACGGCCGGCATCGGCGGCTTCGTCCGCCGCACGAAAATTCCGTTCTTCACCACACAAATGGGCAAGGGAACGGTACCCGGCGGCAGCAACCTCTACATGGGGACGGCTGCACTCAGCGAGCGCGATTACGTTCATGAAGCGGTCGACCGAGCCGATCTGATTATTGCCATAGGTCACGACACCATCGAAAAGCCGCCCTTCATCATGGGCCCCAAAGGTCCTCAAGTCATCCACGTCAGCTACACGCCGGCCAACGTGGAGCGGGTCTACTTTCCGCAGTGCGAAGTGGTCGGCGATGTTGGACCGAGCCTGGAGTTGCTGGCCGATCGTCTCGAGGGGCGGCTGCATCATGCCGGCGCGCTGTTAAGCCTTCGCGAAAGTATCCTGGCCCGGATCGGCGATCGCGCGACCGAGGACCGTTGGCCCCCGACGCCGCAACGCATCGTGCACGATGTGCGAAAGGTCATCCCTGAAGACGGCGTCGTCGCGCTGGATAACGGGATGTACAAGATCTGGTTCGCCCGCAACTACCGCACCTATGTGGCGAACACGCTGCTGCTGGACAATGCCCTCGCGACAATGGGCGCCGGGCTGCCATCCGCCATGATGGCGGCGATGCTGCATCCGGAACGCCGCGTGCTCGCGGTCTGCGGCGACGGCGGCTTCATGATGAATTCGCAGGAGATGGAAACCGCGGTTCGCCTTAAATTGAATCTCGTCGTGCTGATCCTGGAAGATTCGGCCTATGGCATGATCCGCTGGAAACAGGCGGTCGATAGTTTCCCGGACTTTGGCCTCACGTTCGGGAATCCGGATTTCGTCAAATACGCCGAGAGCTACGGCGCGAAAGGCTCGCGGGTCGAAAGCACGGATTCGTTGATTCCGACGCTCGAAAACGCTTTCAAAGGTGGCGGTGTGCACCTCGTCGTCGTGCCGATCGACTACAGCGAAAATACCCGCGTGCTCGTGGATGAACTTCGCGAGAAGCTGAAGCAGGTTATTGAGCCGACCGTGTGAGCCGTCGGCGAGGGCCGATTGATGAGCTGAGCTGAAATTGGCGTGGTCGCAAGCGCCGGCAATGGAGAGTGCAATGAGTGAGCAGATCAACGAGCAGGCTGAGAAGATGCGGGAAATGGCGCAGACCACGCTGGACAAGGCGAAAGAGGCTGTGTCGAAATACATAACCGAATCCCAGAAGTTGAGAGAGAAGGCCGATTCCAGCGTTCGCTCAACCTATTCGGCGGCGAAGGAGATGAACGAAAGAGCCGTCGCGTTCGCCGAGGAAAATGTGGCTTCGGGCTTCGAGCTTGCGCAACGGCTGTTGCATGCCAAGGACCCGCAGGAAATGGGTGCAGTTTATCAGAGCCATCTCAAGGAGCAGATGGAAAAAATGAACGCGCAGTTTCGCGAGCTTGCAAGTGCAATGAACCAGCCGTCGACTGTTGACCTGAATAAGTAGCGCCGGTCGCCTCAGAGCGAAATCAATCGCTGATCACAGGATGTTGCCTGCACGCGTTCCGAGCGCGGACGATGCATCATCCGATCAAGACAATCGCATCGCAGTGCGTCGGGGAGGCTCCAAGGTGGGCACGGAAAAGTCAGATACGCTGATCCATGACGTGCCGGCCGGCTGGGCACGGCGGGCTCATGCTGACGCTGCGAAATACAGCAGCATGTATGCTTCGTCGGTGTCGACGCCGGATGCTTTCTGGGCGGAGCATGGCAAGCGGATCGACTGGATCAAGCCGTTCACGAAGGTGAAGAATACCTCCTTTGCGCCCGGCAAGGTCTCGATCAAGTGGTTCGAGGACGGCACCACGAATGTGGCGATGAACTGCATCGACCGGCATCTTGCCCGGCGTGCCGGTCAGGTCGCGATCATCTGGGAGGGCGACGATCCCGCCGAATCCAGGCACATCACCTACGCGGAGTTGCACGATCAGGTCTGTCGTTTCGCGAATGTCCTGAAAAGTCACGGTGTGAAGAAAGGCGACACCGTCACGATCTACCTGCCCATGATTCCGGAAGCCGCCTATGCCATGCTCGCCTGCGCGCGAATCGGGGCGGTCCATTCCATCGTGTTCGGCGGGTTCTCGCCGGATGCCCTGGCCGGACGTATCGAGGGCTGCCAGTCCAAAGTCCTGGTCACCGCCGATGAGGGGCTGCGCGGCGGGCGCAAGGTACCGCTGAAGGTCAATGCCGACGATGCGCTGAAGAAGGTGGCCGGCATCGTGAAGACGATGATCGTGGTCAAGCGCACCGGCGGTGGCATCGACTGGGTCGACGGCCGCGACGTCTGGTACGCGGACGAGGTGGCAAAGGCCTCGGCCGACTGCGCGCCGGTCGAAATGAACGCGGAGGATCCGCTATTCCTTCTTTACACGTCGGGTTCAACCGGTGCTCCAAAGGGCGTCGTTCACAGCACGGGTGGCTATCTCGTTTTTGCGTCGATGACGCACCAGTATGTGTTCGACTATCACGACGGCGACATCTACTGGTGCACCGCCGATGTCGGCTGGGTCACCGGCCACAGCTACATCGTCTATGGGCCGCTGGCCAACGGCGCGACCACGCTGATGTTCGAGGGGATCCCGAACTATCCCTCAACATCGCGCTTTTGGCAGGTCGTCGACAAACACAAGGTCAACATCTTCTACACCGCGCCGACCGCCATCCGTTCGTTGATGGGTGCGGGGGAAGAGCCGGTCAAACAGACCAGCCGTGCGTCGCTGCGCTTGCTCGGCTCGGTGGGCGAGCCGATCAATCCGGAAGCGTGGGATTGGTATCACCGCGTGGTCGGCGATGGACGTTGTCCGATCGTCGATACCTGGTGGCAGACCGAGACAGGCGGCATCTTGATCTCGCCGCTTCCCGGCGCGACGGCTTTGAAGCCCGGTTCGGCAACCCTGCCGTTTTTCGGAGTGATGCCGGAAGTGGTGGACGCAAGTGGTGCCGTGCTGACCGGCGCATGCGAAGGCAATCTCGTCATTGCCGATTCCTGGCCAGGCCAGATGCGCACGGTCTACGGCGACCACGAGCGCTTCATGCAGACCTACTTCGCGACCTATCCGGGCAAGTATTTCACCGGCGATGGCTGCCGGCGCGACGCCGACGGCTACTACTGGATCACCGGCCGCGTCGACGACGTCATCAACGTATCCGGTCATCGCATGGGGACAGCCGAAGTCGAAAGCGCGCTCGTCGCACATCAGAAGGTTTCCGAAGCCGCTGTTGTCGGTTTTCCGCACGACATCAAGGGGCAGGGCATCTACGCCTACGTCACCTTGATGTCGGATGCGGAGCCCTCCGGAGAGTTGCGCAAGGAACTAGTGGCCTGGGTCCGCAAGGAGATCGGACCGATCGCCGCACCCGATGTCATTCAGTTTGCGCCGGGCCTGCCCAAGACCCGCTCTGGAAAGATCATGCGTCGTATTCTGCGCAAAATCGCCGAGGACGAAGTCGGCGCGCTCGGGGACACCTCAACCCTGGCGGATCCGGCGGTGGTCGATGATCTCATCAAAAACCGCCATAGCCAAAAGGCGGCGCGGAAATGAATATCGACGCGATTTCGATCGGCGACAATCCCCCGGAGGACGTCAATGTCATCATCGAGGTTCCGATCGGCGGTGAACCGATCAAATACGAAATGAACAAGGCGGCGGGCGCGCTGTTCGTCGACCGCTTCCTGTATACGCCGATGCGCTATCCCGGAAATTACGGCTTCGTTCCGCACACGCTTTCGGACGATGGGGATCCGATCGACGTGCTCGTGGCCAATTCGCGGCCGATCGCTCCTGGCGCCATAATCAATGTGCGGCCGATCGGCGTGCTCAAGATGGATGACGAGGGCGGCGGCGACGAGAAGATCATCGCCGTGCCGATGCCGAAACTGACGATGCGCTACGCACACGTCAACGGGATCGCCGACATGCCGCAGATCGCGATCGAGCAGATCCAGCACTTCTTTGAACACTACAAGGATCTGGAGCCGGGGAAGTGGGTGAAGGTGATCGGATGGGGCGACAGTGCCGAAGCGCGCCGGCTGATCGTCGAGGCCATCGCGCGGGCAAAGAGCTGAAACCGAGATATGGGCAATGATATGAGACTGGTTCTGTTGGGGCCGCCAGGCGCAGGTAAGGGCACGCAGGCGACGAGGATCGTCACTCGATTTGCGATCCCGCAATTGTCGACCGGCGACATGCTGCGCCAGGCGGTTGCGGAAGGCACGGCTGCGGGATTGCGCGTCAAGCACATCATGGATCGGGGTGAACTTGTGCCCGACGACGTCGTGGTATCGGTGATCGCTAATCGTATCGACCATTCCGATGCGGTAAGCGGCTTTATCCTTGACGGCTTCCCGCGCACGGTCGCGCAGGCCGAAGCGCTCGATCAGGAACTCGCCACCCGGGGCATCAAGCTCGATGCGGTGCTTGAGCTCGAGGTCGACGAAGATGCGCTGCTCGACCGCATCAAAGGGCGCGCCGACGATGCGGCAAGCCGAGGCGAGCCGGTGCGCCGCGACGATAATCCCGAGGTCTTCAAGACCCGGCTCAGCGTTTATCGCGAGCAAACCGCGCCGGTCACGGAATACTACCGGTCGCAGGGACTGCTCAACGTCGTCGACGGTTTGCAGCCGATTGACGCCGTGACCGAACAGCTCGCCGCGGCGCTTGCGGCAGTAACGTCCGATCAGATCAGGAGTGATGTCAGATGAAAGCGTTTACCTTCCAGGCACCCCCCAACATCCTGTTCGAGGCAGGCGCATCGAAAAAGCTGGCGGAGTTGGTCGCTGGATACGGGGCAAAACGTGTTCTGCTGGTCACGGATAAGGGCGTACGCAATGCAGGCCTGACCAGAAACGCCGAGGCTGGCCTGGTTGCCGGCGGCTGCGAACTGACGATATTCGAAGATGTGGAGGCGGATCCGCCGTCGCATATCATCGAGCGGGCGGTCGCACTGTGTCGTGACAAGGACATCGAGCTGGTTGCCTCAATCGGCGGCGGCAGCGCGCTCGATACCGCGAAGTTGGTGGCCTATCTGGCCAAAACGCCTGATCGCCTCGAAGATATCTACGGCGTCGGCCTTGCCAAGGGCGAACGCCTTCCGCTGCTGCTGGTGCCGACAACGGCCGGAACGGGCTCGGAGGTGACCCCGATTGCGATCGTCACCACGCCGACGACCGAGAAAAAGGGCGTCGTTGCGCCCCGCCTGCTCCCGGACTGGGCGATCCTCGATCCGGAGCTGACGCTCGGCCTGCCGCCGCATGTCACCGCGGCGACCGGCATCGACGCCATGGTCCATGCGATCGAAGCCTATACCAGCAAGCACCGGAAGAATCCGATGTCGGACCAGTTGGCACGGCAGGCTCTCGCCCTGCTGTCGGCGAATGTCCGGACGGTCTGTGCGGACGGATCTAATCTCGAAGCGCGGTCGCAAATGCTGCTGGGTTCGATGCTGGCCGGCATGGCGTTCGCCAATTCCCCGGTCGCCGCCGTGCACGCGCTGGCCTATCCGATCGGCGCGCTGTTCCACGTGCCGCATGGCCTGTCGAATGCCTTGGTGCTGACCCAGGTGCTGCGGTTCAATTTGCCGGAGGCGGAAGGCCTCTACGCCGAACTGGCGCCGATCGTCGATCCCAAATCGGAAGGAATGAGCGTCAGCCAGCGGGCACGGCTGTTCGTCGATGCGATCGCGGCGATCTGCCGGGATTGCAACGTGCCGGCCTCGCTGGCCGATGTCGGCATTGCGAGGGGTGACCTGAAGAAGCTCGCCGAGGATGCGATGAAGCAGACGCGGCTTCTCGTGAACAATCCGCGGGAATTGAGCTTCGACGATGCGCTGGCGATCTACACCGAGGCGTTCGGCAACCGCGCGGCGGCCTGAGCGGCACAAAGAGTGAGCAGCATGAGCGAGAACGACAAATCGGCTTCCGCTGATTCCGATCCCGGCCTCGAATGGGCGAAGCTGTGGCAGACGATGGCCGAATCCTCGAACCGCATGGTCGAGGCGTGGTCGGGGTCGATGGCACCGTTCATGCTGGCGCGTCTGTCGGAAAAGCCGGGTGGTTTTGGCGACGGCAACGAACTGTCGGCAGCGATCGAGCGGATGGCGCAGGGGCCGCGGCTGGCCGACGTCTGGGACATCGACCGGAAAATGGCGTTGGCCTTTGGGGCCTGGATCGAGATGCGCCAGCGGCTTGCGAGCTACAATGCGGTTGCTGCCGCTCCATGGCCTGAAGCGTCGAAGCGGTTTTACGAGACGATGTCCGCCACCGGTAGCGATGGCTCCCCGCATCCGGAGTGGCGCGAGGCGTTCGCCAAATGGAGCGAAATCTCCAACGAGGAACTGATCCGGAATCAGCGCACCGACGGCTTCTTGCAAGCTCAGAAGGAACTGCTGCAGGCGGGATTGAAGTTACGGAGCCGGCAGGATGATGTCGCTGAGGCCGCGTCAGCCATGTTGGGGCTGCCGACCCGCAAGGATTTCGACGACGTGACGCAGCAATTGACCGAACTCCGCCGAGAAGTCCGTACGCTCGCCCGCCAGATCCGCGACCAGAAGAGCGAAGCCGCACGATGAGCGATCAGGAGAACCAAACCTCGCGCTTCGCCCGGGACATGGCGGCCAACGCCGAGAAGATGTTCAAGGCGACACAGTTGATCGCCAATACGCGGGATGAAGACGTCGCCATCGGCACGACACCGAAGCATCTCATGATGCGCCGCGACAAGGTCGAGCTGTTCCATTATGAGCCGATGGCGGAAGCGACGGCGAAGACGCCCGTCCTTTTGGCCTACGGCCTGATCGGGCGGTATACCATGGCTGATTTACAGCCTGACCGCTCGCTGGTGCGCAGCCTTCTCTCAAAAGGGCTCGATCTCTGGCTGATCGACTGGGGCCAGCCGGGCCGAACCGAGCGATGGCTGAAAATTGATGATTACGTCGATGACTACATCGATGCCGCAGTCGACCGCATCGCGCAGGAAACCGGCCATGACAAGATCACGCTGCTCGGCATCTGCGAAGGCGGCGTCTTTACGACGTGCTACACCGCTCTGCATCCGGAAAAGGTCAAAAATCTCGTCATCACCATTACCCCAATCGACTTCCATGCCGATGTCAAGGACAAGGCCGCGCACCACGGCTTCCTCAACCTTTGGACCCGCAGCCTCGATCCTGATGACATCGACAAGCTGGTCGATACTTACGGCGTGCTGCCGGGCGAGTTCATGAGCTCGGTGTTCTCGATGATGACGCCGATGCGCTCACTGACGAAATACAATGTCGATCTCATCGACGTCGTCGATGACGAGGCCAAGTTCATGAATTTCCTCCGCATGGAAAAGTGGCTCGCGGACCGTCCGCATCATCCTGGCGGAGCGGCGAAGCAGTGGCTGAAGGATCTCTACCAGGAGAACCGCCTGGTCGATGGCAGCTTTGAACTGTCCGGCCGTCGGGTCGATCTGAAGTCTATCACGGCTCCCGTGCTGAATGTTTTTGCGTTGGATGACCATATCATTCCGCCGGACTGCTCGCGCGCGCTCGGAGCGAAGATAGGCAGCACGGATTACACCGAAATTCCGCTGCCCGGCGGCCATGTCGGCCTGTTCGTCTCCAGCAAATCGCAGGGCAAGCTGAGCCAGAGCATTGCCGACTGGCTGGTCGCCCGCGACGCCAATCCCGGAAGTGAAGCCTGATGCGCAACAAGATCGTCGACGCCGCCGAGGCGGTTGCCATCATCCGTTCCGGTGACACCGTCGCCTCGTCCGGCTTCGTCGGCGTGGGAACGCCCGATGAAATCATCAAGGCGCTGGAGCGGCGTTTCGTGCAGACCGGAGAGCCGCGGGACCTTTCGCTGGTGTTCGCGGCGGCGCCGGGAGACGGCGCCGATCGCGGCCTCAACCGCCTGGCGCATCCCGGCCTGATCAAACGCCTGGTCGGCGGACATTTCGGCCTGGTTCCGAAGCTCGCCCGGATGGCGGTCGACAATCACGTCGAGGCCTATAACTTGCCGCTCGGATGCGTATCGCATCTGTTTCGTGAAATTGCGGGGCGCAAGGCCGGGCTTCTCTCCAAGGTCGGGCTCGGCACCTTCGTCGATCCGGCCAATGGTGGCGGAAAGCTGAATGCGCGCACCACCGAAGAGCTGGTGCGGATGATCGAAATCGACGGCGAACAATGGCTGTTCTACAAGGCATTTCCCATCAACGTTGCGATCATCAGAGGTACCACCGCCGACCACAACGGCAACATCTCGATGGAAAAAGAGGCGTTGACCCTCGACAATCTGGCGCTGGCAACGGCCGCCAAGAACTGCAAGGGATTCGTCATCGCGCAGGTGGAGCGCATCGCCGCCTCCGGCTCGCTCAATCCGCGTCACGTCAAAATTCCGAGCGTCTTGATCGACTGCGTCGTCGTTGCGCAGCCCGAAAACCATGTCCAGACCTATGCCACGGGTTACAACGGAGCATTTTCGGGCGAATTGCGCGCGCCGGCCGATCGCAATGTTCCGATGGCGCTGGATAACCGCAAGATCATTGCGCGCCGCTGCGCCCTGGAATTGCCGATGGGCGGCGTGGTCAATCTCGGCATCGGCATGCCGGAGGGAGTCGCCTCGGTTGCCGCCGAAGAAAAGCTGTTCGACTTTGTGACGCTGACTGCCGAGCCCGGCATCATCGGCGGTATTCCGCAAGGCGGTCTCGATTTCGGTGCTTCGATCAATGCAGAATCGATCATCGACCAGAACCAGATGTTCGATTTCTACGACGGCGGCGGGCTCGATCTGGCCTGTCTCGGCATGGCTCAGGTCAATGGCCGCGGCGACGTCAACGTCAGCCTGTTCAATGGCCGTCTGGCCGGCGCCGGCGGCTTCATCAACATATCCCAGAATGCGCGCCGGCTGATCTTCGCAGGCACCTTCACCACCGGTGGGCTCAAGACGTCGGTCGTGGATGGTCAGCTCAAGATCCTCAGCGAAGGCAAGTCCTCGAAATTCATCGACAAGGTGGATCAGATCACGTTTTCGGGCCAGCTTGCCGCAACCAACAGGCAGCCCGTTCTCTATGTGACGGAGCGATGCGTGTTCCGCCTCACTCCCGAGGGTCTCGAACTGATCGAGATCGCGCCGGGTATCGATATGGAGCGCGACATTCTCGCGCTCATGGGCTTTCGGCCCATCATCCGCGCGCCGAAATCCATGGATGTTTCGCTGTTCAGCGAGGCCCTGATGCAGCTCGACGACCGGCTGCTCAATCGGCCGCTGGCGGAGCGGCTGTCGTACGATGCCGATCGCAACACGCTTTTTCTCGGACTTGACGGCTATCGGGTCCATAGAGATGCCGACGTCGAGGTAATCCGGGCGTCGATCCTCGAACTCTTCCATCGTGTCGGACGCCGGTTTTCCGCAGTCGTCAACTACGATTCGTCTTACATCGCTCCCGACATGACGGAGAAATGGTTTTCAATGGCCGCCGAGGTCGAGCGGACCTGCTACGATCATGCCTCGCGCTACACCACCAGCGCATTCATGCGCCTGAAGCTCGGCGACGCGCTGGCCCGCCGCGACGTCGCGCCGCATATCTTCGAAACCTCGGCCGACGCCCACCGGTTTGTCGAATAGACCGATGGGGCTGAAATCCACCGAGTTGCGCCCCACGGACTGGCCTGAAGGACGGCAGAGGGCGCCCGACCGCACCGGATCGGTGCGCGGGCTGACCCGGCGCAGCTTCCATCGTATCGCATTCACGGATTGGGGCCCAGCACCCGCGGTGCGGCCGGTGCTCTGCGTCCATGGGTTGACCAGAAACGGCCGCGACTTCGATCACCTCGCCGCAGTTCTCGCAATGGCAGGGCGGCAGGTCGTCTGCCCGGACTTGCCGGGCCGCGGACAAAGCGAACGGCTGCACGACAGCAGCGACTATGCCTTGCCGCAATATTGCAGCGACATGACCGTGTTGATGGCAGCTCTTGGTGCAACGGAGATCGATTGGGTTGGAACGTCGCTGGGCGGCTTGATCGGGATGGTGCTGGCTGCCCTTCCGGGCAGTCCGATCCGTCGCATCGTCATCAACGACATCGGACCCTATCTGCCCTGGACCGGATTGCTTCGTCTCGGTGCCAATCTCAACGAGGCGCCCAAATCGTTTGAGACGATCGAACAGGCCGAAGGCTACTACCGGCGGGTTCTGGCGCCTTTCGGGCGATTGGAGGATGTGCACTGGCGGCATCTGACAACGCATAGCGTGGCCTGGAGCGTGGAGGGGCGCTGCTTCAAGCCGCTGTGCGATGCGAACATCGCTCAGGCCTTTCGAAACCCTTGGCACTACAGCGTCGATCTCTGGAAATACTGGGATGCGATCGATGTCCCCATTCTGGTCATACGCGGGCAGCAATCGGATTTGCTTTCCGAAGGCGTCCTCAAGGACATGATGCGGCGCAATCGCAATGTCCGCGTTCACACCGTCGCGGACTGCGGGCATGCGCCGGCCCTGATCGCTGACGAACAGATCGAGGTCGTGACGCAGTTTCTGAGCGGCCACGACTCCACTTAGCGCTGAATGCTTCATGCCGAACTGCATCATAACGTGTTAATTCCAACCTGGCTGTCTTCATCATGGCTTCGAAACTCACGCTCAAAGATCCGACCCTGTTGCGCGATGCCTGTCCGGTGGCAGGTGCGTGGGTAGCCGCCGATAACGGCGCCACCATCACGGTCGATAATCCCTCGACCGGCGCCGTGGTCGGACATGGTCCCCAACATGGGGATGGCCGAGACCCGGCGGGCGATTGAATTCGCCAACGCTGCGCTACCGGCGTGGCGAGCCCGTACCGCGAAAGAGCGCGCCGTGATCCTGCGACGCTGGTTCGATCTGATGATGGCGAACCAGGACGATCTCGGTGCGATCATGACGGCGGAGCAGGGCAAGCCGCTCGCTGAAGCCAAGGGCGAGATCGCCTATGCCGCAAGCTTCGTCGAGTGGTTCGGCGAGGAAGCAAAACGCGTCTATGGCGATACGATCCCGGGGTTCACGGCCGACCGACGCATCATCGTGCTAAAGCAGCCGATCGGCGTTTGTGCCGCAATCACCCCGTGGAATTTTCCGGCGGCGATGATCACGCGCAAGGCGGGCCCGGCCCTGGCGGCGGGTTGCACCATGGTCGTCAAGCCGGCAAGCCAGACACCACTGTCCGCGCTGGCGCTTGCGCTGCTGGCGGAGCGGGCAGGCGTCCCTCAAGGTGTGCTGTCCGTCATCACAGGTTCGGCGTCGGCGATCGGCGGCGAAATGACCTCCAATCCGATCGTACGCAAGGTGACATTCGCGGGTTCGACCGAAATCGGCAAGAAGCTGATGGCGCAGAGCGCGTCGACGGTGATGCGGACATCGATGCCGCGGTCAAGGGCGCGATGGCTTCGAAATACCGCAATGCCGGCCAGACCTGTGTTTGCGTCAATCGCTTCCTTGCGCAGGACAAGATCTACGATTTGTTTGTCTCGCGTCTGGCTGAGGCGGTTAGTGCGTTCAAGATCGGTGACGGGTTCGAGCCCGGCGTCGCGATTGGTCCGCTGATCGACATCGCCGCCGTGGAGAAAGTCGAAGAGCATGTTTCCGATGCGGTTTCCAAGGGAGCGCGCGTCGCCATCGGTGGGAAGCGCCATGCGCTTGGCCGCACGTTCTTTGAACCGACGGTATTGGCGGACGCCACGCCGGACATGTTGATCTTCCGGGAGGAAGCTTTTGGCCCGGTCGCGCCCGTATTCCGCTTCAAGACTGAAGAGGAAGCGATCCGCCTTGCGAACGATACCGAGTTCGGACTTGCGGCCTATTTCTACGGCCGCGATATCGGACGGGTCTGGCGCGTTGCCGAAGCGCTCGAGTACGGCATCGTCGGTATCAACGAAGGCCTGATCTCGACCGAGGTTGCACCGTTCGGCGGCGTCAAGGAGAGCGGCAACGGCCGTGAGGGTTCGAAATACGGCATCGAGGACTATCTGGAAATCAAATACCTCTGCATGGGTAGCATCCAGAGTTCTGCCACTTGAGCGGCTGCCGGCATCGCGGAACAACGCATGGGCGGAAACCGTTTCGGGCCGTAGCTTGAATGGGGAGGGAGCGGCCACGTAGGGAATAGTCGCAACATTCAGCGGTTTAGTTTTGTTGCTCGGAATATCGAAATTCGCCGCGAAAATTTTTCCGACACTCCGGAATCGAAGTTGCCGAATAAGTGGTCGTTATCATTTATATTCGTGGGACAGGCGCCACTAACAATTCGCTTCACAGGCTCAGCTCAACGCGTGAGCGGCCAATCCGTAGACCCACGGCTCGTTTTCCTTTCGGTTGAGGAATCGCCGCCCCTTGGACATGGTTGTGACCGTCTCGCTGATCGCGAGGCGGCTCTGCTGAAGATAGTCAGCAAACAGGCCCGTCTGCTCCCGGGTATCGACGCGGGCGAAACGGCCGGTGAGATCCTTAAGATGCACGGCCGTGAGATGGATCGCGTCATAATCATTGCTGGCGACAATGGGACCGATCACGTGACCACGCCCGAATTCGCGCTTCATGGAGTAGCCGACGGTCTTGCCGTCGCGGCGCAGTACACAGATTGACGCACCTTCCGAAAGCAGAGCAAGCAGCTCCCGGCGGCTCGTGCCGAACGCGCGCTCATCCAGCGCCGCAATCTCATTGAGAGTTTCGGCTGACGCCGACCTCAATTCGCCATCCAGAACTGATGTCGGTGGAAGGGGTGATACGATCTCTCCCTGCCACTGATACACGACCGCTTCCTTGGTGAAGCCCAGCGACAGATAAAGATGATAGGCAGCATCGGTCGAGTTCAGGGCAAGATTCCGATCCTCGCACCGTTCGAACACCTGTTCCATCAGCCATCGGCCGGTACCTTGTGCTTGGGTGCGCGGCGATGTGAGTACCAGGCCGATGGTGGCGAATTCGCGTCCGTGGGGGAACCACATCGCACTTCCGAAAACGCGCCCGATGCCGTCAACAGCGACGATGCCCTGACCGGCGCGGCGCAGGAAATCCCAGTCCTTTGGCCGATGCGGCCAGCCGACGGCAATCGAGAGCGCGTGGAGCAGCTTCACATCAACGTCTCGAATGTCGCGCGCGACCAATTCGAAGGACTTCAGGCGTACGGATCGTCCCATCTCAGTTCATTCCTTCGCGGAATGCCAACGTCTATGGCTTGTCGTGCTTTATGAACCTGCTGCCCAGTTGCGACAGCAGACGTGTTTGCCGCAGCATTGCACGGAAAGCCAGCAGGTTTCACCTGTTTTGGTGCAAGTGTTCGAAATGTTCGGCATATAGCGCACCGATATTCGGCAGAGAAAGCTTCTGCTTGCCGCTAGGCTGTAGATGTCCGGCGAGCTCGCTGCGCGCCAACAAGTCATCGAGCATCTCGCCGCGTGACACGAAGGGTCCCTAGATGGGGTTTCTTTTCAATTCCGATGCCGCTCGGGGCGCAATTTTCCGCCAGATATTTGCGCGCGAGCTCCCCGATCTGGAATTCTACCAGGGTAGGAAAAGCATCGACCCGGAAAAGGTGCGGTATCTGCTGACCTGGAACGTGCCGGACGACGTCTCGCGTTATCGCAATTTGGAGGTGCTCTTTTCGATCGGTGCCGGAGTCGACCAGTTCGTGCCCGAGATCATACCCGATCATGTGATGCTGGTGCGTATGGTCGAGGATGGCATCATACGCATGATGCAGGAATACGTCGTGCTTGGCGTGCTGGCGCTCCATCGCGAGATGCTCGCATATCGGGAGCAGCAGAGAAGGGGCGAGTGGCAAGATATTGTCACTCCACAGGCGACCGAACGCCGCGTGGGTTTCCTGGGCGTTGGGATGCTGGCGCAAGCGGCAATCGATCGCCTCAAGCCCTTTGGATTTTCCCTTGCCGCATGGAGCCGCAGCAAAAAGGTAGTCGAGGGCGTCACCTGCTTTCATGGCGACGATCGGCTGGGCAGTTTCCTGAGAGGAACGGATATTCTCGTCTGTCTTCTGCCCCTGACGGAGCAAACCCGCGGCCTCCTGAACGCAAAACTCTTCTCGCTTTTGCCGATGGGAGCGCGACTGCTGCATGTCGGCCGCGGCCCGCAGCTCGATCAGGCCGCACTCATCGAGGCGCTCGACAGCGGCCGCCTCGCGGCAGCTATGCTCGATGTCACTGACCCCGAGCCGCTGCCGGAAGGCCATGCGCTCTGGGCACATCCGAAGGTCATGATAACGCCGCACATCGCATCCGTGACGCAACCGCATACGGCGGCACAATCCGTCGTAGAAAACATCAGGCGCCACCGCGCGGGAAAAAATCCGATCGGGCTTGTTGATCGAACACTCGGCTATTAACCAGGGATAATGCCATGTCACTTCTGATTACTATCGATACCGATCCGGACTTCGCACCAAAGAACACCTTGCCTGCTCCGGAACGACTCATTTCGGGCAATCCATCCTTCAAGACCTGGGCGCAGGACGCCTCCAAAGCCGAGAAGGTGCTGACCGGCGTCTGGGAAGCAACGCCCGGCGAGACCCATTCCATCAAAGGCACCACTTACGAGTTCTGCCACATCATCTCGGGTCTCATCGAAATTGAGGAAAAGGGTGGTGAGACCAGGACTTACCGCGGCGGCGACAGCTTCGTGATGAAACCGGGCTTTGTCGGCGTCTGGCGCACGATCGAGACCGTGCGAAAGATCTACGTCAGCGCTTATGACTGAGCGCAATGCTCAGAGCGGTCGAAATCTGGCTTGGCAGAACAATCGACTTTCAAAGTCGCGCCTGACCGGCTTCAGCGCCGTCAGGCAATTCTCGATGAAAAAATGCGGTGTGCGGCCTTTATTGCTCAAATGAGCCGGCTTTGCTCGCCAGTCGCAAATCCAAGAGCGTTCTCGTCGTGCAGACCTGCTCGGTTGGCAAGCAGGAATGGCGGAGTTGGGCCCGAAGGCAAAGGAACATGTAGATGATTGCATTGAAGGACAAGGATCTGTTTCGCCAGCAAGGGCTGATCGGCGGCAATTGGCGAGATGCGAGCGCGAAAGCCACTGTCAATGTCATTGATCCTGCCAGCCAGAACGTCCTTGGTACCATCCCCGATATGGGGCGTAACGAGACTGCGGCTGCAATCAACGCTGCGGCTGATGCGTTCAAAGCTTGGAAGAAGACTACTCATGCAAAACGCGCGGCACTTTTGGAGCGTTGGTATGAGCTGATGCGGCAGCATGAGCAGGATCTGGCGCTCTTGTTGACTCTGGAACAGGGCAAGCCGCTTGCTGAATCGCTCGGAGAAATCCGCTATGGGGCATCCTTCGTAAAATGGTTTGCGGAAGAGACACGCCGGATCAACGGATCGACCATCCCTTCACCCACTGCCGATCGCCGCATTCTGGTGCTGAAAGAGCCGGTAGGCCTCTGCGGGATCATCACCCCCTGGAACTTTCCTAACGCCATGATCACGCGCAAGGTGGCACCTGCGCTTGCTGCGGGCTGCACCGTGGTCATTAAGCCATCTGAATTTACGCCGTTTTCGGCGCTCGCGATCGGCGTTCTTGCGCAGCGGGCAGGGATCCCGGCGGGCGTGATTAATATCGTGACGGGCATGCCCGCGGAAATCGGCCAGGAACTGATGGACAATGAAACTGTCCGCAAGATCTCGTTTACCGGGTCGACTCGCGTCGGCGCATTGCTGATGAAAGGCGCCGCCGCCAACATCAAGAAGCTCAGCCTCGAGCTCGGCGGCAACGCGCCGTTCATCGTCTTTGATGATGCCGATGTTGACCGGGCCGTCGAGGGCGCGATTGCGTCGAAGTTTCGTAATGGCGGACAGACCTGCGTTTGCTGCAATCGCATTCTGGTGCAATCCGGCGTTTACGGTGCCTTTGCGAAAAGGCTCGCCAGCCGGGTCGCAAAAATGAAGGTCGGTGCCGGCACCGAAGAAGGTGTCGAAATCGGACCAATGATCAATGGCGCGGCGATAGAAAAGATCAAGCGGCACGTCACAGACGCCCTGGACAAAGGCGCGAAGATCATCTCGCAGAGCGAACGTATGCCGGAAGGTCGGCAGTATGCGCGCCCCGTCGTGCTCGGTGAGGCAACGACTGACATGCTCTTGGCCTCAGAAGAGACGTTCGGACCAGTCGCGCCGCTTTTCCGCTTCGAGACGGAGGACGAAGCGATCGCGATCGCGAACGGCACGCCCTTCGGCCTTGCCGCCTACTTCTACACTGAAAACCTCAAGCGCTCGTGGCGCGTTGCCGAGGCGCTGGAATTCGGCATGGTGGGCCTGAACACCGGCCTGATCTCGACCGAGGTCGCGCCGTTCGGCGGTGTAAAGCAGTCCGGGCTGGGGCGCGAAGGATCCCAGCTCGGGATAGATGAATATCTTGAGATCAAAACGCTTCATGTCGGCGGATTGGAATAAGGGGGCGATTCCTGGTTTCAGGAGAGGAATCGAAGGGTTCTCCGATTTTGCGGCGGACCGCATCCGCGCGACAACACCATGATGCCTCGACAGCGAAGTAACACAATTCTGTCGGATGAGTAGTTCGAACACAGAAAAAGGGAGCGGTTGAACCGCCCCCTTTATTCATCACGCAACAGTCTCTACTGAAATTTTCGAAGGTCTACGTGCCGCGAAAGAGCCCGAAAAGGATACGCCTTCACGCACTTCTTCGAAGGGGCTCCAAGCCGACTGCGGCGGCGAGCCCGCCGATGTCAGCGACCTCACTGTATTCATAGAAGGGATTCGCGGGCTCATGACCGCGGTTCACCCACACCTTGCTCTTGATGCCCAGGTCGTAGGCTGTCATCAGGTCGTAGCGGAAGGAGGATGAGACGTGGGTGATATCTTCCGGACCGCAGCCAAGCTTGTCCAGCATGTATTCAAAGCCTTTCATGTGCGGCTTGTAGGCGCCGGTTTCCTCGGCCGTGATGACCGTGTGGAAGGGCGCGCCGAGCTTCTCGACGTTCGACATGATGAGGTTCTTCATGGAATTCGACAGGATGACCAGCGGAATCTCCCTGGCAACTTTGGCCAGACCCGCCGGGACGTCGGGGTGTGGACCCCATGTGTGGATCTCTTCATTGATGCGCTGGGCATCCTCCGGCCGAAATACGACACCGTTGCGCTTGCACGCGCGCTCTACCGAATTATGCACGACCTCGAAGTATGGCTTCCACGCGCCAAGAACTTCGTCCAGGCGATAGGCGGCGAAATCCTTGATGAAACTTGCCATCGTCGTGGCAGAAAGCTGGGAGGCGTAGACTCGCCTTGCCGCACCGGCCATGTCGAAATTCGTCAGCGTGCCGTAGCAATCGAAAGTGATATATTTCGGTCGGAACTCGGTCATGTCGTGGTATCCTCCAATCCTCTCGGCACCGCGTGCCAGTACGACAAGCATCATAATGAGCATCGCGTAAGATAAAGCGCCGCTTTCGCTGGAGCCGGAAGCAGATTGTGTCGTATCGGCTCGAAGCCTTGGCAGAGAGTTGCGCCAAGCAACCTTTCGAGTTGAACAGCACCGCCACGCGGCGGACGCCGCCGCGGTATAAGATGCGGCGTCGATCAAAAACGAAAGTCAAAACTCCTTTGGCTCAGGCGCAGCTTGGGAGGAACTGCTGTCGTCGATATCCTACTTTGCGTTTCGGGTTGATATGGAGGCCGAAATGTTGAGCAATTCGCTGATCGAGCTGGACCGCGCACATCTGGTTCACCCGGTCTCATCCTATCGCGGTCACGAGGCCTTGGGTGTGCGGGTGTTAAGATCAGCGAAGGGCGCGACCCTGACCGATGCATCGGGACATCAATTGCTCGACGGGTTTGCTGGTCTGTGGTGTGTCAACGTCGGGTACGGACAAGAGAGCATCGTTGAAGCTGCCACGAAGCAGTTGCGCGAGCTGCCTTACGCGACGGGCTATTTCGGGTTGGGCTCCGATCCGGCCATCCGGCTGGCCGCCAGGTTGGCCGAATTGGCGCCTGGCGATCTGAACCATGTTTACTTCACGCTAGGTGGCTCCGATGCCGTCGACAGCACAATCCGATTTATTCGGTACTATTATCATGCCAAGGGTACGCCGCAGAAGGATCAGTTCATTTCCGTCGAGCATGGCTACCACGGATCGTCGACGGCAGGGTCCGGCTTGACCGCGATCCCCGCCTTTCATGCGGGCTTTGGGGTACCTTATAGCTGGCAGCACAAAATTCCGTCGCACTATACCTATCGTAATCCTGTCGGTTCCCATCCTCAGGCTATCATTGCTGCGTCGGTCGCGGCCCTGCGAGCCAAGATCGCCGAACTTGGCGCAGATCGCATTGCGGCTTTTTACGTCGAGCCAATTCAGGGATCAGGGGGTGTCCTCGTGCCACCGCCATCTTGGTTGAAAGCCATGCACGCCGTTTGCAAGGAGAACGATATTTTGTTCGTAGTCGATGAGGTCATCACTGGCTTTGGTCGTGTCGGCCCATTTTTCGCCTGCGAAGAAGACGACGTCGTGCCGGATTTCATGACCACCGCAAAGGGTCTGACGTCGGGCTATGTGCCGATGGGAGCCGTTTTCATGTCCGACCGCGTCTACAACACGATTGCGGACGGAGCCGGCAAGACGGCCGTCGGCCACGGCTACACCTATTCCGCGCATCCCGTCAGTGCAGCGGTCGGGCTCGCGTGCCTGGATCTTTACGAAAATGGCTTGTTGGCAAACGGCCGAAAGGCGGGGCACCGCCTGATGGAAGGCCTTCGCGCGCTTGCCGATCATCCACTTGTCGGCGATGTCCGTGGTCGCGGCATGCTGGCCGCAATCGAGCTCGTCACGGACAAGGAGCGCAAGACGCCCCTGCCGGCGGAAGCTGACGCCGCGCGCCGCATATTCGACCGCGCATGGGACAACGGTCTCGTCATCCGCGCCTTTGCCCAAGGCGTGCTGGGTCTTGCGCCCCCGCTCTGCTGCACGGATGCGGACATCGACGGCATCATCGAACGAACTCGCATGACGCTCGACCAAACCCTCGAAGACAGGGACGTCCGCGCGGCGATGAAAGGATAATCACTGCGCCTGTCATTCCGAGGCCAGAAAAAGCCTGAGCCGTAGCGCCGGCCCGGCGATCTGCCCATGCTCCCCGGGGTGGAGGATTGTTCTTCAGCTATTGAATATGCTTTCGAGAGGCAGATGGGATTTCACGATCGGGGACTTCAGCACGACAAAACTGAAGTATTTGTCGATTCCGATATCCATCTCGACGAGACGTTCCATCAGCGCTTGATATTCGCTGATTCCCGCTGTGATAAACTTCACCAGGTAGTCATATCCGCCCGAAACCAGATGACATTCGACGACCGAATCTATCTTTTCGATGGTCGTGAGAAAGCGCGCGAAATCGATCTGGCGATGATTTTTGAGCGTGATCTCGGCGAACACAGTCAGAGTTTGTCCGAGCTTGGAGACGTCGATCTGGGCGGAATAGCCGGTGATGAAGCCCTCCGTCTGGAGCCTCTTGACGCGCATCAGGCACGGGCTCGGGGAAAGGTTTATCAGCTCTGCGAGCTCGACGTTGGAAGTCCGCCCGTTCTTCTGCAGTTCGCATAAAATCCTGATGTCGATCTTATCGAGCTTCATAGGCAATGCCATGAGATGGGAGCCATAGCGGCGTCAAGGCTTTGAGGCTTCAGCGTCATACGCACTGTCATAGCACCAACCAGCATCCTTTCCCACCGGGCGGAGAGATTGCTTTTCAGAACTCGGCGACCTTGCCCCAGGCACCCGTTTTCAGCCGCTCCGGCCTGTATGGACGCGGGTCGACGATCGGTGCAGTACCAGTAATGATGTCCGCGATCAGGTGCCCTGCGCCGGGACCAATCCCGAAACCGTGTCCGCTGAACCCGGCCGCAAGGATAAAGCCCGGAATCGCCCCCACCTCACCGATGGCGGGAACGCCATCCGGTGTGCTGTCAATATAGCCGGCCCAGACATTGGAGATTGCGACGCGACGGAGTTCAGGCAGCAATTCGCAAGCTCTTTTATGTGTCAGCCGAATCTGCCGCATGTCGGGACGGGGATTAAGTGTCCGGTTCAGCTCCATCGGGGTCGTCTCATCGAGCGCCCACTTCGCCAAGGATTCATGACCTTGGCGCATGCCCTCGAATGCTCCAGGGGCGAGACTGCGCCAGCGGCGAGCAAACATCGGCACGAATTCGCGGGCGAACCTGAATTGCTGCGGCGTTGGATCGACTCGCGCGCGCCCGCTTATCGCCAGCGTGTACCCGCCGCTGCTACGCCGCGTGAGCGACACGACTGCAGTGTGCAGGGCGTCGGGCAGACCCGCCGCGCCAGGAGCCACGGCGAGAATGGACTGGCGCATGGACGCCTGTGGGAAGCGAATGCCGAGCTGGTTGCAGAACGAAGAGGCCCAGGCCCCTCCTGCCATGACCACCGTGTTGGTCCGGATTGTGCCCATTTCGGTCACTACGCCGTTCACCCGGCCGGCACGGAGCTCTATGCCGCGAGCGGCGCAGTGCTGGTGCACCGTGCCGCCAGCCGTCATCATCGCACGCGCGACCACGGGCACAGCCTTCGAAGGGTCTGCCGTTCCGTCGGTTGGAGAGGAGACGCCGCCTTTCCATTTGCGGCCCGTCGCTTTGCCTCTCTCGCTCGCTTCGTTCGTGCTCAACATGTGTGTCGTAACGCCGACCGTCTTTGCAAAATCGCGCCATTTCGCCCAGCCGGTCAGCTCATTCTCGTCATTCGACAGATAGAGAAGCCCGCAGCGGCGGAAGCCCGTGTCTTCCCCGGTCTCCTGTGCTACTCTCTCCCAAAGATCGAGACTCTTGGTGGCGATCGGTAGCTCGCGTGCGTCGCGATTCTGTTGACGGCACCATCCCCAATTGCGACTGGACTGCTCGGCGGCGACACGCCCCTTCTCTAGCAAGGCGACCTTAACGCCGCGGCGGGCGAGATAGTAAGCCGTGAACACGCCCACCACGCCGCCGCCAATGACGACGACGTCAGCCTCTTGAGGCAGAGACGGGCTTGATTCAATATGGATGAGCGGCGCACTCATGAAGCGAGGACTCCCGGCGTTTGACCTATCGTAGCTGAGCATTCGCGGCAGGTGCTCTGCGGGAATTTGTGATTAGACGGAATATTCTGCGGTTTGCCGACTACTGTTCAAGCTATTATTGCGAGAACACGTTGCTCGCGCCCACCTCATTCGCCAAAGCACCAGGGCATCAGGCGTTGAGCGCGTGCAGCCGTGCCGTGCACAAGGCAGGCCGCCTGAGAGTTCTCTCGTCGCGGCGCAGACTGAAATGCCAGATGGCACTTCGTTTTCAGAACTTCCTGCTGCCCATACGGCGCGTTTCGGCGACTCTGGGGTGATTGAAGCAGTCAAACTCGCGAATGCCGGGTCAATGTCGATCAGTGGCAGAAGTTCTAAAGGGACGCTGGATGAGCCTTGTCCAGGAACAGACCTCCACAAGAGCAATCAAGCTGGATGGGACTGTTAGCTCCACGAACTTCGATTCAGTGATCGAGTTGGCCGCTCGTCCGATGTTTTGGCTTGAGCGACAGCTTTTTCCTGTCGAGCACCAAGCTTTGAATCATGTCGCACTCTCCGAACAGGGAATGGCAAAATGAGCGGCGAATTTTCGACCTGTCCGATCGTCGCGGCGGCAACAATGGCCGAAGAGCCAATCCGCAGCAGAATGACCCAACGCCGTTGAAAGGGGAGACTGTTCAAATGGCCTCTGCCTCTCAGGCTGTAGCTTCGGAAGATGTGGCACTCTCGGTGCGCGACCTGACCGTGAGCCTGCCGGCCGGGATGGAGCGGGCTCACGCCGTCGAGAACGTCTCCTTTGATCTGAAGCGCGGTCAGATACTGTGCATCATTGGAGAGTCCGGATCGGGCAAGTCGGTCACAGCCAATGCGATCATGGGGCTTCTGCCCAAGGCGATACGTGTTACCTCGGGTTCGATCGACCTGAATGGGACCGACATCGTAGCCATTTCGCCCGATAAGCTCCGCAACCTTCGCGGCCGCGTCGTCTCGATGATCTTTCAAGATCCGCTCTCAGCGCTCAATCCGCTGATGACCGTGGGCGCGCAGATCGAGGAAGTGATGGCAGCGCACGACGTTGGGACCGCGAAATCCCGTCGCAGCCGCGCCATAGACTTGTTGGTTGAGGTCGGCCTTCCCGATCCGCAACTCATGTATCACCAGTATCCATTCCGGCTTTCGGGCGGGCAACGGCAGCGGGTGATGATCGCCATGGCTCTGGCTCTTGAGCCCGCGATCCTGATTGCGGACGAGCCGACGACCGCCCTCGACGTGACGACGCAGGCGCAGATCCTCAAACTGATCCGCGACATTCAGCGCCGCAAGGGAATGAGCGTGATGTTCATCACCCATGACTTTGGAGTCGTGGCGGAGATTGCCGATTCCGTTGTGGTGATGGAGAAGGGTCATTGCGTGGAGCAAGGCAGTGCCGAGCAGGTGCTCAAGTCGCCCAGTCACCTCTATACGCGCCGCCTGATCGCGGCCGTGCCGCACCTGACCGGCAAGGACCGCAATCCCTTGGAAGCCGCCGACAGGGCGTCAATCCTGAAGGTCGAGTGTCTGGTCAAGACCTATCGTAGCGGCAGTGCGCTTTTCCGTACGCAGCGCATCGTGCCTGCGGTCAATGGTGTCTCGTTCGATCTCACGCAGGGCCGCACGCTAGGCGTTGTCGGAGAAAGCGGTTCGGGCAAATCGTCGCTCGGGCGGCTGCTGATCAAGCTCATGGAGAGCGACGGTGGCTCGATTTTCTTCGAAGGCCGCGACGTCGCCCGGCTTACCGAGGCCGAGTTTAGGCCGCTAAGGCCAAAAATCCAGATGATCTTCCAGGATCCTTTTGCGTCGCTCAACCCGCGCTCGACGGTCGGGCAAATTCTCACAGTCGGGCCGGTCGCGCATGGCGTGCCGCACAGAGAGGCTGGTGAGCGGGCGCGGGAGCTTCTGTCCCATGTCGGCCTGGATTCAGGCGCCTTCGACCGCTATCCGCACGAATTTTCCGGCGGTCAGCGCCAGCGCGTCGGCATCGCCCGTGCGCTGATGTTCAAACCACAACTGCTGATCGCCGACGAAGCCGTCTCCGCGCTTGATGTCTCGATCCAGGCCCAAATCCTGAAGCTGCTGGATCAGATTCAGCGGGAGACCGGCGTCTCGATGATCTTCATCACGCATGATTTGCGCGTTGCCAGCCAGATTTGCGATGAGATCGCCGTCATGCATCGAGGACAGATCATCGAACGCGGACCGCCGTCGCAGATCTTCCTGGACCCGAAATCCGCCTACACGCGCGAGCTCGTCGCTGCCATCCCCGGCGAGCAGCCAAGGGGCGCTCGCGCGCTCGCGGGAGTCAATGAATACCGGCGGGACACAGCCAAGAACGAGGAGAGGTCATGACGGAAGCCTATTTTGACTCGAGCTATTCACGGCGCAATGCACTTCGATTGATGGTGGCCGGGGCTGCCGGCCTCGCTGCACCAGGCCTGTTGGGTACGCCCGCCTTCGCTCAGAAGGCCCCCGCCAAACCGAGCGGTCGCATCGTCGTCGGACTTGGACAAGAGCCGACCGTCTTCAATCCGCTGATGGCGCACATTGAAGTCGATGATGGTGTGCATTTCTCGGTTTTCGACGCGCTCTTCCGGATCGACCCAAAGGGTGAGATTGAGCCCAACCTTGCCGTCGAAGTACCGAACCAGAAGAACGGCGGCATTTCGGAGGACGGCCTCAAATGGCGCATCCGTCTGCGTGACGGTGTGCGCTGGCACGACGGCAAACCCTTCACGGCCGAGGATGTGAAATTCACCCTCGAACTGATCACCAATCCCGCCTTCCGGAGTTGGCGCACAGCTGGCCATGCCCTCGTGCGCGACATCACGGTGATCTCGCCCACGGAGATCTCGTGGCGAATGGAACAGGTTTTTGCGCCTTATCTTTCGTTCCTGACCGAAACCTTCATCGTGCCCAAGCACATCCTCGAGAAGGAGGCCAATCCAAACAACGCCGCCTTCAACCAGGCGCCGGTCGGCACCGGCGCATTCAAATGGGGTAAGCGGGTTGCAGGCGATCATCTCGAACTCGTGGCTAACCCCGAATATTTCGGAGAAGGCCCACACATCGAGAAGCTGATCTTCAAATACATTCCCGATCTCACCGTCCTCTACACTCAGTTCAAGAGCGGTGATGTGGACCTGATGGGGCAGCCGTACATCACAGCTGATCATTACGAGGAAGCCAAGGCGCTGGCGAACCGAGTGGTGACACTGGTCCCAAAGGCTTCATTCGAGTCCTTTTACCTGAATTTGGAGCGTCCACAGTTCAAGGAACTTGCAGTCCGTGAGGCGCTCTACGCAGCCATCGACAAGGAATCGATCATCCAGGGGCTCTATTACGGCGTGCCGACTCCGACGGAGACCTTCATGCCGAGGCAGTCCACCTACTATAACCCCAATCTTCCGGCACACGCATACAATCTGGACCGCGCGCGCCAGATCCTCGACCAAGCCGGCTGGGCGCCCGGGCGGGATGGCGTTCGTGCCAAAAGCGGCGTCCGTCTGTCCTTTGCCAGCTCGACCACGTCAGGCGATCCGCTTCGCGAGCAGGTGCAGCAGTTCTTGCAGCAGACATTTGCTCAGTTGGGCGTCGAGATGAAGATATCGAACTTGCCCGCCGCGGTGATGTGGGGCGAGTTCTGGCAGCAATCGCAATTCGATTCCGTGATCGTCGGCAGCACGTATCTGATCGGCGCCGACCCGGACGTGACCAATCGCTTGCACTCGCGTGCGATTGCAGCGAAGGGCGGGCGTGGTTCGAATAATGCGCAGTATTCAAATCCAGAGGTCGATGCCTTGCTCGACCAAGGCGCTCGCAGCTTCGATCCGGACGCGCGGCGCTCGATCTACCGTCGCGTACAAGAGCTCGTTCGCCGCGACCTGCCCTTCTTGCCGCTGTACCAGACCAATTCGGTCCAGGGTAACAAGAAGGGCATTTCCGGCGTCGTGCCGAACGTCAACACGCGCACCGAATCCTGGAACGCGCTGGCTTGGTCTTGGGCGAGTTGACGTATCGCCGCCCGAGGCCCGTATAGGCGCAGGGCGGCGCCTAGGCGCTGTCAAGCTAACATGGAGACTCGAATGCCCGGGTTCCTGCTTAATCGCTTTTCGCAGAGCATCGTGCTGTTGGTGATCGTCTCGATCATTGGCTTCACGGTGCTCAACTTCATGCCGGGCGGTCCTCTCGCGCAGTTCGGGCTGGATCCCGGCATGACCCAGAAGGACATTGAGCGACTGGCAGAGCAGCTCGGGCTGAACCGGCCGTTGTGGATTCAGTATTTTGATTGGGCCTGGCGGTTGGTTCAGGGCGACTGGGGTCACTCTTTCCGCGACGGAACGCCGGTGCTGGCGGTGATTGGGCGTCACCTCTTCGCTACGCTGCTGCTGATGGGGACGTCCACGGCACTGGCCATCGCCCTTGGTTCCTGGATCGGGATCCGCGGTGCCACCCACCGCTATTCCCTGTTCGATTATTGCGCGACGATTGGCGCCATGGTCGCGCTGTCGGTCCCGACCTTCTGGTTCGGCCTCGTCGGCATCTATATCTTCACGTTGAAGCTCGGTTGGGTGCCTGCAGGGAACATGTACACGATCGGCGACGGATCGGTGCTGGACTACTTGCATCACCTGATCTTGCCAAGCTTGGTGCTGTCGCTGGTCCATGTCGCGGTCTGGAGCCGCTACATGCGCACCGCGACCCTTGATGCGCTGAGCCAGGATTTCGTCAAGACGGCTCGTGCCAAGGGCCTAAGTGAGCGCCGCATCCTGCTGAAGCATGTCGTCGGCAATGCGCTGTTGCCGATGATCACCCTGGCTGGGGTGCAGTTGCCGAGCATTCTGACCGGCGCGTTGGTCACTGAGACCATCTTTACCTGGCCGGGAATGGGGCGGCTGTTTCTCGACAGCCTCGGCTACAGTGACTATCCGATGGTCATGGGGCTGTTGATATTCTCAGCCATCCTTGTCGTGCTGGGCAATCTCGTCGCAGACATCCTTGTCGCACTCGTCGATCCGCGCATTCGTCTCAGCTGAAGACGCAGGTTCGTGCCGTCAACAGGAGTCCCCCGTTATGACTGATATCTCCGCCCACCTCCCTCCAATTCGCTGGTGGCACAGCCGCGGGGTGCGCCGGTTCATGCGACACCATCTGGCGCTGCTCGGGTTCGCGATGATCGCCCTGCTCGTGTTGGCGTGCGTCGTGGGCCCCTACGCCTTGCCTTACGATTCGCTCTATATAGATCTGCGCGCCCGCTTTGCTCCTCCCTTGAGCGGTCATCATTATTTCGGCACCGACCCGTTGGGGCGAGACTTGGCCGTGCGACTCTTGATGGCCGGGCGTGTCTCGCTACTGGTGGGATTCTCCGCGATGTTGTTGTCAACGCTGATCGGAACGCTCGTCGGCGTGACCGCAGGCTATCGCGGGGGCTGGATCGGAGCCGCGCTGATGCGCACGGTGGATGGCTTTCTTTCCTTCCCCTCGATTTTCCTCGTGCTGGCGTTGGCCGCGACGCTCCGGCCCAGCCCGATGATGATCACTGTCATCATTGCTGTCACGAGCTGGATGGAGGTTGCCAGGATCGTCGAAGCCGAGGTCCGTTCGCTGCGCGAGCGCGAGTTTGTCCAGGCCGCGCGCATGGTCGGTCTGAGCGGCAGGCACATCATGCTTCGCGAAATTCTGCCCAATGCCACGGGTCCGATCATCGTGGCCGCAAGCCTCACCGTCGCCCGTGCGATTCTTCTGGAGGCCTATATCAGTTTCCTTGGTTACGGCATCCAACCACCGCTGCCCAGCTGGGGCAATCTGCTGAACGGCGCCCAGCAATATCTGGCCAGCGCTCCCTGGCTTGCCATCATTCCAGGCGCTGCGATTACGATCGCAGTGACCAGCTTCAACTTCATCGGCGACGGGCTGCGCGATGCGCTTGACGTTAGAGATGACCACATTTGACGGCTTGAGCCCAGGTGGCAGGCAGCGGACAGCGTTGAAGGCTATCCAGCAGAACCTCTTGATAGCGTAGACGTCGCAAGCATCGCGTTGGCTGATCAGAATCCGTCTTGTCAGTAATCCAAGGCCACTTTTAACACACGAGAAGTCAGCGACATGCATGAGCCCAGAGCCGCAGAGAAGGACACGCCCTATTGGTGGGAAGCCGCACCACTTAGGTCGCTGCCTCAACAGACTCTTCCCAAGAAACTTGACGTGCTGATCGTGGGCGCTGGCTATGCCTCTCTTTCGGCCGGGCTGGTGCTGGCGCGCGAGGGACGCTCGGTTGCGGCCTTTGACGCGATGAGTCCGGGCGAGGGAGCCTCGACGCGCAACGGTGGAATAACCAGCGCGAGCATACGGCCGGATTACGCCGCGATCTCCCGACGCTTCGGCGCAGACAAGGCGCTGGCAATCGAGGCGGAAGGCAAGATCGCCCGCGAGTTCCTTTACGATTTCATCAAGACCGAGGGGCTTGCCTGCGATTTCCAGCTGGTCGGGCAGTTCAAGGGCGCGTTCGGATATGAGCAGTACGACACGATGGCGCGTAGCGCGGAAGTATTAGCGAAGAGGCTGCGGATCGAGTCTCACGCCGTACCTTATGCCGAGCAGCACAGCTACATCGGCACCGATGTCTACCGGGGTGGAACAGTCCGGATGGATATCGGAGGGCTACAACCGGCGAAGTTTCACGCTGAACTGCTTCGCGTGGCGCTCGCTTCGGGCGTCGCGGTTCATGCGGATACGCCCGTCATCTCCATCGAGAGAGATGGTTCCGGATTCCGTA
This sequence comes from Bradyrhizobium sp. BWC-3-1, assembly GCF_032917965.1. Taxonomy (NCBI): domain Bacteria; kingdom Pseudomonadati; phylum Pseudomonadota; class Alphaproteobacteria; order Hyphomicrobiales; family Nitrobacteraceae; genus Bradyrhizobium; species Bradyrhizobium sp. BWC-3-1. The sequence goes on from NZ_CP136625.1 coordinate 879,387, forward strand.
TCGTGACCTCGGCCGGTTCGGTGCAGGCGCGTCAGGTGCTGGTTTGCACGAATGGCTATACTGATAGCGCCGTTCCCTTCCTGCGCCGCAGGCTGGTCCCGGTTCGCAGCCGGATCATTGCAACCGAGGAGCTCGCACCTGACGTCATGGAGCGGCTGATGCCCAAACGCATGATGATGACCGAGAACCGCCAGGTCGGGTTCTATTACCGCCCATCGCCCGACGGCAAACGTATCCTGTTAGGGGGGCGCGACAGCTCTCGTGTCGGTAACCCGGTGGCTCCAAAGCTCCTGCTGCGCAAGGGGTTGGTGAACCTTTTCCCCGAACTCGAGAATGTTCGCCTTTCGCACAGCTGGTTCGGCAATGTGGCGATGAATCGCGACATGCTCCCGCGCATCTTCGAAGAGGACGGTGTGGTTTATGCCACTGGCTTCTGCGGTTCAGGCGTCGTCTGGGCGCCTTGGATCGGGATGCACGCGGCCCACAAGCTGATCGGAAACCACGAACGGGCGCGCACCGCCTTTGACTTCCGTCCGCCGGACTCCATCCCGCTCTATCGTGGCGATCCCTGGTTCATGCCCGCCATGATCTGGGGATATCGGATGCAGGATCGTTTTGCACTGTGGCGCGACCGCCGCTGACGGCTGGAAACTCCATCGGGCATTCCCAAAGGTACAACTCAGGTCATGGAGCTGGCGGCACTGCCGCCTCTCGAAAGAAGAGCATCGATGCACTACGTATCCACGCGCGGACATTCAGGTCGCAGACAGTTCTGCGAAACATTGCTTGAAGGCCTCGCCGAGGATGGCGGGCTGTACGTACCTGAGACCTACCCGCGTGTGGACGCCGCTACATTGGATGCGTGGCGTGCCTTGTCCTATCCCAGCCTGGCCTTCGAGGTCCTGTCGCTCTACGTCAGCGATATTCCGCCCGCTGACCTGAAGGCAATCTGCGAAAAGACCTACACGCCCGAGATCTTTGGAACCTCGAACATCGTTCCGCTTCGAAAGCTGGAGACGCGGCTTTACCTCCAGGAATTGTCGAACGGTCCTACGCTGGCGTTCAAGGACGTGGCCATGCAGTTGCTCGGCAATCTGCTCGAGTACGAACTGGCACGGCGGCACGACGAATTGAACATTCTTGGGGCGACCAGTGGCGACACCGGGAGCGCTGCGGAATACGCAATGCGCGGCAAGAAAGGGGTGCGGGTCTTCATGATGTCGCCCCTCGGACGGATGAGCTCCTTTCAGCAAGCTCAGATGTTCAGCCTGCAGGACGACAACATCCACAACATCGCCATAGATGGCGTGTTCGACGACTGCCAAGACATCGTCAAATGTGTGTCCAGCGATCTGGAATTCAAACGACGATATAAGATAGGTGCGGTGAATTCGATCAACTGGGCCCGACTGGTCGCGCAGGTCGTCTATTACTTCTCCGGCTATTTTCAAGTCTCCGAAGGGAGGTCAGCAGGCGTTGACTTTTCCGTGCCTTCAGGAAACTTCGGAAACATCTGCGCTGGTCATGTTGCGCGCATGATGGGACTTCCAATATCCCGTCTCGTCCTTGCGACCAACGAAAACGACGTGCTCGACGAGTTTTTCCGCAGCGGCATTTATCGCGTCAGAAGCCGAGCTGACACGCTTGAAACATCGAGTCCTTCCATGGACATCTCCAAGGCGTCAAATCTCGAGCGTTTCGTGTTCGACTTGCTCGGTCGCGACGCCCGTCGGACGAAATCGCTGTTTGAGAACCAACTTCGGGAATGCGGTTCGTTTGACCTCAGCGGTGATCCCAGCTTCGTAACGGCGGCGGCGCGTTTTGGATTCCGCAGCGGCAGGAGCACCCATGCCGATCGACTGGCGACGATCCGTGACACGTGGGATCGCTACCACACAATGATCGATCCTCACACTGCGGATGGTGTGACGGTCGGGCGCATGCATGCGAGCCCCGAGGCGCCGATGCTTGTGCTCGAAACTGCACAGCCAATCAAATTCGCTACGACGATCAAGGAAGCGTTAGGCCGGCAGCCAGATCGTCCGCTACGGTTCGATGGACTAGAAGGGTTGCCGAGGCGAGTCAAAGTCCTTCCCCCGGATACACAAGCTGTAAAGAACTACATTGCGGACATCATGCAGGGTGCAACCTGCTGAAGGGCCGATTCCGGATCGAGGAGTGTTTCAGCCGTGGCTGTATTTACGGTGCTGTCACCCGACGAGGTCGCAGCGTTCGTTCGAGCGCGCTATCGGAGCAATCCGCGGTTGATGTCCGGTATCGTTCCGGGCCATGGGATGCCGGAACGGGATCGCGCTGCGGCGTGGCGAGACACTGACAGCACATCGTCCCTTCTACCGTATCATCAATGCAATTCCCTGCCGAACTCTGCGTCAGTCTGATCGCGTAATGCTGTCGCAGCCAAGATACGCTGCAATTCGCGGGAAGATCGTCAGATGGACCTCGCCGTGTCAGGCACTGACGATTAGTCCGCTAACCCAAGCATGAGACGTCGACGCATCATGGCAACCGAAGCTACCCAAGCCGGAGAACGCGAGATTGAAGACGTGGCCCTAGTCCCTTTCGCGAGAGCGCATCTGAAAGGTGCCTTGAAGCTCTCGCAGGAGATGTCTTGGCCGTATCTGCTCAAGGATTGGGAATTTGCGCTGCAGCTTGGCCGCGGTTTCGTGGTGACGAGTGCGGGTGCTGTGGTGGGGACCGCGCTGTGGTGGCCTTACGGCGACACCCATGCTTCCGCCGGAATGGTCATCGTCTCGAAAGCCGTTCAGGGACGGGGGTACGGGGCCCGGCTGATGGACGCGCTGCTCGCGGCGGCACGACCACGAATCGTCACGCTGAATTCGACCGCCGAAGGCCTTGCGCTTTACGCACGCCGCGGCTTCGCCAGCATCGGCATGCTGCACCAGCATCATGGCGTTCCTGGCCAGGGCCGCGACATGCCGCCGGTCGGAAACGTCAGAGCGATGGTTCCGTCGGACTTCGAGGCCATAGTCGGTCTCGATCACGAGGCCACCGGCTGGATGAGGCGCGAGATGCTGAACCGGCTGATCGAGGTCGGTTGCGGCTATGTCCTGCTGCGTGACGGCATACCCCGCGGCTACGCCATTTCCCGTCTCTTCGGCCGCGGGCATGTCATCGGCCCTGTGATCGCCGAAAGCCCGACCGATGCGCGCGCATTGATCGAGGCCGCGCTCGCGCCCCTCGGGAGTGTTTTCGTCCGGATCGACACCTCGGCCTCCTCGCAACTCGGTGACTGGCTTGGAAACATCGGCCTGCAGAAGGTCAGCGACGCCACCACCATGGTCTTGGGGACGCAGATGCCATGGACCGGGCCGGCGCGCACGTTCGCGGTCGCCAACCAGTCGTTCGGCTAGGAGACCTTGAGATGCAACGCCCCGATATGCGCCGGACGGATAGCCAGAACGCCGCGCCACGCGAGATAACCGCGACGGTCGGCGCACTGGCGACGCCGGCCCTCCTGCTCGACAAAGACCGGCTGGATCGCAATCTCGCCCGTCTGTCCTCTCGTATGGCCGCGGCTGGCGTCGTGCTGCGCCCCCATATGAAAACCGCGAAATCCATCGAGGTTGCCCAGCGCGCCTATCCCTCCGGGCCGGGGCCGATCACGGTCTCCACCTTGGCGGAGGCTGAGTACTTCGCGCAGTACGGTTTCCGTGACGTGACATATGCCGTCGGCGTGGCACCGCACACCGCTGAAAGGGCGATGCGTCTCCGCAAAGCCGGCGTTGACCTTAAGGTGCTGCTCGATTCGCCTGAACAGGCGGCGATGTTGGGCACGGCAGCGCGTGCCGCCGGCGTGACGCCCTCCGCCTTCATCGAGATCGACTGCGACGGCCATCGCGGCGGGCTGACCGCCACCGATCCCAAGCTCATCGCCGTCGCGGCGGCCCTGGCCGAGGCCGGCGTCACGCTCGCCGGCATTCTCACCCATGCCGGCGAATCCTACAGCCTTTGCTCGTCCGATGCCCTCGTCGCGGCCGCAGAGAACGAAAGGGCCGTGGCCGTGGCGGCCGCGGAGACATTGCGGGCGGCGGGGCATGAATGCCCGGTCGTAAGTGTCGGTTCGACGCCGACCGCCCATTTCGCCGAAGGCCTGACCGGCGTCACGGAGATGCGGGCCGGCGTCTACATGTTCTTCGATCTGGTGATGCACGGCGTCGGTGTCTGCACGACCGACGACATCGCGATCTCGGTTCTCGCCACCGTCATCGGCACGAAGCCGGAGAAGGGATGGATTTTGGTCGATGCGGGCTGGATGGCACTGTCACGTGATCGCGGCACCGCGGCGCAGCGGGTCGACCAAGGTTACGGTCTCGTCTGCGATCTGTCCGGCCAACTCTATCCGAATCTGATCGTCGCGCAGGCGAGCCAGGAGCACGGCATCCTCGCCATAAGGTCCAGATCGGCTGCAGCCCTCCCGCATATCCCGATCGGCGCGAAGGTCAGGATTCTGCCCAATCATGCCTGCGCGACGGCGTCACAGCACGAACTTTACAATGTCATCTCGGCGGGAAGTGACGCAATCGAAGCTCAGTGGCCGCGGATGCGCGGCTGGTAGATCTGAAACAGAATCGGGCGGCGATTTGCGCATGCCCAGCTTCCGCTGGTCGGCGTCTATTACCGGATCAAGGATCGCTTCCAATGACCTCGGCCGTTCGACACCTGACGGAAGCCGGCTTCCTCGGCAAATTTTACATCGACGGAGAATGGCGGAAGCCGACAGGGTTGGCGACGGCGATCGTCGTCAATCCGGCGATCGAGCAGCCGGTCGCAGAAATCGCGCTCGGCGATGACGAGGATGTAGACTGCGCGGTCGTAGCCGCGAGAAAAGCCTTTACCGGCTGGTCCCGTAAGCCGGCTGCCGAGCGGGCGGCGCTGCTCGACCGGGTTCACGGTTTGCTTCTCGATAGGCTGGAGCTGTTTGCGCAGGCCATCACGTGCGAGATGGGGGCCGCCATCACTTACGCGCGCCGCGCCCAGGTGCCGCTCGCTGCCGAACATATCCGCGTCGCGCGTGACAATCTCGCGACCTATCCGTTCATCGCCACGCGCGGCAGCACCGCGATTATGCGCGAGGCAATCGGCGTCTGTGGTCTTATCACCCCCTGGAATTGGCCCCTCTACCAGATTACGGCCAAGGTCGCTCCGGCGCTGGCAGCTGGCTGCACGGTGGTGTTGAAGCCGAGCGAACTTTCGCCGCTGAGTGCCCTGTTGTTCGCCAAGGTGATGGACGATGCCGGCTGTCCGCCCGGCGTCTTCAACCTCGTCAACGGGACAGGTCCAGTCGTGGGGACCGGTCTGGCGTCGCATCCGCAAGTCGACATGATCTCGATCACCGGCTCGACGCGGGCAGGCGTTCTCGTCGCGCAAGCAGCGGCGCCCACCGTCAAGCGCGTCGCACAGGAGCTCGGCGGCAAGTCACCGAACATCATCTTGCCGGATGCGGATTTGAGCCGGGCTGTTCCGCTCGGTGTCGCCGCCGCCTTCCGCAATCTCGGCCAATCCTGCAGCGCACCGACGCGTATGCTTGTGTCCCGCTCACAGATGGCAAAGGTCGAGATCCTGGCGGCGGCGGCCGCTTCTGAATTGGTGGTCGGCGATCCGCTTGCGGAAAGCACGACCCATGGTCCGATCGCCAACCCGCCGCAGTTCGAGCGTATCCAGGCCATGATCGGCATCGGCCTGGAGGAAGGCGCCAAGCTTGTCATTGGCGGGCCGGGGCGGCCCAACGACCTTCAGGTCGGCTTCTATGCGCGGCCGACCATCTTCTCGAACGTCAATCGCGACATGAGAATTGCGCAGGAGGAGATCTTCGGCCCGGTGCTGTCGATCATTCCCTACGATACGGTCGACGGGGCGGTCGAGATTGCCAACGACACGGTCTACGGCCTCGGCGCGCATGTGCAGGGCACGGATATTGAAACGATGCAGGCGGTCGCCGGGCAGATCCGGTCTGGTCAGGTTCATCTCAACTATCCCGACTGGGACCCGAACGCACCTTTTGGCGGATACAAGCGTTCCGGAAACGGCAGGGAATACGGCCGCGAGGGCATGGAAGAATATCTCGAGACCAAGGCCGTTCTCGGATTCTATCGATGAAATTCATCTCGGAAAGCGAATCGGCTTCCGCTGACGCGAAAGTGTTTCCGGCGGTGATCGCACACGCGTCGAATCGCAGAACACCTTCTCAAGTCGGGTTCAACGCCTGATAGCGCCGAGCCCTTGAGGAGCGCGAAGTTGAATCATTAGATCAGATTGCACTGTTCCTGCAGCCATGAAGCAAGATAGTTCGCTTTCCCAGACAGTTCAGTTTCTCCCGCCCAGATGAGGCCATAGTGGCTTTCGTCCGGATCGAAACCGGCAGGCGCGATGAGCCGCCCTCTATCTACGTCGTCCGTTGCAAGGACCCGCGGGCTGAGGGCAACGCCCAATCCCGCCAATGCTGCTTCGACGATGAGGAAGTGGTGATCGTAGAAGCGTATCTCCGCGGGGCGCCGCACCGACGGGTGGGTGGAAAGCCATCGCGACCAAGCGTCCGCCCGAGTCTTCGAACCTAGGGCGATGTAGTTTCCTGAGGCAAACACCGCTGCGAGCTGAGGGCTCATGACCGGTCCTACCCTTTCAGGAAAAAGGCGCCGGACGTGCCACGCCTCTGGGAGCGCAAAGTCGAGCCGACGTATAGCCAGATCGATCCGATCGCGGCGAAACTCGACGGGGCCGCCGGCGACTGACAGATGTAGAGCGATGTCGGGATGGACGGCCTGAAAGCTTGCAAGCCGTGGAATAAGCCAGCGCATAGCGACTGAAGGCTCGCATGAGAGAACGAGGGAGTTCTGCTGTGCGTTGGCAGCACGCAAGCTCTCAACGGTTGTCGCCAGCTCGGTGAAGAAACGGCCGAGTGTGAGGTTGAGCACTTCTCCAGAGGCAGTGAGACTCAAGCCACGTCCGCTTTTTTCGAAGAGTTTGAAGCCAAGGTCTTCCGACAGTTTGGTGATACGGCGACTCACAGCCCCATGGGTCAAGGCAAGGCTGTTCGCGGCAAGCCGAACCGACCCCAGCCGCGCAGCGGTCTCGAACGCACGCAAGTCGTCCAATGAAGGTATTTCTGATCGCCTCATTGGTGATCTCATATCACCAATGTAGCGCAAAAAATATCGCTTTTTATGTTGAATTTGCTTAGCATAATTGATCCATGCGAACCAATGGCGAATACACAATCGGTATCCTAGCCGACGACCTGACCAGCGCCGCCGATGGGGCCGGTCCGTTCGTCGAGCGCGGTTTGCGAGCCGTTGTCGGCCGACGCCGGCTGCCGCACCAGGAGGCCACGATTGTCGCCGTTGATAGCGGATCTAGATCAGTGCCGGTTTCGCAAGCGGCGCGGCGGCAGTCAGAACTTGCCGAGCAACTCGCTTCGCGGGTTGTCCTCTACAAGACCGTCGACTCGACTCTTCGCGGGCACGTGACGGCCGAGATGGAAGCGGCCTTCACCGTAAGCGGCCGCAAGATGCTGGTCTTTGCACCTGCGTTCCCTGGCGCTGGGCGTACAACCGTCGACGGCGTTCAGCTTGTGGACGGCATTCCTGTAACGGAGACCGAATACGGTCGCGACCCCGTCCATCCGGCGCGACATTCTCGGCTGGCTGAGCTCGTTCCGGCCTCCATCGGAAGCGTCGTCATCCTTGATGCTGCGACACAGGCCGATCTCGACAAACAAGTTGCGGCCCTGCCGGATCCGGAGTCGATCCTATGGGTGGGCTCTCCGGGCATGGCCCTTGCCCTGGCGAAGCGTCTTGCGCCGCTTGCGGTTGCGTCGGACGTGACCGCCGCGGTTAGTGGCGACATTCTTGTTGCGATCGGCAGCGCCAATCCGCGCAACCATCGTCAGGCCGACTGCATCGCAATGGAGCCTGGAATCGCTCTGCTGCAGGCTCCGATCGAACGGATGAATGATCCCGGATCCGTCCTGCGCGACATTGCTCAAAATGCGGCTCGACGGCTGGCCGACGAGCGTTTCGATATGGTGATCGCCACAGGCGGGGACACCATGGAGGCGATTCTGGACGGCCTGGACATTTATGAGTTCGAGATCCTGCAAGAGCTCGAGCCAGGCTTTCCGCTTGGCCGCACGTCCCTCGGAGATGGACGAGAGCTGCTGATCGCCATGAAGGCAGGCGGCTTTGGCGACGACGATACGCTGCGTCGTGCGATCACGCGGCTCCGCCTTGGCACCTCGGTATCAGAACTGGTTGTATCATGACCCAATCCGCTCCCCTCGCCGTCACAATGGGCGATGCCTCCGGCATCGGCCCGGAGATCGTGGCGAAGACATTGGCCAAAGCCGGCGAAGGCACGGTCGTATTCGGCAGCTACGTCGTGATGGAGAATATCGTCCATCGTCTGGGTCTCGAGCTGACGGTCAGGCGTATCGCCCGACCTGAAGAGGCGCGCTCTGAGCCGCGGTCCATCGAAGTTGTCGAGGCGACGCAAATCATCGCGCCGCCTCCGCTCGGGAGCGTCAGCGCCATGTCCGGCCAAGCTTCCTTCGATGCCATCGTCGCCGCCGTCGCGGCAGCCAAGGCCGGCAAGGTCAGCGGCATCGTCACCGCACCGATCAACAAGGAAGCGATGGCAAGCGCGGGCATTCGCTATCCCGGGCACACCGAAATCCTCGCCGACTATGGTGGTGCGGAGCGCGTTGCGATGATGCTGGCCAACGATGATATCCGCACGGTTCTCGTCACCATCCACATGTCGCTGCGCAAAGCCATCGACCAAGCGGATTTCGATGCCCAGATGTCGGCGATCCGGCTCGCAAATGAGGGCGGCAAGGCCCTCGGGATCGCGGCGCCGCGCATTGCAGTGGCAGGGCTCAACCCCCATGCCGGCGAAGGTGGTCTCTTCGGCGACGAAGAAATCCAGATCATCCGGCCTGCGATCGAAGCGGCCCGCGCCGAGGGCATCGACGCCAGTGGCCCCTGGCCCGGGGACACTGTCTACATGCAGGCCCGCAAGGGCCGCTTCGATGTGGTCGTGGCCCAATATCACGATCAGGGCCTGATTCCGGTGAAATATCTCGGCCTCGAAAAGGGTGTGAACATCACGCTCGGCCTGCCGTTCGTCCGTACAAGCCCTGATCACGGCACGGCATTCGACATTGCGGGCCGAGGCATCGCCGACACCGGCAGTCTCGAGACCGCGCTGGCTTACGCGCGAAGGCTCGTCGCCGCGCAAATTAAGACCAAAGAGGGGGTAGTCTAATGGGCCTTCGCTTTATCTTCATGCTCACGCGCAACGATCGCACCGTCGGGGACGCCTCTGAACAACTCAAGACCGCCCTGAGGCTTGGCGTTCGCCACATCGGTTTCAAGGACATCGGCCTGCCGATTGATCGACTCAAAGTTCTCAACCGGGTCATCAAGGCAGACGGCGCCACCTCCTATCTCGAAGTCGTCTCACTCGACCGGCAAAGTGAGATCGTTTCGGCGAAAGCGGCGGTTGAAATCGGCGTCGACGTCTTGCTCGGCGGCACACATGTTGACGACGTGTTGCCGATCCTTGCTGGCACCGGCATTCAATACTGCCCCTTCCCGGGTCGCATCACCGGTCATCCGAGCGTGCTCGAAGGGAGCATCGAGGAGATCGTTGAGAGCGCCCAGGCGCTCGCCGTGCGGGAGGGCGTGTATGGCCTCGACCTGCTCGCCTATCGCTCCAAGGAAGACGTCCCGGCCCTCATCAAGGCGGTGTGCGCGGCGGTGCCCAAGCCCGTCTACGTGGCCGGCTCGATTGATACGCCTGAGCGGATCGCCATCCTGAAGGACGCAGGAGCCGCCGGCTTCACTATCGGCACGGCCGCGTTGGACGGCAAGTATCCGGCCGACGACAAGGACGTCGCTCGCCAGCTTGGGGCCATCATCCGTGACGTGGCCGCTCTGAACCGGCATCTCTCGCCGCTCCACAAGAAGAACCTGGCCAGCTCGTTCGGGCAGCTCAAGGAGACTTGGTCTCCGAAGATCGCGGGTCAGATTAACGACATGCAGATCAAGCTCGCCAAGTTCGCGGGCGAGTTCGCCTGGCGCTTTCACAGGAGCGGTGACGAACTCTTCCTGGTGCACAAAGGCCGCCTGCTGATGAAGTTTCGTGATCGGGACGAGATCATCGAGCAAGGCGAGTTCATCGTGGTCCCGCATGGGGTAGAGCATTGCCCTGTCGCGCTGGACGACGTCTGCGAGGTCGTGCTGCTCGAACCCGGCACATCCATGGATGCCGGCACCGCTCACGACCTCGAAGGCTAGACCGTCTGCCTGCGATCGGAGCAAACGCTTGACGCCGTCGACCGGCCTTCGCCGGTCCGGCCTCGATGACCTCAGGAGCTGGGAGCAGGACTCCTCCCGCGCCGACTCGGTGAAGACCGGAGTCTGGGAAGCCACGCCTGGCAAGAACCGCTCGATCAAGGGCGAGACCTTCGAGTACTGCCACATCCTTTCCGGCGTGGTGGAGCTGACCGAGGAAGGCAAGGAGCCTCGCATTTTCCGCGCCGGCGACAGCTTTGTGATGAAACCCGGCTATGTCGGCGTCTGGAAGACGATCGAGACAGTGCGGAAGATGACTTCGGGCGCCGAAATGGGCTTTGCCGCCGCGCTGGTACCTGATCGACGCTCGTGGTTCAGGACATCACTCGTCCCGGTGTCGCCGAGCCAATCGCGACGGTCTGGGTCCATTTTGCTGGGGCATCGAAAAGCGGTCCAGTCTCCGTGGACAAGCAGGTCGCGCCGCCGTTGCGCCGAACTGGGACGATCGCGCTTGAGCAGCTCGTATCGCTCAAGCGCTCAAAAACCCGAACATCTTGCGAAGTCCTAGATGATTTCAGCACATTCTATCGGGCGCCTGATGCGATGAAGGGTTGATCGGAATTTTGCTTCCGCGTTCTTGGCAGCCGAGGTTCGTTGGAACATGTCGCCCCATGTCGAGCGCATTCACAGCGATGAGCGTCTCCCGGCCGAGGCCGATGTCGTTATAGTCGGCGGCGGTATCCTCGGCGCTACGGCCGCCTATTACCTGGCGAAGCGCGGCCTCTCTGTGGCGCTCCTCGAGAAGGGTCACGTCGCCTGTGAACAATCGAGCCGAAACTGGGGTTGGTGCCGGCAGCAGAACCGCGATCGCCGCGAACTGCCACTCTCGGTGATCTCTATGCGGCTGTGGGACGAGCTCACGCGCGATATCAATCGGGACCTCGGATTTCGGCGCTGCGGACTCGTCTATGCGACCCACGACGAGGCTGTGCTCGCCGGCTGGGAAAGGTGGCGCGAGGTCGCCAGGGAGTACGACGTCGACACCCGCGTGCTGAGCCGGGCGGAGGTGGCCGAGCGCGTCCCCGAAGCGCGCGACAAATGGGTCGGCGGGACCTATTCGGCTCGGGACGGCAAGGCCGAACCTGCGCTCGCCGCGCCGGCTATCGCCGAAGGGGCCAGAATTCTGGGCGCCACGATCCACCAGGGATGCGCCGCGCGGGCGCTCGACTTGGCCAATGGCAAGATTGCAGGCGTGCACACGGAGAAGGGCTATATCAGAACCAGCGCGGTGCTTTGCGCCGCCGGCGCCTGGTCCTCGCGCTTCCTTCGGCCGCTCGGGATCAGTTTTCCCCAAGCGAGCATCCGTCAGACCGCGCTGCGTTCCACCCCGACAACCAACATAGGCGAGGCGGTCTCCACACCCTACTGCACGATCACGCGTCGACTGGACGGCAGCTATACGCTTGCGATCAGCGGCAAGGCGAACCTCGAAATCACGCCCCAGGCTATCCGGTACAGCCGGGAATTCATGCCGCAGTTCTTGCGTCGCCTGAAGAACGTCAGGATTGGCGTCGGCCAATCGTTCGTTTCGGGGCCGGATTCAATGACGGCGCTGCTGACCAACGACGATCGGATCTTCGAACAGAATCGCGTGCTGGATCCTCCGCCCTTGAAATGGCTGGTGAGCCAAGTGGTGGCGAGTGTCCGGAAAACCTTCCCCCAACTCGGCGAAATAAAGATCGGTAGCGCTTGGGGCGGTTTCGTCGATTGCACGCCGGATGCAGTGCCTGTCGTGTCGAAGGTGGACCGGGTGGAAGGCCTCGTCCTCGCAGCGGGCTGCTCGGGTCACGGCTTCGGTTTGGGCCCGGGCCTCGGCTATCTGGCCGCACAGCTTCTCGTCAACGACACTCCTTGCGTCGATCCCGCACCGTTCCGGCTGTCGCGTCTGACCGATGGCTCGAAGCTGGACATCTCGGCCATCTGAAGATCGAGCCGGAAGTCGGGCCTGACGCGTACCGAGCAACGCCAGGTTTGGAGTACTGCGGATGGTTGCGGACGATTTAGAACGGGCTTGAACAGCCTAGTTGGTGCCCCTGGCCGGAATCGAACCAGCACTCCTTGCGGAACTCGATTTTGAGTCGAGCGCGTCTACCAGTTCCGCCACAGGGGCCCTCGGTCGGCCCTAGGCGGGCGTCGCGAAGCCGGCGGACTATAGCCATGGACCAAGCGGGGTCAACCCGCGCCAAAGTGATCCGGGCCGTTCTCGACAGCCGCATGAGCCGGGGTTACAGCCTTGGAAAGCGACCCATCGAAAGGAGGCTGCCGTGACAACCCAGAGTGCCGCAATACCTGCGTTCAAACCGGCGGCCACGACCCCTGCGCTGGCCGCTTCGCTCGCGGTCGCGCTGACGGCAGCCGCGACCATCGCGGGCGCCTGGTTCTTCCAGCTGGTGCTCGGGATTGTGCCCTGTCCGCTCTGCCTGGAGCAGCGCTACGCCTATTACCTCGTGATCCCGCTCGGCCTGCTCATCGCACTCGCGGCGCGGGGCGGTGCGCCGAGACCGCTGCTGCTCGCGGGCCTGGCGATCCTTGCGCTCGCGAGCATCGCCAATGCCGGGCTCGGCACCTATCATTCCGGCGTCGAATGGGGCTTTTGGAAGGGACCGACCGACTGCTCCGGTCCCGTCGTCAATCTCGGCAGCGCCACCGACCTGCTGTCGCGGCTCGACACCGTGAAGGTGGTCCGCTGCGACGAGGTGCAGTGGCGCTTCCTCGGCCTCTCGCTTGCCGGCTACAACGTGCTGATCTCGCTCTTGATGGCTGCGATCGCCGCGTGGGGATTCGTTGCGACGGTGAAGCGCTGAGGCTCAATCATCCACATCGTCCTGCGTCCGGCCGAACAGGTGCACAATGCCCGGCGTCGCGATCGTCACGAAGACGAAGCGCGAGAGGTGATGTGCGCCGACGAAGATCGGATCGATGTGCAGCGTCAGGGCCAGCGCCAGCATGGCGTCCATCGCGCCCGGTGCGTAGGCGACCACGACGTCGGAGAATTTCACCTGCGTGGTGAGCGCCACGATGCCGACGAAGATCGCGGAAACGGCGATGGCGATGGCAAACGAGCCCAGTGCCGCGTTGATGTGGCCGGCGAGCGTCTTGATCCTCATCCGCGCGAAGCGGCTGCCGATCAGGGCGCCGATGCCGACCAGCGCCACGCCGCGTACCCAGTCCGGCAGGCCGCCCTCGACCCAACCGGCGCCATGCAGCACGCTTGAGCCGATCATCGCACCGAACATCCAGCTCGCCGGAAACCTGATCAGCCGCAGGAGGAGTGCCGCGGCCAGCGAGGCCGCGACCAGCTCGACGAGGTCGAGCGGCGAGGCGATCGTCGTCGTCAGCGATGGCGCGACGGAGGGCGCGACGCCGGCGAACGCCAGCACCATCGGCAGGGCCGCGGTGAGGATGATGACGCGCATGGTCTGCACCACCGCGATGCCCGGCAGGTCGGCGCCGCGCTCGACCGCCAAAATCGTGATCTGCGACATCGCGCCGGGGCTGCCGGCGAGGAAGGCCGAGGTGCGGTCCCAGCCGTGAATGCGCTGGAGATAATAACTGGAGCCGAAGGTCGAGCAGAAGGTCGCGAGCGCGAGCAGCCCGATGGTGAGCGGATAGGCACTGACCTGTTGAAGCAGGTGGCGAGAGACGACTGATCCTAACGAAATGCCGAGCAGCACCAGCACCGTCTGGGTCAGGATCGGCGGCAGCGTCAGCTGGCGACCGGCGATCGCGGCGATCCCTACCGCGATCATGGAGCCCGAGATCAATCCCCCCGGAAGGCCCGCGAGCAGAAACACGAGGCCCCCGGCGGTGCCAATGACGAGCGTTTCCACCGTGCTCAACATCTTGGCACGGCTCGGCCATTCGAACGGCAGGGAGGCGGTGATTTGCTTCACACCACCTTATCGCAAATCAACAAGAGGCGCACAATTGCGGCCACGTCATACCGCAATGCGCGCGCCTCTCGCCGAAGCCGCGAGCAGGGGGAAGGATTTACTTCTTCTCCGCAGCCGGCGCGGCCATGCCGGCCTTGGCGGTCTTGATGCATTCGGAGCGGAATTTCTTGCGCTCCTTGCCGTGCAGGCCCTTGGCGTCGGCCTGCTTGGAGCATTCGAGCGACTCGGCCGAGTGCTCCTTCGGTGCCTTCTTGTCCATGGGGGCGGCGGTTGTGGTTTTGGTGTCGGTCTTTGCTGCCGGCGCGGCGGTCTGCGCGAAGGCGGTGCCGGTGGCGAGCAGGGAGGCGAGAGCGACGACGGCGAGGCGAGATGTGAGGGTCATGGTGCTGCACTCTTCTTGCGGGAATTGCGAAGGGCGCGAAAGTCGGCTGGCGTTGCTGAACGCGACATGAATAATTGGAACGTGGAGGATCACTATATTTTGGCGGCAGCAGCCATCGCTTCCTTGTCGCGGGCGGGCGGCACGCTAGGATAGCAATCCTCGGTTCACTTCCCTCGGGGGAAGATCAAGGAGGAGACCAAGGATGACCATTCAATCAAAGTTGCTATGTGCAGTTGCGCTGTCGGGCTTTGCCGCGCTGGTGGCAAGTGCGCCGGCGCAGGCGCTGACCTCGCAGGAGTGCAGCGCGAAATACCAGGCCGCCAAGAAGGACGGGTCGCTCGGCACCACGAAGTGGAATGACTTCCGCAAGGCCCAGTGCGGCGCGGACGCGACGCCAGCGGCTGCGCCGACCGCGGCCGCTCCTGCTGCGCCCGCCGCTCCCGCCGAGCCGAAGCAGGCGAAGGAGGCCGCCCCGGCTGCTGCCCCGACCCTGCCGGCCGGCCCCGCGATCTATCCGAACGCGGTCGATCCGAAATACGCCAAGGAGACCCCCGGCAAGGGGCGCCTGCACACCTGCGTCGACCAGTACAACGCCAACAAGGCCACCAACGGCAATGGCGGCATGAAGTGGATCG
This sequence comes from Bradyrhizobium sp. BWC-3-1, assembly GCF_032917965.1. Taxonomy (NCBI): domain Bacteria; kingdom Pseudomonadati; phylum Pseudomonadota; class Alphaproteobacteria; order Hyphomicrobiales; family Nitrobacteraceae; genus Bradyrhizobium; species Bradyrhizobium sp. BWC-3-1. Next base: position 894,688 of record NZ_CP136625.1, read on the forward strand.
AGAAGGGCGGCGGCTATTACAGCGAATGCAACAAGAAGCTGAAGGGCGCCGCCTGACGCTTCAAGACGACGCAGAGGCCGGAGCCAAGCTCCGGCCTCTTGCTTTAATCCAGGAGCTTCTCGGCCGATTTTGCCACGAGCTGCGATCGCTTGCGCGGGCCGCGCTCGACGAACAGCAGGCTCTGGCCGAAGATGAAGCAGTAGAACAGGAAGGCCTGCGCTTCGGCTGCATCGGTATCGAGGCCGGTCGCGCGATAGAGTTCGGCGACGTGCTTCAGCCGCGCGGCGTCCACGTTCGCCACCGCTGCCGCGGCGCCCTCGTCCGAGCGAGCCCATTGCCGGATCGCAAGCTCGATTGCCATCCCGTCCGGATTGAGCCGCTCCGAATAGAGCTGGATCACCGCCCGCAGCCGTTCACGGGGCTCTTGGCCATCGAGACTCGTTTGCTGCGCGATCGCCGTTGAGCGCCCCTCGCGCCAGCGTTCCAGCATGGCACCGAGCAGTGCGGCACGGTCGGCGAAGCGGCGGTAGAAGCCGCCCTTGGTGACGCCCAGATTCTTGGCGAGCACCTCGACCCGAACCCCCTCGACTCCCGATCGGGCGAGCTCGGTGAGCCCTGCCTCGACCCAGACATCGCCTTTGCCGTCACTCATGCAGGCAGCCTCGCCGATTCTTGATACGGTGCCGTATTGCTAACGCGGGAGGAGGTTGATACGCTACCGTATCGACAATCAAAGGCAGAAAAGGCCAGGGAGAATTGCGATGGAGCAGGAGGCGACCTATCGCGGCACGGTCTATCCATGGCAGTGCGATCACGTCGGCCATATGAACATCATGTGGTATGTCGGCAAATTCGACGAGGCCAACTGGAATCTGTTCGCCCGCCTCGGGCTGACGCCGAGCTATCTGCGCGGCTCCGGCCGCGGCATGGCCGCCGTGCAGCAGAACATCACCTATAAGCGCGAGCTGCGCGCCGGCGACATCGTCGAGATCCGCAGCCATCTGCTTGAGATCCGCGACAAATCGATCCGCTTCCGGCACGACATGACCAATGCCGAGACCGGCGAGATCGCCGCGTTCTGCGAGATCACGGGCGTGCACATGGACCGGAGCCAGCGCAAATCGGTGCCGTTCACGGATGCCATCCGCGAGGTGGCCTTGAGGCACCTCGCCGAGAAGGCGGAGGCCTGAGCCATGGCTGCATATGAGCCGAAGAACCCGGGCTATCGCGCGGCTGCCATCGCCATGTTCGACGGCCAGCCGGCGATGCACACGCTCGGTATCGTGATCGTCCGCCTTGCGCCGGGCGAGGCTGAATTAGCCATGCTGCATTCGCCGGCCCTCACACAGCAGAACGGCTTTGTCCACGCCGGCATCATTACCGCAGGCCTCGACAATGCCTGTGGTGTCGCCGCCTTCACCCTGATGCCGCGCGAGGCCGATATCCTCACCGTCGAGTTCAAGACTACGCTGCTCGCGCCGGCACGGGGCGAGCGTTTCGTCTTCAAGGCAGAGGTGGTCAAGCCCGGCCGCACGCTGACCTTTTGCGAGGCCAGGGCGTTTGCCGAGCACGAGGGCAAGGTCACGTTGATCGCCACGATGACCGGCACGCTGATGGCAATGCTGCCCCGCGTTGCCGCTTCCCAAGCGCCGGCCCCGATACCGGCATAGCGTGGCGATGACATCGGCGCCGCGACACTCTATATGACCTGTAACAATTCCCAGTCTCGGACCGTATCCACGGAAATGGGACCGAAATGGAACGAGATATGGCTGGATTCAGGAATAAGAGCCTTGTGCCGACGCGGCGCGCGGCGCTGACGCTGATTGGAGCGGGCGCCCTTGTCGCCGGTGGGATCACCGCGGCGCGGGCGGCAACCGACGAAGACGAGGTGCTGACCGAAGCCAAGGTGCTGCGCGATCCCGACGTTCCCGTGGCCGGCAATCCCGACGGGAATATCAGCATCATCGAATGGTCCGACTATAACTGCCCCTATTGCCGCAAGCTCGAGCCCGAGTTGCGTCAGGTCATCCAGGACGACGGCAAGGTCCGGCTGGTGATGAAGGACTGGCCGATTCTCGGTCCGGTTTCGGTCACGGCGGCGCGGACCGCGCTGGCGGCGAAATTCCAGGACAGGTACCACCAGGCCCATGACGCCATGATGGGCGTCAGCTCGCGCCTGACGGAGCCGCGCATCAACGAACTGCTCGCGGCGGCCGGCGTCGACATGGATCGGTTGAAGCGCGATCTCGCCGATCACGCCAAGGACATCGACGCGGTGCTCAAGCGCAACAACGAGCAGGCCGAAGCCTTCGGTTTCCGCGGCACGCCGTCCTTCATCGTCGGCAAATACCGCGTGCCCGGCGTGCTCAGCATGAACGAGTTCGAGCAGGTCATCGCCGACGCCCGCAAGGCCAAGATGAACTGAGCCGAGCGATATTCACCGCGCAATACGAAGGCGCCGCCGCGGACCCGCGACGGCGCCTCATTCACGATACCACGTCGTTACTTGGAGGAGATGCGGACCCAGTCCTTGTGCGCGCGATCGCGCAGCGCGTCCCAATCGGCTTTGGCGACATCCCAGTTTACGATGGTGCGATTGGTCGTCGCGACCTCGCCATGAGCAACCGACGACGTCTGCATGGAGTCATAGACATACACGCCGCAGCCGAGCAGCAGCGCGCCCAAAACCATTCCAAGAAACATCCGCATGGCGAAACCTCCGATGACGGGCGATAACGTCGGCCCGGATCGATTGTTCCGCGGCAGTAGGGCGCAGGTAAGGAGAGGTTGTTCATTCTCCATTCAGCCACTGCACCAGCTCCGCGTTGATCTCGCGAGGATAGGTGTGGCTGAGGTCGTCGATCTCGCGATAGGTGACGTCGGCGCCGGCGGCGGCGAGGGCCGCCTGCGTCTGCCGCGCGGTCTGCACCGGAAACATCCAGTCGAGCTTGCCGTGCGCGATGAAGATCGGCAGGCGCTGCAGACGCGCAGCGTCAGCCATTTCGACCATCAGCGGATGGAAGGTCGCCGACACCGGCGCGAGATGCGTGAAGGGCGAGGCGCCGTCGAGGCCGGTGACGTAGCAGAAGGTGCCGCCGTCGCTCATGCCGGTGAGCAGCATGCGCGAGGCGTCGATGGTCCAGCGGCTGCGCACGGTTTCGAGAATGCGCATGAGGTTGGGCGTGTCGGAATCGTCACCCATCAGCGTCCAGGTTGGGCCGGTCGCGGTCGGCGCCACCAGGATCGCACCAAGACTGCGGGCATCGCGCAGCCAGCTCCACAGGAAACCGCGGCCGTTGCCGCTGCCGCCGTGCAATGCCATCACCAGCGGCATGGCGCGATCGGGCGTATAATATTCGGGCACGTAGACCGAAAAGCCACCGCGGCTGCCGGGCTCGTTGTGATCGTGGATGATGCCGGTGTGCGCGTCCGCGCCGGCTTCGAGCCGCGACAACAGGTCGGCATTCTCGCGATTCGCGGCGTTGAGGAAGAAACTGCTGACCGGCGGAAACCGCACGGCCAGCGGATAGAGTGCCTCCTGCGCGCGCGGCACATGACGTAGTGCGCGGAAGACCGCGACGAGGTCGCCATTGCCACGTTCGACCTCGCGCAGGCCGGCAAAGGCGGCGAGCGTCTCGTCGCAGGCACGATCGAGCCGCTCGCGCAGTCCGGTGAACTCCTCCGGCCATTCTCGGATTGCCGCGCGCGCCGTTTGCAACGCCTCGTCTCGGGAGCGCCAATCGCATTCATCACGGAGCCGAAGGCCGGCGGGTGCAGGTTGCGCTGAAAAAAGGCGAGCGCCTCCAGCGCATTGAGCAGCGGCGGCAGCACGGCCACGATATCGTCAACGACGGCCTCGCTCATCGTCGCTTCCTTGCGTCAGTTCTGATCGTCAGTGCAGCTTCGGCGCCTTCAAGAGCTTGTAGCGATCGGTCGAGGTCACCGTGACGTCGAAGGTGACGCCTTCATGATGTACCGTCAGCGGCACGTCGACGCCGGCAGCGCCGAGGCCCCACAGCTTCTTGTAGAAGCCGGTTTGGCTCGTGACCTTCTCGCCGTCGACCGCGAGGATGACGTCGCCGGTCTTGAGCTCGGCACGGGCGGCGGGACCATTGGCGGAGATCCCGATCACAACCACGCGGTTGTCGATCTCGGTCGAAAACAGTCCGAGCCACGGCCGTGCCGGCTTGTTGACGCGGCCGAATTTGCGCAGATCGTCCAGGATCGGTTTCAACAGGTCGATCGGCACGATCATGTTGACGTGCTCGGCCTTGGCCTCGCGCTCGCGTTCGAGCTGCAGTGAGCCGATGCCGATCAGCTCGCCGCCCTCGTTGAGGAGCGCCGTGCCGCCCCAATTCGGGTGCGCGGGATGGGTGAAGATGGCCTCGTCCAGCAGATATTCCCAGTAGCCGGCGAATTCCTGCTTGGCCACGATCTGGCTCGCGACCGAACGCGTGCGTCCGCCGGCGCCGCCGACCACGACGCGGTCGCCGAGCCGGGTCTCGGCCGAGATCCCGAGCGGCAAGGGGGCGACATCGAGCTGGCCGAGCGCCTGCACCAGGCCAAAGCCGGTGACGGCATCGAAGCCGAGCACATGTCCTTCCACCACGCGCCCGTCTCCGACATGCAGCCACACGGACTCTGCTTCGGTGATGAGGTAGCCGATGGTGAGTACCAGCCCGTCGTCGATCACGACGCCGTTGCCGGCGCGTTCGGTCCCCAGTGTCTCGGCGCTGAAGGCGTCCGGCGGGATGATGGCATGCAGGCCGACGACGGAGGCGAGCGCGCGGTCGAGATCGAAACCGTAATCGCTCGCACGCGGCTGATTGGCCGGTGGCACTCTCCATTCGGTCAGGGCGGGCATGGAGTTCTCCTGGCTGAGAGCATCGCTCCGCCGATTAGCGGAACGACGCGCGAAGCACGGATAATTTAGGCCGGAGGAGGCCGTCTTGAAAGCCTCGTTCCCCAACTATTCCCGAGGCACCGGATGAAATCTTTGAAAGGCGCGGGAAGGCTTGATGCACGGTCGGTCGAGCGGGCCTCCGGCATTGGCCGCATGGCTGCTGTCCGGCGAGGTGCTAGGCGCGGTACAATGAAGCTGCTAACCATTGCCGCTTCGTTTGACCGAGGGATCACGGGGCCGAAGCATGGACAACCGCAGCGACATCTGGCGTGGCATCGACACGATCAAGGCACGTTTCATCGACCTCAGCGACAAGGTCTGGGGCATGCCCGAAGTCTGCTACACCGAGGCGCGATCCGCCGCCGAGCATCTCGCCGAGTTGCGTCATCAGGGTTTCCGCATCACCGAGCAGGTCGCGGGCATTCCGACCGCGGTGATGGGCGAATGGGGCGAGGGCGGACCGGTCATTGCCTTCATGGGGGAATATGACGCGCTCCCGGGCCTGAGCCAGGAGGCCGGCGTCGCGGAGCATCGTCCGGTCGAGACTGGCGGCCACGGCCATGGCTGCGGTCACAATCTGCTGGGTTCCGCAGCTCTCCTCGCCGCGACGGCGGTGAAGGACTGGCTTGCCGAGAACAAGGTGCCGGGCCGCGTGCGCTATTACGGCTGCCCCGCGGAGGAGGGCGGCGCGGCAAAAGCCTTCATGGTGCGCTCCGGTGCATTCGAAGACGCCGACATCGCCATCACCTGGCATCCGCACAGCTTCTGGGAAGTCGCGGTGACGCCGTCACTCGCCAACACCCGCGCCGATTTCATCTTCACCGGCCGTACCTCGCATGCGGCGGCCTCGCCGCATCTCGGCCGCTCCGCGCTCGACGCCGTGGAGCTGATGAATGTCGGCGTGAACTATATGCGCGAGCACATGCCGAGCGACGCGCGCGTGCACTACGCGCTGCTCGACACCGGCGGCATCGCCCCGAACGTGGTGCAGGCGCATGCGCGCGTGCGCTATTCGATCCGCGCCCGTGATCTGCCCGGCATGAACGAGCTGGTCGGACGCGTGAGCAAGATCGCGGACGGCGCGGCGCTGATGACCGAGACCAAGGTCGAGATGAAGATCATCTCCGCGGTCTCCAACATCCTGCCGAACACGCCGCTGGAGCAGGCGCTGCATCGGGTCATGGAAGAGCTCGGACCGCCGCATTTCGACGACGTAGACAAGGGCTTTGCCACGGAGATCCGCGCAACGCTGAGCGACAAGGACATCGAGTCGGTCTATTACGCGATCGGCATGGAGCCGACCGACCGGCCGCTGGCTGACTTCCTGGTGCCACTGGATGCCAAGCGCAATCCGCTGGTCGGCTCGACCGACGTCGGCGACGTGAGCTGGGTGGTGCCGACCGTGCAGGTCCACGCACCCACGGTTGCAATCGGTACGCCCTTCCACACCTGGCAGGTGGTCGCGCAGGGCAAGAGCGCGCATGCGCACAAGGCCATGGTGCAGGCCGCCAAGGCGATGGCCGGCATCGGTATCAAGGCGCTGACGGACCCGGAGCTGATCAAGGCTGCCAAGGCTGACCTCCAGAAGCGGACAGCCAAGACGCCTTACGTCTGTCCGCTGCCAGACCACGTCGCGCCGCCGCTCGACATGTCCGTGGCGTAGAATTTCGCCTCGATACTTCGTCTGATGCGGCGATCAAATTTTCTGCAGTGCAGCGCGGAATTCAGCGTGTTTTGATGCTGGATTGCCGATCGGATGGGCTGCGGAATATGGTTTTGCCCAACAGACAGTCAGAAGACCGTTTGCATACACACGGTCGCAGTTGACGCGCACCCCATTCGGTGTGCCATCTACCGCCAGCCAAGCCCGGTGGTCGCCTCGCGCGACCGCCTGCATCCATACGGGAACCAGACGGGGACAACCATGCTGGATAAACAACTGCGTTCGATGATCGGTGACGTGAAGGACGGGCGGATGGATCGCCGCGGCTTCATTCAGCGTCTTGCCGCCGTGGGTCTCACCGCGCCTTTGGCCAACCAGATTCTCGCCCTTGGCGGCGTCGCCATGGCCGAGGGCGCCTCGACCTACAAGCCGACCAAGCGCGGCGGCGGTGGCGCGCTCAAGCTGCTGTGGTGGCAGGGGCCGACCCTGCTCAATCCGCATTTCGCCACCGGCACCAAGGACCAGGACGGCGCGCGTCTGTTCTACGAGCCGCTCGCCTGTTGGGATCCCGACGGCAACATGAAGCTGGTCCTGGCCGCCGAAATTCCCTCGATCCAGAACGGTGGCCTCGCCGCCGACGGCAAGTCGGTGACCTGGAAACTCAAGCCCGGCGTCAAATGGCATGACGGCACGCCGTTCACGGCCGACGACGTCGTCTTCAACTGGGAATATGCCAAGGATCCGGCGACCTCCGCACTGACCATCGCGACGCTCCGCGACATCACCGTCGAGAAGGTGGACGACCTCACGGTCCGCATCCTGTTCAACAAGCCGACGCCGTTCTGGGCCGACGCTTTTGTCGGGGCTCCCAATACCATCATCCCGAAACATCTGTTCAAGGACTATATGGGGTCCAAGTCGCGGGAGGCGCCGACCAACCTCTCGCCGGTCGGTACCGGCCCCTACAAGTTCGTCGAGTTCAAGCCGGGCGATCTTGTCCGCGGCGTGATCAATCCCGATTATCACATGGCCAACCGCCCCTATTTCGATTCGATCGAGATGAAGGGCGGCGGCGACGCCGTCTCTGCCGCGCGCGCGGTGATCCAGACTGGCGAATATGATTTCGGCTGGAACATTCAGGTCGAGGACGACGTGCTGCTGCGCCTGGAGAAGGGCGGCAAGGGAAAAACCGTCTACGCCGTCGGCGGCGACACCGAATTCATCGCGCTGAACTTCACCGATCCCAACACCGAGGTCGATGGCGAACGCTCCTCGATAAAGACCAAGCACCCGCTGTTTTCTGATCCAGCGGTGCGCAAGGCGCTCTCGCTGCTGATCGATCGCGAATCGGTCAAGAAGGCCATCTACGGCCGCGCCGGCCGCACCACCGCCAACTTCCTCAACGGGCCCGAAAAATTCGTGTCCAAGAACACCTCGTGGGAGTTCAGCGTCGAGAAGGCCTCGAAGATCCTCGACGACGCCGGCTGGAAGCCGGGCGCCGACGGCATCCGCGAGAAGGACGGCAAGAAGCTGAAGCTCCTCTACCAGACCGCGATCAACGGGCCGCGCCAGAAGACGCAGGCCATCGTCAAGCAGGCCTGCCAGAAGGCGGGTATCGACGTCGAACTGAAATCGGTCGTCGCCTCCGTGTTCTTCTCCTCCGACGTCGGCAATCCCGACACCTATTCCAAGTTCTACGCCGACATGGAGATGTTCCAGATCCCGCTGAGCCAGCCCGATCCGTCGCAGCACATGCGTCGTTACCTTTCGAACCTCGTCGCCACCAAGGAGAACAAGTGGCAGGGCACCAACTTCCCGCGCTGGGTCAACAAGGAGTACGACGCGACCATCCTGGCCGCCGACGGCGAAATGGATCCGGTCAAGCGCGCGGCGCTCTACATCAAGGCCAATGATCTCATGTACCAGGACATCGTTTTCATCCCGGTGCAGCACCGTCTGAAGGTCGAGGCGGCCGCCAACAATCTGCGCCCGGTCGTTTCCGGCTGGGCCAACGAGACCGACAATTTGTTCGACTGGTACCGCGAAGAATGATCACGCACGCCTAGAGCGGTCCTTCTTCATGAGCCAGTATGTCCTGCGTCGCCTCCTGATCGCGATTCCGAGCCTGCTCGGAATTTCGCTCGTGCTGTTCGTCGTGCTCGCACTCGCCCCGGGCGATCCCTTCTCCGAGCTAGCGACCAATCCGAACGTGCCGCCCGAAGTCGCTCTCGCGCTTCGGGCGAAGTTCGGCCTCGACGATCCGATCTACCTTCGTTACCTGCACTGGCTCAACGCCATGCTGCACGGCGACTGGGGTTTCTCCTTCGTCAGCCGGATGAACGTGGACACGCTCATTCTCCAGCGACTGCCAACGACGCTGTACGTGATCGGCTCGGCGCAGATCCTTGCGCTCCTGATCGCGATCCCGGTCGGGGTCTACGCCGCGACGAAACCTTATTCGCTGTTCGACCAGGTCGCCAACACGCTCGCCTTTGTCGGCTTCTCGCTGCCGACCTTCTTCACCGGCATCCTGTTCATCCTGATCTTCTCGGTCACGCTGGACTGGCTGCCTTTCGTCTACACGACCGACATCAAGGGCACGGGGATTCACTGGGTGCTGGAGATGATCCGTCAGGCGATCATGCCGGTGGCGGTGCTCGGCCTGTTCCAGGCTGCGTCGATGACGCGTTTCGTGCGCTCGGCGATGCTCGACGTGATCCGGCTCGACTACGTCACCACCGCGCGCGCCAAGGGCATCGGCCAGAGGCGGGTGATCATCAAGCATGTGATGCGCAACGCGATGATCCCGGTCGTCACGTTGATTGCGTTGCAAATCCCGGCGGTGTTCGGCGGCGCCATCGTCACCGAGCAGATCTTCCGCATCCCCGGCATCGGCTCGCTGCTGATCTCCTCCATCCTTTCCAACGACACGCCGGTGGTGATGGCCGTCACCTTCGTCTTTGCGTGCCTGGTCGTGCTGTTCAATCTCATCGCGGACGTTCTTTATGGCTGGCTTGACCCTCGCATCTCCCTCCGCTGAGCGGCGCGTCTACTCGCCCTGGCGCGAGACGTGGCGGCGCTATAGCCGCCACAAGCTTGCCGTGGTCAGCGCGTTCCTGCTCCTCGTTCTGATCCTGGCGGTGGTGGTCGGCCCCTTTATCTGGCGGGTCAAGATCGACGACATCGACATCGTGGCGGGCATGCAGGGGCCGTCGCTGGCCCATCCCTTTGGCACCGACGATCTCGGGCAGGATATCCTCGCCCGCATGATCTATGGCGGGCGCATCTCGCTCGCGGTCGGTCTCGCCGCGATGCTGGTCTCGGTCTTTGTCGGTGTGCTGATCGGCGCGCTCGCCGGCATGTCGCGCGGCGCGCTCGGCCATGGGCTGATGTGGCTCACCGATCTCTTTTTGTCGCTGCCGCAATTGCCCCTGCTGCTGCTGCTGATCTATCTCTTCCGCGACGGGCTGAAGGCAGCGTTCGGCCCCGAGGGCGGCATTTTCATCCTGATCGTGCTCGTGATCGGTGGCTTGCGCTGGATGCCGGTCGCCCGCCTCGTTCGCGCCCAGTTCCTGTCGATCCGCGAGAAGGAATTCGTCGAAGCCGCGCGCGCTCTCGGAGCCAGCCCGGTACGGCAGGTGGTGCGCCATATCCTGCCCAATGCGCTCGGTCCGGTGATCATCGCCGGCACCATCGACGTGGCCGCAGCCATCATCGCGGAATCGACGCTGTCCTTCCTCGGCCTCGGCTTCCCGCCGGATACGCCGACCTGGGGCCGGCTGCTTTATGACGCGAAAGACTTTCTCGACATCGGCCCGCACTGGGCGCTGTTCCCGGGCGGCGCGATCTTCATCGCAGTGGTCGCCATCAACTTCATCGGCGACGGCCTGCGTGACGCGCTCGATGCGCGGCGGGTGATCTGATGGCGCCGCTGCTCGAGATCAAGGGACTGAAAACCCACTTCTCCACCGACGACGGCATCCTCCAGGCGGTCGACGGTGTCGACATCTCCATCAACCGCGGCGAGACGCTCTGCGTCGTCGGCGAATCCGGTTGCGGCAAGACCGTCACCGCGATGTCGATCCTGAAGCTGATCGCGATGCCGCCGGGCCGCATCGCGGCAGGCGAGATCATCTTCGAGGGCCGCGATCTCGTGCCGCTGACGAGCAGTCAGCTCGACGAGATCCGCGCCAAGGAGATCGGCTTCATCTTCCAGGAGCCGATGACCTCGCTCAATCCGGTGCTGACCATCGGCGAGCAGATCGCCGAAAGCCTGCGCCGCCATGAGAATGTCACCAGGAAACAGGCGCTCGATCGCACCATCGAGATGCTCAAGCTGGTGCAGATTCCCAACGCCGAAGGCCGCGTGCACAACTATCCGCATCAGTTCTCCGGCGGCATGCGCCAGCGTGTGATGATCGCGATGGCTCTCGCCTGCAAGCCGAAACTGATCATCGCCGACGAGCCCACCACGGCCCTCGACGTCACTATTCAGGCGCAGATCCTCGACCTGCTCCAGGACATGAAGGAACGCTTCGGCATGGCGGTGATGCTGATCACCCATGCCATGGGCGTCGTCGCCGAGACCGCGCAACGCGTCGTCGTGATGTATGCCGGCAAGGTGGTGGAGGAGGCGCCCGTCGACGACCTCTTTGGCAATCCCGGCCATCCCTATACCCAGGGACTGATCCGCTCGATCCCGCGCATCGATCTCGCCAGCGAGCACAAGGTGCGGCTGGAGGCGATCGGCGGCTCGGTGCCGATCCTGATCAATCCGCCGGTCGGCTGCCGCTTCGCCCCGCGCTGCCGCCACGCCATGAGCGTCTGCACCGAGAGGGAGCCGCTGCTGCGCGAGATCGCGCCCGGCCACCGTATGGCCTGTCATCTGGGAGATACGCAGTTGGGAGGCGCAGCATGACCGAGCCCCTGCTCCGCGTCAGCGGCCTGAAGAAATATTTTCCCGTGCATGGCGGCCTGTTGTCGCGCCAGGTCGGCAGCGTTTATGCCGTCGATGGGGTCTCGTTCTCGGTCAACCGCGGCGAGACGCTCGGCCTCGTCGGCGAATCCGGCTGCGGAAAGTCGACGACGGGACGCTGCGTGCTGCGCCTGATCGAACCGACCGACGGCGAGGTCGTGTTCGACGGTCAGGATGTCCGCCAGCTCGGCGGCAACGATTTGCGCGCGATGCGGCGGAACATGCAGCTTGTGTTCCAGGACCCGTTCGCCTCCCTCAATCCGCGCATGACGGTCGGCGCCATCCTCGGCGAAGCCCTCGTCATCCATAAGCTCGGCTCATCCGCCAAGGAGCGTGAGGATCGCGTCGCGAGCCTGCTGGTGAAGGTCGGGCTCAAGGCCGAGCACATGCGCCGCTATCCGCATGAATTCTCCGGCGGTCAGCGCCAGCGCATCGTGATCGCGCGTGCGCTCGCGGTCGAGCCGAAACTGATCGTCTGCGACGAACCGGTGTCTGCGCTCGACGTCTCGATCCAGGCGCAGGTCATCAACTTGCTGGAAGATCTCCAGGCGGAGCTGAACCTCACCTATCTCTTCGTTGCGCACGATTTGTCGGTGGTCGAGCACATCTCCGACCGAGTCGCGGTGATGTATCTTGGCCGTATCGTCGAGCTCGCCAAGGCCAGCGACCTCTACCGCAATCCGCAGCATCCCTACACGAGGGCGCTGTTATCGGCGGTGCCGGTGCCCGATCCCAAGCTCAAGCGCGAGCGTATCCGCCTCAAGGGCGACGTTCCGAGCCCGATGAAGCCGCCGTCGGGCTGCCACTTCCACACCCGCTGTCCTATCGCCCAGCCGCGTTGCGCGGAAAGCGCACCGGAGCTGAAGGAGGGAGCAGGCGGGCACTTTGTGGCGTGCCATCTCGCCTGACGCCGGGAAAAGCGGATCGCGCATTCATGCGTGAAGCAGGCCGTGCTCCGACAGGGCCCGCCTGAAAGCCTCAACCGAGGTGTGGTGATGCGCGAACAGGCCCGCCTCTCGCGCACCGGCGACATTGGCCATGAGATCGTCGACGAACAGGACGTTCTCCGGTTTGACGTCGAGCTCCGACAGACAGAGGCGGAAGCAGCGCGGGTCCGGCTTCGCCGTCTTGAACCGGGCCGAGGCGTAGATTCGCGAGCCGAACAGCGGTGGCAATTCCGGCAGCAGCGCTGCGATATGGTCGGCGACCAGCGTCGTGTTGTTGGTCAGGACGGCAATGTCGACGGTTTGACGCAAGCTGCCGACAATCTCCAGCATGGCACGATCGGCCTGCATTGAACGGCGTCGCGCCTCGATCCACTCGTGCAGTGACAGCGGATAGCCGATGCGGTCGCCGAAACCCCGCAAATAGTCCGCGGCATCGAGTGTGCCGGAATCGCCGAGCAGCTCGAAGCCGCTGTCCCAGATCGCCTTGTGGACGGATTCGCTCGTGGTCCCCGCAACCTTCGCCAGCCATGCGACACGCTTTGCCCTGTCGTAGTCGCAGAGGACATTGTCCATGTCGAAGAGGACGAGTTTGATTTGACCGGTCACCGCAGCACTCTCGGATTGGCCGAACATCCGGCCGTGATCCAAGCCATACCGCGCTGGAGCGCAGGCAACAAATCGGGCCAACGGTCGATCCGTCACGCGCTCCTGGCGGGCCAGGGAACGACCTGTCCCGACATCACCAGCCGGTCACGGCCGTTGTCCTTGGCGGCGTAGAGCGCGCGGTCGGCGGCGCCGACCAGCGTGCTGCAGTCCGCCGTGGTTTGGGACGGCAGACTCGTCGCGCCGCCAACGCTTGCGGTCACCAGGCGCGAGGGGGGACTTTGCGCATGCGGCATGGCGAGATCGTGCAGAGCCTTGCGAATCCCTTCGCCGACCTCGGCGCAGCCCTCGGGACCGGTGTTCGGCAACAGCACGGCGAATTCTTCGCCACCGTAGCGCGCCGCGACGTCGGCCTGGCGCTTGGTGTGGGTTGATAGGATCCGGCCCAGCGCGCGCAGGCATCCGTCGCCCGCCAGATGCCCGTATTGGTCGTTGAACTTCTTGAAATGATCGACATCGATCAGCAGGAGCGAGAGCTGCGTGCCATCGCGCCGGGCCCGGGCCCATTCCTCGGCGAGGCGCTCGTCGAACGCGCGCCGGTTGACGAGTCCGGTGAGGCCGTCGGTCGTTGCAAGCGAGGCGAGCTTGTCCTGAAGATCCTTCTGCTCGGTGATGTCGCGCACCACCGCGACGACGCCGTCGATCTCACCGCTGTCCGACGCCAGGGTCACGTGCAACGCCGCCTCCGCCCAAATCTCGCCCTTGTCGCGATGACGGTGGCGATAGACGAACCGCGTCTCCTCGGCCTCGCCATTCTTAAGCGCGGCGATAGCCTGCTCGACCCGCTCCATGTCGTCGGCGTGAATGCCGGCCAGGGCCGAGGTGGATAGCAGCTCGTCGGAGGACCAGCCCGTGATGCGTACGCACGAGGGGGAAACGTAGAGCAGCCGGTTGTCCAGCCCGATCCGGGTCACCATGTCGCTGGATTGCTCGGCCAACAGGCGGAAGTTTGCTTCGTTGACGACGAGGGCCTGGGCCGTGCGCTGCCGCTGTACGAGCTGACGGACCAGGTAGAAGCCGATCACCGCGATCAGCAGCACGAGGCCGAGGACGAAGGTGGTGCGCGCAGCCGCGGCTTGCCGCCACGGCGCCAGCACGTCGTCCCGCGACTTGCTCGCCAGCACCATTAGGGGATAGCGGCTGCTGCGTTGGTAATAGCTCAGCCGCTGGACGCCATCGAGCGGCGACTTGAAATAGTAGACTGCTGCGGCGGGGCGACTTTCCCATCCCTTGAACAAGGGCGCATTGGACAGGTCGCGTCCGACAAAGCCGCCACTGTCGTCGCGGCTGCGCGCCAGCATGATGCCGCTATCGTTGAGCAGCGATGCCGAGCCGTTCGTACCGATGTCGAACCGCTCGTAGAACTTGACGAAATAGCCGACGTCGATCGTGAGCAGGGCAACGCCGGCGAAGCCGCCGTCGGCATCGTTGATCCGGCGGGACGCGGTGACGACCCATTGGCCCCCGGCTCGACTCTTCACGGGCGGTCCGATCAGCGTGCCCATCTCCGGCGAGTCCCGATGACGCTGGAAATATTCGCGGTCGCTGTTGTTGAGCTTGGAGAAGTCGAGCCGCTCGGTCGTGGCAAGCCACTGCCCGCTCGCGTCATAAACGAAGATGCCGCGGATCCGGTCCGATGATTTTCGTGTCGGCAGATAGGCCTGAAGCTTGGTGATCGTGTCCGGACCCGTCCCGTCGATTTCGAGCCGGTGGACCAGGCCTACGAGGATTGTATCAACGAGTTCGAAGGTGTCGTCCGCGTGCTGGATCAGCGAATGCGCCAGATTGGCGACGTCGATCTCGGCGTTCTTGAGATCGGCATTGCGGGTTTCCCATTCACGCCAGGCGCTCAAGCCGAGGATGGCGAAGCAGGTCAGGATGACGAAACCCGCTGCCCAGAGCGGAAGGCGCGTCTTTCCGAGTTCGCGGCCCGTGGTCATCAGGCTTGCTCCATTTCGGCGCAAACCTCTCACTTTGGCCTTAACGGGCTGTTGCAACTTCCGTGCGGATTGTGCGCTTCCGGTCGGAACAATCCTCGACAATTGACGGGCTATCGTCGAGCTAACCAGGCTGACCCCGCGCGCCGGGCCTTTCTGCCTCACTCATCCAGCGTGAAGCCGACCCGCAGCGTCACCTGGTAGTGGCGCACGGCACCGTTCTCGATATGGCCGCGCGTTTGCACCACCTCGAACCATTTCATCTCGCGAACGGTCTTTGCGGCCCGGCTGACCGCGTTCTTGATCGCATCCTCGATCGACGTCTCGGACGATCCGACCAGTTCCAGGATCTTGTAGACGTGATCCGTCTCGCTTGTGGCCATGACTATTCTCCCCTCGTGCTGTGGCGGGACCGGATATGTCTGTCGCGGACAACTGGCGCCCGCGCGACATCCGGCCTCGACTCTGAACGGATGCCGGCGCCCCGAGTTCCGTCCCGGCAGGAGCCTGCCGCTCGCCTTCCGAGCGCTGCCTAGGCGTCCCAATTTTTCTAAGTGCACGAAAATCTGGATCGCGTGTGCAAGCGGCGCTCCTGAATTGGCGCGCGGTCGCCGGCCCGCTCTTGCCGGTTCCGATATGAGTAAGCTAACCTCGGCCTTTCCTCTGGCGTCTTCGAAGTGCGGTGATGATCGAGCGTTGGACGAGGGGCGCTCTGGCTGCGATCGGTCTCTGCGTTGTGCCCGCGCCAGCCATCGCGCAGGACGATCTCGACGGTGCCCCGATGAGCATGTCGCTGCAGGTCACGACCGATCCCTCCACCATCGAGTGCCGTCGGCTGGAGAAGGTCAATCCGGCCTCGCTGGTCTTCTTGCCGCTACGCCGGACCTTCAACGAGGATTTTGACGAGCATCCGCTGGCAAACGGACGCTGGGTGCCGCATTACGCCGGCGGCGCGGCCTGGCCGGAGGCGCGTTACTGGGGCGGCGACGGCTCCGACTTCAAGCGCAAGACCAGCGCCAATGGCGAGCAACAGATCTATGTCGATCCGCGGTATGCGGGGCGCAACGCGGCGCCGCTCGGGCTCGATCCGTTCAAGGTCAAGGACGGCGTGCTGTCGATCGTCGCCAGCCGTACCCCGCCGGGGTTGAAGCCGGTGCTGTTCGACAACGAGTACATCTCCGGGATACTGACGACCCAGGGCACGTTCGCGCAGAAGCACGGCTATTTCGAGATCCGCGCCAAGGTGCCGGTCGGGCACGCAGTGTGGCCGGCGTTCTGGATGCTGGCGGATGACGGTGGCTGGCCGCCGGAGGTCGACGTGCTGGAAGGCCGCGGCGAAAAGCCGGGCGATCTCGTGATGACGACGCATTGGCGGATTCCCTCGACCCAGAAGATTCAGTCCTGCGGCTTCGACTTCGCGGTCGGCGACGCGTCGAGCGCATTCCACACTTACGGTGTGCTGTGGGAGGAGGATCGCCTGGTCTATTTCATCGACCGCAGACCGGTGTCCGACATCAAGGTGCCGATCGGTTTCGACGATCCCATGTACATGATCGTCAATCTCGCGATCGGATCCAAATTCTTTCTCGGCGTCGGTCCGGTCGACGCGGAGTCGCCGCCTACCGTCGCATTCGAGATCGACCGGATTTCCGTCTATCAGATCGATCTGGAGCAGGCGCGCAGATAGAAGCTCGCTGATCTCTCCCGGCGTTGGGCGGCGCGAGTCAACGATGGATTGCCGAGGGCCTGCACGCCGACGTTACGGATCCAGCTCCGTATCCCAGTAGAGATAATCCAGCCAACTGTCGTGCAGATAGTTCGGCGGGAACAGGCGGCCGTTACGGTGGAGCTGGTGCACGGTCGGCGCGAAGGCGTGCTGGCGTGGAAACATCTTGGCCTGCACCGGCGTCAGATTGCCCTTGCGCAAATTGCAGGGCGAGCACGCCGCGACCACGTTCTCCCAGGTGGTCTGGCCGCCTTTGCTGCGCGGGATGATGTGGTCGAAGGTGAGGTCTTCGGGCGAGCCGCAATATTGGCAGGCGAAACGATCGCGCAGGAAGACGTTAAATCGGGTGAAGGCAGGGTGGGTGGTCGGCTTGACGAAGGATTTGAGCGAGACGACGCTCGGCAGCTGCATTTGCAGCGTGGGGCTATGGACCGCCTGATCGTAATGCGCGACGATGTTGACGCGGTCGAGGAATACCGCCTTGATCGCGTCCTGCCACGACCACAAAGACAGTGGGTAGTAACTCAGCGGCCGGAAGTCCGCATTCAGCACCAACACCGGCCAATGGCCTTGCGAGACATGTGCGTTCAAGTAACGCTCCTGGCCTCCAATGTACGCTGCGAAGCAGCACGTAACTGACATACTACATGCAGCGTGACGGGATTGTGAAGCCCGTTGAGCGACTTATTCCGGCACAAGCAATGCGGCCGGGGGGTGGCAAAGCGCGCAAAACGCTGTGATTTCCAAGTCCGAGGCCGTTGAGGCAGCGTCATCCTGACAGCGCGACGTGGATGTGCCGAGGCAGCTACTCCCGCACGCGCTCCAGCTTCTGCAAACATCGCGTCGCGCGCACCACGGCCGGCATCTCCTCGTCCGGAAAGCTGGTCTTCCAATCGGTGACGCCGACCTCGCCGACATAGATGTCGCCCCTGGAATCCAGTGCGATGCCGTGCGGCGCCAGGAACTTGCCGCTCGCAACGCCCGGGCCTTCCTCGCCACCGAGCCGCGCGATGCGGTTGCCCTTGGCGTCCACGATCGAGAGCCGCGGGCCGAGATTGGGCACCTTGCGGTTGACGGCCAGGCCAGGGCCGAGTTCCCCGATGACGAAGGTCGGGCTCTTAGCCCCACCGCAACAGCATAGCGCACAAGGGCGGTGCAGATTGTTCCACTGCGTCTCGTACTTGCCGTTGCCGTCGAACACCTGCACGCGGTGGTTCTCGCGGTCGGCGACATAGACAAAGCCGTCGGCGTCGGTGGCGATGTTGTGCACGATGTTGAACTGGCCGGGATCGGTGCCGGGTTCGCCCCAGCTTGTCATCAGCTTGCCGCCGGGCGTGAATTTGTGCACGCGCGCATTGCCATAGCCGTCGGAGACGTAGATTTCACCCTTCGGCGACAGCGCGGTGTGGGTGCAGCGGTGGAAGGGATCGCCGCTCATGAACGGCGACGGTTTCTCGGGGATGCCGATCGTCAGCAGCACCTTGCCGTCGGTGGTGCACTTGCGCACGGTGTGGTCGCCGTCATCGGTGCAATAGAGATTGTCGTCGGCATCGATGTGCAGGCCGTGGGCGCGCGAGAACAGGCCTTCGCCCCAACTTCGCAAGAAATTGCCCTCGCGGTCCAGCACGACCATCGGATGGGCCCCGCGGTTGAAGACGTAGACGCGGTCCTTGCTGTCGACCGCGACCGAGGCGACGTCGGTGAGCTGCCATCCGTCCGGCAGCTTTGCGAAGTTTTCAACGACGCGGTAGCGGTGCTCGCCGGTGCCGAGAATGGCTGGCATGAATTCTCCTCTTGTTCGTTATCGTGGTGCGACACTGCTTCTACGGTGTTGTTCAAGCGGTGCTCGCCGCTGCCGCTCCAGTCTGCCCCAAAATCCCTTCCTCGATCGCCTTGATCTGCAGCGCCAGATATTTCGAGTTGATCCGGCATTGCGCGAGGCTGCCGGCGATGAACCAGAGGCCGGGCTGCCTGGTGCGCGTATACATGTTACGCAGCTCGAGGCCGTCGCCAAAGCCCCAGATCGGGCCGACCCGGTCGGCGACGGCGTCGCCGAACAGTTTCTGCACCAGATATTCCTGTGTCTTGTAACCGGTCGAGAGCACGATCAGGTCGGCCGAAAGGGTTGTGCCGTCCTTCATGCGAACGCCCTCGGTGACGAAGCTCTCGATGTCGGAAAACTGCCTGAGCTTGATCGCGCCCTCGATGACGAGGTTGGAGCAGCCGACATTGAAATAATAGCCGCCGCCACGGGTGAGATATTTGAACTGCCAGCCGGTGCCGGCCTCGCCGAAATCGAGCTTGAAGCCGACGCGCCGCAACCCGTCGAGCAGTTCCTTGTCGAGCTCCTTCGACTGCTCCGTCAGCATCACATGGGTCTTTTTCGCGAGCGGTGTCGGCATCGAGGTCGCGATCAGATCGTTGTCCTCGAGCGTGCCCTCATTGTAGGTCGCATAAGCGAGTTGGGCCGACGGCTCGATATTGGTGACGAGCGTAGGTGAACGCTGCACCAGCGTCACTTCGGCACCACTGGAGTGAAGATCCTGCGCGATGTCGTGGCCGCTATTGCCGGTGCCGATGACGATGGCGCGTTTGCCTGTCCAGGTCTCGCCGTCCTCGTAGCGGCTCGAATGCAGCAGCGTGCCCTTGAAGTTATCCAGGGTCGGAATGACAGGCACATTGGCGATGCCGCTGACGCCGGTTGCCATCACCACATGGCGCGGGTGCATGATACGCTCACTGCCGTCGGTGTGCCGCAGTGTGACGGTCCAGTGGTCTTTCGCATCGTCGTAGGCGCCGCCCTCGAATTCGGTGCCGGTCCAGAAGTTCAGCTCCATCGCCTCGACGTAAGCTTCGAACCAGTTGGCGAGCTTGTCCTTGGGGATATAGGTCGGCCAGCTCGGCGGAAACGGCATGTAGGGCAAATGATTGACCTGCACCTGGTTATGCAGGGTCAGCGCGTGGTAGCGCTTGCGCCAATTGTCCCCGATCCGCGCCTCGCGATCGACGATCAGGGTGTCGATGTTCAACTGTTTCAGCCGCGCCGCGATCGCGAGCCCGGCCTGGCCGCCGCCGACCACCAGCACGGCGGGATCGCGATCGGCGTAGTCGCGCGAGCCGTTGCGCAAGTCCAGCCAGTTCGGTCCACGGAAGTCGCGCGAATAGGCCTGGCCGCGCGGCCGCGAGGTGCCGAGCTGCTCCTCGAAGCCCTTGAGCTCGTCGAGCGCGGTGAGGAGCGTCCACGCTTTCAGGCGGTCGCCGTCGGTGGCGTCGGGCACAAGCCTGACGGTGCCGCTGCCGCGCCCCAGTGCGGTTTCGAAATTGAAGATCACCTCGATAGTGTTGGTCCCGGCACGCGTCACCCAGCGCGGTGGCGCTCGGTTCGGCGCAATCTTGAAGCTGCCCGGCGCAGCCTTTGCCGCGAGCGTTGTCAGCTCCCGCTTGATCGAGTCGCCGCCGCCGATCGTTTGCAGGTTCCAGCTTAGTGCCAGCACATCGCGCCAATAGCTGTCGGCGAGGAAAAGACGATCCAGCGCAGCGCTATCGGCTGCGCCCAGCGTTAGCTCGACCTCATCGAGCCAGGCTTGCGCGGATGCGACAATGTCCTTGGTCCTGTCCAGCATGCGCGACCTCGTGCCGTCTCCGCGGCGTTTCCTCTACGGTCGAAAGCTATACTGTTTCGCAGACGGCCAATAGCCGATTACCCGAGCAGTGAGAACATGTGGCCCTGCTTCAGCGGAATGCGCTCGTTGAGAGAGACCTGCGGCACCCTCGTGGTGTTCGAGGAGGGGCACGCGAAAGAGGCTCCACCTTGGTGGAGCCTCCCTCGCGCTCTTGGGATTCACAGCCGCTGGCGTGGCGGCGAGCGGAACATCCCTACCTCACCCGCGTGCCGGCGCCGTACAGCTCACGCTCACGGCCGACATCGTCGGGTGACAACGGCGGGCTTGCGGCATCGAAGCCGTTCCAGCCGGATTTTTGCCAGGCGGCGCTCCGTTCCTGCAGGTTCACGGCCTTCTCGTGCAGAAGGGCATCGAGACGTGTGCTGTCCTGGTCGGGTACCCGCGCCGATACCAGCGTTCCGCCGCGACGGACGCCCTCCGCGTAGCGCGACGCATCATCCTTGGAGACGCCGGCTTCGGTCAGCGCGCCAACGATGCCGCCCGTCGCCGCGCCGGCCGCGGCACCAACTGCGGTCGAAGCCAGCCATCCGGCGGCAACCACCGGTCCGAGTCCCGGAATGGCCAGCAGGCCGAGTCCGGCAAGCAGGCCGGCCGCGCTTCCGAGGCCTGCGCCGATGCCGGCACCCGTGCCGGCACCTTCGGCGCGATCGTCGACGCCGTCGCGATCACGGTCAACCTTGCCGGTGGAGGAGCCGTACCAGTTATCGGAATTGTTCGCGACGATGCTGATGTCGGAGTGCGGCACGCCCGCGGCCTCCAGACGCCTGACCGCACGTTCCGCATCCGAATAGGTGTCATAGAGTCGAGAAATAGTGGTCGTCATGTTTCATCCTCCTTACTTGGCGGGGTTCACGTTGCCCTGGAAATCGACGCTCACGTCCGCCTTGGTCCCGGCCTTGTCGGCCTTGCCGCGCCAGACGCCGTTGTCGTCCTTTTGCAGTCCGGAAACATTGGAATAACCCGCGCCCTCGATCTTCGACTTCGCCTGGCCCTCGGTGAAGCTGTTGCGGCCCGCGACCGGTGCGTTGGAGTTGTTGTGATCAGAGCTGTTGACGGCGTTGTTGCCCGGCCCGCTCTGCGCAGGCTGTGACTGTGCACTGACAGGCGCTGATCCGAGCAGCAGCAGAGCTGCGGCGAGCATGGTGAGACGAGACATTTTTTATTCTCCGGCTGTTGATTGTGCCGGTCGACAACAGGCGAGATTCGAATTGGTTGCTCTTCCATTTGCGACGGAAGCGCGCGTCTTCAATCTGCCGAATATTGGAGAGGCGCAGGAACGATTGCCACTCGTTCCCGTTTATGCGGTCCGGCACTCTCGGACGGCGTTGCCTGTCCTCACATCGTCCAATAGGGCTCCCGCAGCTTGCGCTTGAAAATCTTTCCCGTGGCCTCGCGCGGCAGCGCGTCACGGAATTCGACGTCCTTTGGCACCTTGAAATTGGCAAGCCGCCCGCGCAGGAACGATCGGACGGCGTCGGCCGAGAGCTCGGCATCCGATTCAGGCTCGACAAAGGCGCACAGCCGTTCGCCGAATTCCGCGTCGGGGATGCCGAACACGGCACAGTCGCGCACGCCGGGCATTCCGATCAGCACGTTCTCGATCTCGGCGGGATAGATGTTGACGCCGCCGGAGATCACCATGTCGCGCTTGCGATCGCACAGGAACAGATAGCCGTCCGCGTCGAGGTAACCGACGTCGCCGACGCTGACCAGGCCGTCACGGCCGGCTTCGGCCCTTGCCTGCGACCTGCCGTGATAGTCGAAATCGGGCACTGACGTCTGGCGCATGTAGATTTCGCCGACTTCGTTTGCACCGCACGGGCTGCCGTCATCGCGGAAGATCCTGACGATGCCGCCTTCGATGGGGCGGCCGACCGTGCCAGGCTTCTTCAGTGCTTCCTCGGCCGAGTGCCACACCGGGATCCCGGTCTCGGTGGAGCCGAAATATTCGTTGATGACCGGTCCCCACCAGTCGATCATGGCGCGCTTGACGTCCGGCGGGCAGGGGGCGGCGCCGTGCACGACGAAACGCAGCGACGACAGGTCGTAGCGCTGCCTGACCGCTTCGGGCAACCGCAGCAGCCGGACGAACATGGTCGGTACCATGTGAATGTGCGTGACGCGGTGGCGCTCGATCAGCGCCAGCAGCTCCT
Organism: Bradyrhizobium sp. BWC-3-1; assembly: GCF_032917965.1. Classification (NCBI taxonomy): domain Bacteria; kingdom Pseudomonadati; phylum Pseudomonadota; class Alphaproteobacteria; order Hyphomicrobiales; family Nitrobacteraceae; genus Bradyrhizobium; species Bradyrhizobium sp. BWC-3-1. The sequence goes on from NZ_CP136625.1 coordinate 917,341, forward strand.
CGGCATCGAACCGCGCCTGGAGGATGATGGTGCAAGCGCTGCGGAACGCCAGCATGCCGTAGGAATGCGGCGCCGAGTGATACATCGGGCCGTTGATCAGCACGATTTGGTCTTCCCGCGGCTTGATGCCATAGGCGATCCCGCCCACGCGTTCGGAGGCGGCCGCCTGTTCGGGCTGCATCGGCATGCGCCGCACGCCCTTCGGCATGCCCGTGGTGCCGGATGTATAAATCATCGCTGCGGCCCGCCGCGGCGGCTCCTGCGCTTGCGGATGGTCGTCGCGCCAGCGGTCCCAATCGGTCAGTCCCACCGGGATCTCGGTCAGTTCCCCAGGGATCGAAAAGGTCGCTGCGAGTTCGGGCGGCGTCGCGACGACCAGGAGAAGGACATCCGCCGGTACGCCGTCACGGATCTGCGGCAGCAAATCCGCGTGGCAGACCAGGATCTTCGCCCCGCTGTCGGCCAGGATGTAACGGACCTCCTCGGCCTTCAAATGCCAGTTGATCGGCACCACCGGACTGCCCAGCGCGGCCGAGGCCGCAACCACCTCGAACAGAGCGAAATCGTTGCGCAGCATCATCGCGACCGGCGCGGCCTCGGCAAGCCCCAGGGCGCGGAAGCCGCTCATCGCCCGCCTGATCCGAGCCCGGATGTCGTCATAGCTGATCTGGCGTTCGCCGCTGATGATCATGGCGTCTCCTCATCCCGCTCGTCTAGCGATCATCCAGCACGTCGCCGAAGCCGACCCAGCTCTTGCCATTGAAGCGCCGGAGCTGAAGCTGCTGGAACGGCAGATAGTCGTCGGGGCCGGTCGTAACCGCCATTCCCGGCAGCAGCAGCGGCAGCTTCACATCCTTCAACGAGGCCGCCTGGCGCATGATGTTGTCGCGGCTGATATCATCCTTGCACCCCTTCAGCACCGTCATCAGCAGCGTGGCATAGTGATAGCCCGCGGCGTAGTTGGAGTTGGAGAGGTCCGCGGCCGGCATGTAGCGCTTCATGAAGGCGAAGTATTCCTTCACGCCGGGATCGTCGACCCATTGCGGGTCCATCGTGTCCTTCTGATTGCTCGACGAGATCAGGCCGACCGCGTTGTCGAGCCCTGCCGGTTCCAGGAAAGAGATCGACGACGCCGAGGTCGGCACGAAGAACAGCTCCGGCTTCCAGCCGATCTCGGCCACGCCCTTGACCATTTGCGAGGTGAACTTGCCGAGCACGACGCCGAACAGCACGTTGGCGCCCGAGGCCTTCAAGGTCGAGAGTTGCGAGCTGATCGTCGGCGCGCTGGTCTCGTAGCTCGCTTCCGCGATGATCATGCTTGCGGCCTTAGGCCCGAGCGCTCGCTTGAAGCCGGCGACATAGTCGCGGCCGAAATCGTCGTTCTGCGAGAGGATCGCGATCCTGGCGTCGGGCTTGGCCTGCAAAATGTATTTGGCATAGACCACGCCCTCGGATTCGTAGGCCGCCATGCCCGGCATGGTCCACGGGTTCTTCTGCGGATCGGCCCATTTGGTGGCGCCGGAGAGCACGAACAGCTGCGGCACTTTCTTGGCGTTGAGATAGCGCTGCACGGCGCTGTTGGTGGCGGTGCCGAGCGAGCCGAACATCATCAGCACCTCTTCTTGCTCCACCAGCTTGCGGGTCTGCTCGACGGTCTTCGGCGGCGAATAGGCGTCGTCCAGCGTGATGAACTTGACCTTGCGGCCGTTGATGCCGCCTTCGGCATTGACCTTCTCGAAGAACGCTTCCTGCGTCCGTCCGATCGCGCCGAAGCCGGAGGCCGGGCCGCTGTAGGGCAGGGTCTGCCCGATGCGGATCTCGTCGCTGCCTTCGGCATGGGCGCTGCCGCCGGCCAGCATCAGCAACGACATCCCGATCAGTGCGGCTGCCAGCTTCATGGTGTCCTCCCGTTTTATTGTCGGTCCGAGACGTCAGGCGCTGACGCGCATCAGGAAATCCTGTCGGGCCTGGTCGAATTCCCGTTTCATCCGGTCGACGAGCTCGGCGACCGGCGGCGCGTCGGCGATCTGGCCGATACCCTGGCCCGAGCCCCAGATGTCGCGCCACGCCTTGGACTTCATGTTGCCGCCGGAGCCGAAATTCATCTTCGTCTTGTCGGCCGCCGGCAGATTGTCCGGATCGAGCCCGGCCGCGGCGATCGAAGGCCCGAGATAGTTGCCGTGCACGCCGGTGAAGAGGTTGGTGTAGACGATGTCATGCGCGGTGTGCTGCGTCAGCGCCGACTTGTAGGCTTCGTCAGCGTTGGCTTCCTTCGTCGCGATGAAGCGCGTGCCCATATAGGCGAGGTCGGCGCCCAGCGTCAGCGCGGAGGCGATCGCGAAGCCGTCGCTGATTGCGCCCGACAGCAGGATCGCACCGTCGAACCATTGTTTGACCTCGCGTACCAGTGCGAAAGGCGAGAGCGTTCCTGCATGTCCTCCAGCGCCGGCGCAGACCAGGATCAGACCGTCGACGCCCTGCTCGGCGGCCTTGCGCGCGTGCTTGACGTTGATGACGTCGTGGAACACGAGGCCGCCGTACGAGTGTGCGGCCTCGACGAGCTCGGCGGGCGGTCGCAGCGAGGTGATGATGATGGGCGCCCTGTGCTTCACACAGGTCTCCATGTCCTTCATCAGCCGGTCGTTGGAGGCGTGGCAGATCTGGTTGACGGCGTAGGGTGCGACCTTCTTGCCGGGATTGCGCGACTTGTATTCGCCGAGTTCGTCCTCGATGCGGCTCAGCCATTCGTCGAGCTTTTCCACCGGACGGGCATTGAGTGCCGGAAACGAGCCGACCACGCCGGCCTTGCACTGGGCGATCACCAGCTCAGGGCCGGAGACGAGGAAGAGCGGCGAGCCGACCACGGGCAGCTCGAGCGAATCCTTCAAGAGAGCGGGCAGCGCCATGATGTCCTCCCGGAAACGCAGCCCGCCGGCAGGCGGATGACGAGGCGTTTCCTTCTTTGATTGTCGCGGGCGAGTTGCCGCCCATGTTTCATTTGACGTCATTATAGGGGTTGGAGTGGGGCCTCTTATCGTTCAATATTGAACGGACGACTATTCAGATTTGAACAGAGGCCGCTCATGGACTGGGACCTTTGCAAGACCTTCCTCGCGGTCGCCGATACCGGCAGCTTCACCGGCGCGGCGCGCCGGCTGCACAGCAGCCATCCCACCGTCAGCCGCAAGATTGCGGCGCTGGAAGCCCAGCTCGGCACCAGGCTGGTGGCGCGTGCCGCCGACGGCCTTGCGCTGACGGCGGATGGACGGACGCTGCGCGAGCACGCCGAGGTAATGGCGGCGGCCGCGCTGCGGGCGGAGACGGCAGTCTCGGCCGGAGGGCATAAGGCGCGCGGGACCGTCAAGCTATCGATCGGCGCAACGCTGGCCTCGCATTGGCTGATGCCGCGCCTGCCTGCGTTCCTGCGCGCGCACGATCACGTCCAGCTCGAGATCATCACCCATCCGTTTCCGGCGAGCGTGCGCCGGCGCGAGGCGGACGTGGTGTTGCGGCCCTTCGACAGCGGCGAGGAAAATCTGGTCGGCCGCAAGATCGGCCGTCTCGGCACGGGATTCTACGCCTCGCGCGGCTACGCCGGCGGGCGGTCCTTGCCGGAACGGCGCGGCGAGTGGAAGGGGCACAGCGTCATCGGTTTCGCCGATCAGACCTCCAATCTCCAGCTTGCGCGCTGGAGCGACGTCGTCACGCGTCAGGCCTGGGTGGTGATGCGCTGCTCGTCCCAGGGCGACATGCTGGCGGCGGTCCGCGCCGGACTCGGAATCTCCGCCCTGTCGTGCTTTGTCGCGGAAAGCTATCCCGATCTTGTGCGTGTCGCGCCGCAGAAGCTCGCCAGCGTGGCGGACCTGTGGCTGCTCGCCCATCCCGACCTCGTCGAACTGCCGGCGGTGCGGGCCGTCATCGACTTCGTCGCCGATTGCGCCCGGACCGATCGCGTCGGGCTGCGGGGCTAGAGCGTGTTCGAGCGAAGTGGACACCGGTTCGCGTCAAGAAAACGCGTCAAAACAAAACACTAGAGCCCCGTTCCGATTCCATCGGAACGGAACTAGCTCTAGGTTGATCCCGCGATGACGCCTTCGCGTTTTTTCACCGCGCGATAATAGCTCCACCACAGATGTGCCGCCGCTCCGCGCAGGGGGCGCCAGGGTTCGGCGAGCGGCGCCATCTGCTTCTCCGTTGGCCGCGCCTGCAAGCCGAGCCCGATGCGGATGCCTTCCTGCACGGCGAGGTCGCCGGCCGGCCAGGCGTCGCCATGGCCGAGGCAGAACAGCAGATAGACGTCCGCGGTCCAGGGTCCGATGCCGGGCAGTGCGATCAACGTGTGATGCGCGGCATCAGCGTCTTCTTCCGCGAGCACGTCGAGGTTCAGCCGTTCTGCGGTGATCTCGCGCGCGAGATGTTTCAGCGTCTTGATCTTGGCGGCGGACAGGCCGAGCCGCCCCAGCCGGTCGGTGCGGGCGCGGCGGACAGCCTCGTGGTCGAACGGATCGAACGCGGCGGACAACCGTCCCCAGATCGCCGCGGCGCTCGCAGTCGAGAGCTGTTGCCCGCAGACGATGTGGGCAAGCCCCGCAAAACCCGGCTCGCGCCGCCGCAACGCCGGCATGCCGGCAGTCGCCAGCACTGGCTTCAGGCGCGGATCGCGCTTGACCAGCGCGTGGACGGCCTCTTCGAGATCGGATTGGGTTTCGAGGTGGATGGTCATGGCAATCGTCAACTCTCTCCGGCGTCATGGCCGGGCTTCCGCCCGGCCATCCACGTCTTTCCAACGTGCATCATTGTTAGCACGGCTGGTGATCATCGCATTCTCGGGGACCTTGACACGATCGGTGCGCCGCTCCGAAGAACGTGGATGGCCGGGACACAGGCGAGCGGAAGCGACGCCATCCGTCTAGACGGCTATGCCCGGCCATGATGAGTTCCGAAGCATGTCGCCACCCGTTTTCCGATTTGCCCCCAGCCCGAATGGCTACCTGCATCTCGGCCACGCTTATTCCGCGCTGCTCAATTCCGACCGCGCGCGCGAGACCGGTGGGCGGCTGTTGCTGCGGATCGAGGACATCGACGCGACGCGTTGCCGGCCGGAATATGAGACAGCGATCTACGAAGACCTCGCCTGGCTCGGCATCGCCTGGGAGACGCCGGTGCGGCGGCAGTCGGAGCATCTCGATGCGTATCGGACGGCGCTGGACAGGCTCTCGGCGCTCGGCCTGGTCTATCCAGCCTTCGAAAGCCGCGCCGAGATCGCAAGGCTGGTTAAGGCGCGTGAAGCGGATGGGCCGTGGCCGCGCGATCCCGACGGCGTGCCGCTCTATCCCGGCGCCGCCAGATCGCTGTCCGCGGACGAGCGCGACCGCCTCATCGACACCGGTGCGCCTTACGCGCTTCGGCTCGACATGGCAGCCGCCTGCCGCCGCGCTGTGGGCCTGAGCTGGAACGAACTGGGCGAGGGGCCGGATGGTGAGCGTGGCGTCGTCCCGGCGCGGCCAGAAGCCTGGGGCGACGTCATTGTGGCCCGCAAGAAGACGCCGACGAGCTACCATCTGTCCGTTGTTGTCGACGATGCGCTCCAGGACATCAGCGAGATCGTGCGGGGCCAGGACCTGTTCCACGCCACTTCGGTCCACCGTCTGCTTCAGGTTCTGCTCCACCTGCCCGAACCCGTCTACCGCCACCATGGGCTACTTCGCGACGAGCGCGGCCGGAAGCTGTCGAAATCAACCAGCTCGACCGGCCTTCGTGAACTGCGCGCCGGCGGCGCCACGCCGGCCGGTATCCGCCGGTTGGTGGGATTAGGTTAAGTTTCTCTGGGGGTTAGCCAAACGGCGCCGTGACTCCGGGTGTTCCGCCGTGCCATGCTCGGCTGACAGCGCGGGGTTCGAAGGGGATACTTCGAAGGGGAGTTATGGCGGCGAAAACGCGCGCAGCGCGCACTACGCGGACGTCCAAGCGAGTGGCTCGGAAGCGCTCCGGGCCGACCGCCCGGTTGCGCAAGCGCAGCACCAAGCGGGTCGAGCCGGACGTCGTCCAGGCCGCGCTTGCCGCCTTTGCCCATGAGGTCCGCACCCCCCTGACCGGCATTCTCGCGATCAGCGACTTGCTCGCGACTTCGGATCTCGGCGAACGGGAAAGACGCTGGGCCGACACGATCAAGGCCGGTGCCGAGCATCTGGCGAACCTTGCCACCCTGTTCGTCGATGCCGCCAGAACCGGCAAGGGGACCGGCAAGGGCATCGGAGGTGGAAGCTCGCTGCGGCAGGATTTGTTCGACCTGCGGACCCTCGCCCGCAACGCCGGCGATTCGCTGGCCGGTCGCGCCGCGGCCAAGGGTCTCCAGGCCGAGGTCGATATCTCGGAGAAGCTGCCGGGGCTGGTGGTCGGTGATCCCGTCCGCCTGCGCGCCGCGCTCGAGAACCTGATCGACAATGCCGTGAAATTCACCGAGCACGGCGGCGTGGCGCTCACGGTCGCGCCTTGGCGTTCCGTCAAGAGCAAGGACAAGACCAAGAGCAAAGGCAAAGCAAAGGGCAAAGGCAGCGTCGGTGTCGCCTTCGCGGTGTCCGACAGCGGCATCGGCCTCACCATGGCCGAGATCAAACGGCTGTTCCGACCGTTTACCCAAGCCAATGTCACCATTGCCTCGCGCTTCGGCGGCGCCGGACTGGGCCTGTCGTCGGTGAAGCAACTGGCGCGCGCGATGGGCGGCGACATCACGGTCGCGCCTCGGCCCGGCGGTGGCGCCACCTTCACATTGACGGTGTCGGTGTGTGCCACGGGATCGGGCAAGTCCCGCAAGTCGAAGGGCGAAGCCGAGATGGATGCGGTTCCGGCGCTGCGCTTGCTCAGCGTCGAGGACAATCCGTTCGGCCGCGTTGTGCTCAACACCATCCTGACCGAACTCGGTCATCATGCCGAGTTCATCGGGCGCGGCGAGGACGCGGTGAACCGGCTCGCGCAGGGCGCCTTCGACGCGGTGCTGATGGATATGGTGCTGCCGGGCATCAATGGCGTCGAGGCGATCAGGCGGATCCGCACCATGGCGACGCCGCTGGCTCAGATCCCCATCATCGGGGTGTCAGGTCGGGGCGAAGATGAAGTCGCCTCACGCGAGGCCGGCGCCGACGCCTTTCTGGTCAAGCCTGTGTCTCCGCGGGCGCTAGCGACTGCGCTGCTTGCAGCGACACGCCGTGAGGAAGCCGCGACTTGATGATCGCGGCGTTGAGCTCGCCGCCGTAAACGAAGATCGCGGCGATGAAATACAGGAACACCAGCGCGATGATCACCGAGGCGAGCCCCGCATACATCGTCACGTAATTATTGGCGAAGCGCGCCAGATATTGCCCGAACACGATGCCCGAGATCAGCGACGCCACGATGGTGAAGACGATGCCGGGCAGGATCTGGAGGAACCGGCGCCGTCCCGCCGGCAGCCAGGTATGCAGGATCATCAGCGCCACCACCAACGCGCCAACGGTGATGCCATAGCGCAGCCAGGTGAGGATCCTCTCGTTGGATTCAACGAACAGCGGGATGTGCGCACGCGCGGCCTCGATGAGCAGCGGCCCGAGCACGATCAGGAATGCCATGGCGAGCGCGGTGAAGGCCGCAATCAGCGTGTAGGCGATCGATTCCAGCCGTAGCCAGTACCAGGGCCGCATCTCCACGACCGCATAGGCGCGGTTCAGTGCGACCCGCAGCGCCTCGACGCCGTTGGAGGCGAAGTAGACCGACAGCACCGCGCCGATGGTGAATAGGCCGGTGCGGGTCGTGGTCAGCACGTCGTGGACTTCCCCCGAGATCGAATCCGCGACCTGCTTGGGCCAGACCTGGAGCATGAGGCTCGCAGCCTGATCGGCGAGTTCCTTGGAGCCGAAGAAGCCGGCGAGCGATGTCAGGACGATCAGGAACGGGAATAGCGCCATCAGCGTCGACAGCGCGATGTGGCTCGCGATCGCCCAGCCGTCATCGGCGAGGAACGTGTAGAACGCGTCCATTACGACAAGGTAGATGGTGCGGATTGCCTTCACGCACCACCTGCACTGCTGTTGCTGCTTCCGCTTCCCGCGCGCGGGAAACGCATTCCGACCTCTCCCCGCAGGCGGGGATAGGTCAAGAGGATAGGCAATTGGCGCAAATCCAGATTCATCCAGCTAGCTTCTGATATTATTGGCTTAAAAGCCAGATCGGGAACGCCATGGCGGACCGGCGCGGAGGGTGTTATTTACCCTCGAATGGCATCTCTCCTGAGTACTTTCATCCTGCCGATTGCGGTCGGCGCCGTGGCGTTGGTGCTGCTGCTCGGTCTCATCAACATGATGCGCGGCGGCTCGCCCAACACCTCGCAGAAGCTGATGCGCTGGCGCGTGCTGCTTCAGTTCGTGGCGATCGTCATCGCGATGGCCGCCGTGTGGGCGATGGGGCGTTAACATGGTCGTGCTCAACCGCATCTATACGAAAACCGGTGACGACGGCACGACAGCGCTCGGCTCGGGCGAGCGCCGGCCGAAATACGATCTGCGCATCGAGGCCTATGGGACGGTCGACGAGACCAATGCTGCGATCGGCGTGGTCCGGCTTCACACCGGGGATGCGCCCGAGCTCGACGCGATGCTTGGCCGCATCCAGAACGATCTGTTCGACCTCGGCGCGGACCTCGCGGTGCCCGAACGTGAGGGCAAGGCGGAGCGGCTGCGGGTGGTGGCAAGCCAGGTCGAGCGGCTCGAGCGCGACATCGACGCGCTCAACGACAAGCTGGCACCCCTGACCTCCTTCGTGCTGCCGGGCGGCACGCCAGCCGCGGCCTACCTCCATGTCGCCCGTACGATTTGCCGCAGAGCGGAACGCGTGATGGTGGAACTGGCGGCCCGGCCGGACGAACCTGTTGGTGCCGCTGGCATCCAGTATATGAACCGCCTGTCGGACTTCCTGTTCGTGGCCAGCCGCGCGGCCAACGATGACGGCGCCGGCGACGTGCTCTGGGTTCCGGGCCAGAATCGCTGACCCATTGGGCCGCGCATTTCTGGGCGCCAAAATTAGACCCCTTCGCGCGTTGACCGGGCCGGATCAGGCCTTTAGGTTCCGCGCCAGTTGATAAACCCCTCCCAGATTGAGTGAAAGAGGATCGATGAAGGTCTTGGTGCCGGTAAAGCGGGTGGTCGATTACAACGTCAAGGTCCGCGTCAAGAGCGATGGATCGGGTGTTGAACTCGCCAACGTCAAAATGTCGATGAACCCGTTCGACGAAATTGCGGTCGAAGAAGCGCTGCGCCTGAAGGAAGCCGGCAAGGCGACCGAAGTCGTGGTGGTCTCGATCGGACCGGCGCAGGCGTCGGAAACGATCCGCACCGGTCTCGCCATGGGCGCCGATCGCGGCATCCTGGTGAAGGCCGAGGGTGCGGTCGAGCCGCTCGCGGTCGCCAAGATCCTGAAGAAGATTGCGGACGAAGAGCAGCCGGGCCTCATCATTCTCGGCAAGCAGGCGATCGACGACGACAGCAATCAGACCGGCCAGATGCTGGCCGCGCTGCTCGGCTGGTCGCAGGCGACCTTCGCCTCGAAGCTCGAGGTCGAAGGCAGCGACTTCAAGGTCACCCGCGAAGTCGACGGCGGCTTGCAGACCGTGAAGCTGAAGGGACCGGCGATCGTCACCACCGATCTCCGTCTCAACGAGCCGCGCTACGCCTCGCTGCCGAACATCATGAAGGCCAAAAAGAAGCCGATTGCGGACAAGACTGCCGCCGATTATGGCATCGATCTCACCGCGCGCCTCGAGGTTCTCAAGACGACCGAGCCGGCGGGCCGCAAGGCGGGCGTCAAGGTCAAGGACGTCGCCGAGCTGGTGTCGAAACTCAAGAACGAAGCCGGGGTGCTCTGATGACGACGCTTCTGATTGCCGAACACGACAATGCGTCGCTCAAGGATGCGACCAACAAGGCCCTGACCGCGGCGGCCGCGCTCGGCGCGGACGTCGAGGTTCTGGTGGCCGGCGAGAACGCCAAGGCCGCGGCGGACGCCGCCGCAAAGCTCGCCGGTGTGAAGAAGGTGCTACTCGCCGACGGCGCGCTTTACGCGCACGATCTGGCCGAGCCACTGGCCGCGCTGATCGTCTCGCTGGCGCCGTCCTATGACGCCATCGTCGCGCCCGCGACCTCGCGCTTCAAGAACGTGATGCCGCGCGTCGCGGCCCTGCTCGACGTCATGCAGGTCTCGGAGATCACCAAGGTGATCGCCCCCGACACCTATGAGCGCCCGATCTACGCCGGCAACGCCATCCAGACGGTGAAGTCGAAGGACGCCAAGAAGGTCATCACGGTGCGCACCTCCACCTTCGCCGCAGCGGGTGAAGGCGGCAGCGCGTCGGTCGAGAGCGTCGCGGCGGCGGCCGATCCGGGCCTGTCGTCCTTTGTCGGCGAGGAGGTCGCGAAGAGTGACCGTCCCGAGCTGACCTCGGCCAAGATCATCGTCTCCGGTGGCCGCGCCATGCAGAGCCGCGAGAACTTCGCAAAGTACATCGAGCCGCTCGCCGATAAACTTGGCGCCGGTGTCGGCGCTTCGCGTGCGGCGGTGGATGCGGGCTATGCGCCGAACGACTGGCAGGTCGGCCAGACCGGCAAGGTCGTGGCCCCCGAGCTCTATGTCGCGGTCGGCATTTCCGGCGCGATCCAGCATCTGGCCGGCATGAAGGACTCCAAAGTGATCGTCGCGATCAACAAGGACGAGGACGCGCCGATCTTCCAGGTCGCTGATTACGGCCTGGTCGCCGACCTCTACCAAGCGGTTCCGGAGCTGACGGCCGAACTCGGCAAGCTCGGCAAGTAAAACGCGCTAAACACCGGCCGGAGCTATAAACTCCGGCCGGTGTTGCTTTTTGAGGCGTTTTCTTTGGCGCGGGACACGCCTTCGAAGCGATCCAATCTAGGTTTCGAGGCCGGGTTCTGATTAAATCAGACCTCCCGGCTCAGGGGGATAGGCAGGCGCGGTTGATAGCGCGCCGTTCCGGTGGATGACATTATGGCGGCAGTAATCAAGAAGGTCGGCGTGATCGGCGCGGGGCAGATGGGCAATGGCATCGCGCATGTCGCTGCGTTGGCCGGCTTCGACGTGGTGCTCAACGATATTTCGACCGACCGCCTCAAGTCAGGCATGGCCACGATCAACGGCAATTTGACGCGCCAGGTCTCCAAGAAGGCCGTCAGCGAGGACGACAAAGCCAAGGCGATGGCGCGTATCGTAGCCGGCGAGAGGCTGGACGATCTCGCGGACTGCGATCTCGTGATCGAGACCGCCGTCGAGAAGGAAGAGGTCAAGCGCAAGATTTTTCACGATCTCTGCGCTGTGTTGAAGCCCGAGGCGATCGTCGCTTCCGATACTTCCTCGATCTCGATCACGCGGCTGGCCGCCGCCACTGACCGGCCCGAACGCTTCATCGGCATTCACTTTATGAATCCGGTGCCGTTGATGGAACTGGTGGAGTTGATCCGCGGCATCGCCACCGACGACCAGACCTTCGAGGCGTCAAAGGAATTCGTAGGCAAGCTCGGCAAACAGGTCGCGGTCTCCGAGGATTTCCCGGCCTTCATCGTCAACCGCATCCTGCTGCCGATGATCAACGAGGCGATTTACACGCTGTACGAAGGCGTGGGCAACGTCGAGGCGATCGACGCGGCGATGAAGCTCGGCGCGCACCATCCGATGGGCCCGCTGGAGCTCGCTGATTTCATCGGCCTCGATACCTGCCTGTCGATCATGCAGGTGCTGCATGAGGGCCTCGCCGACTCCAAGTACCGCCCGTGCCCGCTGCTGGTGAAATACGTCGAGGCGGGCTGGCTCGGTCGCAAGACCCAGCGCGGTTTTTACGACTACCGCGGCGCCAAGCCGATTCCGACGAGATAAGGGGTTTCGTGCCGGGACATTGCGCAGCGCGTTAGCGATACGCAGCAGAGCCGGGACACGGAGAAAGCCTACCTTACGGCGACTCGCGACAATTCATGTCCCGTTAACCGCCCGCCTCTAGGTTACCGCCGGTACGAGGGTTTGCGTAATGGACATGATGGCGATGGTCAGCAGCATGCTGGCCTCTCAGCAAGGCGCGCTGCAGTCGAATATCTCGGCGACGCTGATGAAGCAGAACGCGGATGCGGAGAAATCCACCGTCCTGACGCTGCTCGGCGCCGGACAGCCCTCGCTTGCCAATGTCGGCGCTGGCGTCGGCAGCAACCTCAACGTCACCGCCTAAAACATCATCAATTAGAACGACGCTGCGGCTTTGCCCGTCGCAGCCCGGATCAGCTTGAGCGCATCCTCGCTCGCCCATTCCGCCGGCCCCGCGATCGTCGCGATCTCGCAGCCTTGAGGATCGACCAGCACCGAGGTGGGCATGCCCAAGGCCCGGCCTATCGCCTTAAGATCCTGAAAAACCTTGGCTTTCTGATCGCTGAAATAGCCGAGCCTGATGAGATTGGCCTCTTTCAGAAACGTCTTGGGCTTCTCGGGGTCGCGGGTGTCGATATTGATCGCCACCACCTCGAAATTCGGGCCCGAAAGTTTGCCCTGGAGCTCGTCCAACGCCGGCATTTCCTTGCGGCAGGGCACGCACCAGGTGGCCCAGAGGTTCACCAGCAGCGTCTTGCCGCGGAAATCCGACAGCTTCTTCGGCCTGCCGTCGGCGTCCTCGAAGGCCAGGTCCGGCAGCTTTAGCGGTGCGGTCGCCATGGTCAGCGCCGCCACCTCGCCATGGGCAAGCGGCGCGATCTTCTGTGCGGTGTTCACCGCGGCCCGGCAGGCGGGATCGCCGGAGGGGGCCCGGCCCAGGCCCAGCCCGTACAGCGCGGCAAAGCCAGCCAGGCCCCCGACCACCACGGTGGCGATGACCACGGGGATACGGCGCGTGGCCGACCGTGCTGTCCTTTGGTCGAGCCTGTCGTTGGGGTCGAGCATATCGTTTGTCATCCGGTCGCAGATATGGCTATCAGAGGCCTCTTAATACGGCTGGCAGCCGTCAGCAAACGTGCGGCGGCCACAGGCAAGGCGTGAGCAGGGGATCATGAGCAACAAGATGTGGGGCGGCCGGTTCTCGGAACGTCCCGACGAGATCATGGAAGAGATCAACGTCTCCATCGACGTCGATCGTCACCTCTTTGCCCAGGACATTGCCGCGTCCAAGGCCCACGCCGCGATGCTGGCCGCGCAGGGCATCATCACGGACTCTGATGCGAAAAATATCGGCAAGGGTCTAGACACGATTTTGTCAGAGATCGGCAAGGGCGCCTTTGAATTCAAGCGCGCGCTCGAGGACATTCACATGAATGTCGAGAGCCGCCTGTCCGAGCTGATCGGCCCTGCCGCCGGCCGCTTGCACACCGCGCGCTCGCGTAACGACCAGGTCGCGACCGATTTCCGTCTCTATGTCCGCGATGTCCTCGATGAGACCGACGCCTCGCTCGCCGCGTTCCAGCAGGCGCTGGTCGAGCGCGCGCTGGAGCACGCCGGAACGGTCATGCCGGGCTTCACGCATCTGCAGACCGCGCAGCCGGTGACCTTCGGCCACCATCTGCTCGCCTATGTCGAGATGGCCGCGCGCGATCGCGGCCGTTTCCAGGACGCGCGCAAGCGGCTGAATGAGTCCCCGCTCGGAGCTGCAGCGCTCGCCGGTACCTCGTTCCCGATCGACCGTCACGCCACGGCGAAGGCGCTCGGTTTTGACCGTCCGATGGCGAACTCGCTCGATGCGGTCTCCGATCGCGACTTCGTGCTGGAGACGCTGTCGGCGGCCTCGATCTGCGCCGTGCACATGTCGCGCTTTGCCGAGGAGATCGTGATCTGGACCTCGCCGCTGGTCGGCATGATCCGCCTCAGCGACAAGTTCACCACGGGATCCTCGATCATGCCGCAGAAGCGCAATCCTGACGCCGCCGAGCTGGTGCGCGCCAAGACCGGCCGCGTCATCGGCGCGCTCAATGGGCTGCTGATCGTCATGAAGGGCCTGCCGCTCGCCTATCAAAAGGACATGCAAGAGGACAAGCAGGGCGCCATGGAAGGCTTCGCCGCGCTGTCGCTCGCGATCCGCGCCATGACCGGCATGGTCCGAGATCTCGTGCCTGATGAAGCGAAGATGAAGCTTGCTGCAGGCGAGGGCTACGCCACCGCGACCGATCTTGCCGACTGGCTGGTGCGGACGCTGAAGATGCCGTTCCGCGAGGCCCATCACGTCACCGGCCGCATCGTCGCGAAAGCCGCCGAGGGCGGCGTGGCGCTGCACGAGCTGCCGCTGAGGGAGATGCAGGCAATCGAAGCGAAGATCACGAAAGACGTGCTTGGCGTGCTCTCGGTCGAATCGTCGGTGAAGAGCCGGACCAGTTTCGGCGGTACCGCGCCGAAGAACGTGGCATCGCAGGCCAAGGCCTGGCTGAAGCGGCTGGAAAAAGAGCGAAAATTGGGCTGAGGGGCAAAATTTCGCTTATGTTTCATGGTCATCCGGGTCTCGCCAGAGCGCGCCAATCTCTGTATGGTGCGCCGCGCGTAGTGGGGATTTCGTCGTGACGTCAAAGTTTCGCCCGGCCGGCTCGGGGTGGGCCATCATTGTCTTGAGCCTGACGGCGCTCGCGCTTGCCGGCTGTGGCCGCAAGGGCCCGCTGGATCTGCCGCCGACCGCCTCCAGCGCGTCAACGGCCAACGTCGCGCCGCCGACCGATACCGAGACCGAAGCCCAGAAGACGCCGAGCGTGTTCAACCCCACCTATGGCGCGGACGCCGCACCGGCGGCGACCAAGGGCAGGAAGAAACCGTTTATCCTCGACCCGCTCCTGGACGAAAGACCCAGCCGATAGGCTGGGGCAACTGAGCCAACGCCATGAATCATTTTGACTATCGCAACGGCGTGCTGCACGCCGAGGCGGTGAACCTGTCCGAGCTGGCTGCAACCGTCGGCACGCCGTTCTATTGCTATTCGACCGCGACGCTCGAGCGGCACTATCGCGTTTTCACTGACGCCTTCGCGGGCGAGAAGGTGCTGGTCTGCTACGCCATGAAGGCAAATTCCAACCAGTCGGTGCTGCGCACGCTGGCCAGGCTCGGCGCCGGCGCGGACGTGGTGTCCGGCGGCGAATTGAAGCGCGCGCTGGCCGCCGGCATTCCAGCAAGCAAGATCCTGTTCTCCGGCGTCGGCAAGACGGAAGCCGAGCTGCGCGCTGCGCTGGCGGCCGACATCCTCTGCCTCAATGTCGAATCCGAGCCCGAGCTCGAGCTGCTGTCGCGCCTTGCGACCGAGACCGGGAAGACCGCGCGGATCTCGATCCGTGTCAATCCTGACGTCGATGCCGGCACGCATGCGAAGATTTCGACCGGCAAGTCCGAGAACAAGTTCGGCATCCCGATCGCGCATGCCCGCGAGGTCTATGCCCGCGCCGCGAAGCTGCCGGGCATCGAGGTCACAGGCACCGACGTGCATATCGGCAGCCAGATCACCGACCTCTCCAAGATGGAGATCGCGTTCCGCATCCTCTCCGAATTCGTGCAGACGCTGCGTGCCGACGGCCACAACATCTCGCATGTCGATTTCGGCGGCGGTCTCGGCATTCCCTATTACATGGACCGCGAGGCGCCGCCGGCGCCCGACGCCTATGCCGCGATGGTCAAGCGCGTCAGCCACAATCTCGGCTGCACGCTGATGTTCGAACCGGGCCGCCTGATCGTCGGCAATGCCGGCATCCTGGTCGCCAAGGTGATCTATGTGAAGCACGGTGACGGCAAGAATTTCGTCATCATCGACGCCGCCATGAACGATCTGATCCGCCCGACGCTGTACGAGGCCCATCACGACATTCTGCCGGTGACGCAGCCTGCGACGGGGGCCGCGACCATCATGGCCGACGTCGTCGGCCCGGTCTGCGAGACCGGCGACTATCTCGCACTCGATCGCACGCTACCGACGCCAAAGCCCGGCGACCTCATCGCCATCATGACCGCCGGCGCCTACGGCGCAGTGCAGGCCGGCACCTACAATACGCGGCCGCTGGTGCCCGAAGTGCTGGTGAAGGGCGACCAGTACGCGGTCGTGCGTCCGCGCATCGAGGTCGAGCAATTGATCGCGATGGATACGCCGGCGCCGTGGCTATGAGGCTGTGATTGTCCACGATGAGCGCAGCTAGCGCTGCGCCCATCGCTGCATTGACCCTACTTCTTGAACCGGTCCCTGATTGCGGCGAGGCCGGAATCATAGACGCCGCCGAGGGCATCGACCGCTTCCTTCTCCCGCCCCGGGTCGGGCGTGTAGATGCCGGTCCATGTCACCACCGATGCGCCTTCACCCTTTGCCGTGACCTTGATGGTCGACTTGTACTGGCTCACCGGCAGTGGGCTCGACAGGAACGCGTAGGAATAGCTGTAGTCTTTGTCGTTCCGCGCAGTCTGCGTCTCCACGAACGAGGCCTTGCCGTCCCTGGTGACGAGCGTCCGGGTTGGCGGCGACTTGCCGTCCGCAATGCACTGCCCCACCGGCGGCAGCCAATCCTTGATCGCGCAGAACGGCCCGATGACGGACCACACCTCGGCCGCAGCACTGCTGACCTCGATGCTCCTCGTCAGATTGGCTGCGGACGCCGGCATGACGCCGACGCCCAGGCCGAGGGTGCAAATCGCGGCGCTGCGAACCGAAACGAGCAATCTGGAAGCCGTTGAATCGTATTTCTTCATGGTAATCTCCTGTGTCCGGCGGGCCGCGATTGCGGCGGCCGGCTTGCCAATGCCGGTCGAATAGACGCTCACCACGGTCCGCGGCCAGTTCAGAGAATGAATCGCTGCTGATACAGAAACTGAACTAGGAAGCCGCGCGCCGCGGCCCTAAGGTTGCGCCTTCGCTTGTCACGGAGGCCCGCATGACCATCGGCAGCTACAGGCAGTTCTGTCCGGTCGCGATGGCGGCCGAGATATTGTGCACGCGCTGGACCGTCGTGCTGCTACGTGAACTCGTCGCCGGCTCGACCCGGTTCAACGAGTTGCGCCGCGGCGTTCCCCGCATGTCGCCTGCGCTGCTTTCCCAGCGCCTCAAGGAACTCGAAGCTGCAGGCATCATCATCCGCCAGCCGTCGGCTTCCGAGCGCGGCGTGATCGAGTATCAGCTGACCGCTTCCGGACGCGAACTCGGCCCCATCGTCGAGGCGTTCGGCATCTGGGGCCAGCGCCGCATCGAGTCGGATCTGTCGCTTCAGCATCTCGATGTCCAGCTGTTGATGTGGGACATGCGGCGGAATTTGAACACGACGCCGATGCCGACCCGCCGCAGCGTGCTGCAGTTCGCGTATCCGGAATTACCTTCGACGCAGCGATTGTGGTGGCTGATCGTCGATCCCGACGACAGTGTCGACCTCTGCTCGATTGATCCCGGTTTCGATGTTGACCTTTACGTGTCGGTTGATCTGCGCACCATGACGGCGATCTGGATGGGACTCGATTCCGTGCGGGCGGCCGCCGCAAGCCGGCGGATGCTGCTCACCGGCGATCGGCAGCTTGCCGCGGCCATGCAAAGTTGGCTCGGCCTTAGCCCGTTCGCCAAGGAACGCAAGCTGGCGAGCTGATCCAGGGCGGCGCAATTCAGTATTTGTATCGCCCCGCTACAGTTCCCGTACTGGCAAGTCCGCGCCGTGTTCTGGCACCAAGTGATGCCCGCCCTTCAACGCGGAGCTGAACTCGAGCCAGGAGACACGACATGACAGCGTATCTGATCGCGGACATCAAAGTGACTGACGGAAAGTGGGTGCCGGACTACGCCGCGTCCGTCCACGAGCTGGTGCACAAGCATGGCGGCAAGTATCTTTCCCGCAGCGGCAATGTGAAAACTCTTGAAGGTGCCCCTCTCGACACATCGCTGATCGCGATCATGTCTTTTCCCACGGCGAAAGCGGCGGAGTCCTTCGTTACTGATCCCGCCTACGGCCGATTCGCGGCAGCGCGCAGGGGCGGCAGCGAGAGCCGCTTCCAGTTGATCGACGATACGGACTTGGCCGGCACGATCCCCTATCTCGCCAAGGCTTGAACTGCGTCTTCGTCAAAAACCCGGCCGCAGGCGCAGACGTGCCCGGCCAACACAGGAGATCGAATGAACGATTCACTCGCCGGCGCCGGCCTGCTTCGCATGCTTTTCGTAGCTTGCAGCGTGGCCTTCGTGCTCGGACTCTCCGGCGTCGCGTCGGCCCGGGTCACACGGTGCGACATTACGTGGGTCAGCTGCAACAATACCTCTGCGAAATGCTCGAGCGAGAGACGGTGCATGCGCAGGTGCGACGAGAAGTATATCAAATGCAGCGGGGGCTCGGCCTCCCTGCAACTGGAGCAGCCGACCGACCTTCCGGAACTTGGCAGACGCCGCTCGTAGCAGATCGTTCCAAGGAGGACAGCGCAGCGCCGGTCGTCGGCGCTGCGTTCTCATGTTGGCCCTAGCTGGGTGGCCTGCCGCCAACCAAAACGCCCGCTTTCCTCTCGATCGGCTTGATCGCCGCGGTGAAATCGGACTCGGCGCCTTCCGCGCTGATGACCGTCTCCCACAACCGGCCGACCGCATCCGCGACTTCCATCGACAGGCCGAGCTGCTTCATCTCCTCCAGCGCCAGCCGCACGTCCTTCACCATCAGTCCCGTGGTGAAGCCGAAGTCGAAACTGCGCGGCAGCACCGAGCGCGGAAATTTGTCGCGACTGGCGGTGTTCATGCCGGAGCCGGCATTGATGACGTCGATCATCACGGCGGGATCGAGTCCGGCCTTGACGCCCATCACTACCGCTTCGGAGGTCGCCACGATTGCGGTGGCCGACAAGAAGTTGTTGGCGAGCTTCATGGTCTGCGCCGCGCCGGGCTTCTCGCCGATAAAGAAAACCTTTCCGATGATCTCGAGCGCGGGCTTGAGCAGCTCGAACTCCGTCTTCGGCCCCGAGACCATCACCGCGAGCGTGCCTTTCTCGGCGCCGCCGACGCCGCCGGAGACGGGGCAGTCGATCTGCACGATGCCATGCTTGGCGAGCAGGCCGTGAATCTTCACCGCCATCGCCGAGCCGACGGTGGAGAGATCGATGAAGCGTTTGACGCTGCTCCCCTCGATCACGCCGTTCGGCCCCGTCGCAACCGCAAGCGAAGCCTGCAGCGAAGGCAGGCTCGCCATGACCGTCTCGACCTGGTCGGCGACCTGCTTCGGCGACGTCGCCGCAGTGGCGCCGCGCGCCACCAACTTGTCAACGACCTCCTGGCGCGCGTCGAACACGACGAGCCGGTTGCCGGCCTCGATCAGCCGTCGCGCCATCGGGAAACCCATGTTTCCGAGGCCGATGAATCCGATGTCCATGGTGTTTCCTTCCCGTTGTCATTGCGAGGAGCGAAGCGACGAAGCAATCCAGACTGTCGCCGCGGAGGGTTCTGGATTGCTTCGCTCCGCTCGCGATGACGAAGCGATAGAGTTAGGAGCGTTAGTCTAGCTCACGCCTTGCCGTCGATCTCGGCGAACACCTCGCGCGCGATCCGAAAACTGTCGACCGCGGCCGGCATGCCACCATAGATTGCGACCTGCATCAGGATCTCGCGGATCTCGTCGCGGCTGACGCCGTTGGTGAGTGCGCCCTTCAGATGCGCGCGGAATTCGTGCTGTCGATTGAGGATCGCGATCATCGCGATGTTGAGCATGCTGCGGGTCTTGCGCGGCAGCTCCTCGCGGCCCCACACGGTGCCCCAGCAATATTCGTTGAGCATCTCCTGGAACGGACGGTTGAAATCGTCGACGCTCTTCAGGGCGTTGTTGACGTAGGCCTCGCCCAGCACCGCTTTGCGGACTTCCAGGCCCTTGTCGTGCATCTTCTTGTCCATGGCGTTTCCTTCTTTTTCCTTGGATGGCGGCGCGGAAATTACGGGGTTGCGGCGGGCCAGTCACGTCCTCGTGTTATGCGGGAAAAGGGGTGTCTCCCGTGCAGGAACGGATGCCTCAGTGCTGCCGTTGTGGTACGCTTCTCTACCGGGCAACCTGGAGAGTTGATTGAACGGCGTCACCCCCGACCCGTCAGACCCGATCCGCGATGGCGACGCTCTGTCGCGGTTGAAGCTGGCGCAAGCCCTGCAGCGGGCCACTTATGCCATCGCGTGGGAGCGTGCCTGGCCAAATTTGGCGCGGCTTCTCACCGTCATCGGTCTGTTCCTGGTGGTGTCCTGGGCCGGCCTCTGGCTGGCGCTGCCGTCCATTGCCCGCGCCATCGGTCTTGTCGTTTTCGCCGGGGTCGCGACTGCCGTCCTGTTCCCGTTGAGTCGCTTCCGCTGGCCGAGCCGCGAGGAGGCGCTGGGCCGACTCGACCGCGGCTCCGGCATCCGTCACCGGCCGGCCACCACGCTGACGGACACGCTGAGCTCGCAGGACCCGGTTGCGCAGGCATTGTGGCGGGCGCAGCGCGAGCGCACGCTGGCTTCGATCAAGCGCATCCGCGCCGGTCTGCCGAAGCCCCGGCTCGCTTTGCATGATCCATGGGCGCTGCGCGCGCTGGTCATGGTGATGCTGGTTGCGACCTTTTTCGCCGCTGGCGACGAGCGTGCGATGCGGCTCGGGGCCGCCTTCCACTGGAACGGCGTGCTGGCCCCGACGAATGTTCGTGTGGATGCCTGGGTCACGCCGCCGCTCTACACCGGCAAGCCGCCGGTCATCCTGTCGGCCGCGAACAAGGAGGCCGCCGCGCTGCCGGCCAGCGGCCCGCTTGCCGTTCCCGCAGGTTCGACGCTGATCGTGCGCTCCTCCGGCGGCAGCCTGGATGTTGTCGTCTCCGGCGGCCTCAAGGACGTCGCGCCCACCGAAGCGGCGCCCAAGGGCACCAACGAGAAGCATTTTACCATCAGCGGCGATGGCACCGCGCATGTCCGCGCGCCCTCCGGCCAGCCGCAATGGGCGTTTGCGGCAACGCCGGACCGTGCGCCGACGATCGCGCTGGCCAAGGATCCCGAGCGCCAAGCCCGTGGCGGACTCCAGCTCACCTACAAGGTCGAGGACGATTACGGCGTCACCGGCGCCGACGCGCAAATCGGCCTGCGTCCCGCCGATGCCAAAGATGGCAGCAAGGAGGCCGACACCAAGGCCACCGCGCGGCCGCTATTCCAACCTCCGCAGTTCCCGCTCGTGCTCCCGAATGCGCGCACCCGCAACGGCGTCGGCCAGACGGTGAAGGACCTCAGCGAGGATCCTTATGCCGGCGCCGATGTCACGCTGACCCTCACTGCCAAGGACGAGGCTGGCAACGAGGCCAGGAGCGAGCCCTTCAACATGCGCCTGCCCGAGCGGCTGTTCACCAATTCGCTCGCGCGCGCGCTGGTCGAACAGCGCCGCATCCTCGCGCTCGACGCCAACAAGAATTCGGATGTCTACGCCGCGCTCGACGCGCTGATGATCGCGCCCGAATTGTTCACGCCGGATGCGGGCTGCTATCTCGGCCTGCGCAGCCTGGCGCAGCAGCTGGAGGCCGCCCGCACCGACGACGCGCTGCGCGAGGTGGTGGGAAGCATGTGGGCGTTCGCGGTCACCATCGAGGACGACGGTGTCGCCGGCAGCGTCAACGCCGCGCTGCGCTCGGCGCAG
This sequence comes from Bradyrhizobium sp. BWC-3-1, assembly GCF_032917965.1. Classification (NCBI taxonomy): domain Bacteria; kingdom Pseudomonadati; phylum Pseudomonadota; class Alphaproteobacteria; order Hyphomicrobiales; family Nitrobacteraceae; genus Bradyrhizobium; species Bradyrhizobium sp. BWC-3-1. The sequence continues at coordinate 938,943 of NZ_CP136625.1, forward strand.
GATGCGCTCAAGCGGGCGCTCGAACGCGGCGCCAGCGAAGACGAGATCAAGGCGCTGACGCAAAAGCTTCGCGAGGCGATGGCCGGCAAGGTGCGCGATCTCGCCCGGCGCGCCGAGCAGAATCCGCTTGGCCCGCGGCAGCCTTTCCCGGCAGAGGTTCAGCTCATCCTCGACAAGTCCGTCGAGCTGAAACAAAAGACCCAGAACGCCACGCCCGAGCAGCTCGAAGAGCTGGCGAAGCAGCAGGACGCGCTGCGCGAGCAGCTTCAGGCCTATCGGAAGTCGGCGAGCAGCCGGGCGAAGGCGGGCAACGACGGGGCCAACCAGTCGACGCGAGACCGTAAATGCGGAAGCTAGCACGCGTGCCAGTCTTGAAGGCGATCTCGATCGCCTGCCTCGCCTTCCTGTTGGGAGGCGTCTCGCCCGTGGCTGCCCAGCAGGATCAGGATGTCGATGCCCTGCTCGATGGCGCTGAAAAGGCGATGCAGGATTCCGGCGACAGCCTCAGGCAGAAGGAATCCGGCAAGAGCCTGAACAATCAATCCGATGCGATTCAGAAGCTCGAGGACTACAAGCGTGCGACGGAAAAGAGCCAATCCTCCAATCGCGATCGTTCCGTCATCACGCAGCGCGACCTGGACGAATTGCTGAAGCAAATCGAGAAGGCGGCGCGCGAAGGCAATAAAGAAGCGGCCCAGCGCATGCTCGAACAGCTCGCGCAGATCATGGAAAATCTCCAGATGGCGCAGCCCGGGCAATCCGGCGACAGCGACATGGAGCAGGCGCTCAACGAACTCAGCGACATGATCCGCAAGCAGCAGCAATTGCGCGACAAGACTTTCAAGCAGGGGCAGGATTCCCGGCGTGAGCGCTCGCGCGGCAAGCAGCAGGGCGACCAGTCGATGTCGGATCTCCAGCAGGATCAGCAGTCGCTGCGCGACCGCCTGAAGAAGCTGCAGGACGAGCTCGCCAAGCGCGGCCTCACGCAGAAGGGGCAAAAGGGCCAGAAGAGCCAGGGCCAGAAGGGGCAAAAGGGTCAGCAGGGCGAGCAGGGACAGCCGGGCCAGGATGGCGATCAGGACGGTGACCAGGGCGATGACGACGGCAGTCTGGACGCCGCCGACGGGGCCATGGGCGATGCCGGCTCGCAGCTCGGCGAAGGCAATTCGGATGGTGCCGTGGACTCGCAGGGGAAAGCTCTCGAGGCCTTGCGCAAGGGCGCGCAGAAGATGGCCGAGGCGATGCAGCAGGGCGATGGCGACGGGCAGGGCGATGGCCCCGGCAACCGGCCCGGTCGTCAGCAGAGCGGCGGCAATCAGACCGATCCGCTCGGTCGCCCACTTCACGGCCGCGATCTGAGCGACGACTACACGGTCAAGATCCCCGGCGAGATCGACGCCCAGCGCGTCCGCCGCATCCTCGAGGAGCTCCGCCGCCGCTTGGGGGACAGCTCGCGCCCGCAGATCGAGCTCGATTACATCGAGCGGCTGCTGAAGGATTTTTGAGTTCTCTGTCATCGCCCGGCTTGACCGGGCGATCCAGTACTCCGAGACGGTTGTGATTCAATCGAGAGGCTGCGGCGTACTGGATGCCCCGGTCAAGCCGGGGCATGACAGCGGAATACGTGGCGCCCCGACGCCGCTACCCCTTCTTCGCCGCCAGCGCGTCCGCCACCGCCGTGCGGATGTCGGCGACCGAGAACGGCTTGGTCACGACGTCATGCACCAGCGCATTGAGGTTCGAGGCGCGCTCGCGCTGGTCGGCAAAGCCGGTCATCAGCAGAATGGTCAAATCGGGGAAATCGCGTGCGACAGAAAGCGCCAGCGCGATGCCGTCCATCACCGGCATCTGGATGTCGGTGAGCAGCAGGTCGAACCTGCCGTCCGCGCGCGTGAGGATCTCCAGCGCCTCGGCGCCGTCTTGCGCGGTGACGATCTCGTGGCCGTCCATGGCGATGGCGCGCGCCACCAGCTGGCGCATCGAATCCTCGTCGTCGGCGATCAGGATCTTGGACATGAGACCAACCTTGGGATCAATCTCGCCACCAACTTTGCCTGCGAGACCTGCGAAATCGATTATACGCTGCCGCCGGCGATGTCGCGCCGGTTGAAGAAGCGAACGTCGATATTGCGGCCCTCCGGCGGCGGCGAGGCCAGGCGCGAGCGGAAGAAGGCGCGCTCGCCGGGCTGTAGCACGGTCTGTTCCAGAACGGCGTTCCAGGCGTAGATTTCCGCGCCTTGCGCGTCGCGCACTGCGAAGCGCAAGCGGGGAATGTCGAGCGGCTTCTTGCCCTGTCCCACGATCACGCCCTCGATCACCAGCACCTGCTTACCGTCTACTGTCTCGCTGGAGAGCTTGACGTCCTTGAAGGCGAGTGCGCGCAGGTTAACTTCGAGGCCAACCATCCTGTAGAAGGCTGCCGTCTGCGGCAGCAGCCGCACCATGTCTCCGCGCCAGATCACCAGCGCCAGGACCAGCGCGCCCATGGCGGCGCAGGCGGTCGGCAGGCCGAAATGGGATTTTCGCGGGGCCGCCGTGGCCACCGGACGGCGCACTCGCGCGCCGCGGCGACGGCCGAACAGGCCACGGAACCAGGACTGGTGCTGTTCGCCGCCGACTTCCTCCTCAACGGATCGGGCGGCCGCGGACCATTCGTCCTCGGTGTCGGCGGCTTCCTGGTCCGGCCAGTCGCTGGCGATCGAGGGGCTGTCAACGACAGGCGCGTCAGCGGCTCCGTCGTCCTGGGCATAGGAGTTCCATTGCTCGGCGAGATCGGCCTGGTCGTCGGCCCGGCTGGCCGCGGCCATGGCCGGCACAGATGCCTCCTCGATGGCATCCTCGGCATGGGCGACCCACGTTTCCTTGCAACGGGAACAGCGCACGGTCCGGCCGTTCGCCCCAAGGCTCGCGGGCTTGATGGCGTAGGATGTCGTACAATGAGGGCAGACGATATGCATGGACGAGCCTTGATGCATGGACAAGTCTTGACCGTGACACGGTCGTGGAGAACCGAGACGGAAAGATGCTACCAATTATGCTACAGGACGACCGTTAACGAACCGGAAACCATAACGGCCGCAAAACCCGCGGATCGCGTGTGGCGGAGCACAGCCGTGCGGCCCGCGGCCTCTCTCGAACGGAGCTGAGCTTGGTTCGGTTCGAAAATGTCGGATTGCGTTACGGCCTGGGGCCCGAGGTCCTGCGCGACCTCAACTTCCAGATCCCGGCGCATTCCTTCCAGTTCCTCACCGGCCCGTCCGGCGCCGGCAAGACCTCGTTGCTGCGCCTGTTGTTCCTCTCGCATCGCCCGACGCGGGGGCTCGTCAATTTGTTCGGTCACGACATCTCGCAGCTCGGCAAGGACGAGATCGCAGACTTGCGCAAGCGCATCGGCATCGTGCTCCAGGATTTCCGCCTGCTCGATCACATGACGACCTATGAAAACGTGGCGCTGCCGTTCCGCGTGATGGGCCGCAGCGAATCGAGCTACCGCAAGGAGGTCATCGATCTCCTGAAATGGGTTGGGCTCGGCGAGCGCATGGACGCGCTGCCGCCGATCCTGTCCGGCGGCGAAAAGCAGCGCGCGGCAATCGCGCGCGCCGTGATCTCGCGGCCGCAGCTGCTGCTGGCCGACGAGCCAACCGGCAGCGTCGATCCGACGCTCGGTCGCCGCCTGCTGCGGCTGTTCATCGAGCTCAACAAGTCAGGCACCGCCGTCATCATCGCCACCCACGATATCGCCCTGATGGACCAGTACGAGGCGCGACGCTTCGTGCTGCACCAGGGACGGCTGCACGTCTATGAATAGGCCCGACGAGCGCGGCGTGCTGGTCGATCTCGGGCAGGAGGGGCCGCCGCTTCCGGCCCGGGCGCGCAATATGTCGCCGATCGTGCCGCGCGCCTCGATCCACGGCCGCGCGCTGGTCGCCGTTGTCGCCATCATGACCTTCCTGGCCTCGATGACGACCGGCACGGTGCTGCTGGTGAGCGCCTCCGCCGCCGAATGGCAGTCGGATGTCGCGAGCGAGATCACCATTCAGGTCCGGCCGCAGACGGGCCGCGATCTCGAACGCGACACCGCGGCGGTGACCGAGGCCATGCGCGCGCAAGCCGGCATCGTCGAGGTCAAGCCGTTCACGAAGGACGAGAGCGGCAAGCTGCTCGAGCCCTGGCTCGGCACCGGGCTGTCGATGGACGATCTGCCGGTCCCGCGCATGATCATCGCGCGCGTGCAGCCCGGCACGGCGCTCGATCTCGGCGCCTTGCGCGCCCGCGTGACCCAGGTGGCGCCAAGCGCCAGCGTCGACGATCACCGCGCCTGGATCGAGCGCATGCGCTCGATGACCAACGCCACCGTGCTCGCCGGTCTCGGCATCCTCGCGCTCGTCATCGTCGCCACCATCATCTCGGTGTCGTTCGCAACCCGCGGCGCCATGGCGGCGAACCGTCCGATCGTCGAGGTGCTGCATTTCGTCGGCGCCGGCGACCGCTACATCGCCAACCGCTTCCTGCGTCATTTCCTCAGGCTGGGGCTGGAGGGCGGCGTGATCGGCGGCGGCGCCGCCATGCTGGTGTTCGGCTTCTCCGAGTCGATTGCAGGCTGGTTTTCGGGCACTCCCGTCGGCGACCAGTTCGCCGCGCTGCTCGGCACCTTCTCGCTGCGGCCGTCCGGCTACATCGTGCTCGCGGTGCAGGCCGTGCTGATCGGCGCCATCACCGCGGTCGCCTCGCGCCAGACGCTGTTCGCGACGCTGAATGATGTCGATTGAGATGGTTTTCTTCCTTCTCCCCTTGTGGGAGAAGGTGGCGCGAAGCGCCGGATGAGGGGTTCTATCCACGTGCACGAACGTCGAGGCGAGTTCGCGGAGACATACCCCTCACCCGTCTCGCCGCTATCGCGGCGAGCCACCCTCTCCCACAAGGGGAGAGGGGAAATCTGGTTCGCGGCCCCAGCGCTTCGCCACATAGTTTGAGGCCGACAAACCGGACTCCACTTCGCCTCAAAACGTCCTAAAATCACCTCTGGGAAGGGATCACCGACATCGCATGAGCGCGCCGACCGACGATCGATCGCCGAAACTGCCGCGCGGCTGGCTGCGCGCGGCCGTGATGTCGACGATTGCGCTCGCCTTCGTCGGCGCGGCGGCGGGCTTTATTGCGTTTCTGTCGCAATTGCGCGGCGCCGAGATCGCGCCGGACCGCAAGGCGGACGGCATCGTGGTGCTCACCGGCGGCTCCTCGCGGGTGTCGGATGCGATGGAGCTGCTCGCTGCCGGCTACGGCAGGAGGCTCCTGATCTCCGGCGTACACCCGGCCTCGACGGCGAGCGACATCTCCCGGACGCTGCCGGAGAACCAGTCTTTCATGCGTTGCTGCGTCGATCTCGACCGCACGGCGGTCTCGACCCGTGGCAATGCCGCGGAAGCGCGGCGCTGGGCCGCGGGACGCGGCTTCAAATCGCTGATCGTGGTCACCTCGAACTATCATATGCCGCGCGCGCTGGTGGAATTCTCGCATGCGATGCCGGAGGCGACACTGATCCCGTTCGTGGTGGTCGGCGACAAATGGCGCGAGGAGCCGTGGTGGACCTCGGCGTCCACTTTGCGGCTGCTGCTGTCGGAATATGTCAAGTATATCGCGGCCGAGGTCAGGGTGCGGCTGGAGGATTTCGGGATTGACCTTTCGCCCGAGATGTCGGAGCAGCCTTCCGGGCTGCAGGCGAAGCGGCCCGCCACCGCACAGGCCAATTGATCGGCAACTGATCGGCAATTGATCGGATCCTCGATGTTCTTGATTTTCCTGCGATCGCTCGTGTTCAACGTGCTGTTCTACACCGTGCTGGTGTGCCTCGCGATCGTGGCGCTGCCGACCTTCGCATTGCCGCCGCGCGCCATGCTCACGGTCGCGCAATGGTGGGCAAAGGCGACGCTGTTTCTGATGCGGGCTGTCTGCAACATCAAGGTGGAATTCCGCGGCCTCGAAAAGATCCCGAGGGGACCATTGGTCGTTGTGGCGAAGCACCAGTCGTTCTGGGAGACGTTCGTCTTGCCGGGCTTCTTCGACCGTCCGATTTTCATCCTCAAGCGTCAGCTCATGCAGATCCCGGTGTTCGGCCAGTTCCTGGTCAAGACCGGGATGATCGCGATCGACCGCAATGCCGGCGTCAAGGCGCTGCTGGACATGACGCGGCGGGCGCGGGAGGCGGTGCGCAGCGGCGGGCAGCTCGTGATCTTTCCCGAAGGCACGCGTCGCGCCCCGGGCGCGCCACCGGACTACAAGAGCGGCTTCGCGCAGATCTATTCGTCCTGCGGCGCGCCGTGCCTGCCGATCGCGCTCAATTCCGGCCTGTTCTGGCCGCGCCGCACCTTCATGCGCTATCCCGGCACGCTGGTGGTGGAATTCCTCGATCCGCTGCCGCCGGGCTTGCCCAAGGACGAGTATCTCTCCCGTGTGCAAACGGTGATCGAAGACGCGACCGGTCGCCTCGTCGAAGCGGGCCGCAAGGAGCAGGAGCAGCTGATCGGCTCGGCGCCGAGCTATGCGCCGTTGGAGAGCTAGCGGTTTTCCCGATCGTCCGCCGGAGCCTCGTGCGGAGAATGCGCATCACCATGCAGCATCATGGCAAGCTGATGCAGCTGCGCATCGCGAAAGCCTTCGGCTTCGATCGCCTTCACCGTCGCAGTCACGTAGTCGCGGTTGGCGCCGGACTGGCCGTGGCCCTGGAGCACGTGGCGATGCTGGTCGGTGAGCGACAGCCGACCGGCATATTGCACATGGCCGCGGTCGACGACATAGGCGAGCGCGGAGACGCGCTGCCGCGCATCGTTCTCCAGCCACACCGAGCGCATGACTTCGCGATAGACCGACGTCACCTGCTCGCGCGCGCGCAGATAGGCGACGACGTCGGCGCGGTTCTTTTCGGCGACGCGGAAGGCGATGCCGCGGCAGGCGCCGCCGCGGTCGAGGCCGAGCACCAGACCCGGCTTCTCCGGCGTGCCACGGTGGACGAAGGAATAGACACAGAGCGCGCGGTGCTCGCCGACCAGCCGCGCGGGGACGCGCTCCTCGAATTCGAAACCCGGCCGCCACATCAGCGAGCCGTAGCCGAACACCCAGAGGTCGCCTTTGGCTGTGGTGACGGAGGGGAGGGTGATTTCCGACATTTCGGGCACGGCTACCAGAACCGCGCCCCCAAGCGAAGCGAATTCTCCGCCTTTCGGAGCACGCCAACCTCGCTTACATTTGACAAAATCAGGGGTCAAAGGGTCGCCGCATGTCCGATATGACCGTTGCCGCACGCCGGCGCTCCCGCTGGGGCCTTTTCATCGCCCCTGTCATCCTCCTGATCCTCGCGGTGGCGTGGAGCTGCTTCTGGTTCTATGCGGCGTCGCAGGCCGAAATCGCCGCCGATGCCTGGCGCGCGCAGGAGGCCAAATCCGGCCGCGTCTATGATTGCGCCAAGCGCTCGATCGCGGGCTTCCCCTTCCGCTTCGAGGTCCAGTGTTCGGGCGCCAGCGTCGCCCTGGTGTCGCAGAACGCCAGCAAGACGCCGTTCACGGCGAAGCTCGACAACATCCTGGTCGTCGCCCAGGTCTACGATCCCAAGCGCGTCATCGCGGAATTTACCGCACCCGCGACGCTCACTGACGGCGTCACGCAGAGCACCTTCGTGGTGAACTGGAGCAAGGGGCGCAGCAGCGTGGTCGGCCTGCCCGCCGTGCCGGAGCGCGCCTCCATCGTGTTCGAGGAGCCGACGGTCAATCGTGTCGACGGCAGCGTGCAGGTGCCGCTCGCGCGCGCGAAACAGGTCGAGCTGCATGGACGCCTCGCGGATGGATCGCCGTCCGACCATCCCGTGATCGAGACCGTGCTCCAGATCGCGCAGGGCAGTATCCAGGGCGTTCATCCGCTGCTCGCCGAGCCGTTCGAGGCCGACACGCGGGCGAAGATCACCGGACTGTCCGACCTCACGCCAAAGCCGTGGCCGCAGCGCTTCCGCGAGATCCAGGCCGCCGGCGGCCATATCGAGATCGTACAGTCCCGGATCCAGCAGGGCGAGATGATCGCGGTTGCGGCCGGCACGCTCGGGCTCTCGGCCAACGGCCGTCTCGATGGCGAATTGCAGATGACGGTGACGGGTCTCGAGCGCGTGATCCCCGCGCTCGGCATCGAGAAGATGCTGGAGGAGGGGGTGCCGCAGGCAACCCTCGACCGCGTCGCGCCCGGCGTGAAGTCGCAGGACCTCAACAATCTGTTCGGTGCGCTCGACCGCGCCGTTCCCGGCCTCGGCAAGGTCATCAAGCAGAACGCCAATGCCGGCGTTGCCGCCGGCATCAATTCGATCGGCACCGAGAGCACGCTGGAAGGCAAGAAGGCTCGCAGCTTCCCGCTGAAGTTCGTCGACGGCGCCGTGCTGCTCGGCCCGGTCAAGGTCGGCCAGATCCCGCCGCTGTATTAAGGTCGTGAATTCATAAACCTGCCGGGCGGACAGCTCGGTCCGTCTGATGCGTTCGAAACTGTGAACAGATCGCTTCTGCGAAGAGCTTCTTGTCGGCGCCGGTGACGCAACCTGCGAGGTTCTCTCCTGCGTCGGGCGAGGAGTGCGTCAGCGCGTCTGGACAGGTAGCGTTCTGCCGCCCTATTGAAGACCAACTGACGGCTCTAAGGTCGCGGCCAAATTATCTGGGGTTCGGGGGAAACAATGCGCGCGTTGAATTGTCTCGTGGCAGCATCGCTGCTCGTTGCCTCGCTTCAGACCGCAACCGCCAAGGATAGCGAACATTGGGTGGTGTCCTGGACGGGCGCGGTTCAGGGCCCATACCCCGTCGGCAATCCGTCAGCCCAGCCCGAACAGAAATTCGCGTTTCCCGAGCCTGCGGCCGGTGCGCGGGACCAGACCTTTCGCCTGATCGTGCGGCCGGATATCTGGGGCCGTCAGGCCCGCATCCGGCTCAGCAACGCCTTCGGCACCAAACCCGTCACGTTTGACGGCGTTTACGTCGGCCTGCAGTCGGGCAGTGCCGCGTTGATCCGCGGCTCCAACATTCCGGTTACGTTCGCCGGCACGGCTTCCGTTACGGTGTCGCCGGGGAATTCGGTCTGGAGCGATGCGATCGCGCTGCCGTTTGCAAAGCGGCCCGATGACCTCGCCGGCCGCCGGCTTGCGGTCAGTTTTCATGTCGCCGGCCAGAGCGGTCCGATGACCTGGCACGCCAAAGCGCTGACCACCTCCTATGTCAGTGCGCCCGGCGCCGGCGCGAAGGGCGCCCTGGAAGACGAGGCTTCCTTCCCCTATGCGACTGCGTCATGGTTCTTCCTCGATGCGATCGAGATGACTGCGCCTGCCGATGCCTTCGCCATCATGGCGTTTGGGGATTCGATTACCGACGGGACCGCCTCAACCATGAATGGCGAGGATCGCTGGCCCAACGTGCTGTCGCGTCGCCTGAAGGCGGTCTACGGCAACAAGGTTGCCGTAGTGAATGGCGGCATCGGTGGCAACCAAATCGCAGGCCCGGCCGAATATGGTCCCGACAAACCGTACGCGGGCGGCCCCGCTTCGGGCCAGCGGCTCGAGCGTGACGTGCTGTCGCTGTCCGGCATATCGAGCCTGATCTGGCTGGAAGGTATCAACGATTTCAGCAAGAACGGCAATTTTACCGCCGACCAAGTCATCGCCGCGATGAAGGATGGCGTCGCGAGGCTACGTGCGAAATGGCCGCAAGCCCGGATCATCGGCGCCACCGTCGTTTCGGCATTGGGTAGCACCAGCGCGGCACATGGTTTTCCCGAGCAGGATGACAAGCGCAAGGCGCTCAACGCATTCATCCGTAGCTCGGGGACATTCGACGGTGTAATCGATTTTGATCGGGCGACGCTCGATCCGGCCTCGGGTGGCCTCAAGCCGGAGTTCGTTCCCGAAAGCACGACTGGTGGCGCCGGCGACAAGCTTCATCCCAACCGCACCGGATATCTGGCGATGGGACAGGCCATCGACCTCGAGCTGTTCAAGCCGGGAAAGATTAGTCGTAGCGCGAAGCAGTAGGATGGATTCAGAGTCTCCTCTCTCCATTCATCGCCCTCAGCTGTCGTAACTCCCTCCATGCGGGTTACGAGCTGAACTCACGGCCGCTTCGCCGGATCGTGATGACCGGCCGGGAATGCCGAGCCGCAAACTCCGCTCTCTCTCCATGTCGGCCGCACGATGATGCGGTCGCCCAGGCAGGAGAGATATCATGACCAAGTCCAGGCTGTTCATTGCCGGTATCGCCATCTCGACCACGCTCGCGACGCCCGCGTTCGCGCAGTGGCAATGGCAGTCGCAGGAGCCGGCAGCATACGCCTCGATGTATCCGAACGGTGATCGCAACGTCTCGAATCCCACGACGCGGGAGACGATGGCCTTCGTCCCCTCGCCGAAATCACCGCGCCCAACGGTGATGCGCGCGACCAAGGGCAAATAGCCGCCATCCACCACTTGGCCGTCGCGAACTGGGCCCGGTCATGTCCCGGCCGGGCCCAATGCGCGTTGCCTTGAACGAGGCCTTGAAAAGTTGCCTTGGACAATCGCGACAGTCGCGCGTGCGGATCGACAGCCAACGAAAATATTCCAAACAGGATCGTCAGGAAAACGTGATGCAGAAGATGCACGGCGCCGCGAATAACCGCAGCCGCATTCAAATCACTCCACACCAGGGAAGCATGCATGCGCCGGAGATGGCGCGCGGAATCCAATCCGCTTCCCAAATGGAGGAAGCTTCAAGTGCGGATCATCAATTGCGGACTGATGCTGGGTATTCTCGCTGCCTGTTCAGGGCAGGCGCATGCCGACGACAATGTCACAACTGAAATCCACTCGCTGAAGGCGAAGCTGAAGGAGCTCCAGCAGCGCGTGGACTCCGAGGCGCGCAAGACGCGACAGGGTGAAGCGCAGGCGAAGGCCGTTCAGTTACCAGCAAGTTACAAGGCGCTCGCCGCCGATCCATGTGCGGCCGGCAAGGTCTGCTACAAGGGCGTGACGTTGACCTTCGGTGGCTGGGTCGATCTCACCGGCGTCTACCGCTCGCGCAATCTCGCTTCCGATACCGGCTCGGTCTACAACTTCATCCCCTATCAGCAGAGCCGCAACTTCAACATCCCGGAAACGCGCTTCTCGGCACGTCAGAGCAGGTTCTCGGTGCTGGCCGAGGGCAATGCCGATGCCGACACGCACCTCGCGGGTTATGGCGAGATCGATTTCGAAGGTGCGGCTCAGACGGCGAGCTCGGTTGCGACCAACTCGTTCAATCCGCGCATGCGGCAGCTCAGCCTGGAACTGGACCGCAGCGATCTCGGTCTTCACTTCCTCGCCGGGCAATCCTGGTCGCTGAACGCGCCGACCAAGTCCGGCATCGATCCTCGTGGCGTCGATGCGCCCGGCGTGATCGACTTCGAATCCGTTCCGGGATTTCTTGCCTGAATCAGGTGCCCGACGTCACGGTCAAGGCCGCCTGGGACCCAAGGCTCGGGCCCTATAAGTTGCATGTCGAGGGGTGGGCGCTCTACCGCCAGCTGTTCGACCGTTTCAACAACGCCAACCACCCCTACGACACCGGAAGCTTCGGCGGACACATCTTCGTCGAGCTGATTCCGAAAACCCTCGATCTTCAGCTCTATGGCTCGCACGGCGTGCTGGGCCGCTTCACGGCAACACCGTTCGCCGACGCGGCGGTGGCGCAGGACGGCACCATCCTCCCGCTGACGATCACGGCGGCCGCCGTCGGCCTGATCTGGCACGCGACTCCCAGCCTCGATGTCTACTCCTATGCAGGCCTCGAAAAGGCCAAGGCGAATTTCGCCAATGTTGGAACGGTGCCGTTCGGCTACGGCAATCCGCTCTACAACAACACCGGCTGCTTCACCGAAAACTCGGCGGGCGCGACCTGCAACGGCAACACCAGGGAGGTTCGGCAGATCACGGCCGGGATCTACGACACCATCTACCAAGGCAATTTCGGGACGCTCAAAGCCGGCCTGCAATATTCCTACACGCAACGGTTCGCGTTCGCCGGCGTCGGCGGCGCGCCGAAGACCGACGACAACGTCGTCATGACGCAGATCCGGTACTACCCATTCTAGTCACGGAGCCACGCAGGCTCGTAGCCCGGATGGAGCGAAGCGCGATCCGGGAATCCTGCCTCAAGCGACGGAAGTCCCGGATTACGCTTGCGCTCCATCCGGGCCACTTCGGTGCTACGGCTTGTTGCCGAGCTGCGCATGCGGCCGGCCGAAATCGGGCGCGGCCGAATCCTGGCCGATTTCGACAATGCCGCGGCGGATGGCGCGGGTGCGGGTGAAGTGGTCGAACAGCGCCTCGCCATCGCCGCGGCGGATCGCGCGGGTGAGCTTTGCCAGATCCTCAGTGAAGGTGCCGAGCATCTCCAGCACGGCTTCCTTGTTGGCGAGGAAGACGTCGCGCCACATCGTCGGATCGGAGGCGGCGATGCGCGTGAAGTCGCGAAAGCCGCCGGCGGAGAACTTGATGACCTCTGACTCCGTCACCTGCGCCAGCTCGTCGGCGGTGCCGACGATGGTGTAGGCGATCAGATGCGGCAGATGGCTGGTGATCGCGAGCACGAGATCATGATGATCCGGCGTCATGATCTCGACCTTGGCACCCATCGCCGCCCAGAACGCGCGCAGGCGATCGGTGGCAGCCGCATCAACGCCCTCCGGCGGGGTGAGGATGCACCAGCGGTTGATGAAGAGCTCGGCGAAGCCGGAATCGGGACCCGAATGCTCGGTGCCTGCGACGGGATGCGCCGGCACGAAATGGACGCCTTCCGGCAGGTGCGGCGCCATATCCCTGACGATGGCGCCCTTGACCGAGCCGACGTCGGAGATGATCGCGCCGGGTTTGAGATGCGCGGAGATCTCCTGCGCCACCGGGCCGCAGGCGCCGACGGGAATGCAGAGGATGACGAGATCGGCGTCCTTCACGGCTTCCGCATTGGTCGCGACGACCTGATCGACGATGCCGAGCTCCATCACGCGTGCGCGCGTCTTCTCCGAGCGCGCGGTGGTGACGATCTCGGAAGCCAGGCCCTGGAGCTTCGCGGCGCGTGCGATCGAGCCCCCGATCAGGCCGAAGCCGATCAGCGCAACGCGCTGGAAGTGCGGGGTCGCGCTCATCGTCCGGCCATGAAGTCGCGCAGGCCCTCGACGACGAGGCGGTTGGCCTCCTCGGTGCCGATGGTCATGCGTAGCGAATGCGGCAGGCCGTAGTTCTTCAAGCCGCGCAGCACCAGCCCGCGCTTGGTGAGGAAGGCGTCGGCTGCGTCCGAGGTCTTGCCCTCGGTCGGGAAGTGGATCAGCACGAAATTGGCGACGCTCGGCGTCACCTTCAGCCCGAGCTTGCCGATCTCCTCGGCGAGCCAGTCGCGCCAGGTCTCGGTGAACTGCTTCGACATGGCCTGGTGCGCTGTGTCCTCGATCGCGGCAACGGCGGCGTACATGGCCGGCGTCGACACGTTGAAGGGACCCCGGATGCGGTTGACCGCATCGATGATGTGCTCGGGGCCGAACATCCAGCCGATGCGCAGCGCCGCAAGTCCATGGATCTTGGAGAAGGTGTGGGTCACCACCGTGTTTTCGGTGGTCGCGACCAGCTCGATCCCCATCTCGTAATCATTGCGCGAGACGTAGTCGCAATAGGCTGCGTCCAGCACCAGCAGCACGTGCGAGGGCAGGCCGGCGCGCAGGCGCTTGACCTCGTCGAACGGCACATAGGTGCCGGTCGGATTGTTGGGGTTGGCGAGCCAGACCAGCTTTGTCTTCGGCGTCACCGCCTTGAGGATGGCGTCGACATCGCAGGTGAGGTTCTTCTCGGCCGCGATGACATTCTTCGCGCCGACCGCCATGGTCGCGATCGGATAGACTAGAAAGCCGTGCGTGGTCGAGATCGCCTCGTCACCGTGGCTGAGATAGGTGTGGGCGAGCAGGTTGAGGATCTCGTCCGAGCCGGCGCCGCAGATGATGCGGTTGGGATCGAGCCCGAAGGTGCGCCCGATTGCTTCGCGCAGCACGCGCGAGGTTCCTTCCGGATAGTCTTCCAGATGATCCGCCACCTGCTTGAACGCCTCGCTCGCCTTCGGCGAGGGCCCGAACGGCGTCTCGTTGGCCGAGAGCTTGAACACCTTGCGGCCGGGCTCTGCCACCGGGGTCTTGCCGGGCGTATAGGGCGCAATATCGAGAATGCCGGGATTCGGCACGGGGCGGGACATCTTCAACTCCGGACTGGCTTAAGCGGTTCGCGACTTACGATTTCGACCCGGTCGGGGGCACCGTATAGCGCGTTGCGTGGCTGCCGACGAGGGCCGTGGAGCGCACCGAGGCCCCCGCTTCGATCAGGGCAGCCTTGATCTTGTCGATGCTGCTTGTCGCGGTGACCGAGACCAGCAGCGCGGCGCCGTCGAAGGCGGTGTCGGGCACCGCCACGATCTCGGCGAGCGGCGACAGGGCGCGCGCGACCTCCGCATTCCACCCAGAGACGCGCACGCTGAAGGTCTCGACCTCCGTCACCAGCGCGCTGTCGGCGACGCGCGAGACCGCGAACACGGGCAACGCCGCCGGATGGTCGGCGCGCTCGACGAAGGGCAGCCGCGCGATGATCTTTGGCGCGCCGGCTTCTTCCAGCTCCAGCCACCATGGTGTGCGGCTGGAGGTCGCCGAGACCAGCGCCAGGTCGCCCTTGGACTTCGCGACGGCCTCGACCGCCGCCTGCGCGCTGAAATGCGCGACGTAAGGCACGGTGAAGCCGAAATGGAATCGCGCGGAATCGCGCATGGCCGGCTCGCTCGCCGAGATGTCGGCGTGGACCGAGAACGGGGCCTGGACATAGGTGAAGGTCGCGATGATGACGCGCCAGATGCTCTCGACGGTGTCGAGCGGCAGGATGCCGCGATGACGCTGCACGAGGTCGCGCATCATGGAGGCCTCGCGTGCCGGGCGGAACGCCGAGCCGACCTCCTGGGTCTGCTTCACCTGGATCAGGCGGTCGATGATGTCGCCGCGTTGCATCAGCAGGCGATGCATGCCTTCGTCGATCGCGTCGATCTCCTTACGCAATTCCTGGAGTGATGGTGGCGCGGGCGGACGTTGGGACATGTCTGACGGGTGCTGCTGAGAGGCGTTCCAATGCGGATCAGTCGAGCCGTCACCGCTGTGATGGATATCCTGATTAGGCAGTCGGGGCTGCGAAAGCAAAGAGAAATGCAAAGAGAAATCGGGCCCTTTCCGCCCGTGGCGCGACAGGCGAATTTGGTTGATCCGGGCCGTGACTTGACGAAAACCGTCCAAGACGGTAGTTTTTACCCGTTCCGTGGTCATTTGAGCCGGCCGGCTTGCAGCCACGTTAAAAAACTCGCTAAACAGGCCGGGGACGCTTTCGATCCCGGCCGAACCTATCGTTCAGGCCGGGTTTTTCATGGCCTGATGTCAATGCGGTCACTTCTACGATCGCAAACGAGGTCGATGGTCAGATGGTTGGCGTCCAGTCCATTCCGAGTCCCGCGATCACCGCCGACGAGCGGTCGCACGAGGTGGATCATCCGAGTTCGCACGTCGCGCAGTTCGGCTCGGAGCAGCCGCTGCGGCTCGACTGCGGGGTCGATCTCAGCCCGTTCCAGATCGCCTACCAGACCTACGGCGAGCTGAATGCCGATCGCTCCAACGCGATCCTGATCTGCCATGCGCTGACCGGCGACCAGCACGTCGCCAACGTGCACCCTGTCACCGGCAAGCCCGGCTGGTGGGAGACCTTGGTCGGCCCCGGCCGGCCGCTCGATCCCAACGAATATTTTATCATCTGCTCCAACGTGATCGGCGGCTGCATGGGCTCGACCGGCCCGGCCTCGATCAATCCCGCGACCGGCAAGGTTTGGGGGCTCGATTTCCCCGTCATCACCATCCCCGACATGGTGCGCGCGCAGGCGATGCTGATCGACCGGCTCGGCATCGACACGCTGTTCGCGGTCGTCGGCGGCTCGATGGGCGGCATGCAAGTGCTGCAATGGACTGCGGCGTATCCGAGTCGCGTGTTCTCCGCGCTGGCGATTGCCTGCTCGACACGACACTCGGCGCAGAACATCGCGTTCCACGAGCTTGGCCGCCAGGCGGTGATGGCCGACCCCGACTGGCACCATGGCGGCTATGCCGATCGAGGCATCCATCCGCATCGTGGCCTCGCTGTCGCCCGGATGGCGGCGCACATCACCTATCTCTCCGACGCCGCGCTGCATCGAAAATTCGGGCGGCGCATGCAGGACCGCGAGCTGCCGACTTTCTCTTTCGACGCCGACTTCCAGGTTGAGTCGTATCTGCGCTACCAGGGCTCGTCCTTCGTCGAGCGCTTCGACGCCAACTCCTATCTCTATCTGACCCGCGCGATGGACTATTTCGACATCGCCGCCGACCATGGTGGCGTGCTGGCGAAGGCGTTCGCGGGAATCCAGACCCGCTTCTGCGTGGTCTCCTTCACCAGCGACTGGCTGTTCCCGACCTCGGAATCGCGCGCGCTGGTGCACGCGCTGAATGCGTCGAGCGCGCGGGTGTCGTTCGCCGAAATCGAGACCGATCGCGGTCACGACGCGTTCCTGCTCGACGTGCCCGAGTTCTTCGACATCGCCCGTGCCTTCCTGCAATCGGCGGGCAAGGCGCGCGGGCTTACCGCCAGGAATGCTTAACAAGGACGACTAGGCATGTCTGTACAGGAAACGTTGCCGCTCGGCGGCGTTGTGGCCGGGCAACCCGGTGATTTTCGCGCGGACCATGTGCTGGTGGCCGAGATGGTCAAGCCGGGCTCGAAGGTGCTCGACGTCGGCTGCGGCGAGGGCGACCTGCTCCAACTGCTGGAAACCCGCGGCGTCGACGGCCGCGGCATCGAGCTGTCGCGCGAGGGCGTCAACCGCTGCGTCGCCAAGGGTCTTGCGGTGGTGCAGGGCGATGCCGACACCGACCTCGTGAATTATCCGGATGACGCCTTCGACTACGTGATCCTGTCGCAGACGTTGCAGGCGACGCGGCAGCCGAAAGTGGTGCTGGAGAATTTGCTGCGCATCGGCCGCCGCGCCATCGTGTCGTTCCCGAATTTCGGCTTCTGGAAGATGCGGCTCCAGCTCCTGATCGGCGGCCACATGCCGCGCACGGAGAACCTGCCCGCAAGCTGGTATGACACCGCCAACATCCATTTCTGCACTATCAAGGATTTCGTCGAGCTCTGCGACGCGATCGACGTCAAGATGGAACGTGCCGAGGCGCTCGACCTCTACGGCCGTCCGCTGCGGCTGCGGATGCCCTGGTGGGTGTGGAATCTGTTCGGCGAGCAGGGCGTGTTTCTGCTGACGCGGGGCGGCAGGAAGTAGGCCGGCCCGTTACCCCATCTACGCGACCCAGTACCTGGTGACGCCTTCGCGCTAATGCGCCGCCAGTGACCTCGGGTCGCGCACCGGCCATCTTCCCGCTTCCACCAGCGTGACGAACCGTTCCACCATTTCGTTGAACAGCGCTGGCTCTTCGAGATTGAGGACGTGGCCGGACTTTGGAAACATGGCGAGCCCTGCCGCCGGCAGATGCTTCTTCAGGAACAGGCTTGCGCCCACGCACGGATCGTCCTCGTCGCCGCAGATGATGAGTGCCGGCGTCGTGGCCGCTCTGATCGCGTCCGTCATCGTAAAGATCGAGGGACGGCCGGCCTGGAAGCCGCGCATCGTCCGCGCTGATCCCTTGGCGTCGTGCCGCGCCAGGGCGGCATAGAAATCGGCGTGACCGCGCGGGTCCTTCACCAGGAAGGGAATCCGGCTCGGCGCCTCGCGCGTGACTTTTGCGACTTCGGCTGAGCCGAGCATCTCGAATTGCTCCGCGTTGGCGCGGCACTGCTGGCGCCAGGCGTCGAGGTTCTCGATCTCCGAGCCCGAGCCGACGCCGGCGAGCGTCATCGACAGCGCACGTTGGGGCGCGTTGAGCCCGATCTGGAGCGACGAATAGGCGCCCATCGAGAGGCCGACGAAGTGCGCGCGATCGATCTTCAGATGATCGAGCACCGCGAGCGCATCGGTGTAGAAATGCGTGTAGCCGTAGACCTCGCCATCAGGCACGTCCGATGGCGTGTAGCCGCGTGCGGAATAGGTGATGCAGCGATGGCCGCGCGAGAAGTAGCGCATCTGCGGCTCCCAATTGGTGTAGTCGGCCGCGAATTCGTGCAGAAAAATAATCGGCGTGCCCGTGCCCGCTTCTTCGAAATAGAGTCGACAATTGTCCTTCGTGAGGGCGTGAGGCATCCGGTTTTCTCCCTGAGGTGGCTGCGGCTTTGGAATGCCGTCCTGCGGTCAGCGCATACGATGGTAGCACTTATTAATCATCGTCCAAATTCTTAGGGGCCGCGTCTTGTTCTCGCCACATCAGGATACTGATACAGCCCGCGGATGTCGGCCACCGCACGGGCCGACGGGGAAGTGGGGTGTCAACGAAGGATGAAGAATGTTCGAGTTGTTTGCGTCTCGCCTGTCGCGCTGTGTCGTCGCGCTGGCTGTTTTCTTCGCGGCGTTCGCCGCCTTCACTTCTCCGGCGTCAGCACGACCTCATCGTCATAGCGCAGAGCGGCACGCTTACGCGCATCACGCCAGCAGACATCATCATTACCGGCATGCACGCGGCTCGCGCTTCGAGCGCGGCGCGGCGCAATTGCAGGCGAACGGCTTCGGCAACACCTTCGCCAGCTATGATCCGAACGCCAATAGCGGCGGCATCGCCATAAGCGGCAGCGCTGGAACGGCTATGAGCGGCAGTGGTGGAATGGCCATGAGCGGCAGCCGTGGAATGGCCATGAGCGGCAACGCTGGAATGGTTACCAGCGGTGAGATGACCACGCGCGCCAGCCGTCGAATTATGAGGCGTGGAGGTGGGATAGCCACTAACGCGAATGACGGCGGCATGGCCAATAGCGCGACGAGCGGCGGCGGCTTCGGCGGTGGGTCGGGCCTCGTGTCCGAGGCACGCCGCTATGTCGGCGGCAATCCGACCGGTCGCGGTAGCCTGTGGTGCGCGCGCTTCATGAACATGGTGCTCGAAAAGACCGGTCATCGTGGCACCGGCTCCGACATGGCGAATTCGTTCGCGCATTACGGCACGCGCGTGTCCGGTCCGCAGGTCGGCGCCATCGCAGTGATGTCGCGTGGTGGCCGGGGCGGTCATGTCGGCATCATCACCGGTGTCGACGCGCAGGGCAATCCGATCATGATCTCCGGCAACAACGGCAACCGCGTTCGCGAAGCACCGGTCTCGCGCGGCCGGATCTATGCGTATGTGATGCCGAACTGACGGCCGTCATTGCGAGGAGCGAAGCGACGAAGCAATCCAGACTGTCTCCGCGGGCGCATTCCTGGATTGCTTCGCTTCGCTCGCAATGGCGGAGCGGGGCCAGCGCGCAGCGTCACACCAGCTTCGGCTGTTCCAATGCAACCGCGTCGCCCACGCCGATGTCGCCTTCAGCGATCACCTCGGCATAGATGCCGCAGTCCATGTGGCCGAGATTGCTCGAGAGCGTGGCGGGGATTTCGAGATCGCGCTTGGCGGTATCAGGGTCGACATTGGTGGCCGGGCAGCGCTTGATGCGCTTGACCACTTGCAGCCGGGCCTGTCCGATCGCGAGCGTCTGGCCGACGAGGTCGAGCTCGGACCAGGCCGGCCAGCCCTTCACGTAGAGATTGGCGCGGAAGCGTAGCGGGTGGACGGCGGCGCCGCCGAGCATGGTCTCGAGCGCGCGGACGCTGTCGAGATTGATGATGGACACGACCTTGCGGGCGACGTCGGAAAAGCTGTGGTCGCGGCCGGACAGGATCTTGGGCGGGCCCTTCAGCTCCGGCTGAAATTTTTCCCTGAAATAGTCCTCGATGGCGGCGCGCCCGGCGGCGGTCTCGAGATCGCCGCTGGCGACGATCTGGCCGTCCTTGCGGATGGTCAGGCAATTGGTCGCGTCCTCGAACCGGCTGTCGAGCGAAGCTAGCCGCTCATTCCGCGCCAGCATCAGGAACTGGATCTTCGGCTTCCACTGCGGTGCTTCCGGATCGAAGCCGCTCGGGCCGTTCTCGATGGCGTAGCGGCGGTCGGCGGGCAGGGTCTGGCCGGCTCGCAGGGAGACGCGGGGCAGGGCCTCCGGCGTCAGGCCCTTGATCGGGTAGCGGTAGAGCCCGGTGATCTCGGCGGTCTGGCTGATTGTCATTGCGCTGGGTGTCATGCCGCTACTTAGGGGATTCGGCCCACCGGCGCCAAGCGGGCGGATCCGCGCACGAAATTGTGAACTCGCCTCTTCCGGTCCGAGGCCTCGCTTCCCACATCTGGGTCAGGCCGGCGCCAGCGCCGGCTGATAACGACCGTTGCCGGTTGAGAAACGTCAATGCGGTAATCGGAAACCCAATGAAGATGCCGTTTGGAGTGCCTTTGAGGGCTCCAGGGGCAGGCCGAGGGAAAGACCACGAAATGAACATCGAAAAATATACCGAACGCTCCAGAGGCTTCGTCCAGTCCGCGCAGTCGCTTGCGGTGCGCGAAGGGCACCAGCAGTTTTCGACCCTGCACGTCCTGAAGGTGCTGCTGGACGACAATGAAGGCCTCGCTGCCGGCCTGATCGACCGCGCCGGCGGCAATTCCCGCGCAATCCTGAAGGCGACCGAGGACGCCCTGAACAAGGTGCCGAAGGTCTCTGGCGGCGGAGCCGGCCAGATCTATCTGGCGCCCGAACTCGCGCGCACCTTCGACGCCGCCGAAAAGGCTGGCGAGAAGGCCGGCGACAGCTTTGTCACCGTCGAGCGGCTGCTGCTCGGCCTGGCGCTGGAGAAGACCAGCGAGGCGGGCGCGATCCTGGCCAAGGGCGGCGTCACCCCGCAAAACCTCAACGCGGCGATCGAAGCGCTGCGCAAGGGCCGAACGGCGGACTCCGCCACGGCCGAGAACGCGTATGACGCGCTGAAGAAATATGCCCGCGACCTCACTCAGGCGGCGCGCGACGGCAAGCTCGACCCGGTCATCGGCCGCGACGAGGAGATCCGCCGCACGATCCAGGTGCTGTCGCGCCGGACCAAGAACAATCCCGTCCTGATCGGCGAACCCGGCGTCGGCAAGACCGCCATCGCCGAGGGCTTGGCGCTGCGCATCGTCAACGGTGACGTGCCGGAGAGCCTGAAGGACAAGAAGCTGCTGTCGCTCGACCTCGGCTCGCTGATTGCAGGTGCAAAATATCGCGGCGAGTTCGAGGAGCGGCTGAAGGCCGTGCTGCAGGAGGTGACCGGGAGCGATGGTAATTTCGTCCTGTTCATCGACGAGATGCACACGCTGATCGGCGCTGGTAAGGGCGATGGCGCGATGGACGCGTCCAATTTGCTCAAGCCTGCGCTCGCCCGCGGCGAGCTGCACTGCATCGGCGCCACCACGCTCGACGAGTACCAGAAGCACGTCGAAAAGGACGCGGCGCTGGCGCGGCGATTCCAGCCGATCTTCGTCAGCGAGCCCTCGGTCGAGGATACGATCTCCATTCTGCGCGGGCTGAAGGACAAATACGAGCAGCACCACGGCGTGCGGATCACCGATTCCGCGCTGGTCGCCGCCACGACCCTGTCCAACCGCTACATCACCGACCGCTTCCTGCCGGACAAGGCCATCGACCTCATGGACGAGGCGGCCGCGCGGCTCAAGATGCAGGTCGATTCCAAGCCGGAAGAGCTGGATTCGATGGATCGGGAAATCATCCGGCTGAAGATCGAACAGGAAGCGTTGAAGAAAGAAAGCGATGCCGGGTCGAAGAGCCGCCTGCAGACGCTGGAGAAGGAGCTGGCCGATCTCGAGGAGAAGTCCGCGGCGCTCACCGCACGCTGGAGCGCGGAGAAGAACAAGCTCTCCGACGCTCAGAAACTGAAGGCCGAGCTCGACGGCTTGCGGGTTGAACTTGCCAACGCACAACGGCGCGGTGAATTCCAGAAGGCCGGCGAGCTGGCCTATGGCCGGATCCCCGAATTGGAAAAGCAGCTTGCGGAGATCGAGGCCAAGGAGAACTCCGGCGAGATGATGGAGGAGGCGGTCACCGCCAACCACATCGCGCAGGTGGTCTCGCGCTGGACCGGCGTGCCCGTCGACAAGATGCTCGAAGGCGAGAAAGACAAGCTCCTGCGGATGGAGGACTCGCTCGGCAAGCGCGTCGTCGGCCAGGCCGAGGCCGTGCGTGCGGTCGCGACCGCCGTTCGCCGTTCGCGCGCGGGGCTGCAGGACCCGAACCGGCCGACCGGCTCGTTCATGTTCCTCGGGCCCACCGGCGTCGGCAAGACCGAGCTGACGAAAGCGCTCGCCGAGTATCTGTTCAACGACGAGACCGCGATGGTCCGCCTCGACATGTCCGAGTACATGGAGAAGCACTCGGTCTCGCGGCTGATCGGCGCGCCTCCGGGCTATGTCGGTTATGACGAGGGCGGTGCGCTCACCGAAGCGGTGCGGCGCCGGCCCTACCAGGTCGTGCTGTTCGACGAGATCGAGAAGGCGCATCCCGACGTGTTCAACGTGCTGTTGCAGGTGCTCGACGACGGCCGCCTCACCGACGGCCAGGGCCGCACCGTCGACTTCCGCAACACGCTGATCATCATGACCTCGAACCTCGGTTCGGAGTTTCTGGTGAACCAGCCGGAGGGCGAGGATACCTCGGCCGTGCGCGAGCAGGTGATGGGCATGGTGCGGGCGCACTTCAGGCCAGAGTTCTTGAACCGCGTCGATGAGATCATCCTGTTCCATCGCTTGCAGAGGAGCGAGATGGGCCGGATCGTCGAGATCCAGTTCGCACGGCTGCAAAAGCTTTTGATCGATCGCAAGATCGTGCTGACGCTCGACGCTGCGGGCCGCGACTGGCTCGCCGCCAAGGGCTGGGATCCCGCCTACGGCGCACGGCCGCTGAAGCGCGTGATCCAGCGTCACGTCCAGGATCCGCTCGCCGAGATGATCCTGGCCGGCGACGTCAAGGACGGCGACAACGTTGCGATCTCCTCCGAAGGCAACGTGCTGACCTTCAACGGCAAGGCGCCGCAGACCGCGGAGATCGCCCAGTTCGAGGCGCCGGTGTCGAAGCGGAAGCTGAACTGATCGTCGGCATTCGAAGCCTGAAGCAACAAGCCGCCCCGGAGATGTCAACCTCTCCGGGGCGGTTTGTTTTGCGGGTTGTTGGCGAACTTACTGCGGCGACCTATTTCTTCGTGAGCTTGTAGATCGCGTTCTCGATGTCAGAAGAGAAATAGATCGTGCCGGATTCCCCGATGCCGACGCCTGTCGGAATGTGCGTCGGCAGTCCTCCGGGTGCACCCACGAGGCCGATTGGAAGATTGGCCGCGATCTCGGTAACCGTGCCGGTCTCCGGCACGATTTCGATCAACCGTTTGGCGCCGACCTCCGCTACGATCAGCTTGCCGTCTCTGGCGCGGGCGATGCCTTCGGGCATTTTCAGGTCCTTGGCGACGACTGTCTTTTCGCCGTTGCTCTCGATCATCGAGATCACGCCGGAAAAGGCTTCGGTGAGATAGACCTCGCCACGCGATCCAGCGACGAGCCCGACCGGGCCCTCGAGGCCGCCGATCAGTGTGGTGCGATCCTTGCCGTGCTCGCCGCTGACGCGGACCAGCGATTTGGTGCCGAACTCGGCCACCAGGATGCTGCCGTCCGCGAGCACGAGCGCGTCGTGCGGCGCCTTGAAGCCGTGCAGCATGTCGCGGGTGGCCCCGGTCTTGCCGTCGATCACCTGCACCGTGCCGGTGAACCAGCTCGATAGGACCACATCGTTGCCCTTCGCCGTTGCGCTCATCGGATATTCGAGCGTGACGCCGGCGGCGTGCATGCGCGCCTTCTCGGTGACCTCGCCGGTCGCGCCGTCCACCGTGCGATAGGCGAACACGTCGGCGACGTGGATCGTATCCTTGCCGTTCTCTGACGTGACGCCGATGCCGCCGGGCAAGGCGAGCTTGCCGATGATCACCTGCCGCGCCTGGCCGGTCGCCGGATCGACCTCCTGGATGCCGTTATCGGCCATGTTGGAGACGTAGATTCGGTCCTTGTCGTCGATCGCGAGATTGTCCAGCGACGGCTTCAATTGTGCGACCACGGTCTTGGCGCCCGACTTGGGATCGACCCGAACGAGCTGGCCGAGCGCGGTGTCGACTACCCAGAGATCGCCCTTGGAATCGAAGTTCACCGCGGCCGGGACCTTGAAGCCGTCCGCGACGACGGTCAGCTCGGCCTTGTCGACGTCGACCTTTGCGACCTGTCCCTTGAACCAGAGCGGACCGTAGAGCTTGTCGTCGGGACCGAACTCGAAGCCGTTGAGGCCGCCCATCTTCTCCATGATCTGGCGCGGCGGTTTGACGCCCTCGACGTCGATCTCATAGAGCGTGTCGCCGAGGAAGACGGTGGTGGCGTACAGCCTGCCGTCCTTGCGGAAGGCGAGCGAGTTGATGCCGGGAAGGCCTGAAGCGAGTTTCTTGATCGGGCCGTCGCCCTTGCGCGAATAAAGATCGCCGGCCAGGAATCCGGTCCAGGCCATGGTGCCGTCGGGGGCGAATGCGATGTCGTCGGCCATTCCGATCGGGGCGGGGATTGCAACCTTCGCGCTACCGCCGGGGATGTCGACCTCGTAGAGCGCCGCGCCCGCGACGCTGCCGGCAAACAGATGGCCGGCCTTGTCGATCGCAAGCCCGTGCACGCCGTGGAACGCCGAGCCCGGAACGAGCTTGGTGACCTCCCAGTTTTCGGCCGAAACACTGGTAGCGGAGACGACCGCAGCGACGAAGGCTGCGCAGGCGAGCCTGTTCTTCATGGCGAGACCTCCCGCTTTTTTGGAAAGTATTCGCTCCTCATGCCGCTTTGGCAAACGAAACTTGACGTTGTGATGCGGCCAAGCCGGGCCCCGCGCGACGTCGTCAAATCCGGATCGTACTTGAATATGTCCGGCCGATCTCGGCCCGGTTCGCCGGCTTTACCTGTTGGTGACCTGCAACGGACCGCCGGTGGCGTCCGACATCCGGGCGATGGCACCGGCGCGGCCGCTCATCATGCCGTCGAGCCGGTCGCGCTCCTTCTCGAAGCCGGCCAGCATCGGGCCTTCCAACGAGCGGCCGCGCGGCAGTTTCACACGCAGCGGATCGACGAAGCGGCCGTTGACCAGGATTTCGTAGTGGACGTGCGGGCCGGTCGACGCGCCGGTCGAACCGACGAAGCCGATCACCTGGCCCTGCCGCACCTTCTTGCCGGGCTCCATGCCCTTGGCGAAGGCCGACATATGGCCATAAGCGGTCTCGTAGCCGTTGTTGTGCTTGATGCGGATGTATTTGCCGTAGCCGCCCTCGGGGCCGGCCTTCTCGATCACGCCATTGCCGGAGGCGAAGATCGGCGTGCCGTAGGAGGTGGCCCAGTCGACGCCGGTATGCATCTTCACATAGCCGAGGATGGGGTGACGGCGGCCGCCGAAGCCGGAGCGCATGATGGCGTTGTTGACGGGCTTGCGCACCAGGAACTTCTTCGCGCTCTTGCCGGTCTCGTCATAGTAATCGACGACGCCGTCATCGGGGCTCTGGTAGCGGTAGTATTTCTTGGTCTCGCCGCCGAGCGTCAGCGAAGCGAACAGCACGTCGTTCTTTTCGCTCGCGGTCACGCCTTCGTCTTCGCCGGCGTAGAACACGTCGAATGAATCGCCCGGCGCCACCTTGCGCTGGAAATCGACGTCGTAGGAATAGATCTTGATCATGTCGTCGATGACGGGCATCGGCACTTTGTTGCGCATCGCGGTCTCGTAGATGCTCTGGTAGAGCCGCACGCCCGTGCCGTCATCATCGTCATCGTCGTCGCTGTTGGCGTTCGCCGCCGCGTCGGCGACGGTGTTCATGCTGGAGACGTCGACCGCGACGTATTTGCCGAGATCGGACAGCGCCGCGATCGCCTCGACCATGGTCTCGTTGGCGATGACGACGCGGTAGGGCTGCAGGCGGGCGCCGGGGCTTGCGGGCGCCATCAGGATCCGCAGCTTCTCGCCTTCCTTCAGGCCGCCGTCGCGGCCGCGCGGCCCAAGCGTCGCGGTGATCGCCTTGATCTCCTCGGCCGTGGCGCCGAGATCGCGCAGCACGCCGGCGACGCTGTCGCCCTTCTTGACCACGTGGACGCGTTCGCCGTTGGGATTTCCGCCGGTGATCTGCTCTTTGGTCTTCGGCAGCAGCGTGACGTTTTCCGGCACCACGCGCGTCTCGAAGCCGGCATAGGGATCGGACGGCGACACTTCGGTGGCGTAGGCGCTTCTGATATCGGACGGGCCGGTCGCGCCGGAGACGTCGGCCGCAGCATTGGAGAGCGCGGCGTAGCGCACCCCGCCATTGCCGCGCCAGTTGGCGGCATCGCGGACCCGCATCAGGATGTCGTCGAGCGCCACCACTGCGGAAATCTTGGCTTTCGGCAGCACCTGGGAGAGGTCCTTGGTGACGAACGAGACCTCGGCGTCGGGTTCGACGGCTTCCGGATTGTTGGGATCCTCGGATGCCGCCTTCGGATCGGATCCGACATCTGTGAGAAGGCGCTGGGCGTTGAATGGCGGGATCTTCGCCGACAGATCGCTCGTCGTCATCGACAGATTGCCGGCAATCCGGATGAAGGGACGCACCCGCATCACGTCGCGGTTGCCGACGCGGGCGACGGTCGAGACGCGCACGATGTTGCGCGAGGCCGTGGATTCGCTCGGCGGCGGCAGGCGGTCGCTCTTGTGCAGCGTGGCGGTGCGGTCGGCTGCGCCGAATGCGCCGCGCAGCGCGCCTTCGACGCGCTCCGGCACCTTGGCGAAGGTCATCTCGCCGTCGAGCGAAGCGAAAACGGCGCCGCCGATCAGGGCTGCGCCGCAAAGTCCGGTTAGAATCGTCCCGCTGAACCATTGCACCGAGACGCGGCGGCGATCGATGACGGCGGCTTCCGAACCATCGACGGACAGCGGCGGCTCGTGGCCGAGATCGATGATCCCGGTCTCACGCCCGTAAGCGCCGCGTGACGTCCTATGGTTCAACCCAAGTCCCCCAATCAACGATCCGAGAGCCCGATTTCGAGCAGCCCCGTTTCGAGCAACCCTGTTTCGAGCCCCTCCTTGAGCCGCCCTCTTCGGGGCGTCTCTGGAAAAGGCAAGCCGCATAGGCGTCCGCGGTCAGAAGGCCCAGATGTCGGACCGGCCGAATTTACGAACAGCTAAGCGGAAAAAGATCTCTCGATGTGTCTCGAATGTCTGAAGAAGGCCGCTTCATCGTATGATCGCCTTCCTCTGACCCCACACAAACCGCCGGCAGCCCCCACTGGCATCCCTGCGATTCAAGCTTTGTCTGTACCAGAACGCCGGGGGATTGTGGCTCAAGTACGGCGCCTAATATGGAAAAGTTTCCCGAACGGCCGGGCGTCAGGGGCCTTCCAGGGACGAGCGATCCAAGTCGCGTCCAAGTCGCCTCATGCCGCCTCCGGAGCCCTCTCGAGCCCAAACTTTTTTGAGTTTTTTCTCCGCGCCGGCGCGATCCAGCCGCTCAGCGACTTTCTAACCTGCTGTAATCGCGTGGATTTTTCGAACAATCCACCGTGCGACGATTTTCTGACAATGGTCGTTGACAACCCCGATGGGCGGGGCCTATAACCCGACCACTGAGCGCGGCGCCGCCGGGTCACTGACCAAGGCGAGCGAACGCGCCACTGATGCTCCTCACCTTGTTGAGTGACACAACAGTCGACGTAAGTCGATTGGAGTTCATCCATCGTCGGTAAGGGTGTCGGAACCCTTCCTCTCTGGAAGGTTGGGGCCTCCTGGTCCCGGGCTGTTTGACAAGTGAAGATGAAGAAAGAGAAACGTGGACGGCGGAGTCCTTGCGCCTCTCGGATACTGAAGAGCTTCGGCTTTTGAGTTCTGAGAGGGGACGAAAGACTTCGGCGGTACACGTTTTAAGGTTACACCATCGTTGCCAGCGATGTGAATCGCGGGCAGCTCATCGACTTCGGTCGATGAAAAATGGTGGGACCTCGTCAAAACGTTGTGATCAGCCGGTTCAAAGTTCAAGTCCAACTTGAGAGTTTGATCCTGGCTCAGAGCGAACGCTGGCGGCAGGCTTAACACATGCAAGTCGAGCGGGCGTAGCAATACGTCAGCGGCAGACGGGTGAGTAACGCGTGGGAACATACCTTTTGGTTCGGAACAACACAGGGAAACTTGTGCTAATACCGGATAAGCCCTTACGGGGAAAGATTTATCGCCGAAAGATTGGCCCGCGTCTGATTAGCTAGTTGGTGAGGTAATGGCTCACCAAGGCGACGATCAGTAGCTGGTCTGAGAGGATGATCAGCCACATTGGGACTGAGACACGGCCCAAACTCCTACGGGAGGCAGCAGTGGGGAATATTGGACAATGGGCGCAAGCCTGATCCAGCCATGCCGCGTGAGTGATGAAGGCCCTAGGGTTGTAAAGCTCTTTTGTGCGGGAAGATAATGACGGTACCGCAAGAATAAGCCCCGGCTAACTTCGTGCCAGCAGCCGCGGTAATACGAAGGGGGCTAGCGTTGCTCGGAATCACTGGGCGTAAAGGGTGCGTAGGCGGGTCTTTAAGTCAGGGGTGAAATCCTGGAGCTCAACTCCAGAACTGCCTTTGATACTGAGGATCTTGAGTTCGGGAGAGGTGAGTGGAACTGCGAGTGTAGAGGTGAAATTCGTAGATATTCGCAAGAACACCAGTGGCGAAGGCGGCTCACTGGCCCGATACTGACGCTGAGGCACGAAAGCGTGGGGAGCAAACAGGATTAGATACCCTGGTAGTCCACGCCGTAAACGATGAATGCCAGCCGTTAGTGGGTTTACTCACTAGTGGCGCAGCTAACGCTTTAAGCATTCCGCCTGGGGAGTACGGTCGCAAGATTAAAACTCAAAGGAATTGACGGGGGCCCGCACAAGCGGTGGAGCATGTGGTTTAATTCGACGCAACGCGCAGAACCTTACCAGCCCTTGACATGTCCAGGACCGGTCGCAGAGATGTGACCTTCTCTTCGGAGCCTGGAACACAGGTGCTGCATGGCTGTCGTCAGCTCGTGTCGTGAGATGTTGGGTTAAGTCCCGCAACGAGCGCAACCCCCGTCCTTAGTTGCTACCATTTAGTTGAGCACTCTAAGGAGACTGCCGGTGATAAGCCGCGAGGAAGGTGGGGATGACGTCAAGTCCTCATGGCCCTTACGGGCTGGGCTACACACGTGCTACAATGGCGGTGACAATGGGACGCTAAGGGGCAACCCTTCGCAAATCTCAAAAAGCCGTCTCAGTTCGGATTGGGCTCTGCAACTCGAGCCCATGAAGTTGGAATCGCTAGTAATCGTGGATCAGCACGCCACGGTGAATACGTTCCCGGGCCTTGTACACACCGCCCGTCACACCATGGGAGTTGGTTTTACCTGAAGACGGTGCGCTAACCCGCAAGGGAGGCAGCCGGCCACGGTAGGGTCAGCGACTGGGGTGAAGTCGTAACAAGGTAGCCGTAGGGGAACCTGCGGCTGGATCACCTCCTTTCTAAGGATGGTTCTTCAGAAGCTTGCTTCTATCGAACCGTTTTAGAAACATCAGTGGCCAACGGTCGTCAGGATCGTTGAGCTGCATTGGCGGGATTTCGCCGTCTTCGTTTCTCTTTCTTCGCGGACGAACACGCGCTGGGGCTGCAACCTTGCAGAATCCCTGGTCCTTGACTGGATATGCGTTAGGGGCTTGTAGCTCAGTTGGTTAGAGCGCGCGCTTGATAAGCGTGAGGTCGGAAGTTCAAGTCTTCCCAGGCCCACCACACTCATCGAGTGAGCATTCGTCTTCTGGTTACGGGGCCATAGCTCAGCTGGGAGAGCGCGTGCTTTGCAAGCATGAGGTCGTCGGTTCGATCCCGTCTGGCTCCACCAGATGGTTTGATCACCGGCTGCTCATACCGTCGTCCGCGAAACATCACTTCGCACTTACTAGTCCGGATGGACAGTAAGCTGCGTGATTTCTGACATCGTAAAGAGGAGATCGATCCGAGTTGGATCGGGCAACAAGTAATTGTTGCGCGATACTTCATTATCTCCGGATCATTTCGGCGCTCGTGCGTCTTCCATTGTAGCTCACAAGGCTGCTTTGAAAGACAAGCGAGTTGTAAATGATCCTTTTAGCGAAGCTTGACCGCCTCGCTATCGGAACGATCTTACGAAGCAAGCTGGTCTTTCTAATCATTGTCCGGCTGCAGATAGCGTTCATCGAGGGCGCGTGCCGCAAGGTAGTTCTGCAGACAACATTCTGCCGAGTGTGTGGACATTGATAATGAGAGCAATCAAGTGCCTTAAGGGTGTTCGGTGGATGCCTTGGCGCTGAGAGGCGATGAAGGACGTGCTACGCTGCGATAAGCCGTGGGGAGCTGCGAAGAAGCTTTGATCCATGGATTTCCGAATGGGGAAACCCACCTTCGATAGCCGGAACTCCAAGACCTCAGTCGAAAGACTGTGGTGTGGGGTTCGAACAGAGATGTGAGATGCCTAAGCCTTTAGATTTCGATCGAAGAGGTTTTGGATTTCCGGTTATCAAAAGAAGGTATGAGACTTCTGAATACATAGGAGGTTTCAAGCAAACCCAGGGAACTGAAACATCTAAGTACCTGGAGGAAAGGACATCAACAGAGACTCCGTTAGTAGTGGCGAGCGAACGCGGACCAGGCCAGTGATACATCAAAGACAATCGGAACCAGTCAGGAAAGCTGGGCCTTAGAGGGTGATAGCCCCGTACGAGTAATGCGATGATGTATCCACGAGTAAGGCGGGACACGTGAAATCCTGTCTGAACGCGGGGGGACCACCCTCCAAGCCTAAGTACTCCTCAGCGACCGATAGTGAACCAGTACCGTGAGGGAAAGGTGAAAAGCACCCCGACGAGGGGAGTGAAATAGACCTGAAACCGGACACCTACAAACAGATGGAGCCCAAGATACGTTCTGGGTGACAT